>DASTFI010000115.1:0-80179 GCA_035708765.1 Marmoricola sp.
GGAACGCGAGCCGTTCGTCGACGCCGTCTTGACCGCGTCGTTCTCGGCGGCCTTCTCGGCGGTGCTCTGGGCCCACTCGACGAGCTCGGCCAGGGACTCGAACCGGCTCTCGCCGCCCTCGCCCTCCCACTGGGCCAGCGCAGCCTCGTGCTCGGCGGCCTGCTGGCGCTCCACCGCCTCCTTCAGCTCGGCGACCCGCCCGATCGCGTCGGCGAGCCCGGACTCCGCGGTCTCGGCGCGCAGCTGCGCCTCGGCAGCCTGGCGCTGGGCGTTGACCAGCTCGCCCTGCAGCTCCCGCTGGGACAGGTTGGCCTCCGCGAGCCGTTCGGTCATGGCGGTGGTGAACTCGGCGTGCTCGGCGGCGCGCACCGAGAACAGCTCCTTGTAGGCAGTGGCCGCGGCCGCCCGGTCCAGGGCGTTCTCACGACGCGACTGCAGCACCTCGGTCCAGACCATCCGCAGGGCCGCCCAACCGAGCACGATGGCGGCGACGGAGCTGATGCTGAGCAGGAGCGGGGACTGGGTAGGCAGGGAGAGGGCGACGGCGACGGTGGCGACCGACAACAACACGACCGCGACGGTGACGCGGACGCTGCGCTGCCGACGGCGCGCTGGGGTTCGAGGAGCTGCCATGGTCGAAGGCTAGGCCGTCAGCTGGCCTGCTTCGGCACACGACACGCACGCTCCAGGAGCAGCCCCGCTGTGGTGAGCACCGCACCGCCCACGGCGGCGGCCAGCGACAGCCACAGCTGGAGGAGCGCGTGCCCCTCCCCGACGCCGAGGTGGGAGATCGCGTTGCCCAGGTAGCCGCCGAGCACCGTCGCTCCCACGAGCGCGCAGGCACGCGCCAGGACGAGCCGGTTCACCGCCTGGTGCGTGGGCAGGCGCTTGCGCTCACGGTGGACGGTGCGCCAGGTGAAGTACGCCGCCATCGCCACGATCGCCGCCGCGAAGAAGATCAGCCCGATCGACACCGGCGGCACCGACGGGGCCACGTTGCCCGCCCGGATGCTCATCGGGCGGACCAGCCACCCACCGACGAGGCCGACCAGCCCCAGCACCACGAGGGGACCGGGGCCGAGGGGGCGCATCCGGCCTTGGGGCTCCTCCGGGCCGTCAGGTCCGTTCCGGGAGCCGTCCCCGGGGTCCGCTTCCGGCCCGACTCCCGGGCCGGCGTCGGGGCCGGTCTCGGGGCCCACTCCTGGGCCGGTTCCCCGGTCGGGAGGGCCCGCGTGGGTCACTGCAGCTCGAGCTCGATGTCGTCGCGCCGGTTCACGCCGCCCCGCCCGGTGCGCTCGACGAGCTCGGCGATCGGCCCGGCACCGGGGATCTCCGCGTCCGGCTCCAGGTCGTGCCAGGGCACCAGGACGAACGCACGCTGGGCAGCGCGCGGGTGCGGGAGCTTCAGGGTCTCGTCGTCGGCGCGCCGGTCGCCCAGCACGATCAGGTCGACGTCCAGCGTGCGGGGGGCGTTGTGCTGCGGCTCCCCGTCGCGGTCGCGTCCGTACGCCGCCTCGATGGCCAGCGCCCGGTCCAGCAGGGTGGCCGCGGACAGCGTGGTGTCGAACAGGACGACCGCGTTGAGGTAGTCCTTGGCGTCCTCGGGCGAGTCGACCGGGGTCGTCTCGTAGACGGCGGAGACCCCGGTCACCCAGACCTCCGGGGTGTCGGCGAGGGAGTCGACGGCACCTTGCAGGTTGAGCCGGCGGTCGCCCAGGTTGGACCCGATGGAGACGACGGCCCGACGGATCGGGTGCATCTCGCCGGTCAGCGTGTCGGCGTCGATGACAGCGGGGTTCGGGGACTCGGTCACTTGCGGCTCCGGTTGATCGTCAGGGCGACGTCGGAGAACGTTGCCTCGATGGGGGCGTGCGGTTTGTGCACGGTCACTTCTGCCCACTCGACCTGATCGCGGGACAGGCACACGTCGGCGATCCGCTGCGCCACGGTCTCGATGAGGTCGACCGGGTCCTTCTCCACTGCCGTCGTCACGTCGTGCACCAGACTCCCGTAGTCGACGGTGCGGGACAGGTCGTCGGTCTGCGCGGCCGGGCCGGTGTCGAGGCCCAGGCGCAGGTCGATCAGGAACTTCTGCCCGTCACGGCGCTCGAAGTCGAGCACTCCGTGGTGGGCGAAGACCTCGATCCCGCACACCGCCAGCTGGTCAGTCATCGCCTCGACACTACCGGCGGCCAGGTTGGCGCCGGAAGTTGGCCCGTTCCGTCCGCGGCGGCCACGCTCGCCCGGATGAGCCGCGGTTCAGCTGTCGCCGACCGGCTCGCCCTGCCAGCGGGCGACGACCTTCAGCGCGTCGACGCTGGCCCGCGCCTCGTGCACCCGGACCGCCCAGACGCCGGCCATCCCGGCGAGCGTGGTGAGCGCCACGTTGGCGTCCTCGCGGTCGAGCACCGGGCGCGGCGTGCCGTGGGCGTCCGCCAGGAGCGTGCCCAGGAACGACTTGCGGCTGGACCCCACCAGGACGGGCAGGCCCAGCTCGTCGATCACGTCGAGGCGTCCGAGCAGCTCCCAGTTGTGGGCCGCCGTCTTGGCGAAGCCCAGGCCCGGGTCCACCGCGAGCCGGTCGGCACCGATCCCGGCGGCCAGCGCGGCCTCCACCCGCTCCGCGAGCTCGTCCCGCACCGCCCTCGCCACGCCGCCGGCGCGATCGTCGTACGACGCCCGCTGCGCCATCACGTCGGCGTGGCCGCGCCAGTGCATCGCGACGTACGCCGCGCCCGCCTCGGCCGTGACGCGCAGGATCGCGGGATCGGCGAGCCCGCCGGAGACGTCGTTGATGAGCACCGCGCCGGCTCCGAGGGCTGCGGCGGCGACCTCGCTGCGCATCGTGTCCACGCTGATCCGGGCGCCCTGCCCGGCCAGCTCCGTGATCACCGGCAGCACCCGGTTGAGCTCCTCCTCGACCACCGGTCGGGTCGCGCCGGGGCGCGTCGACTCCCCGCCGACGTCGAGCAGGTCGGCGCCGTCGGCCAGCATCCGCAGCCCGTGCCCGACCGCGGCGGACACGTCGGCGTACCTCCCGCCGTCGGAGAACGAGTCGGGGGTGACGTTGAGGACGCCCATGACCAGGGGGCGGTCCGGCTCGGGCAGGCCGGCGACGTGGCGGGTCGGCAGCCGACCGCGGAAGCTCCCGCCAGGGTTGGGCGCCATGGGGACTGTCTACCGGTGCGCGTTGATCAGCGCCATCGCCTCCGAGCGGGTGGCGGCGTTGTGCATCATGCCGCGTACCGCCGAGGTGATGGTCCGGGCGCCGGCCTTGCGCACGCCGCGCATGGTCATGCACAGGTGCTCGGCCTCGATCACCACGATGACGCCCCGGGCCTCGAGGAGCTGCATCAGCGAGTCGGCGACCTGGGTGGTCAGCCGCTCCTGCACCTGCGGGCGCTTGGCGTAGACGTCCACCAGCCGGGCCAGCTTGGACAGGCCGGTGATCTTGCCGGACTCCGCCGGGATGTAGCCGACGTGCGCCACCCCGGTGAACGGCACGAGGTGGTGCTCGCACATCGACCACAGCTCGATGTCGCGGACCAGCACCATCTCGTCGTGGCCGATGTCGAAGGTGGTCGTCAGGACGTCTTCGGGCCGCTGTCGCAGGCCCGCCGTCAGCTCGGCGTACGCCCGCGCCACCCGGGCCGGCGTCTCGCGCAGGCCCTCCCGCTCGGGGTCCTCGCCGATGGCGGCGAGGAGCTCCCGCACGGCCGCCTCGGCGCGCGGCTGGTCGAAGTCGCCGACCGCACCGCCCGCATGGCTCACCGGGTCGACGCCGCCAGTGCTCATGTGCGCAGGTTCCCGCCGCCGGGCGACGGCGGTTCGGGGGTCTCCGGTCCGGGAGTCGGGCTGCCGCCGTGGGTGTCGCCACCGGCACCGGGCGGCGTGATCACCACGGCGCCCGCCTCGTCGTCGGCGACCGGGCCCTCCGCCGCGGCCAGGCGCACCTTCTCCGGGATCTCCACCGGCGGGATCTCCGAGGGCACCCGGTCCGGCGAGCCGGTCCACGCGGGCCGTGTCGGGCGCCGGCGCAGCGGGGTGAAGACGGCCGCGACCTCCGCCTTGTCGAGGGTCTCGTGCTCCATCAGCGCGAGCACGAGCGCGTCCAGGACGTCGCGGTTCTCCTCCAGGATGTCGAAGGCCTCCTGGTGGGCGGTGGAGAGGAACTTCTTGGTCTCCTCGTCGATGATCGCGGCAACATCCTCGGAGTAGTTGCGGCTGTGTCCCATGTCGCGGCCCAGGAACGGCTCGCCCTGGGTCTCGCCCAGCTTGATCGCGCCCAGCCGCTCGGTCATGCCGTACTGGGTGACCATCGCCCGCGCCAGCGAGGTGGCCTTCTCGATGTCGTTGCCGGCGCCGGTCGTCGGGTCGTGGAAGATCATCTCCTCGGCGGCCCGGCCACCGAGCATGTAGGCCAGCTTGTCGAGCATCTCCGAGCGGGTCTGGGAGTACTTGTCCTCGTCGGGCAGCACCATCGTGTAGCCGAGCGCCCGGCCGCGCGGCAGGATCGTGATCTTGTGCACCGGGTCGGTGCCGGGCAGCGCCGCAGCCACCAGGGCGTGACCGCCCTCGTGGTAGGCGGTGATGAGCTTCTCCTTCTCGCTCATCAGCCGGGTGCGCTTCTGCGGGCCGGCGATCACCCGGTCGATCGCCTCGTCGAGCGCGGCGTTGTCGATCACCTTCTTGTCCTCGCGCGCGGTGAGCAGCGCGGCCTCGTTGAGCACGTTGGCCAGGTCGGCGCCGGAGAACCCGGGAGTACGACGGGCGACCGAGCGCAGGTCCACGTCGGGGCCCATCGGCTTGCCGCGGGCGTGGACGTGGAGGATCTGCTCACGCCCGGCCAGGTCGGGCGGGTCGACCGAGATCTGCCGGTCGAAGCGGCCCGGACGCAGCAGCGCCGGGTCGAGGATGTCGGGGCGGTTGGTCGCGGCGATCAGGATGACCCCGCCGCGCACGTCGAAGCCGTCCATCTCGACGAGCAGCTGGTTGAGCGTCTGCTCGCGCTCGTCGTGACCGCCGCCCATGCCGGCGCCGCGGTGCCGTCCGACGGCGTCGATCTCGTCGATGAAGACGATGGCCGGCGCGTTCTCCTTGGCCTGCTCGAACAGGTCACGGACCCGCGAGGCACCGACACCGACGAACATCTCGACGAAGTCCGAGCCGGAGATGGAGTAGAACGGCACCCCCGCCTCACCGGCGACGGCGCGGGCGAGCAGGGTCTTGCCGGTGCCGGGGTTGCCGTAGAGCAGCACGCCCTTGGGGATCTTCGCGCCGACGGCCTGGAACTTGGCGGGCTCCTGGAGGAACTCCTTGATCTCGCCGAGCTCCTCGATCGCCTCGTCGCAGCCGGCCACGTCGGCGAAGGTCGTCTTGGGCATGTCCTTGCTGATCAGCTTCGCCTTGGACTTGGCGAACTGCATCACCCGGCCGCCGCCACCCTGCATCTGGTTCATCAGGAAGAGGAAGATGACCACGATCAGGATGAACGGGAGCAGCGTGCCGGCGATGGTGCCGAGCAGGCTCGGCTTGGGGTTCTTGACGTTGAACTTCTCGATCTCGCCGGCGTCGACCTGCTTCTGGACCTGCTCGACCAGGCCGACCTGCTGGCCGTCGACCCAGGTGGCCATCACCTTCTTGCCGTCGTCGAGCTTGGCCCGGATCTCCTGGTCGCCGCCGTCGACGAAGGTGATCTGCTCGACGTCGCCCTTCTGGATGTGGGCGACCATCGTCGAGGTCTCGATCTCGGTGTAGCCGCCGTTGGGCACGGCGTACTGCAAGGTGAGGATCACGGCCACCACGGCGAGGGTGATCCACAGCCAGGGACCCCGGAGAATGCGTTTCACGCGGGATATCCTCTCAGGTGGCGCAACGCTGCACGAAACGCCGTGATCCGAGCGGCTCGCCGCGGTCCCCCCGACGGGCAGGATGCGGGGTGCAGATTCACAACCTAGGTTGTGAAACTGCGACTGGCCGCATGTTGCAACGTTCGGTCAGTCGCAGATTCGTTCGGTCAGTGGCGGGTGCCCGATCAGCTGTACACGTGCGGCGCCAACGTGCCGATGTCCCGCAGGTTGCGATAGCGCTCGTGGTAGTCGAGGCCGTAGCCGACGACGAACTCGTTGGGGATGTCCCAGCCGACGTACTTCACGTCGACGTCCATCCGCTGGGCCTCCGGCTTGCGCAGCAGCGTGCAGATCTCGACGCTCGCGGGACTGCGGCTGGTCAGGTTGGAGGTGAGCCACGACAGGGTGAGCCCGGTGTCGATGATCTCGTCGACGATGATCACGTGCCGGTTGGTGATGTCGGTGTCGAGGTCCTTGAGGATCCGGACCACGCCGGAGGACTTCGTGCCAGACCCGTAGGAGGAGATCGCCATCCAGTCCATCTCCAGGTGGCCGTGGAAGGCGCGGGCGAGGTCCGCCATCACCATCACCGCGCCGCGCAGGATACCGACGATGAGGACGTCCTTGTCGTGGTAGTCCGCCTCGATCTGGGCGGCCAGCTCGGCGACCTTGTCCAGGATCTGCTTCTCGGTGAAGAGAACGTTGACGAGGTCGCCCTCGATGTCCGACGCGTCCATGCCGAACAGGGTAAGGGTCGCCACCGTTCGGGAAGATCGCGGGCCGTGCCGTGGTTGTCACCGGCATGCGCCTGTCCGTGCTCGACCTCGTCCCTGTCCGCACCGACCAGTCCACGGCCGACGCACTGGCTGCGACCCGAACGCTCGCGCGGGTCGCCGACGAGGCCGGCTACCACCGCTACTGGCTGGCCGAGCACCACAACATGCCCTCGGTGGCCGCGACCAACCCGCCGCTGCTGATCTCGATGGTGGCCGCGGCCACGTCGCGGCTGCGAGTCGGCTCCGGTGGGGTGATGCTGCCCAACCACGCCCCGCTCGTCGTCGCCGAGCAGTTCGCCCTGCTCGAAGCGGCGTTCCCGGGCCGGATCGACCTGGGCATCGGCCGCGCACCGGGCACCGACCCGGTGACGCGCTACGTGCTGCGCAACGGCGCGGTGAGCGCGGAGGACGACCCGGTCCAGCACTTTCCGGCGTACGTCGACCAGGTGATCGCCCTGATGAGCCCCGGCGGCGCCGGCATCAACGTCGCCGGACGCACCCATGCGCTGAACGCCACCCCCAACGCGGTCTCCGTCCCGCCGGTGTGGCTGCTCGGGTCCTCGGACTACTCCGCGACCCTGGCCGCCGCGCGGGGACTGCCGTACGTGTTCGCCCACCACTTCTCCGGCCGCGGTACGGCGGAGGCGCTGGCGCTCTACCGCGCGCAGTTCCAACCCTCCGACGCGCTGGCCGCGCCACGGACCTTCCTTACCGTCAATGCCGTCGTGGCGGAGTCTCGCGAGGAGGCCGAGCGGCTGGCACTGCCGCAGATCCAGGCGATGGTCGCGCTGCGCACCGGCGGCACACTGGCGCCGCAGCGGCTGGTCGAGGAGGCCGAGCTCGATCCGGTGCCCGACGCACACCGTCCCCTGGTCGACGCGATGCGGTCCCGCTGGGTGATCGGCACACCGGAGAGTGCGGCCGGAAAGATCCGGTCGCTGGCAGCGGAGTTCGACGTCGACGAGGTGATGGTGCACCCGGTGGCCGGTGCGCACGTCGGCACCTCGCTGGACCGCGCTCCGGCCCGCGACGAGACGCTCCGGTTGCTGGCCGCCGAGCTGCTCTGAGCGCTGCGGGCTGCGGGCTGAGGCGGCGCGCGGTTTCACAGGAGAACGTGTGAAACCGTCACTTCACCGGCGTTGCAACGACGGGTAGGTGACAGCTTCATCCTCGAAGTCCGGCAGCTCGCGCCCGTGCCGGGGGCTCCGGGACGCCACGGATCGACGCCGGCCCAATGCCCAGGTGGATCGTCGTGCTGGCGGAACGGTCCGTCCGCACG
Source organism: Marmoricola sp. (assembly GCA_035708765.1). Classification (GTDB taxonomy): domain Bacteria; phylum Actinomycetota; class Actinomycetes; order Propionibacteriales; family Nocardioidaceae; genus Marmoricola. The sequence continues at coordinate 7,905 of DASTFI010000115.1, forward strand.
CCGGCCTGCTCGGCCTCATCTCGCACCCGGGACATTTCCATCCACGGCCGGCGCTCGAACCAGTCATGTCGTCGTGGGAGTACCGAGCGTCCGGGCGCCGCGATAGGAAGGGAGCATGGACACCGACCCCTGGAGCGCAGGCCGCCGAGCTGGGGATCAGGTCGTTGCAGCTGCTCGAGGCCGATCCGGCGACCCTCGAGCTCAGGGCCTGGGCCGACTGACGAGACGGCCTCGGGCATCAGGGTCGACCAACCGGCTCGACCAGCCCCGGAGTCACTGTCGCTCGAAGCCGACCAGTCCGTCGCGTCGTACGGCGCGCAGGTGGCCGGGCAGGTCGATCCACTTCTGGCCCCGCCAGGCGGTGACCAGCTCGTCGACGGCGACCACGTGCTCGTGGAACAGCTCGTCGGCGGGTGAGCCCGCTGCCAGGGCGGCGAGCCGGACCACCCGGCGCCGGATCGCCTCGGGCAGCGCGGCAAGGGCGGTCACGGGGAGCCCCCGCTCCTGGGCCACGTCGTCGAACGCTGCCTCGGCGACCGTGTCGAGGTAGGCGACGTCGGCACGGGCCTGGTCGGCGGTGCGCGCGAGGGTCCGGGCGACGCCAGGGCCGAGCTCCTCCTCGAGGAGCGGCAGCACCCGGGTGCGCAGCCGGACCCGGGTGAACGCCGGGTCGCTGTTGTGCGGGTCGGTCCACCAGTCCACGCCCTCGGCCAGACAGGCCGTCTCCGTGTCAGCGCGGGTGACGTCGAGCAGGGGCCGGGCGAACCGGTCGAACGAGCGGCGCATTCCGGCAAGGGACCGGACTCCCGAGCCGCGCGTCAGCCCCATCAGGACCGTCTCGGCCTGGTCGTCGAGGGTGTGGCCGAGCAGCACCAGGCCGGCGTCGTACCGGTCCGCGAGCTGCTCGAGCACCCGGTAGCGCGCCTCCCGCGCGGCCGCCTCCGGCCCGAGACCGGCCGCGCTCACCGTCACCGTCGCGACGATCGTGTCGTCGGCCCTCAGCTCGCGCATCTGGTCGGCGACGCGCTGGGCGTGTGCTGCGGACCCCTCCTGGAGCTGGTGGTCGACCGTGACGCCGACGACCCGCAGGGCGCTGCGGTGCCCCTCGAAGACAGCCGCGGAGAGCAACGCGAGCGAGTCGGCTCCGCCCGAGCAGGCGACGAGGATGTTGCCGTCCTCGGGCAACCCCTGGAGGTGTTGCCGTACGCCGCGCCGGACCGCGGCCACGGCCGGGTGCAGTCCCACGGGCTCAGCCGTGGACGCGGGTGACCCAGGCAGCCGGGTCGTGGATCTCGGCCTTGGTGGGCAGGTTGTCGGCTTCGGCGAAGACCGCGTTGAAGCCGTCCATGCCGACCCGGTCGACGCAGCCGCGCACGAACAGGGCGCCGTCGCGGTACTGCGCCATCTTCTGGTCCAGACCGAGCAGCCGGCGTAGCAGCTTGTCGAGCCCGCCGACGCCCTTGCGGCGCTTGGTGAACTTGCGCCGGATGTCGCGCACCGTCGGGATCACCTCAGGCCCCACCCCGTCCATCACCACGTCGGCGTGGCCCTCGAGCAGGCTCATCACGCCGGTCACCTTGTCGATGACGGCCTTCTGCTCCGGGCTCGAGAAGAGGTCGAGCAGCGAGCCGTCGGCACGGCCGGAGACCAGGTCGGAGACCTTCTTCACACCGTCGGTGAGCAGCTTGGCGGGGTCGGTCTCGATGGAGCCGGCGAGCTCGTCCATCAGCGACTGCAGGTGCCCGGTCATCCACGGCACCGCGGTGAACTGGACCCGGTGGGTCTCCTCGTGCAGGCACACCCAGAGTCGGAAGTCGTGCTCGTCGACGTCGAGCTCGCGCTCGACGTGCACGATGTTGGGTGCGACCAGCAGGAGTCGGCCCGCCTCGCCGGGTGCGGTGTGGAACGGGTCGAACTGGCCGAGCACCTTGTTGCCGAGGAAGCCGAGCATCAGGCCGAGCTCGGCCCCGGTGACCCGCGAGCCGACCGCCTCGCTGAGCGCCGACGGCGGCCCCTTCTTCTCCTGCAGGCGCGCGACGATCGGAGCCACGATGGTCGCGAACCCGTCGGCGTTCGCCTGGATCCAGCCGGGCCGGTCGACGACGAGCACCGGTGCGTTGCGATCCTCCGCGGTCAGGCCGGTGTAGGCACGGACAAGCGGCGTGGACTTCTCCGCGCCGACCCGCAGCTCCTCGACCACCTCGGTGGCCTCCTGGCGCGAGACGACGGGGCCGTCCCCGGCCAGTCGGGAACCGACCCGGACGGCGAGGTCCCAGTCGATCATGCGAGAAGGACCGCGCTCCTGCGACGTCATGGGCACGACCCTACGTCGACGCGCCAGCAGGGCGTGGTGTGTTCGCGCTCAGCCGACCGGGCGCGCACACGTGCATGCCCCGAGCGCGGCGGCGAGGTCGTCGATGGTCTTGCGCGCGTCCAGGGTCCTGGGCAGCGGGACCCTGTCGGCGATCGCCACGAAGCCCAGCTCGGCACCGGTCCGGTCGGTCACGACGCCGGCCAGCCCGTGCACCCCGGTCAGGGTGCCGGTCTTGGCGCGGACCAGGCCCTTGGCCTGCATCGGCGCGTCCGCGAAGCGCCACTCGAGCGACCCGGTGAACCCGGCCACGGGGAGGCCGGTGAGGACCTCGCGAAGGTCGGGGTGCTCGTCGCTGGCGGCCAGCTCCAGCGTCGCGAGCAGCGCTTGCGGGGTGAGCCGGTTCTGGCGCGACAGCCCGCTGCCGTCGTACGTCCGGACGCCCTCCAGGGGTACGCCGAGCTCGCCGAGCGTGCGGCGTACCGCCTCGGCGCCCGCCGCGAACGACCCTTCCTGCAGCACCGCAAGGCCCACGTGGCGGGCCAGCACCTCGGCGGCCTGGTTGTCGCTGACCGCAAGCGTGTGTTGCACGATCTCGCCGACCGGGGCGCTCTCCACGTGCGCGATCGTCGTGGCAGCCGCCGGCGCCACCCGGTGCGCGAGCGGCCCGACGACGCGGACGCCGGCGCGGGTGAGCGCCTGCCGGAAGTCGCGGGCTGCCTGGCCGGACGGGTCCCGCACGAAGCCGTAGTGGTCGGCGTGGCCCTCGTCGGCCCACAGTGCGGTGATCGGCGGGACCACCTCCTCGGGGATGTAGGTGCGCGGCCAGTGCGGGTTGACCGCCGGGCCGGTGAAGAGCGAGTCGTCGTAGGCCAGTCGCACCTGGGTGACCCCGGCGGCACGCAGCGCGACGGCGGCGTCGCGGGCCAACGTGGTGAGGTCGGCGCGGTGCGGGTAGGTGTCGTGGTCCGCGGGCGGCCTGGAGGCGAGGAACGGGTCGCCACCGCCGACGAGGAAGACCTGGTTGCCCTGCCGCTGCACGGTGGTGCTGAACGTGGCCATCGGGCCGAGCACCTCGAGGGCCGCCGCGCTGGTCAGCAACTTGAGCGTCGACGCGGGCGTGACGTTGCCCTGGCCGTGGCGGTAGACGACCTCACCGCTGTCGAGGTCGGCGACCCAGACCAGCGTGTGCCGGCCGAGGCTCTTGTCGCGCACGTAGGGCAGCACGGCAGCAGCCACCGCTGCGGGGTCGACCTCGCCGCCGGCACCCAGGGGGTGCGCCACGGCAGGCGCTGCGGAGGGTTCGGCCAGGTCGAGGCCCTCGGGCGGGAGTACGGCGGCGGGGTCGGCCCGCGGGTCCGCCCCGACCCCGAACCAGCGGTCGGCCACGTCGTACTGCACGTCGACGAGAGCCAGGGCGACCAGCAGGACCACGAGCAGCTCGGGCACCCAGCGCAGCACCCTGCGGAGCCGCCTGCGTCGCGGCGCGGTGGGGTGTGATTGCTCACGCTTTCGCAATTCCGCCCCTCTCCGATGCCTCGATCCGACCCGATGTGCGGGAGACTAACCGGGCCGCCGTGATGGTGGCCGAACCGGTCGACGGGCGGCCGGGTCTCAGGGCCGTGCTCGTGCGAGCCGGCGAGGTGGACAGGAAGGACGTGCCGTGGAGTTCGACGTACTGGTGGAGATCCCCAAGGGCGAGCGCAACAAGTACGAGGTCGACCACAAGACGGGCCGCATCCGCCTCGACCGGATGTTGTTCACCTCGACCGCCTACCCGGCCGACTACGGCTACATCGAGAACACCCTCGGCCAGGACGGCGACCCGCTCGACGCCCTGGTCATCCTGCAGCAGCCGACCTTCCCGGGCTGCCTCATCGCGTGCCGCGCGATCGGCATGTTCCGGATGACCGACGAGGCCGGCGGCGACGACAAGGTGCTCTGCGTGCCCACCGCCGACCCGCGCCTGGAGCACCTGCGCGACATCAACCACGTCTCCAAGTTCGACCGGCTGGAGATCCAGCACTTCTTCGAGGTCTACAAGGACCTCGAGCCCGGCAAGTCCGTCGAGGGTGCCGAGTGGGTCGGCCGCCACGAGGCCGAGACCGAGATCCGGGCCTCCCTCGCCCGGTTCGAGGAGAACGGCGGCCACTGACCCCCCGCCCCCGTTGAAGGGTCACTTCTGCACCGTTGAAAGGTCAGTTCTGCGGTGATGAGTGGTCGCTGATGCCGCGGCTGGAGGCACCCGGCCCACTCGTCAGCGGAACCGCAGCGGCCGGACCTGCGGACGCAGCGCCTCGCGCAGCTCACCGAGCCACCGGTCCAGGCCGGGGCGAGTGAAGTCTCCGTTGCGCACGACGATCACGGTCCATCCGTGGTCGCGCAACCATTTGCGTCGCTCCCGGTCGTTCTTCCGCTGCTCCTCGGTGCGCAGGTGGAACTCCTCGCCGTCGTACTCCACTGCGATGCGATGTCGCGGATACGCCAGGTCAAGGCGGTACGTCGGAACGCCGTCGATCTCGATCCACCACTGCGGCACAGGCGTCGGCAAGTTGGCGTCGATGATCTCGATGCGCGTCCACGACTCTCGACGCGACTCGGCTCGCCCGTCCGCCAGCGGGATCAGCTCGCGCAGCTGCACCACACCGCGACGCCGGAAGTAGCGCACTGCACCACGCCGGAGCTCGACGCGAGTCCCGAAGTCGCGCAGGAACCTGTCGAGGACGTGCAGGGCATCGCGTCGCCACAGGTTGCACCCGAGGTCGAGGGCGGTGCGCAGCGGTGTGGTGACGAGCACGCCGTCGATCTCGAGGCAGTCCCCGACCGCGAGGTCGCGGGATCTCCCGACGATGCCGCTGCGTCTCGATCGGGTGCTCCCGCGCAGCACGCAGGTCTCGATCGGCGGGAGGACCGCTGTCTCGGCGTACTGGAAGATGTCGATGCCGTGGATCCACGCCGCGAACCGATCACGGACGACCGACCCCGCCGGTAGCACGAGCCCAGCCGCCTGCACCCGGGTTGCGACGGTGTCAGGGACATCCGACCGGACGTACACGCCACGCAGCACCCGTCGTACCTCCCCGTCCCGCACGGCGCGCTCGAGGCCATGGCGGCTCAGACCCGGCGCGGGAAGGTCCCGGGGCCGGAAGGCGCAGTCCGGCAGGCTGGTGATCTGCATGGCGCCTCAGCCAACGCGACCCCGCCGACCGATGGGAACCCGCCGCGGTTCAGGCTGTGGACAACCGAGCGCCACAGCCCGGCTGTGGAAGCAAGGCGGTCGGCCGCGGAACTGCCCCCTCGATGTCGCAGCAGTGACCTTTCAACGCAGCAGGAGTGACGTTTCGACGGGGCGCAACTGACCTCTCAACGGGCATCGGTCAGCATCTCCGCGTGGCGCATGGCCGGCGGCACGGCGAAGGACTCGACGAGGTCGAGGGCGAGGGGGCGGACCCGGCGGCACAGGTCGTCGATCTCGCGGGTGATGGCCTTGGCGCGCTGGGACGACATCCGGCCGTGCTCCATCCACCAGCCGCGGTCATCCTCGATCACCGTCAGGGCGTGGAGGTCGCACAGCAGGCCGAGCGCGACCCGGTTGTCGCCGTCGGGCATGGCCCGGGTCTTGTCCACGAACGCCTCGAGAACCAGCCGGTCGACGTGCGCCCGCGCGGCGCCGATCACGTGGTCCTGGCACCGGCTGAACACCTCCGCGGGGTCCATGCCGGCGTCCATCCCGCGCTTGAGCCGGCGCGCGACTCCGCTGAGCATGTGCTCCTCGCGCCAGCGCAGCATCGCCAGCTGGTACTCCGGGTCGAGCAGGCCGGCCTCCTGGTCCCACTCCTCGTCACCGCCGGGGAGGACGTCCTTGATCCGCTCGAGCAGCTTGTGCACCGCCGTCCGCTCGATCACCGTCTCCACGGCGATGCCGGCGACGAACCGCACGACCCCCAACTGGTCGAGGTCCTCGAAGTCGCTCGAGTAGTCGGTGAGCAGTCCCTTCGCGACGAGTTGCAGGAGGATGTGGTTGTCGCCCTCGAAGGTGGTGAAGACGTCGGTGTCGGCACGCAGCGCGTCGAACCGGTTGCTCGACATGTAGCCCGCTCCGCCACACGCCTCCCTGCACTCCTGGATCGTCCAGCTCGCGTGCCAGGTGCCCAGCGCCTTGGTGCCGGCAGCTCGCGACTCCAGCGCCCGGCGCCGCCGTTCGGGCACCTCCTCGGTCGCGGAGAAGACCGCGTGCAGGTCGGCGGTCAGCACTTCCTGGGCGAAGTGCAGGGCGTAGGTGCGCGCCAGCAACGGGAACAGCCGTCGCTGGTGCAGCCCGTAGTCGAGCAGCAGCTCTTCCCGGTCGGTCCCGGGATTTCCGAACTGGCGCCGCTGCAGGGCATAGCGGATCGCGATGTCGATGGCCACCTTGCTCGCGTTGATGCCGGCCCCGCCGACACTGACCCGGCCCTGGACCAGGGTGCCGAGCATGGTGAAGAACCGACGGTCGCGGTTCTCGATGGAGGACTGGTAGACCCCCGCCTCGTCGACGTCGGCGTAGCGGTTGAGCAGGTTCTCCCGCGGCACCCGGACGTGGTCGAACCAGATCTGCCCGTTGTCGACCCCGTTCAGGCCGATCTTGGGCCCGTCGTCCTCGATGCGAATGCCGGGAAGCACGTTCCCGTCGTCGTCGCGCAGGGGTACGACGAACGCGTGGACGCCCTCGGACCGGCCGTCGATCTCCAGCTGGGCGAAGACGACCGCGGCGTGGGCGTGGCAGGCGGCGTTGCCGATGTAGTCCTTGCGGGCATCGTCGTGGGGGGTGTTGACGACGAACTCACGCCGCTCGGCGTCGTACGTCGCCACCGTCTCGAGTGCCTGCACGTTGGAGCCGTGGCCGTGCTCGGTCATCGCGAACGAGCCGAGCAGCTCGGCGCGCACGATGCGCTCGAGGTAGGCGTCGTGGTGCCGCTCGGTGCCGAGCTGCAGGATCGCGCCGCCGAAGAGGCCGAACTGCACGCCGACCTTCACCAGGACGGACAGGTCCCCGAACCCCATCGTCTCGAACGCCGCGATGGAGGCGCCGATGCTGCCGCCACCGCCGTACTTCAGGGGGAAGCCCATGCCCGTCTGGCCGGTCGCCGCCAGCTCCTTGACGATCTGGAGCACCCGCTCGCGGTAGTCCGCCCGCGGCAGCTCGACGGCCTCCTGCAGCACCGAGCCGTAGTCCGTGAGCCGCTGACGGGTGAGCTCGCGCATCTCGACGTAGGTGCCGTCGAGCAGGCGGGTCATCGCGGGGATGTCGAGGGTGGGCTGCACGTTGTCGGCCATGCGCCAACTCTGCCAGCCGGGCGACCCGGGACGTCGGGCGACGCCCCTGCCGCTCCGCTCAGCGGGCTCCGGCAGACTTCGGGCGAGCGAAGTAGTCCGGCGGCGTGAAGTCCGTCATGGCGACGATCTTGACCGGCTCGCCGGTGCGCTCGGCGTGCAGGATCTTGCCGTCGCCGATGTAGAGCGCGACGTGGTGGATCCGCTCCTGGGCGCCCTGCCAGAAGACCAGGTCGCCGGGCGCCAGGTCGGCCGCGCTGATCGGCGTGGAGACCAGGTACTGCGCCTCGGAGTAGTGCGGCAGCGCGACGCCGGCCGCCGCCCAGGCCTTCAGGGTCAGGCCGGAGCAGTCCCAGCGGTCCGGACCGACGGCGCCCCAGAGGTACATGTCGCCCAGCTGCTGCTCGGCGAAGTCGATCGCCCGCCGAGCCGCCTCCGGATCGGGCGCGGGCGGGTTGTCGACCGGGCCCGGGTAGGACCGCGGAATGATCATCGAGGTGTCGTCGGCGATGCCGTGGTGGACCTTCGGGCCCCGCTCCGGCCTGGGCGCCGGCGGCAGCGGCCGTTGCGGGCCGGGGTCGTTGCGCGGGTTCTTGTCACGCAGCCGGCGCAGCGCGTCCTGACGCTCTCCGGCGAGCTTCTCGAAGGCGGTCCGGGCGTTCTCGTACGCCGCCTGGAGACGTCCCTCGGTGCCACCGATCCGGCTCGTCGCATTCGTCGCGGCAAGGGTCGCGTACGCAGCCAGCGACTTGGCGAGCGTCGCGTCGTGGGCGAGCTGGCGGGCCTCGAGGCGGGCTGCCTCAGCAGCGGCCTCCGCCTTCTCCGCGGCCCGCGACACCGCGGCGAAGGCGTCGTACTTGAGCTTCATGCTCTGGCCGGCGCTCTGGGCGACCCCGTAGCGCTGCATGATCTCCGAGGGCGGGCCGTCGGTCATGAAGACCGTGATGCCGTTGAGCGCCGAACCGTCCTGGTAGCTCTGGGTGGCGAGCGTCGCGATGCCGACCCGCTGGACCTCGACGCGGTGCCGAGCCAAGCGCGCCTGCTTCTCCGCCCGCACCGCCGTGCGCCGTGCCTGCTGCAGCTCCCAACGGGCGCCGTTGTAGCGCTCGGCGGCCACCTCGGCGACCTCGCTCGCCCGCGCGGCACGAGCGCCGGCCGCAGCGAGGGCGGCGCCGATCTGGTCGAGACGATCTGCGCGGACCTGCACCTCCCGGCGGGCACGGTCGACCTCGGCCTGGCTGGGGTACGGCTTGCCTGCTCCGGGCGCCAGCGTCGCCCGCGGGTTGGCGCCGGGGCCGGCCGGCTCGGCGGAGGCAGCCGGGACCAGCGCCAGGGAGAGGAGGGCGGCGAGGATCACGGTCAGACCACGGGCACTGGATCCCACCGGTCGATCCCCTTCACGACGTCGCTCGAAGCCCCCCGGTTCGAGTCACGAGGAGATTACTTCCCACCCGACCCACCGGACCCAGAAATGCCGGAAACAGGCCACCGCCCCGGCGCGTCACGCTTGACACGCCGGGGCGGTGGACCAGACCGGGGCCGAACCCAGGTCGCTCTGGGCTCAGGGCCGGGCGAAGAAGTCCGGTGCGATCCAGTAGTACATGTCGTCGATCTCCACCGGCCGTCCGGTGCGGGGCGCGTGGATGATCTGCCCGCCGCCGATGTACATCGCCACGTGGTGGATGCCGCTGGGCGCACCGTTGTCGCTCCAGAACACCAGGTCTCCCGGCCGCAGGTCGTTGACCGAGATCGGCGTGCTGTAGTCGTACTGGGCCGCCGAGTAGTGCGGCAGGTAGACGCCGCCCTGCGCCCAGGCCTTCATCATCAGTCCCGAGCAGTCCCACGAGTCGGGCCCGTCAGCGCCCCACACGTAGGGCTCGCCGAGCTGCGCCTTGGCGAAGGCGATCGCTGCGTCGGCTCCGCCGGAGGGCGCGGGCGGGGCGGGGTCCGGCGCGGGCGCCGGCGCAGGGGCCGGTGCCGGCCGGTTGTCGCGCTCGGCCTGGCGAGCCGCTGCTGCCTTGCGGGCCGCTGCGGCGGCAGCTCGACGAGCCGCCGCTTCCCGGGCCGCTTGCTGTGCCGCCTCACGGGCCGCCTCACGAGCAGCCTCCCGGGCCGCCTGGGCCGCGGCCTTGCGGGCGGCAGCCTGCCGCGCCAGCTCGGCCTTGAGCTCGAGGGCGGCCTGGCGCTGTCCGGCCAGGGCGACGGAGATGTTCTGGGCGCGCGCGAGCTCGCCGATGAGCCGCTGCCGGGTGGCGTCGATCCGGCTGGACTCCTGGGCGGCTGCGCTCGCAGCGGAAGCCGCGGCGTCCCGGGCCTGCGCGGCTGCGGTCACCAGCTTCGCCTGGCGTGCCTCGGCGTCCTGGGCAGCCTGCTCGGTGCGCTTGGCCTTCTTCGACAGCCTGGCGAACGCGTCCAGCTTGCTCTGCATCGAGGCACTCGCGGTCTGCACGACGCCGTACTGACGCATCACCGTGGTCGGACCACCGGGGCCCATGAACGCGTTGATGCCGTTCAGGGCGGTGCCGTCCTGGTAGGTCTGCGCGACCAGCGCCGCGATGCCGTCACGCTGGGACCGGACCTTGCGGGCCGCCTCCCGAGCCTCGGCTCGCGCCTGACGGGCCTCGGCCTGCGCCTCGGAGAGCTTCCAGCGGGCGCCGTTGTAGCGCTCGGACGCCGCCTCGGCCTGGATCTGTGCCTGCTCGAGCCGCTCGTTGGCGGCCGCCAGCTGGGCGCGGATGGCCTCGACGCCGTGCTGCTTCTGCACGACGTCGGCCTTGGCCCGGTCGACCTGCTCCTGGCTCGGGTAGTCGCCGGGGCCCGAGGGGTCCGCGATGGCGACCGCACTGCCGCTGAGGACGACGGCGGCCGCCAGGGCCGCCACCGTCATGCTACGGACGCTCTTGCGCACCGTTCTTTCCTTCCGCCGACAGTTCCGGCCGCTTCCCCGGCGGTCGGAACGAGCGTCACGCTAGAGCTCTTTCGTCACAAAAACCACAGTTCTTCCCAACTTTCTCAGATTCATCGGCGTGTCGACTTGACAAACTACAACGATGTAATCCCTGGGTTACACGGTTGTCATTCGATGGGGCGCGCTCCGAATCGCCGTGCTGACATGCGGGAACGCCGTCCGAGGCGGCGGCGTCGAACGGCGTGGAAGCAGATCAGCAGGCAGGTGATGCTGCGGCGCCGAGAAGTCCGGGGTGAAGCGCCTGGCGGCGGAGTGCCCCGGCTAGTGCGTCGACGAGGTGGTGCGGTCGGACTCGAGGTCCACCGGGACGTCCTTGGTGGTCGTCGTCGGGTGGGTGTGTCGCCCTCGGTCGGAGAACTTCTGGCCGGTCGCGACCGCGCCCAGGTAGACCGAGAGGAAGGCGATGGCCAGTCCACCGAGGTCGTCGGCGATGTAGTGCCAGCCGAAGTACGTCGTGGAGATCGCTGTCAGGACGATGTAGACCCACACCGCGATCTTCAGCCAGCGGGTGCGCCAGGTGTACTGCGCGATCAGCGCGACGGTCACCGTGATGCCGACGTGCAGCGAGGCGAAGCCCGCGACGGACTGCACCCCGTCGGTGAGTGGATCGAACCGCACCTCTTGTCGCCCGTGGAACAACGAGTCCTGCAGCGCGGCCACGCCGGTGTGCGGCAGTTCGGTGTAGAGCCAGGGGAAGAAGAAGTTGGGTCCCATCGTCGGGATCAGGTAGTAGCTCGCCGTCCCCAGCGCCCAGGCGAGACAGTTGGCGGTGATGAACCAGTAGCCGAAGCTGACGTTGCGTGACCAGACGGCCCAGCCGACCACGACGATCGGTGCCATCGGCAGGAAGAAGAGGTACACCGCCGAGAGCACGTGCGCGGAGATCCCGGTGCCCAGGAGGTTGTGCAGCAGCGTGGCCGGGTCATGGCCGAACATCAGCCAGTGGTCGAAGTCGTGCAGCGCGTAGTCGTACTTCGTCGGCCGCCCCTCGGATCCCATCCGGAAGAAGACCAGCATGCTCTTGAGGTTCCGGTAGCTCACGTAGGTGACGTAGAACGACACCAGCCCGAGGACGACGAGCGTGATCCGCTCCTTCGTCCAGTGCTCACGGATCAGGGCGAGGCCCTCCATGCGGTACCGCTTGGGGTTGAGCCGGGACCGGAACAGGGTCCGCGGCACCAGGTCGGCCAGGAAGGCGCCGAGGAGCAGCGCCGGCATCTTCACCCAGGAGGGCCCGATGAAGCTGCTGTCGGGGTCGCGGATGGGGTAGTCGAGGGCCTGGCTGCAGATGACCGTCAGGATGCCCATGGTCACCGCGACGGCCACCATCAGGGCATAGGCACGGCGGACGATCACCGCGCCAGTGTAGAGGGGACGGGACAGCCCGTTCGGATGGCCGCCCGGTGCGCGATCAGCGCCGGATCAGTACGGTGCAGGCTCGTGGGGACAAGCGGCCCGGAGGTGGATCGGATGCGGATGGACCTCAACGCCGACCTCGGCGAGAGCTTCGGTCGCTGGACCCTCGGGGACGACGACGCGCTGCTCGAGGTGGTCACCAGCGCCAACGTCGCCTGCGGCTTCCACGCCGGCGACCCGTCCGTGTTGCGGCACGCCTGTGCGACCGCGTCCGAGCGCGGCGTCGAGATCGGGGCGCAGGTCGGCTATCGGGACCTGCCGGGGTTCGGCCGCCGATTCATCGACGTGGCGCCGGCCGACCTCACCAACGACGTCCTCTACCAGCTCGGTGCACTGCAGGCGTTCGCCCGCGTGGCCGGCACCTCCGTCCGCTACGTCAAGCCGCACGGCGCCCTCTACAACGCGATCGTGCACCACGAGGAGCAAGCGGCTGCGGTGGTCGAGGCGGTGGTGCGGTACGACGAGCGGCTGCCGGTCCTGGGCCTGCCCGGATCCGCCTGGCTGCGCCGCGCCGAGGAGGCCGGCCTGACCACCGTGCCGGAGGCGTTCGCGGACCGCGCCTACACGCAGACGGGCACGCTCGTCCCCCGGAGCGAGCCGGGCGCCGTGCTGGACGACGCGGAGCTGATCGCGGCGCGGTCGGTCCGGATCGCCGTCCACGGCGAGGTCGAGGCCGCGGACGGGACCGTCGTACCGGTCCGGGCGGCGTCGCTGTGCGTGCACGGCGACTCCCCCGGGGCGGTGTCGGTGGCGCGGGCGGTGCGTGCCGCCCTCACTGCGGCCGGGGTGGACGTGGTGTCGTTCACCGGGACCGGTCGATGAGGCTGCTCCCCTGCGGTGACACCGGCCTGCTCATCGAGCTGGACGACCTCGACCAGGTCCTGGCGCTGTACGCCGTACTCGCCGACGCCCCGCCCGCGGGGGTCGTCGATCTGGTCCCCGCCGCCCGGACGCTGTTGCTGACCGTCGATCCGGACCGCTCTGACGTGGCGACGGTGGCGGGCGCCGTGGAACGGACCAGACCCCGACCGGGCAGCCGTCCGGCGGCCGGCGAGGCCGAGCTCCTGGTCCGCTACGACGGAGAAGACCTGGCCAGGGTCGGGGAGCTCACCGGGCTGGGCGAACGCGGCGTGGTGGAGGCGCACACCGGTCAGGAGTGGACGGTGGCGTTCTGTGGCTTCTCCCCCGGGTTCGGCTACCTCGTCGGCGCGGACGACCGTCTGCAGGTGCCGCGCCGCGAGCAGCCGCGCACCCGGGTCCCGGCCGGAGCAGTCGGGCTCGCCGGTGAGTTCACCGGCGTCTACCCACGCGCGTCGCCCGGCGGGTGGCAGCTGATCGGCCATACGAGCGCGGTGGTCTGGGACCTGGACCGTACGCCGCCGGCGCTGCTCTCCCCCGGTGTGCGGGTCCGCTTCCGGGAGGAGCGATGAGGTCGCTGCAGGTGCTGGAGACCGGGTTGCTGGCCACGGTGCAGGACCTCGGGCGGCCGGGGCTGGCGCGCGTCGGCGTCGGCCGGTCCGGCGCGGCTGACCGTGGAGCCCTGCGCCTGGGCAACCGGCTCCTCGGCAACGACGAGGGCTGCGCCGGGATCGAGGTCACGCTCGGCGGCCTGGCCCTGCGCGCGGAGGCCGACCTCCTCATCGCGGTGACCGGCGCACCGTGCCCGGTCACGGTGGACACGCGCCCGGCGGTCCTCAACGGCCCGGTACGGCTGCCCGCGGGAGCGCAGTTGCGGCTGGCCACGCCGACGTCGGGGCTGCGCAGCTACGTCACCGCGCGGGGCGGCCTCGACGTCGCGCCGGTCCTCGGCTCCCGCTCCACGGACGTCCTGGCTGGTCTCGGACCGGAGGTGCTCGCGTCCGGCGACCTGCTGCCGGTGGCGGCGCCGCCACGAGCGCAGCCGCTGGTCGAGGTGGCACCGGTGCCCCCTCCGGCAGCCGGCGAGGTGCTGCTGAGGGTGCGACCCGGCCCGCGCGCCGACTGGTTCGCCGACCAGGCGCTGGCCACCCTGACCGGCAACCCCTACGAAGTGAGCAGCGAGAGCAACCGGGTCGGCGCTCGCCTGCTCGGTCCGGTGCTGGCGCGCTCCCGCGACGAGGAGCTGCCGAGCGAGGGGATGGTGGCCGGTGCCCTGCAGGTGCCACCGTCCGGCCAGCCGACGCTCTTCCTCGCCGACCACCCGGTCACCGGCGGCTATCCCGTGCTGGCGGTCGTCGTGGCCGCGGACCTCGACCTGGCCGCGCAGCTGCGCCCGGGCCAGGCCGTCCGCTTCAAGGCCATCGCCGACAGGGCCGGATAGTCCCCGACGTTCGGGTTCGGTGGCACGCCGTTTCCGAGCCCGAACGTCGGGGACTATCCCAGGGCAGCCATCCGGTCGAGATCGACCCGCACTCGCAGCTGGCGGCCCAGGGTGACATCGGTGCCGGGATCGGCCACGCCGGCGAGCCGGCCGAGCCCTTCGACGTCGAGCTCGACCCGGATCAGCTCGGGCGTCTGCCGGGCCTCCAGGACCACCGCGGCCAGCGGCCCGGACGGGTCGACGTGCAGGGCCGACCGGCGCAGCGCCACCTGGCCCCAGTCGGCGCCCGGGTCGACGAGGTCCCGGAGCCGCTCGGCGCGCTCGCCGTCGAGCACGCTGGCGTAGCCCAGGAAGCGCGCCGTCCAGGCGTCCCGGGGGTGCAGCCAGACCTCGGACACCGTGCCCTTCTGCACCATCCGGCCGTCGCGCATCACCGCCAGGTGGTCGGCGACGGCGAACGCCTCCTCCTGGTCGTGGGTGACCATCACGGCGGTGGTGCCGGCCCGTTCCAGGATGCTGCGCAGCTCACCGGCGAGTCGCTCACGAAGGCCCCGGTCGAGGGCGCTGAGCGGCTCGTCGAGCAGGAGCAGGCGCGGATCGACGGCCAGCGACCGGGCCAGGGCCACGCGTTGGCGCTCGCCACCGGACAGGGTCGCCGGCTTCCGCTCGTCGTACCCCTCCAGCCCGACCAGCTCGAGCAGCTCGGTGACCCGGCGCTCGACACGAGCTCGGGAGAGGTGCCGCAGGTGCAGCGCGTAGCCGACGTTGCGGGCGACCGTCTGGTGGCCGAACAGCTGGCCGTCCTGGAACATCAGCGCGAAGCCGCGCTTGTGCGTCGGCACCCGGGCCAGGTCCTGGCCGGCATAGGAGATGGATCCCGACGCGGGGGCCTCCAGGCCCGCTACGGCGCGCAGGAGGGTCGACTTCCCGCAGCCCGACGGACCGAGCACCGCCAGCACGGTGCCGGTGTCGACGGTGAAGGTGACGTCGTCGACCGCCACGGTGTCCCCGAACCGCACCGTCAGGTCGCGCACCTCGAGGCCCGGGAGCGCAGTTGTCGCGCCGCCGGCCATGTCAGAAGGTTCCCACGGCATCGACGCGCAGCCGCTCGACGAGCAGGATGACCGCCGCGGTGGTGGCGGCGAGGAGGCAGGACGCGGCCATCGCCATCCCGAAGTTGAGGGCGCCCGGCTGCCCGATGAGCCGGTAGATCACCACCGGCAGCGTGGGGTTGTCGTCCCGGGCCAGGAAGCTGGTCGCGCCGAACTCGCCCAGCGAGACCGCGAACGCAAAGCCGGCCGCCGCCAGCAGCGGGCGCCAGGCCACCGGCAGGTCCACGGCCAGGAGCACCCGGAGCGGCCCGGCGCCGAGCGACGCCGCCGCCTCGCGCTGGCGATGGTCGACGGACCCGAGCACTGGCGCCAGGACTCGGACGACGAGGGGCAGCGCCACCATCGCCTGGGCCACCGGGATCAGCAGGGAGGAGGTGCGCAGGTCGATCGGCGGGTGGTCCAGAGTGATCAGGAAGCCGAAGCCCAGGGTCACCGCGGAGACTCCGAGCGGCAACATGAAGAGGCCGTCGAACGCGCCGACGAGCCGGCGTCCCCCGGCCGTCCGCGGCCTTCGCGAGACCAGCCAGGCCACCACCGCCCCGAGCGCCAGCGACAGGGCGGTGGCGACCGCCGCGATGGCCAGTGAGTTGCGCAGCCCGATCAGCGCCGGCACCAGCAGGGCGTTGTCGGACCCCGGAGTGGCGAGAGCGGCGTAGTTGCCCAACCCCCAGCCGTCGGCCTCCTGCAGCGACTCCAGCAGCATCGAGACCAGCGGCAGCAGCAGGTAGACCACCACCGCCGTGGCCACGAGGAGCAGCGGGAGGTCGTGCGCGCGGGGCGCGCGCGCCACGGACTGCGCCCGCTGGACCGTGGCCGGGTCCCGGCGCAGCCGGGCGGCGAGGGCCAGCAGCAGGGTGATCACCACGAGCTGCAGGATCGACAGGGCGGCCGCCCCGGAGAGGTCGAGCTCCTGGGTGGTCAGCAGGTAGATCTCGGTCTCGACGTTGGCGTAGCGCAGGCCGCCCATGGTGAGCACCACCCCGAACGCCGTGGAGCAGAAGAGGAACACCACCGTGGCGGCCGAGACGATCCCCGGCACCAGGGCCGGCAGCGTGACCGTGCGGAAGACCTGGGCCGGCGACGCGCCGAGGGCGGCCGCCGCCTGCTCGGCGCGCGGGTCGAGGGCCTCCCAGAAGCTGCCGACGGTGCGCACCACGACGCTGATGTTGAAGTAGACGAGCGCCGCCACGATCGCGACCGCGGATCCGTCGAGGCCGAGCGAGCCGAGCATGCCGCGGGGGGCGAGCAGCTGCCGGAACGCGACCCCCACGACGACGGTCGGCAGCACGAACGGCACCAGCACGAGTGCGCGCAACACCCCGCGGCCGGGGAACCGGAGCCGGTGCAGCACGAAGGCGAGGGGCAGGCCGAGCAGCACCGCCACGACCGTCGCCGTCCCGGCGGACCACACGGTGAACCACAGCACCCGGTGGACCCGCGCCCGGCCCAGCACCTGGAGCACGTCGACGGGAGCGAAGGAGCCGTCCGGCCAGAAGCCGCGGGCCACCATGCCGGCGACCGGGTAGACGAAGAACAGCGCGATGACACCGGCCGGGACGGCGGCCAGCAGGGCCATCCCGACACGGGCGCGCGCCGTCGTCACCGGACCGCCCGCCGGTCAGCCGGTGGCGATGTCGCGCCAGGTGGTCAGCCAGCGGGACCGGTTGGCGTCGATCTCGGCGGCGGGCACCCGGTAGGGGTGCGGCGACGGCGGCGCCCACTTCGACCAGTCGGGGGGCACCTCGGCGTCCTCGAGGACGGGGTAGACGTACATGTTCTCCGGGAGGGCGGACTGGAAGTCGTGCTCGGTCATGAACTCGAGGAACTTCCGGGCGCCGTCGGGGTTCTTCGCGCCGGCCAGCACTCCGGCGTACTCCACCTGGCGGAAGCAGGTGTCCAGCAGCGCGCTGGTGGTGGGACGCTGCTTCCCCTCCGGGATGGTGAACGGCGGCGATGAGGAGTAGGAGAGCACGATCGGCCGGGTGCCGTTCTTGCCGCCGCCGGCGGTGAAGTCCACCTCGTAGGCGTCGGTCCACCCCGAGGTGATCAGCGTGTCGTTGGCCATCAGCTTCCGCCAGTACGACGGCCACTGGTCGCCGTACTTGCCGATGGTGGCGACCAGGAACGCCATCCCCGGCGACGAGCTCGAGGCGCCGGGAGTGACGAAGAGCCCCTTGTAGGCCGGCTTGGTGAGGTCGTCGAAGGACGTCGGCGGGGCCAGGTGGTGGCGGGCGAACCAGGTGTCGTCGACGTTGACGCACACGTCGCTGTAGTCGATGGGGACCAGCTGGTCGCGGCCGTCTCCGTCGAGGCGGAAGCGGTCGACCGAGGGATCGGTGTGCACACCGGCTTCCTGGAGGACGCCGTTGTCGATGGCCCGGCTGGCGAAGGTGTTGTCCACGCCGTACTGCATGTCGGCGATCGGGTTGTCCTTGGTCAGGACCAGCTTGTTGGTCAGCTGTCCCGCGTCGCCCTGGGGCTGGATCTTCACGGTGAGCCCGGAGTCCTGCTCGAACTCCTCGAGCAGCTTCTTGGGCATGTTCCAGGAGTCGTGCGTGGCGACGACCACCGTCTTGGAGGACGTGTCGTCGCTCGGGCCGCCGAGGGCCGAGCAGCCGGTGAGGGCGACCAGTCCGCAGGTCGTGGCGGCCAGGATGCGGACGAGCTGACGTTGGTGTGGGATGCGCAACGGGATGTCTCCTTCGACTTCCTTCGCCGGTGCTAACCGGAGCAGGTTCAAGGGTCTGCGGGCCTGGCTGGGGTCAGCACTGCCGCACTCTCAGCGCCTTGTGGCGCTCCCCTGTCGTGTGGGGTCAATCTAGCCCAAGGGTGCGAAGCTCCTCACCCCGGCGTCGACGGACCGGTCGACCCGCCCCTGGGCGGCCAGCAGCTCGAGGTGCGCGAGCGTCTCGAACGCCGCCAGCACCGCGTCGAAGGGGTCGAGCTCGGCCAGCCGGCGCTGGTGCCGGGTCCAGGGAAGCTCGCCCCCGACCTCCCAGGCCGTGCGTGCTCCACCGGCGACGGCCTTCTCGCAGAGCACGAGCCGGGTGTCGTGGTGGGCGACCAGCTCGTCGACGCGAACGTGCGAGCTCGGGGCCACCGGCCCGTGGGCGGGCAGCAGCTCGAGGTCGGGCATCGCGCGCACCTTGGCCAACGACTGCAGGAAGTCGCGCAGCGGCTGGTCGACCCACGCAGGCTCGAACCCGATGGAGGGCGTGATGGTCGGCAGCACGTGGTCGCCGGCGAAGAGCAGCCCGGCGGCGCGTTCGGCGAAGACGTAGTGGCCCTGGGTGTGCCCGGGAGTCGAGACGGCGTCGACGGCCCGGCCGCCCAGATCGAGCGGCACGTCGCCGTCCAGCCAGAGGTCGGGGGCACCGTAGCTGTCCAGCGCGGTCTGGTTGGCCGGAGTCAGCCGGCGCCACGGCCCCACGAGGTGCTCGGCCCCGGCGGCGCGGAGCCGCACGAGGTTGGGGTCCTCGAGGTCGCGCTCTCCCCGGGTGCCGGCGCCGATCAGGTCCAGCGAGGCCCGGTCGCCGCTGCCCAGGCTGACGGGCACGCCGAGCTCGCGGCCGAGCACGTAGGCCTGGGTGTAGTGGTCGCGGTGCAGATGCGTGACGAGGAAGCGCCGGATGTCGCCGAGCCGGTGGCCGAGCTGCGCCAGGCACGACTCGAAGAGCTGGCGCGACTCGGGGATCGCCCAGCCGCCGTCGATGAGCACCAGCCCGTCGTCGGCCTCGACGACGTAGACGTTGATGGCGCGGAGACCGTCCATGGGGAGCGGCAGCGGGATCCGGTGCACCCCCGGGGCGACCGGCCAGGCACCGGGCTCGGTCCACAGCGTCCCGGAGTCACGGCTGACCTGCCGCGCCGTCGAGCCGTCCCGTCCCTGCTCCGGCGGTCGGCTCCCCTGGCTCACGTTGCGGACGCTACCAACCCACGCCCCGTGACCAGCGGCAGGTCCTTGGCGAGGACGAGCCCGCCCGGCGCCGTACACACCGCCTCGACGGAGTTCACCAGCCGCATCGCAGTGGTGATCATGCCGGAGTCGTTGTGGTCGCCGTGCTCGCCGTGGTGGACGAAGTCGACCCGCATCGTGGGCTCGCCCTCGACCTCGACCCGGTAGCAGCCGCCGCCCTCCGGCGGAGTCGGCCACTGCGGCATCTGGTCGGCAGCCAGCCGGGTGACGTGGTCCAGCACGACCCGCGGCTCACCGGCCACCGTCCCGACGACCTGGAAGCGCACCGCCCCCAGCGTGCCGGCCGCGACGTCGACGCTGACGGTGTCCAGGTCGCGGTCGGCCGGGACCAGCTCCACCTCCTCGGTCAGCACCGGGTCGAGCTCGAGGTCGAGGCCGGCCGCGATGTGCCGGACCACCGGCCCCCACGCCGTGGACAGCACACCCGGCTGCCAGAGAATGGCCGCCCGGGCACTGTCAGGGCCGTCCATCGGCTTGCCGAAACCGAAGATCTCGCGCATCACGACCGGCTGGAAGTACGTCGAGTAGTCGGCGATCTCGCTGACCCGGACCAGGTCGATCCGCCTGCTCAGCGACGTCATCGCCAACGGCAGCACGTCGTTGGCGAAGCCGGGATCGATGCCGTTGACGTGCACGCTGGCGCCGGTCCTGGCACCGGCTCGCTCGATCCGCTCGATGTAGGTGTCGAGACCGAGCCCGGCGGGGAAGGTGAGCAGCACCGGCCCGCTGGAGACGACGTTGATGCCGTGCTCGGCGAACTCGATCAGGTCCTCGACCGCCTCGAAGGTCCGGTCGTCGGTCATCGCACTGTGCACGATGGCGTCGGGCTGCAGGGCGTAGAGCGCCTGCTTGTCGTTGGTCGCCGCGACGCCGAGCTCGCGTCCGAGCGCGGCGAGCTCTCCGGCGTCCTTGCCGACCTTGTCGGGGCTGGACACCCAGACGCCGATCAGCTCGAGGTCCGGGCGGGCATCGATGCCGGCGATGACGTGCCGACCGACGGTGCCGGTGGACCAAGCCACGACCCGCAGCGGCCTGCGCTCGAGCTGGTCCACGCGGGGGCTCGCTGGGCTGCTCACCGGGCTGCTCACTGGGCTGCACCCTGCGTCTCGACCGGCTCGAGGTCGGGAAGGCGCAGGTCCATGTTGGGCATCTGCAGGCCGCCGTCGACCTCGAGGACCTTGCCGGTGACGAAGCCGCCGGCCGGACTGGCCAGGTAGAGCACCGCTGCGGCGATGTCGTCGACGTCACCGACCCGGGCCAGGGGCGTCTTGCTCGTCATCTCCGCCATCACCTTCTCGTCGCTGGCGACGTACTCCAGCGCACTGGTGAGCACCGAGCCCACCGCGATCGCGTTGACCCGGATGCGAGGACTGAGGTCGAGGGCGGCCAGGCGGGTCCAGTGGGCGAGGGCCGCCTTCGCCGTGCCGTAGGCGAGGTACCCCCGCCCGCTCACCCGGCCCATCACCGAGGAGATGCTGACCACCGAGCCGCCGGGCTCGCCGCCGCGCAGCATCAACGGCACCGCCGCCCGTGTCAGCGCGTGCGCGGTGGAGACGTTGAAGTGGAAGGCCTCCTCGAGGTAGGCCGGGTCGGTGTCGAGGAAGGCGTTCGGGATCGTGCCACCGACGTTGTTGACCACGACGTCGAGTCGCCCGAAGGCGTCGTACGCCTCCTGGGCCAGGCCGGCTGCAGCGTCGAGGTCCATCAGGTCGGCCGGGACGACCCGCGCCCGTCGGCCGGCCTTCTCGATCTCGTCGGCCACGCCGCGCAGCTGCTTCTCGTGCCGCGCCGCGATGAGCACGTCGGCGCCCGCCTCCGCGAGGGCGACCGCCGTGCCCGCGCCGATGCCGCGACCGGCACCCGTCACGACGGCGACCTTCCCGGCGAGGCTGAATCGGTCCAGGATCATGGGCGAACAGTAACGTGTTCTAGTTTGTCGGGACAGGTGCTGTGCGGAAGACCGTGCACCACACGTGCCGCACCATCGTGACGAGCACGAGCAGGAAGGCCGCGAACGCCACCCAGAGCTCCACTGCGCCGATGCCGGCGACCACCGGCAGTCGGTCGGCCTCACCGAGGTAGATGCCGGCGACGGCGTACATGCCGAGCGGGAAGATGATGCTCCACAGCGTCGCCTCGTAGCGCAACGGCACCTTCCAGTGCCAGTGCCGCCACCACCCGGCCGCCACCAGCACCGGGATCAGCCAGGTCGCGAAGGACCAGAAGACGACGGCCAGTCCTGCGACGAGGTCCCGGGTCACCGTCACCATGGGAGCGTCGGCCATCTCGACGATCCGGGCACCGGCGAGGACTGTGATCGCGACCGCGCCCATGGCCACCCAGTAGGGCGGAGTCAGGTCCTCGGGGCGCAGGTCGTAGGTCATCATCCGCAGGGACACGAAGATGGCCGCTGCGACGTAGAGGAAGACGCCCACCGACCAGGACCCCACGGCGAGCAGGGCCAGCTCGCGGCGCACCGGCTCGGCAACCGGTTCGAGGGTCGCGGCCGCCACGGCGACGGACTGGCTGGCGACCACCCAGATGAACCAGGTCCCGTTGGCGGCTTTCACCACGGGCCGTTCGCGCCGGCTCAGCACGGCCGTCCACGGAACGACGTACCCCAGCACCAGCCAGAGCAGGCAGGAGCAGGCCAGCAGGATCCCCGTCGCCCAGTGCCAGCCCTGGACACCGAGCCGCACGCCCAGCACGTTGGTGCCGGCTACGATCGTGAAGAAGCCGAACGCCCGCTCCGGCGCCATGAAGTCCGCGATCATCGCCTCCCGGAAGCGCAGGATGCGCCAGAGGTTGAGCGCCAGGAGTACGACGAACGCGGCCGCGCAGACGACCAGCAGGACGTGGGCGAGCACGTTGAAGCCCTGCAGGTGCATGCCGACGCTGATGATGCCGCTGGCCATCACCAGGGCGAAGTAGCCCGGCGTCAGCGTCTCCACCGCGTGGGCCATCCGGCCGCGGAGACCATGAGGGCGTGCGGCCGTGCTGCTCGGGACGTGCTCTGGCATCGGTCTCATCCTGCCAGCACGCGCGGTGGTGACCTCCGAGGAGGCGGTGAGACTCCCTCAGGCACGACGCAACCGACCGGCAATCGCGCGGCACCGCCTGCTCCCTGGGCCGTGCCGACGCCTCACCCTCGTGAGACCGAAAGCTCAGCGCCGGTTGTGACGAGCGCTCACGTCCGACAGTGGAAGCGAAAGGAGCCGTCCGGGGCGCGCTCATGGTGGTAGCGATCGTCGTGGATCCGATGATGGTGGAAGCTGCAGAGCAACACACCGTCAGCGAGATCGGTCCTTCCACCCGTGGACCACGGATGCAGATGATGTGCCTCGCAGAACGGTGCCGGGACAGTGCATCCCTGAGCACGACAGTGGAGGTCCCGCAGCGCCAACGCTTTGCGCTGCGGCGGCTGGAAGAGACGGCTGGCACGACCCAGGTCCAGCACCTCGGAAGGACCGCCCAGCACCGCGGGGATGAGCTCGGCGTTGCAGGCCAGCCGCCGTACGTCTCCGACCGACAGCGGAGTGCCGTCCAGCAGCGCTCCTGCGCCGACGCCGGCGCGCAATTTGTGGAAGTCCATGGTGACGAACAAGGTCGTCGCCGTCTGTCCGTGCCGGGGGAGCTTGTCCGGGTCGGCGTGTTCGACGAGCGTGCAGAACGCCTGTCCGCGCAGCCGGTCGGCGGGTAGTCGCTCGCCGGTGGCGGCATCACGGACGTCGCCGGAGAGGTGATCGCGCCGCGGAGCAGTGTGCGCGTCGAGCAGTGTCGCCAGGCGGCGGGCCGTCGCGTCCGGAACCCGACCGCTGATCCGGACCGACCCGTCGCCCATGGGCATGAGCTTGAGCCGGGCAGCGGCACGGGCGTCGGCCTCTGCCCGTTGCAGCGCCAACTGCTCCTGTTCGTCGGCTTGGTCGGGGCAGATCACCTCGAACAACCGTCTGCCCAGCACCTTCAGCCCGTGCGGGTCGAAGTTTGCCGCCTCGGTGATCAGGTGCTCCTCGGCCTCGATGAGCTGGTCATGAGTGATCCAGCTCCTGGCGTGTGCGTGCAACTGGTCCAGTGCGTCCGCGATCACGGCGGCCTGTTCCCCGTTGACTCGACCTTGCCGCCACGCTGAGGCGGTGCGAGTCCAGCGCAACGTGAGCGCTTCGGCCAGGGCCTGGTCGCGATGCATCCGTCGCCGATCGCGGTGCAGCTCGTGGGCGAGCACGTCCCCGACGTCCCTGGCCCCCACGGCATCGGCGACCTCCTCGGCACAGCCCTGCAGCTGCACCCGCAAGGCGGTGATCCGCTCCGAGTCCTGCGCCAGCGTCAGGAGCGCCGCGCGCTTCTGCTCTGCGGGTAGGAAGGCCGGCTCCAGCGCCGAGACTCGATCCAGGGCCTCGGACACCGCCGTGGCGAAGCGCAACAGCGGATGCTGCAGGTCAACGTCCGTGTCGGTCATGCGTGGTTCCCGAGATGTTCAGCAGGTCTCTTTCGATGCCTCTATTGTCGAACGTATGATCGAACGGGTCAAGCATATTCTTTGCCCTGTGGAAGCGCGCCGTGCCGAGCGCCGCGATGCTCGCGGAGGCCCCGAGGTGCCCGCCGGTGCCGCTCCGCCGACCCAGTAGGTTGCGTTGCATGGGAGCGAAGAAGAAGTGGTCCGACCTGTCAGCCCCGCAACAGCGCGCCGTCGTGGCCGCCGGCGCAGTGGAGGCAGGGCTGACCGCGATCGCCTTGCGGGACCTGCTCAAGCGACCGACGTCCCAGGTGCGCGGTCGGAAGCCACTGTGGGCGCTGTCCTTCGTCGTGCAGCCGTTCGGCCCTGTGGCCTACCTGAGGTTCGGCCGTCGCTGATCCTGTCGCACCGGAAGCGTCCGGGCTCCTCGAGAGCCGCCTGTCGGAATCGAACCGACGACCTTCTCATTACGATCCGACACCGTGCGACACCATCGGTGATCCCGGACGCCGCCGTGGAGCCGCCTGTCGGAATCGAACCGACGACCTTCTCATTACGAGTGAGACGCTCTACCGACTGAGCTAAGGCGGCCAGGTGCTGCGCAATGCCCGGCCTGTCAGCCGGGCACGCCGCACGAGTATAGGGCGGGCACCGGCGTGGTCACCAATCCGTAGGGTGCTCCGGGTCTGAGCCGCCGTCCTGCGTCCCCGCGGCCCAGGCAGCCCCAGCGGCCCGGGCAGCCACCGTGCAGGACGCTGCCCGTGACGCCCGGGCAGCCCGGTCGTCAGGACGACCCTTCCGCAGGACGCCCGGAGCGTGCGCGTGAAGCTCCAGCGCAGTCGGGCAACGCCTCAGCAGCGCAGGCCGTCCTGCGGCACCTTGCCCTGGGTGAAGTAGCCCTCCACGGCGCCGTCGACGCAGCTGTTGCCCTGGTTGAACCCGGTGTGGCCGTCGCCGTCCCTGACGATGAGCACGCCGGAGTCGAGCTGGTCGGCGAGCGCCTTGGCCCACTCCAGCGGCGTCGCCGGGTCGCGGGTGGTGCCGATGACGAGGATCGGCGGCGCACCCTTCGCGTGCAGCGCGTGTGTCGTGTTGCCGGACCTGATCGGCCACGTCGAGCACGTGGAGAGCCCGAAGGCGAATGCCCGACCGAACGTCGGGCTGGCCTTCTCGAACTCCGCGAAGTGGCTGGGCACCTTGCTCGACGGGATGTAGTCGTCGTGGTCGAGGCAGTTGACCGCGTAGAGCACCTCCATCGAATTGTCGGTGTAGGAGTCGTCGCCGCGCGAGAGGTAGAGGTCGGCCAGCTTCAGCAGACCGCGGCCGTCGCCCTGCTCCATCGCGCTGCGCATCGCGACGGTGAGCTGCGGCCAGAAGCTCTTCACGTACAGCGGCAGCCAGGTGCCGATCATGCCGAGACCGGCGGTCAGCGGCCGGTCGGGGTCGCCGGTGGGCAGCGGCTTCTTCTCCAGCTGGGCGTAGAACTGCTGGATCCGCTTCGCGCCGGCGTCCACGCTGTCCCCGAGGTAGCAGCCACCCTGGTCGACGCAGTCCTTGATGTAGGCGCGCAGCGCGGTCTCGAAGCCGTGCGCCTGCTGCAGCGACAGCTGCTCGTTGGACAGGGCCGGATCCAGTGCTCCGTCGAGCACCATCTTGTCCACCCGCTGCGGGAACAGGTCGGCGTAGGTGGCGCCGAGGAAGGTGCCGTACGACGCACCGAGATAGTCGAGCTTCTGCTCACCCAGGGCGGCACGGAGGATGTCCATGTCCTTGGCCGCCTCCACGGTCGACATGTGCCGGGCCAGCGCGCCGCTGTGCTCGAGGCAGCCCTCGCCGAAGCCGTGGAGCATCCGGTCGAGCTGGCGACGCTCGGCCGCAGTGTCGGGGTCGGGGTCGAACTCGACGAGGTCGTCGAGCTGCTGGGTGCCGATGCACTCCAGCGGCGTGCTCTGTCCCACTCCCCGCGGGTCGAAGCCGACGATGTCGTAGCTGCTGGTGAGCACCCGCCCGAACTGCAGCGCGCCGGCGGCGGCGTACTGAACACCGGAGCCGCCGGGGCCGCCGGGGTTCACCACGATGGCGCCCTGCCGGGCTCCCTGGTCGGAGGCCGGGACGCGCAGGACGGCGAGCTGGATGGCCTTCGCCTCCGGGTGGGCGTAGTCGAGCGGCACCTTCAACGCCGCGCACTGGTTGCCGCCACAGTCCGACCAGTCGAGTCGTTGCGCGTAGTACTGCTCCATGTCCAGCCCGGCCGCGGCACTCGCCCCGTCATCGGGCGTGCTCGTCGACGGGCTCGGCGCACCGGTGTCGCGGGACGGTGACGGGTCGGCAGCCGGGTCGTCGTCCTGGCCCTTCCAGGCCGCGAAGCCGGCCGCCGCGAGCACCACGACGAGCGCTGCCGCGAGGAGCACCGCGACCACCTGGCGGCCCCGGCTGCCCCCTCGCCCGCCCCCGCCGCCACTCGGCTGCTGGTCCGGCTCAGGGCTGCCCTCCGGGCTCGTCTGCGACATGGGCACAGCCTAGAGAAGCGCCCGCAACGCCCGCGCCGGCGATCCACACCGGTGGTCCGCCGTGCTCACGGCGTGATCACGGGGCGTCGGAGTCGATGCTCAGGGCCACCATGGCGGACTCGAGCGCGAGCAGTGGCGGCACGTTGAACTCGAGCATCTGCTCACGGGCCACGAACACGGCGTCGATGCGACGGATGTTGAGCTCGGGGGTGGACGCCCGGGCCAGCTGCTCCACCACCGGGCGCAACTCCTCGTTGACCAGCTCGCCCGGCGCACCCAGCTGGATCGCGAGCACGTCGCGGTAGACCGACACCAGGTCCATCAGGCCGCGGTCGACGACGTCGAGGTGCCGCCGCTTGGCCCGGGTCTTCTGCGACTTCTCCAGATCGCGCAGGGCCGGTCCATACTCCCGCGGCCGGCGGCCGCGCTCGACGACGCCATAGGAACGGTCGAGCTCCTCGCGCTCGCGCTGGTCGTGCGCGCTGGTGATCGCCTCGGCCTCCTCCTTGGCGATGTCGTGCAGGTTGGCCGCAGCAGCCATGCAGGCGCCGAGCGAGGTGAGCTTCGCCGGGATCGCGACCACCTCGTTGCGCCGCCGCCGCGTGTCGGGATCCTTCGCCAACGCCCGGGCGCGGCCGATGTGTCCCTGGCTCGCCCGGGCTGCGTAGGCCGCGGTCTCCGGCTCCGCGCCCTCGCGCCGGACCAGGAAGTCGGCCACGTCGGGAGTCGACGGGGTGGCGAGTACGACGAGGCGGGTCCGCGAGCGAATGGTGGGAAGGACGTCCTCGGCGGTCGGCGCGCAGAGCAGCCACACGGTGCGGTCGGCCGGCTCCTCGATTGCCTTGAGCAGAGCGTTGTTGGCCTGTTCGGTGAGCCGGTCGGCGTCCTCGACGATCATGATCTGGCGGCCACGTCCGACCGGGGCCAGCGCGGCGGTCCGGACCAGGTCGCGTACCTCCGCGACCCCGATGGTGAGCTTCTCGGTGCGGGTGACGCGCACGTCGGGGTGGGACCCGACGGCGATGTTGTGGCACGACGGGCAGTGGCCGCAGCCGCCGGCGGAGCACTGCAGCGCGGCGGCGAACGCGAGGGCCGCGTTGGACCGCCCCGATCCGGGCGGACCGGTGAAGAGCCAGGCGTGGGTCATCTCACCGGCGACCGCCTGCTGCAGCCGCTCGACCACGTGACCCTGGCCGACCAGCTCGTCCCACACGCTCGCCACCGGCGCGGTCGAGGTGGTGCCGGCGCTCACGGCAGCAGCTCCTGGACCCGCTTGCGCACCTGCTCGGCGATGGCGTCCACGCCGTCGCGCGCGTCGAGCACGAGATAGTGCTGGGGATCGCGGGCGGCCAGCGCGAGGAACGCCTCGCGGACGCGCACGTGGAAGTCCAGCGGCTCACCCTCGATCCGGTCGCGCTCGTCGAAGCGGGTCAGGCCGTGCTGCGGCTCGAGGTCGAGGAGCACCGTCAGGTGCGGCCGCAGGTCGCCGGTGGCCCAGCGCGCCACGGACTCCAGCTCCTCGGCGGGGATCGCTCGACCCGCACCCTGGTAGGCGAGCGTCGAGTCGACGTAGCGGTCGGTGATGACGATGCCGCCGCGCGCCAGCGCCGGCCGGACGACCTTGTCGAGGTGCTCGGCCTTGTCGGCGGCGTAGAGCAGCGCCTCGGTCCGGTCGTCGAGGTGCCCGGTCTCCGGGTCGAGCACGATGCCGCGGATCTTGCGACCCACCTCGGTGTCGCCCGGCTCGAACGTCAACAGCACGTCGTACCCCGCGTCGACGAGCCACTCCTGCAGGAGCCGCGCCTGCGTGGACTTGCCGGCACCCTCGCCGCCCTCGAAGCAGACGAACAGCCCGCTCTCGGCGTGGACTCCGGCGCTCACGGGCACACCCTACGGGGCGCGGCCGACACCATTCCCAGCCGGCCGTCGCGGCCCTACACTTCTCGCACCGGACGCGACGAGGTGATCTGCATGGCCCTCATGGCGCAGCACCCCCACCGTCGGCACGCCTTCCTGCCTGAGGGGAGCCGGCGGGATCGCACCCTGGGCTGGGTGCTCGCGGGCGGCTTGCTCCTCCTGGTCACGGCGCTCGGGCTCACCGGTGCGAAGGAGAGCTCCTTCGCCAGCCTGGAGAGCGCCGTCGCCGCCGGGAAGGTGCACCGGGTGGAGCTGACCGGGGACGGGCTCTCCCCCGGCTCGGTCGGCTACGCGACCCGCGAGGTCCGCTGGCGCGAGGGCGTGCTGAACCGCTACGTCGAGGTGACCGAGGCCAGCGGCGACGACCAGGCGCGCGAGGCGCGCAGCGACGGTGCCGGGCATCCCGTGGTGGTCGGCAGCCTCGAGGACCGACTGGTCGCGATCGACCCCACACTCCAGGTGCTGACCGGCGCGAGCCGGTCGTCGTCCTTCGAGGTGCTCGGGATGACGGGTCCCGGGTGGCTAGGCCTTCCCTTCCTCGCCCTGCTCGCGGGCTGCCTCTTCGCGTTGAGCCGCGGACGTCCCTGGCGAGCGACGAGGTGGGCGTGGGCGTGGATCGTCCTCCTGCTGCCGATCCTCGGCATGGCAGCCTGGCTCCTCCTCGCCGGCCCGACGGGACGCTTCCGGCCGCGCGACCCAGCACGGGTCTGGCTCACCGGCGGGTGGGCCCTGCTCCTCGCGCTCGTGCTGCGCGCCGTTCTGGTGCCCTGACGACCGGGCTCAGGACTTCTTCGCCGCCTTCTTGGTGGCCTTCTTCGCCGTGCTCTTCTTCGCCGTGCTCTTCTTCGTCGTCTTCTTCGTCGCGCGCTTGGCCGACTTCTTCGCAGGGCCCTTCGCCCGGCGCTCGGCGAGCAGCTCCGCGGCTCGCTCGAGGCTGATCGCCTCGACCGAGTCGTCCTTGCGCAGGGTGGCGTTGTACTCGCCGTCCGTGACGTACTCACCGAACCTGCCGGCCTTGACCACCACCGGCTGGCCCGAGACGGGGTCGTTGCCCAGCTCCTTCAGCGGCGCCGACGCCGCCTGCCGGCCGCGGGTCTTCGGCTGGGCGTAGATCGCGAGCGCCTGCTCGAGGGTGATGTCGAAGAGCTGGGCCTCGGACTCCAGTGAGCGCGAGTCGGTGCCCTTCTTCAGGTAGGGGCCGTAGCGACCGTTCTGCGCGGTGATCTCCTCACCGCTCTCGGGGTCGGTGCCCACGACGCGCGGCAGCGAGAGCAGTCGGAGCGCCTGCTCCAGGCTCACCGTGTCGAGAGACATGTCCTTGAACAGCGAGCCGGTCCGCGGCTTCTGCTTCTTCGGGGCGTCCTCGGGAAGCAGCTCGGTCACGTACGGGCCGTAGCGCCCGTTCTTCGCCACCACGGTCAGGCCGGTCTCCGGGTCGGTGCCCAGCTCGCGCTGTTCGCCGGCCGGGTTGGCCAGCAGCTCCTGCGACTTCTCCACGGTGAGCTCGTCGGGCGGCAGGTCCTCGGGGACGTTGGCGGTCGGTCGCTTGCTGTCGGGGTCGGCGCCCTCGGGGTGCGGTCCCTCGACGTACGGGCCATACTTGCCCACGCGCAGGTCGATGCCACTCTGGTGGCCCTCGGCGTCGAGCACCGGGAAGGTGGCCAGCTCCTTGGCGTCGATGTCACCGAGCTCGGTGACCAGCTTCTTGAGGCCCTCGACATCGGCGCTGCCGAAGTAGAACTCGGCGAGCTCGGTGGCCATCTCGGCACGGCCGCCGGCGATCTCGTCGAGCACGTCCTCCAGCCGGGCGGTGAACTCGTAGGACACCAGCCGCGTGAAGTGCCGCTCCAGCAGCCGGATCACCGAGAAGGCGAGCCACGCCGGGACCAGCGCGGTGCCCTTCTTGTAGACGTAGCCGCGGTTGAGGATGGTGCCCAGGATCGAGGCGTACGTCGAAGGGCGGCCGATCTCCCGCTCCTCGAGCTCCTTGACCAAAGAGGCCTCGGTGTAGCGGGCCGGCGGCTTGGTCTCGTGGCCGTCGGCGCGCAGGCTGGCGGCGGAGACGCTGTCACCCTGGGTCAGGTTGGGCAGCCGGCTCTCCTGGTCGTCGCGGGCGGCCGACGCGTCGTCACTGCCCTCCACGTAGGCCTTGAGGAAGCCGTGGAAGGTGATCACCCGGCCACTCGCGGCGAAGACGACATCCTCACCGGTGCTGGCCGGCCCGCCGAGCCGGATGCTGACCGAGAAGCCCTCGGCGTCCTTCATCTGCGAGGCGATGGTGCGCATCCAGATGAGCTCGTAGAGCCGGAACTCGTCGCCGGAGAGGCCCGTCTGCGCCGGTGTGCGGAAGGCGTCACCGGCGGGCCGGATCGCCTCGTGCGCCTCCTGGGCGTTCTTCACCTTGTTGGCGTAGGTGCGCGGCGAGGGCGGCAGGTACTCGCTGCCGTAGAGCTCGCGGACCTGGTCGCGCGCCGCCGCGACCGCCGTCCCCGACAGCGTCGTGGAGTCGGTGCGCATGTAGGTGATGAAGCCGTTCTCGTAGAGCCGCTGCGCGATCGACATGGTGCGGGAGGCCCCGTAGCCCAGCTTGCGGCTGGCCTCCTGCTGCAGCGTGGTGGTGCGGAACGGCGCGTAGGGCTTGCGGCTGTAGGGCTTGGACTCGACCGATCGGACGGCGAAGGCGGTGTCGTGCAGGGCCTCGACCAGCGCCTCGGCGCGAGCGCGCTGCAGGTGGACGACCTTGGCGCCCTCCTTGAGCCGGCCTGCCTCGGTGAAGTCGGAGCCCCGGGCGACCCGGACCTCGTCGACCGAGTGCAGCCGCGCCGGGAACATCCGCTGGTCGTGGCCCTCGCCGGCGTCGAAGGTGCCCTCGAGGTCCCAGTAGGAGGCGGTGCGGAACGCCATCCGCTCGCGCTCGCGGTCGACCACCAGCCGGGTCGCGACCGACTGGACCCGGCCCGCGGAGAGGCCGGACATGACCTTCTTCCACAACACGGGGCTGACCTCGTAGCCGTAGAGGCGGTCGAGGATGCGCCGGGCCTCCTGAGCCTCGACGAGGTCCATGTCGATCTCGCGGGGGTTGTCGACGGCTGCGGCGATCGCCTGCGGGGTGATCTCGTGGAACACCATCCGTCGTACGGGCAGCGACTTGTCCGGCTTCAGCTCGTCGAGCAGGTGCCAGGCGATCGCCTCGCCCTCGCGGTCCTCGTCGGTGGCGAGCAGCAGCTCGTCGGCGTCCTTGACGAGCTTCTTCAGCTTGGCGATGTGCTGGCGCTTGTCGGGCGAGACGACGTAGACGGGCTTGAAGCCCTCGTCGACGTTGACCCCCAGGCGCGCCCAGGGCTCGCCCTTGACCTTCGCCGGGATGTCCGCAGCGGACTGCGGCAGGTCGCGGATGTGTCCGATCGAGGACTCCACGACGTAGTCTCGACCGAGGTACCCGGCGATGGTGCGGGCCTTCGCGGGTGACTCGACGATGACGAGCTTGTGTGCCACGTGAGGGTGCTGTTCCTTCGTTGTGAGGTGCCGCTGCCGGAGGGCAACGGCAAACAAGGTAGCGCGAGCGGCGAATCAGGGCTGCAGGAAGCCCTCCTCGACCAGCTCCCGGACTGCCGTGGTGCGGTCCCCGACCGGCGCGTCCACCAGTTGCGCCAACGCCTCCAGGATCTGCCCGACGGTCAGCTCGCCGTCGCAGGCACCGACCAGCGCCGCCTCCACCGTGTCCGCCTGCCGCGCCCGCCGCAGGCCGGTCTGCTGGCGCAGTACGACGGTCGCCGGGTCGGCCGCGCCGGGCGCTCCGAACGTCTCCTGCTGCACGTCCGGGCGGACGACGAGGCGGCGGGCGAGGAGCTCGCCGTCCGTCAGGCCACGCAGCACCGCCACCCGGTCGAAGTGCTCGACCACCTCGCCCGCGATCGGCTGTGCCACCTCCCAGGGCCACTCCTCGAGCCGGTGGGACGGTGCCTGCGCCCCCGCCGAAGCCGGTCGGGCCCTCAGGTTGATCCAGCCGAAGCCGACCCCCTCGGCACCCTGCTCCTCGAGCCAGCGGAGCCAGGTGTCGTAGCGACGGCGGTACTCCTCCACGGCCCCACCGGTCGCCGGGTGGTGACCGGAGTCCTTCAGCCAGAGCTCGACGTACGACGGCAGGTCCAGCACCTCGCGCTGCACGACCCAGGCGTCACACGCAGGATCGAGCCAGTCGCCGAGCCGCTCCTGCCAGGGCCGGTCCCGGGTGACGAGCCAGTTGGCCAGCACCTGCCCGGTGCCGCCGGGGGCGAGGTGTGTCGGGATGCGGCGCACGATCTGCTCGACCACCTGGTCGCCCGGGAGGCCGGAGTCGCGGTAGACCAGCCGGTCGCCGGTGGCCGGCGAGATCACGAACGGCGGGTTCGTCGCGATGATGTCGAACTGCTCGTCGAGCACCGGCTCGAACAGCGAGCCGCGCCGCACGTCGAGGTCCACGCCGTTGAGTCGCGCGTTGAGCCGGGCCAGCCACAACGCCCGCTCGTTGACGTCGGTCGCGACCACCTCGGCGCAGTGCCGCGCAAGGTGCAGCGCCTGCACCCCACAGCCGGTGCCCAGGTCCAGTGCCCGGCGCGCCGGCGTCCGCACGGTCAGCTGGGCCAGGGACGTGGAGGCCGCACTGGCCCCGAGCACGTGGTCGCCCGGCAGCCGGTTGGGACCGCCGTCGAGCCCGGGGGTGAGGTCGCTGACCAGCCAGAACGCTGACTCGTCGGTGGCGTAGGGGCGCACGTCGACCCGGGCCAGCACCTCGCCCACCGACCGCTCGAGGAGGCCGCCGGCACACAGTGCGTCCACCAGGTCGCCCAGCGCTGCCTCGGCCTGCCGCACCGGCACCGGTGCCTGCAGCACCCACAGCCGCACCAGCGTCTCCAGCGGACTGCCGCCCGACGTGCGCAGCAGGCCCGGCGTCGTCTCGTTGCGGTGCAGGGCGGCCTCGGCGGCCGTGCCCAGCAGGTCGACCACCGCGTCGTACCGGTAGTCCGCGGCCTCCAGCGCCGCGCGCAGCCGGTCGATCTTCCGCTCGTCCACGGCCCGACCCTAGACGGGGGAGCGATCGGACGGGCCGGAGCGGCGACCCACCGAGCCTCGGAACGACGACCGGGCAGTGTCGCGTCGCGCGGGGCGACGGGACACTGCCCGGTCCGGTGCAGCTCAGCAGGTCACTGCTGGCTCACTTCCGGCTCACTGCCGGCTCACTTCTGGGGCGCAACCGGCTCCATCGGCTGGGTCGGCGGATCGACCGGGTCCGCCGGAGCGACCGGGTCGCCGGCCGCCGGAGCGGCCGGGGTGGTGTCGTCGTCGTCCCCGATGGCCACCGAGCGCTGCTTGGAGACGTAGACCGCGACCACGATGCCGCCGGCCGCCACGAGCGCGATGATGATGCGGACCGCGTCGTTCTCGTTGGCGCCGTAGGTGAGGTTCACGATCGCCGCCACGATCAGCAGCGAGACGAGGTTCATCACCTTGATCAGCGGGTTGATCGCCGGCCCGGCGGTGTCCTTGAACGGGTCGCCGACCGTGTCGCCGATGACCGTCGCGGCATGGGCCTCGGAGCCCTTGCCGCCGTGGTAGCCGTCCTCGACC
Organism: Marmoricola sp.; assembly: GCA_035708765.1. GTDB lineage: Bacteria > Actinomycetota > Actinomycetes > Propionibacteriales > Nocardioidaceae > Marmoricola. The sequence goes on from DASTFI010000115.1 coordinate 41,784, forward strand.
AGCTTCTTGGCGTTGTCCCACGCGCCACCGGAGTTGGCCAGGAACACCGCCATCAGGGTGCCGCACGCGATCGCGCCGACCAGGAACCCGGCCAGCGGGCCGATGCCCAGCCCGAAACCGACCGCGATCGGCGCCAGGATCGCCAGCAGGCCGGGGGTGGCCAGCTCGCGCAGCGAGTCCTTGGTCACGATGTCGACGACCTTGCCGTACTCCGGACGCCCGGTGCCCTCCATGATCCCGGGGATGTCGCGGAACTGGCGACGCACCTCGAAGACCACGGCGCCGGCGGCGCGGCCGACGGCGCTGATGGCCAGGCCGGAGAACAGGAACACCACGGCCGCACCCAGGAGGACGCCCACGATGAGCTTGGCGTCGAAGACCTGGAAGAGGTTGAAGAACTCGCCGGCGTCGACCCCGCCGGCGTCGCCGGCGGCCTCGATGGCGGAGGTGATGTACGACGCGAACAGTGCGCTCGCCGCCAGGACGGCGGTCGCGATCGCGATGCCCTTGGTGATCGCCTTGGTGGTGTTGCCGACCGCGTCGAGCTCGGTGAGGATCTGGGCGCCCTCGCCGTGCACGTCGCCCGACATCTCGGCGATGCCCTGGGCGTTGTCCGAGACCGGGCCGAAGGTGTCCATCGCGACGATGACGCCGACGGTGGTCAGCAGGCCGGTGCCGGCCAGCGCCACCGCGAACAGCGCCGCGAAGCCGGAGGCGCCACCCAGCAGGGCGGCCCCGAAGACGGCGGCTCCGATGACGATGGTGGTGTAGACGGCTGACTCGAAGCCGACCGACAGGCCGGAGAGGATGACAGTCGCCGCCCCGGTGAGCGAGGTCTTCCCGACGTCCTTGACCGGACGGTGCTCGGTGCCGGTGAAGTAGCCGGTGAGCGCCAGGATGGCGGCCGACAGCACGATGCCGATGACGACCGCACCCGCAGCCAGCATCGCGGGGCTCACGTCTGCGGTCGCGCCCTGCGGCAGGTCGCCGCCCCACTGGGTCGGCAGGAACACGAACGAGGCGATGACCGACGCGACCGCGGCGACCGCCGCGGAGATGTAGAACGCCCGGTTGATGGTGACCAGACCGCTCTCGCCGGCCTTGGGCTTGCACAGGTAGACCCCGAGCACGGCGGTCAGAGCGCCGATCGCGGGGATGATCAGCGGGAAGACCAGGCCCTTGTCGCCGAGGAACTGCGAGCCGAGGATCAGCGCCGCGACCAGGGTCACGGCGTACGACTCGAACAGGTCGGCGGCCATGCCGGCGCAGTCACCCACGTTGTCGCCGACGTTGTCGGCGATGGTGGCGGCGTTGCGCGGGTCGTCCTCGGGGATGTTGTTCTCGACCTTGCCGACCAGGTCGGCGCCGACGTCGGCGGCCTTGGTGAAGATGCCGCCGCCGACCCGCATGAACATGGCGAGCAGGGCCGCGCCGAAGCCGAAGCCCTCGAGGACGTGGGGTGCCGCGGAGCCGAAGATCAGCACGACGACGGCGGCACCGAGGAGGCCGAGGCCGACGGTGAGCATGCCGACGAACGCGCCGGTGCGGAAGGCGATGTTCATCGCTGGGTCGCGACCCTCGGTGTTGGCGGCCGAGGCAACGCGCAGGTTGGCGCGCACCGCGAGCCACATGCCGAGGTAGCCCACGGAGGCGGAGAAGCCGGCGCCCAGCAGGAAGAACAGCGAGCGGCCGATCCGGACCCCCCAGTCGTCGGCGGGCAGCGCGAGCAGCGCGAAGAACGCGATCGCGGCGAAGATGCCCAGCGTCCGGAACTGACGGGTCAGGTAGGCGTTGGCGCCCTCCTGGACCGCGTGGGCGATGTTCCGCATGTTGTCGGTGCCCTCGCCGGCAGCCAGCACCTCGCCGCGGAACATCCAGGCCATGCCGAGCGCGCCGAGCGCGATCGCGGCCACGATGAAGACCAGCGCGAGGTTGCCGCCGTCGAGGTGTGTGATCGAAGCGGGGATGGGCCCGGCCATGATTCTCCTCGAAGTGATTCGTCTGACAGACCGCCACGGACTCTAGCGGTGGGTCAGGCAGATCACACCGCCGGGGTGACCGGCGTCACGTGAGCAGGATGCGGCCAGTCAGCCGCGGAGCGCCTCGTCGAGGGTGGCGTGGATGGTGAAGACCTTGGCCAGGCCGGTGATCCGGAAGATCTTCAGCAGGCGGTCCTGCCCGCAGACGATCTGCATCGAGCCGTTCTCGGCGCGCACCTTCTTCAGGCCACCGACGAGCACCCCCAGGCCGGTCGAGTCGAGGAAGTCGACGTTCTCCATGTCCACGACGATGTCGTGGTGGCCGGCAGCGACGAGCTCGGTGATCTTGTCGCGCAGCTTCGGCGCGGTGTAGACGTCGATCTCGCCGCCCACGGCAACGACCGCGCGGCCGCCGACCTCTCGGGTCTCCAGCGACAGGTCCACAGGTTCTCCCTAGCTGCGGAGGTGGGGCACCCCCGGTGCTCACGGCAACTGACCTTCGTATTCAACCATGCCGCCGCGGCGCGGCCAGCCGCCTCCGAGGAACAACGACCGGCCGGGCGGCTCCGTGTCGGGACGGACTGGGAGACTCGGACACGTGCCCGGCCCGCCGATCGAACAGCTCCTCGAGCGGCTCACCGCCGGACCACACCGGTCCGAGCGGCTCACCCACCTGAGCTGGCTGCCCGCGCGTGCCGCTTGCCCGGCGGACTGGCCGGCCTGGGCCCATCCCGACGTGGTGGCGGCCTTTCGCCGTACCGGCGTCGACCGGCCGTGGTCGCACCAGGCCGTCGCCGCGGAGCAGGCCCACGGCGGCGTGCACACCGTGATCGCGACCGGCACCGCCTCGGGCAAGTCACTGGCCTACCAGCTGCCGGCCCTCTCCGACATCACCCGGGACCGGGGCGCTCGTGGACAGCGCGGCGCGGCGGTCCTCTACCTGTCCCCCACCAAGGCCCTCGCCCAGGACCAGCTCAGTGCCCTGCGTGCGCTCGGCCTGCCGGGGCTGCGGGTGTCCACCCACGACGGTGACTCGACCCGCGAGGAGCGCGACTGGACCCGCGAGCACGCGGAGTACGTGCTGACGAACCCCGACATGCTGCACCGGTCGCTGTTGCCGGTGCACGAGCGCTGGTCACGCTTCTTCGGCGCCCTGCGCTATGTCGTGGTCGACGAGTGCCACCACTACCGCGGCGTCTTCGGGGCGCACACCGCCCAGATCCTGCGGCGGCTGCGGCGGGTCTGCGCGTTGTACGGCGCCCGACCGACGTTCGTGCTCGCTTCCGCCACCGTGGCGGAGCCGGAGGTGTCCGCCTCACGGATGACCGGCCTCGAGGTGGTGCCGGTCGTCGAGGACGGCTCCCCGCGTGGCCGGGTGGCACTCGGGCTCTGGGAACCACCGCTGGTGTCGTACGACGGTGAGAACGGCGCGCCGGTCCGACGGGCGGTCGGTGCCGAGGTGGCGGACCTGGTCACCGATCTGGTCGTCGAGGGCGTCCGGACACTCGCGTTCACCCGCTCCCGGCGATCGGCGGAGACGGTCGCGCTGGCCGTGCGCCGGGCGCTGGCAGAGATCGACCCGTCGCTGGCGCGTCGGGTGGCCGCCTACCGGGGCGGCTACCTGCCCGAGGATCGGCGCACCCTCGAGCAGTCGCTCCGCAGCGGCGAGCTGATGGCGGTCGCGGCCACGAACGCGCTCGAGCTCGGCATCGACATCTCCGGTCTCGACGCGGTGGTGCTCGGGGGGTTCCCGGGCACCCGGGCAGCGCTCTGGCAGCAGGTCGGCCGCGCCGGCCGCGACCGCGGCGATGCACTCGGCGTGCTGGTCGCGCGTGACGACCCGCTCGACACCTACCTCGTGCACCACCCGGAGAGCCTGCTGGGCAAGCCGCTGGAGGCCCAGGTCTTCGATCCGGACAACCCCTACGTGCTCGGCCCGCACCTGTGCGCCGCGGCCGCCGAGTCGCCGCTGACCGAGGACGGCCTGGGCATCTTCGGGCCGGCAGCCAGGCCGGCGGTCGACGCCCTCACCGAGGCCGGGCTGTTGCGCCGCCGTCCCCGTGGCTGGTTCTGGACCGACCGCCGCCGGGCCAGCGACCTGGCCGACCTCCGCTCGACGGGCGGTGCGCCGGTCCGGCTCGTGGACAACGCCACCGGCCGGGTGATCGGCACGGTCGACCATGCTTCCTCGCACGGCACGGTGCACGCCGGGGCGGTCTACCTCCACCAGGGCGACACCTGGCTCGTCCTGGAGCTCGACCTCGACGAGTCGGTGGCCCTGCTCACCCCGACGAGCGTCGACTACTCGACCAGCGCCCGGGAGGTCACCGACATCACCGTCCTCTCCGAGCACGAGCACGAGCAATGGGGGCCGGCCCGGATCAGCCTGGGCTCGGTCCGGGTGGCGCACCAGGTCGTGTCGTTCCTGAAGCGCCGAGTCCCCGGCGGCGAGGTGCTCGGTGAGGAACCCCTCGACCTGCCCGAGCGCACGCTGGAGACCGTCGCCACCTGGTGGACGCTGCCCGACGACCTGGTGCAGCAGTCCGGGCTCCACGCCCGCGACGTACCGGGAGCCGCGCACGCGGCCGAGCACGCCGCCATCGGTCTTTTGCCGCTCTTCGCGACCTGCGACCGGTGGGACATCGGTGGCGTCTCCACGGCCCGGCACGCCGACACCGGCCAGCTCACCGTCTTCGTCCACGACGGCCATCCGGGCGGCGCCGGATTCGCCGAGCGTGGCTTCCGCACGGCCCCGAGCTGGCTGCGGGCCACCCACGAGGCCATCGCGGCGTGCACCTGCATCGAGGGATGCCCGTCCTGCGTGCAGTCACCCAAGTGCGGCAACCAGAACAGCCCGCTCGACAAAGCGGGTGCGCTGGTGCTGCTCGACGTGCTCCTGTCCACGGCACCTCAGCACTGACCCGTTCGGGCTGTCCGCCCACCCGACGGTGTGACCACCGCGGCCGGGCCAACACCGGCAACCAACACCGGCAACCAACACCGGCAACGACATCGGGCAACGGATGCACCTGACTCCCTCGTCAGCCGGCCGGCGCAACCGCCGGGGTGGACGGCCCCGCGACCGAGCGGGCCCGCAGCCCGGGGCTGTGCCCGAGCAGCCCGGGTGCGGTGACCTCGACCTGCACCGAGACCGTGGACCCCGCCACCCTGCAGCTGGTCAACCGGCCGTCGTTGCGCTGCGCGATCCGCGCGGCAACCGGACACGCGGGAGACCCGTCGCGCAGGGCGCCCGCCCCGGCGAGCGCAGACAGATCGGCGGCGGACTGTGCCCGGCGGTGCACCTGGACCAGCCCACCGACGCCGACGCAGACGAGCGCCACCGTCGTCAGCAGTCCGACCAGGGCGATCGCCCACACGACGGCGAGTCCAGCCTCGTCGGACAAGCCCTGCGACCGACTCACGGACTCTCCTCGAGCGCGACGGCCTGCGTGGAGACCTGCCGCTCCGGCAGGAAGCCCAGCACGTCGAGCGGGGCCCGCACCGGCACCGTGACCTCGACCACCACGGTCCCGCTGCGGTGCGAGACGCGGAAGCGGGCTCCCTGAGGTGCCACCCGCTCGCCCAGTGCAAGGCTGCTGCCCTGCGCGTCTCCACGTGCCAGGGCCCGGGCCACCTCCCGGGCGGCGTCGGTCGCGCGCACCTGGGCCACACCCAGGGTCACGAACCACGCGAGCACCAGGGCGAGCAGCGCCAGCACCGGCAGGACCACCGCCGCCTCCGCGGTGACCGCGCCATCCTCGTCCTGCTCCATCGCGTCACCTCCTCTTCCTGCGATCGAGGGACCGGCGGCGGGAGCCGATGCCCCGGCGTGCTCCCGCCACCGACGTCTCCTCAGAAGGGCAGCAGGTCCATCACGTGGTCGAAGATCCCCGTGATGAGCGACTGGCCGAAGTCGCTGGTGAGCAGCTTGATGAGCACGCCGGCCAGGCCGACACCGCCGCAGGTGACGGCGGCGTACTCCGCGGTGCTGGCACCGGCCTCGGTCCGCAGGTTGTTGATCCGCTCCATGTCCACTCCTGTGTTGTCCGGCTCCCGGGATCGGGAGCGATTTTTCCCTTGCAGGGATGAGGTTTCCGTTGTTGCGGCCGGCTCGCCACGACGAGTTCCGGAGCGGTGGAGAACCACCCCGCAGGAGCTGCCTGTGGACGCTTGGTGGCCTGCCGCCCACCTCAACCGAAGAGCTCCAGCTGACCGACCACCCCGGCCACGAGGGGCACCACTCCGAGGAGCACGAACGCGGGCAGGAAGCACGCGCCGAGGGGCGCGGCGGCCTTCACGTCCACGGAGTTCGCCCGGACCTCGGCGTCCGTGCGGGCCCGTTCGCGGAGATCGGCGGACAGCGACTCGACGGCGTCCACGACCGAGGCACCGGATCCGTACGAGCGGGCGATCGACCGACCCAACGGGCCCAGCACCGGGTCACCGGCCACCTGCTCCCACACACTGGCGGGATCGACCCCCAGGGCCAGTCGGTGCCGGATGGCGAGCAGCCGGTCGCCGAGCCGGCCGCCGACGGCGTCCGCCACCCGTTGCAGCGCGCCCTCGACAGCGGCGCCACTGCTCAGGCAGGTGGCCAGGAGGTCGACTCCCAGGGGCAACGCGCGCTCGAGCTCCTCCCGCTGCCGCCGCGCGGCCGGACTCTCTGCGCCACCGATCACCCGCCATGCCGTGACGGCGGCGCCACCACCGACCAGCATCCCGATCGTTCCGCCCACGAACACCCACGCCCCCACGAAGGCACAGCCGGCCAGGAGCGGCCGCAGCCGCAGGGCCAGCGACGCCGTCTCGACGACTGCACTGCTCCGGGCATCGGCCGCGGAGTGGCGCGGCCGAGCGTGGGCAGGGCCGGTGAGGAGGGCGGCTGCCCCGGCAGCGCCCACGGCGGCGACCAGCGCGGCGACCATCGGACCAGTCACCGCAGCACTCCCGCGGCGATCCGGTCGAGCCACAGGACGCCGAGGTAGCTCAGCAGCAGCCCGGCCGCCAGGCAACCCAGGCCGACCGGTGTCGCGACCAGGAAGTGCACGGGATCCGCCCCGATGCCGCGACCCATCAGCACCATGACCAGCGGCAGCGCGGCCAGCAGCCGCGCCGTCGCGTGGGCCGAGGCGAGCTCGGCCCGGAGCAGTCGTCGGACGGTGCGCTGCTCGGCGACACCCCGAGCGGCCCGAGACACCGCGGGCGCCAGTCGCCCACCGGACTCGTGCGCGACCTGCCAGGCGGCGGCCACCACCGTGAGCTGGCCGGCTCCGGGCGCGGTGGCGAGCGCGCGGAGGGCGCTCGGGACGTCTGCTCCCAGCTCGGCCGCCCGCGCGGCGCGCGCGAGCTCCGGCCACTCGTGCGCCATCCGGGCGAGCGCCCGCGACGGCGGCTCGCCGGCCGCCAGGTCGCCGGCGAGCGCCTCGCAGGCGGCGAGCACCCGGTCGGAGCGTGCCTCGGCCGCCCGGTTGCGCCGGGACCGGTCCACGAGCTGTCCGACGGCGAGCGCGGTGGCCAACCCGATGATCGTCACCGCGAGCTGTCGCCCGTGCAGCCAGAGCGGCATCGCCAGGAGCGCGCCACCGACGGCCCCGGCCAGCAGCCGACGCGATCGACGCTCGTCGAGGGGACGGGCTCGGGCCACGGGTGGCCGACCCGAGGGCCACAACGCGGCCGCAACCGCACCGCCCGCACACGTGGCCGCGAGCACCGCTGTGACCATCATCGGCCGAAGAGCTCGTCGAGCCGGTCGAGCCCGGGACCGTCGGACCAGCGCCGGTCGTCGTCGAAGCTGACGGCCGCCACGACCGTGGTCCGCTCACCGGACGCCCCGCTGCGCACCACCACTCCGATCTCCCGGAGCAGCCGGCGCCGCCGGCCGTCTCGGTCGAGGTGGACCACCAGGTCCAGCGCCGAGGCGAGCTGGCTGTGCGCGGCCTCCCGGGTCAGGCCCGCGACCAGGGCAAGGCTCTCCACCCGCGTGGGGACATCGGTGGCGGAGTTGGCGTGGATGGTGCCGCAGCCTCCTTGGTGACCGGTGTTCAGCGCCGCCAGGAGGTCCACGACCTCGGCGCCGCGAACCTCGCCGACCACCAACCGGTCGGGCCGCATCCGGAGCGCCTGCCGCACCAGCGCCTGGAGCGGGACGGCGCCGGCACCCTCGATGTTGGCCGGCCTCGCCTCGAGCGCGACCACGTGCGGGTGGTCGGGACGCAGTTCGCTGGCGTCCTCGACGAGCACCAGACGGTCGTCGTGGTCAGCCCGTGACAAGAGCGCGTTGAGCAAGGTCGTCTTGCCCGAGCCGGTGCCGCCGCTGACGAGGAAGGCGAGGCGGCGCTCGACGATGCCGGCCAGGAGCTCGGCCCCCTCGCGGGACACCACTGCGTCCGCGACCAGCTCGTCGAGGTCGAACACCCGGCGTCGTGGCACCCGCAGCGACAGCAGCGTGCCGGGACGGGCCAGCGGCGCCAGCACGGCGTGGAAGCGGGTGCCGTCGGGCAGTCGCAGGTCGACGTACGGCGAGGCATCGTCCAGGCGTCGACCACCAGCGGCTGCGAGCCGTTGCGCCAACCGGCGCACGGCCGCATCGTCACCGAAGCGCACCGACGTCCGCTCGAGGCCGTCGCCCCGGTCGACCCAGACGCTGTCGGCGCCGTTGACCAGCACGTCCGTCACGCCGTCCTCGCGCAGCAGCGGCTCCAGGGGCCCGGCGCCGACGACGTCGCGACGCAACGCGTCGTGCACCGCGAGCACCGTTGCGTCCCCGACCGGCGTGCCGTGCTCGCGCAGCGCCTGCGCCACCAGGTGCGGGCTGAGCGGCGCGGCGTCGTGGGAGAGGCGCTCGCGCACCGCGTGGAGCACGTCGTCGGGAACCTCCGACAGGAGGCTCATGCCGCCGACTCCTGCGTGTCGCCCAGGAGCACCGCGCCGGCACTCCTCGCTGCCCGCACGAGCGGACCGCGCGCGGACCTGCTGGGACCGGCACCGAGGTCGACGGCCTCGTCGAGGCCACGCTGGTCGCGCATCGCCGCCAACAAGGGCATCCCGAGCACCCGGCCCACCTCCTCCGGTGCCACCCCGGCTGCGTTCCCTCGCGTGACGAGGTGGCGACGAGCCGCCTGGGGGATCCGCGCCGCGGTACGTCCCGCTGCTGCGACCGCTGCCACGGTGAGGGTCGAGACGAGCACGACATGGTCACACCGGGCGAGGATCTCGTCGCCCACCGGGTCGGGGTGCCTGGCCACGTCGACCACGACGACGTCGTACGCCCGGACCGCGGCGGAGAGCACCTCGCGCACCGCGAACAGCGGCAACCCCCGCGGGCGGTCCGCCGGCCAGCTGAGCACCCCGAGACGGCCGCGGCTGGGCACCGAACCTCGCAACGACCGGGCGCTGAGCCGCCCGGTGACCTGCACCAGCGCGTCCCATCGGATGCCGGGTGCGCTCTCGAGGCCCAGCACGCGATCGACACCGGGTCCCTGCAGGTCGGCGTCGACCAGCAGGGTCGGCGCGTGCCGTGCGCAGGCCTCGGCCAGGGCAGCGCCGAAGCTCGTCGCCCCGGCACCGCCACAGCCGCCCACCACGCCGACGACCTGCCCGGTGCCGCCGCGGCCGTCCGCACTGTCGGTCAGCAGCTCGACCAGCCAGGTCTCCGACGCGGGCAGCTCCGCGACCGTCTCGGCACCGCAGGCGAGCGCGTCCCGGAACACCTCGTCCCCCAGCGGCCGCGCGCCCAGCACGTGCACACCGGCGCGGCGCGGCGGTCGCATCGCGGCCATCGGTGCCGCCCGGTCGGCACCGACGAGCACGACGGAGGCGGCCGCCCAACTCGCCAACGCCGCGCCCGCCTCACGAGCAACCTGGGGAACCACCCCTGCCGCGGCAGCGAGGCGGATCACCTCGGCCCGGAGCAGGTCGTCATCGGTCAGGAGCAGCGGACGCGTCTCGATCATGCGCCCGATCGTCGGCCGTCGGATCCACGACGGCGCGCCGGCGGCGACCGTCCTGTGGACAACCGATCGGTGCGGGCCGCCTGTGAACGCTTCGTGGTCAGCCGTCCTGAGCGCGCCGGTGTGCTGGTGGACGGTGATCGTGGCAGTGAGCTCCGTCCGGCTGCGGATGTCGAGACTCTCCGTCCCGACGCGGTACCGCCCCGCGAGACCGAGGGCGCCGCCCCTTGCCGCGGCCATCTCGCGGATCTCCTGTGAGCGGTCCGCGAGCCGGTCCGGTCGGCGTACGGGGAGTTCCTAGACTGGCGCCATGAGCCGCCCCACGGCAGCGTTCTTCGACCTCGACAAGACGATCATCGCCAAGTCGAGCACCTTTGCCTTCAGCAAGGAGTTCCAGGCCGGCGGGCTGATCTCCCGGGTGGCGGTGCTGCGCAGCGCGTATGCGCACTTCGTCTACCTCGTCGGCGGTGCCAACCACGACCAGATGGAGAAGATGCGCCAGCTCATGTCGCAGCTGAGCGCGGGGTGGGACGTGCAGACAGTGCGCGACATCGTGGCCGACACGGTGCACCACAAGATCGATCCGCTCGTCTACGACGAGGCGGTCAACCTGATCGAGAGGCACCACGCCGCCGGCCGCGACGTCATCATCGTCTCCACGAGCGGCGTGGAGCTGGTCCAGCCGATCGGCGAGATGCTCGGTGCCGACCACGTCGTGGCAACACACCTCGAGATCGACGAGGACGGCAAGTACACCGGCAACATCCGGTTCTACGCCTACGCCGAGAACAAGGCCAAGGCGATCACCGACCTGGCGCGCAAGCGGGGCTACGACCTGACCCGGTCCTACGCCTACAGCGACTCCATGACCGACGTGCACATGCTCGAGGCCGTCGGGCATCCCTACGCCGTCAACCCGGACAAGGACCTGCGCCGGGTCGCCCGGGAGCGGGAGTGGCCGATCCTGGTGTTCGAGAAGCCGGTCGCGCTGCGCAGCCGGATGAAGCTGCCGCCGGCGAGACCGACGCTCGCCGCGCTCGGGGTGGCCGGCGTCGGCGCCCTCGCGGCGGCGGTGTGGATCGGCGCCCACCGGGCGCGGCGCCGGGCGCCCGCACCGCGGCCCCCGTTGGCGTCGCTGCGGCGCTCCTGAGCAGCCCCGGGACGCGCGCGCCCGCACCACGCCGGGAAAGTCAACCCTTGATCGCGGTGGCGCGACGGGTTACACAAGGAGGACAACTCCAGACCAGCACACGATTCCGGTACCCACGCGGCGATCCACCCTTCCTACAGGGCGCTTGTCATCGGGAGACTCCCGGGGCAACGAAGAAGACAGCACGCTTGGTAGCCGGATCGTGTGTTACGAGCGGCACCGGGTTCGCCTGGTGCCGCTCATCTGTGCGGCCGTCGGGCGCGTCGGCTCAGGCCTGCAGCGGTGCGGCCTCCGCGCCCTTGACGAACGCCTCCGCGGCGTACAGCAGCCAGGAGTGCAGCCCGGCGCGGCCACCGTCGCGGTAGCCGCGGAGGTTCGACTCGTACTCCGCGCGCAGGGCGAGGTGGCCGGCCTCGGGTACGACGACCGACGCCGGGTCGACCCCCCTGGCGACCAGCACCAGCCGCTCGGCGGCCCGGCCGACCAGGCCGTTGTGCGAGGCGAACGCGCCCGACGTCGCGATCTCGGCATGCGCGAGGGCGGCGACGAGCAGGGCAGGCGCCGTGGTGTGCAGCAGGCTCTGGCCGAGCGTGGCCAGCCTCTCCGCGGCCTCCGGCGAGGCCGGCCGCCCCAGGCGGTCCTCGGGGACGCTGCCCTTGCCGACCAGCGCGTGCAGGCGGGCCAGCGCCTGCAGTGGCGTGGAGTCCAGGACCGGCACCAGCGCCAGCAGCGACGTGTTGAGCCGCAGGGCTGCGGCCGCAATCTCGTCACCCTCGCCGGCACGGACCTCCGCCAGCGTGCTGGCCGACCCTTCGAGGACCGCACTCGCCCGGGCTCCCCGCAGCAGCGACTCGGCAGTCTGCTGCGGAGTGGTCCGGCGCAATCCCCGGTCGCGCAGCATCGCGTCGATGCCGTCACGGGCCGCGGCGAACGCCGACGGAACCCCTTCGAGGGTGGTCAGCCACTGCAGCGGGTCCGGCTGGCTCTGCGGGTCAGGCACAGCCGGAGGGTATCGGGTAGTTTCGGCGGCACCATGAGCCAGGACGACCGCACCCGGGATCTCGCGTGGCGCAAGGCGCACGCGACCTCCTTCGGCGGCGTCGCCGACGCCTACCACCGGGCCCGACCGTCCTATCCGCCCGAGGCGGTCGGTTGGCTCGTCGGCAACAGCCCCGTCTCGGTGGTGGAGCTCGGCGCGGGCACCGGAAAGCTGACCCGGTTGCTGGTCGAGGCCGGCCACGACGTGCTCGCCGTGGACCCGTCCGTCGAGATGCTGGCGCACCTGCAGGCAGGTGTCCCGGGAGCCCGGACGGCGGTGGCGACCGCCGAGGCGATCCCCGCCCCGGACCGCTCCGCCGACGTGGTCGTCTGCGCACAGTCCTTCCACTGGTTCGACCACGACGTGGCCCTGGCCGAGATCGCCCGGGTGCTGCGTCCGGGAGGCCGGATCGCGCTGGTCTGGAACTTCCGCGACGAGAGCATCCCGTGGGTCCGCCGGCTCGGGGACGTCATCGGCCGCGAGCCGAGGCTGCAGCCCGAGATCCAGCCGCTGGAGGAGACCCCGCACTTCGGCTGGGTCGAGGACACCCACTACCGCTTCTGGTCCGACCTGACCCTGCCCGCACTGCTCGACCTGGTGCGCTCGAGGTCGGCCATCGCCGTGCTCGACGAGACCGAGCGTGCGGCGGTGCTGGAGCAGGTCCGGGCGCTGTACGACGACTACGGTCGTGGCCCGGACGGCATGCGGCTCCCCTACCTGACCACGTGCTTCCGGGCCGTCGTACGCCATCAGGAGCCGCCCACCCGACCGGCGGTCGCCGCCGTACCGGAGGAGAGTGCGCGCGACGCCCCGCACGGCGACGGCCCGGGCGGCGACCCGACGCACCATCAGGCCGACACTCCGGCCGACACTCCGGCCGAGGCCGGCGAACCGCCCGAGGACCCGGGGACCACGCTGATCGACTTCCGGTGAAGCCACCGCGGCCTACGCTGAGCCCATGTGGCGCAGGCACCTGGGCAGCGAGGCGGACCGCGCCACCTTCCGCACGCTGCACACCGCCTCGTTGATGACCGGAGCGCTGCGCACCGGCCTGACCCGCGAGTCGGCCGAGCACTCGGTCAAGCACCTGCGCCAGCTGCTCAACAGTCGCGCCGTCGCCCTGACCGACACGGTGTCCCTGCTCGCCTGGGACGGGTCCTCCGCAGGGCACCAGGAGCAGGCCGGCGCGATGGCCAGCCACGGCGTGGCGGACGGGGCGACCACGGTGGTCCCGCACCGGCAGCTGCCGTGCACCGACCCGACCTGTCCGGTGCGCAGCGTGGTGGTCAGTCCGGTCATCGTGGAGGAGCGGGTGGTCGGGACGCTCCAGGCCTGGTCCACAGGCGCTTCGGCCGGCCTCGTCCGGGCCACGTCGGAGCTGGCCCGGTGGGTGGCCGGACAACTCGAGCTCGCCGAGCTCGACGCGTCCCGGACCCGGCTGATGGAAGCAGAGGTGCGGGCGCTCCGGGCGCAGATCTCGCCACACTTCCTCTACAACGCGCTGAACGCCATCGCGTCGTTCGTGCGCACGGACCCCGACCGGGCTCGCGAGCTGCTGGTGGAGTTCGCCGAGTTCACCCGCTACTCCTTCCAGCGGCTGGGCGAGTTCACCACCCTGGAGGAGGAGCTGCGCTCCATCGAGCGCTACCTCGCCCTGGAGCAGGCCCGCTTCGGCGAGCGGCTCGCGGTCACCCTGCGGATCACGCCCGAGGTGCTGCCCGTCACCGTGCCCGTGCTGTCGCTGCAGCCGCTGGTGGAGAACGCGGTGCGGCACGGGCTCGCGGGCCTGCCCGAAGGGGGCCGGATCACCATCCTCGCCGAGGACCACGACCACGAGGCCCTCATCACCGTCGAGGACAACGGTGTCGGGGAGGATCCCGAGCGCGTACGGCGAGCGCTGGCAGGCGACGGATCGATGGACAGCGTCGGCCTGGGCAACGTGGACGAGCGGCTGCGCTCTGCCTTCGGTGACGACTACGGCCTCGTCGTGGAGACGGCGCCCGGCGCCGGCACGAAGGTCACCGTCCGCGTGCCCAAGTTCGCCCCGGGAGTCCGCCCGTGACCACACCTCCGACGCCGGGCCTGCGCGTCCTCGTGGTCGACGACGAGGAGCCCGCCCTCGACGAGCTCACGTTCCTGCTGCGCCAGGACGACCGGGTGGCCGAGGTGGTCGGCTGCACGTCGGCGACCCAGGCGCTGCGGTTGCTGCGCGAGGACCCGCCCGACGCGGTGTTCGCCGACATCGCGATGCCCGGGCTCACCGGGCTCGAGCTCGCGGAGGTGCTGCGCAACTTCCGCACGCCACCGCCCATCGTGTTCGTCACCGCGCACAGCGCCCACGCCGTCGACGCGTTCGACCTCCGTGCGGTCGACTACGTGCTCAAGCCCATCCGAGTCGACCGGCTCCGCGAGGCGGTGCGTCGCATCCAGGACGCCGGGAGCCCGGTCCTCGACGACGACACCATCCCCGTCGAGCTCGGCGGGGTGACCAGGTTCGTCAACCGAACCGACGTGCAGTACGTCGAGGCTCAGGGCGACTACGCACGGCTGCACACGACCAGCGGCAGCCACCTCGTCAGGCTGCCGCTCAGCGCCCTCGAGGCACGCTGGACCGACGCCGGCTTCATCCGGATCCACCGCTCCCTGCTGGTGGCGCTGACCCATGTCGAGTCGGTCCGGATCGAGGGCGGCCGCTGCACCGTGGTGGTCGACGGCCGCGAGCTGCGGGTGAGCCGCCGGCAGTCGCCGATGCTCCGCGAGCTCCTGCGCAAGCACCGCGAGGGACGAGCGTGAGGGCACCGCGAGGGACGAGCGTGAGGGCACCGCGATGACCGACCAGCGACCAGAACGGGTCCGGGTGACCAGTCCCCGGACCGGCCGGCCGCGGCACACCAGCGTGGCCGCGGAGATCGACCGGCAGTCGGAGATCGGCGAGGTCTACATGCGCTCGCTGATGCGGGCCCAGTTCCGGCTCGCGCTGGCGGTGGTGGCCGTGCTGGCGGTGACGGTCGGGAGCCTGCCGCTGCTCTTCCGCGGCTGGCCGGCGCTGCGCCGGGTCGAGATCCTCGGGATCCCGCTGCCGTGGCTGCTGCTGGGCTTCCTCGTCTACCCGCTGCTGATCGCCCTGGCCTGGTTCTACGTCCGCCGGGCCGAGCGCAACGAGCGCGACTTCGACGACCTGGTCGGGCCCCGATGAGGCCGGGCCCACGCGGAGGCAGTCCGCAGTGACCTCCACCTTCAGCGTCCTGGCCGTCGTCGCCGTCTCGCTCGCCACGCTGGTCGTGGGCATCGTGGGGCTGCGGATCGCCCGGACCACGAGTGACTTCTACGTCGCCTCCCGCACCGTCGGTCCGGTCGTCAACGCCTCGGCCATCAGTGGCGAGTACCTGTCGGCCGCATCGTTCCTCGGCGTCGCCGGGCTCGTCCTGGTGCGTGGGGCCGACATGCTGTGGTACCCCGTGGGCTGGACGGCGGGGTACCTCATCCTGCTGGTGTTCGTGGCCGCACCACTCCGGCGCTCGCGGGCCTACACGCTGCCCGACTTCGCGGAGTTCCGGGTCGAGTCGATCCGGGTCAGGCGGCTGGCCAGCGTCCTGGTGGTGCTCATCGGCGTGCTCTACCTGGTCCCGCAGTTCCAGGGCGCCGGACTCACCCTGCGCACCCTCACCGGCGCACCGGTCTGGGTCGGTGCCGTCCTGGTCTCGCTCGTGGTGCTGGCCAACGTCGTCTCCGGCGGGATGCGCAGCATCACGATCGCGCAGGCCTTCCAGTACTGGCTGAAGCTGTGCGCGCTGCTGGTCCCGATCGTGTTCGTGCTGGTGCACTGGCAGGCCGACGGTGCCGTGACGAGCCGCCTGCACGCGACGGCGTGGGTCGAGCCGATGAGCGGCCGGTACGCGGTGTACCTCACCTACTCGCTGATCCTGGCCACCTTCCTGGGCACCATGGGGCTGCCCCACGTCGTGGTCCGCTTCTACACCAATCGCGACGGCCGCGCTGCGCGGCGCACCACCGTCTCGGTGCTGGCGATGCTCAGCGCCTTCTACCTCCTGCCGACGCTGTACGGCGTGCTCGGGCGGGTCTACGCCAGCGACCTCATCGCCGCCGGGCGCAGCGACTCGGTGGTGCTCGAGCTGCCGGGTCGGGTGCTCTCGGGTGTCGGCGCCGACCTGCTCACCGCGCTGCTCGCCGCCGGAGCGTTCGCCGCCTTCCTGTCCACGTCGTCCGGCCTCGTGGTGTCGGTCTCCGGCGTCATCTCCCAGGACCTGGTGAGTCGCTGGTTCACCGGCGTCCGGGCGTTCCGCATCGCCGGCGTGGCGACCGCGCTGGCCACCCTCGTGCTCACCCTGGCCTCCACCGGACTGGCCGTGGCGCACGCCGTCGAGCTGGCGTTCGCGGTCGCGGCGTCCACCTTCTGCCCGCTGCTCCTGCTCGGCATCTGGTGGCGCGGCCTCACCAGCCGCGGCGTGCTGGCCGGCCTCCTCGTCGGCGGTGGCCTGTCTGCCTCGGCCGTCCTGTCCGTGATGCTCGGCGCGGAGCCGGCCGGCTGGACCGGTGCCGTGGTGGCGCAGCCGGCCCTGGTGACCGTGCCGCTGGCGTTCCTCACCATGGTCACGGTGTCCCTCGCGACCAGGCGCCACCTCCCCGCACACCTGGGCAGCACGATGGTGCGGCTGCACACGCCCGAGGCCGTGGACCTGGACCGCGGGAGCTACCACCCCGAGGGCTCCGTCGAGCGCGCCTGACCGCCGTTCAGCGCGTCGAAGGGACCGCTCGTCGCAGTGTGACGCCGCACACACCGCCGTACCGGCGCCGCTCACCGACAACCCGCAGGTAACCCCTGCCGCGACCGGCCCGCGGCTCCCTAGCGTCGGGACGACCACCCCCGAACCGTGGAGGAGCAGCATGACCACATCCGAAATCCCGCCGGCAGCAGTGTCGTCGGGCATCACTCCCGGCGCCCACCTCGCCGACCCGGCGCCGCTCGGGCTCGGCGCCTTCGCGCTGACCACGTTCGTGCTCAGCGTGGTGAACACCGACATGGTCAAGGCGGAGCCGGTCGTCTTCGGACTCGCCCTGGCCTACGGGGGGCTCGCGCAGTTCGCGGCCGGCATGTGGGAGTTCGCCAAGGGCAACACCTTCGGTGCCACCGCGTTCACGTCGTACGGCGCCTTCTGGCTGTCGTTCTGGTGGCTGACCGGCAAGACGGACCTGGGCGACCTCTCGGCCGGCCAGGTGGCCAACGGCGTCGGGCTCTACCTGCTCGCCTGGGGCATCTTCACGCTCTACATGACGGTTGCGGCGACGCGGGTGAGCGGTGCCGTGCTGGCCGTCTTCGTGCTCCTGACCATCACCTTCTTCGTGCTGGCCTGGGGCGAGTTCGCGGAGTCGAGCGGCCTCCACAACGCCGGGGGCTGGCTCGGGATCCTCACCGCCCTCGCCGCCTGGTACGCGTCATTCGCCGGCGTGACCGCCTTCACCCACAAGCGGGCGCTGGTCCCGACGGCCCCTCGCGGGTAGTCGCGGAGCACGACGACGCGCCCGACGTCCGACCGCGCCGCCGGCCCGGCCCTTGCCAGTCAGGGGCCGGGCTGGTGGAGTGGCAAAGAGCCCAGCCCAAGGGAGAGATCCGCATGACCGAAGAAACCCTGTCCAACCTCCTCCACGAGAAGCGCCGCTTCGAGCCGCCCGCCGACCTGGCGGCGAACGCCAACGTCAAGGCGGACGCCTACGACCAGGCCCGGGAGGACCGCCTGGGGTTCTGGGAGAAGGCCGCCGAGCGGCTGACCTGGGACACGAAGTGGACCAAGGTGCTCGACTGGGACGACGCGCCCTTCGCCAAGTGGTTCGTCGGCGGCAAGATCAACGCCGCCGTCAACTGCCTCGACCGGCACGTGGAAGCCGGCAACGGCGACAAGATCGCCTACCACTGGGTCGGCGAGCCCGCGGACGACACCCGCGACATCACCTACGCCCAGCTCACCGACGAGGTCTGCCAGGCGGCGAACGCGCTGACCGAGCTCGGGGTGAAGACCGGCGACCGCGTGGCGATCTACATGCCGATGATCCCCGAGACGGTGGTGGCGATGCTCGCCTGCGCCCGGATCGGCGCACCACACACCGTCGTGTTCGGCGGCTTCTCCTCCCAGGCCCTCGTCGACCGCATCAACGACTGCGACGCCCGCGTGGTGATCACCGCCGACGGCGGCTACCGCCGGGGCGCACCGGCCGCGCTCAAGCCGGCCGTCGACGAGGCGCTGCCCAAGTGCCCCGACGTGCGCAACGTGCTCGTCGTACGCCGCACCGGACAGGACGTGGACTGGACCGAGGGCCGCGACGTCTGGTGGCATGACGCGGTCGGCAAGGCCAGCAGCGAGCACCAGGCCGAGGCGTTCGACGCCGAGCACCCGCTCTACGTGATGTACACCTCCGGGACGACCGGCAAGCCCAAGGGCATCCTGCACACCACCGGCGGCTACCTCACCGGTGTCGCCTACACCCACTGGGCGGTCTTCGACCTCAAGGACGACGACGTCTTCTGGACGGCGGCCGACATCGGCTGGGTCACCGGCCACTCCTACATCGTCTACGGGCCGCTGGCCAACGGCGCCACGTCGGTGATGTACGAGGGCACCCCGGACACCCCGCACAAGGGCCGCTGGTGGGAGATCATCCAGAACTACAAGGTGAACATCCTCTACTGCGCGCCCACGGCGATCCGTACCTTCATGAAGTGGGGGGCCGACATCCCCGACCAGTTCGACATGTCCTCCCTGCGGGTGATCGGGTCGGTCGGCGAGCCGATCAACCCCGAGGCCTACATCTGGTACCGCGAGACCATCGGCGGCAGCCGCTGCCCGGTGGTGGACACCTGGTGGCAGACCGAGACCGGACAGATCATGATCAGCCCGCTGCCCGGCGTCACCGCCAGCAAGCCGGGCTCGGCGATGACGCCGATCCCGGGGATCTCCGCCCAGGTGGTCAACGACGAGGGCCAGCCCGTCAAGCCGGGCTCCGGTGGGTACCTCACGCTCACCGAGCCGTGGCCGGCGATGCTGCGCACCATCTGGGGTGACGACGACCGCTACAGGGACACCTACTGGTCGCGGTTCCCGGGGCAGTACTTCGCCGGGGACGGTGCGAAGCTCGACGAGGACGGAGACATCTGGGTGCTCGGCCGCGTGGACGACGTCATGAACGTCTCGGGCCACCGGATGTCGACCACCGAGATCGAGTCGGCCCTCGTCTCGCACGAGAAGGTGGCCGAGGCGGCGGTGGTGGGCGCGACCGACCCGGACACCGGGCAGGCGGTGATGGCCTACGTCATCCTCCGCGAGTCCGCCGGCGACGGTGGCCCGGAGGTCGTCAAGGAACTGCGCGACCACGTGGCCAAGGAGATCGGCCCGATCGCCAAGCCGAAGGCGATCATGGTGGTGCCCGAGCTGCCGAAGACCCGCTCGGGCAAGATCATGCGACGGCTGCTGCGCGACGTCGCCGAGCACCGCGAGGTCGGCGACGTCACCACGCTCGCCGACTCCACGGTGATGGACCTGATCCAGGAGGGGGCGGCCAAGGGCGGCGCCGACGAGGCCTGACCGGCCCGCTGTCCGGACCGGTGGCTCGACAACGCCGAGGGTCCCCGTCGCCTGGTGACGGGGACCCTCAGGCGTCCTGAGGCTTGCGCGGGCTCAGCCCTGGTCGACGTGCTCGTGCGGCGCGATGTCGGGGTGCCGCGGGCCGGTACGACGGTCCCGCTCCTCCTCCGACATGCTGCGCGACTTGAGCAGGCTGAGCACCGTCGTGACCACCAAGGTCCCCACGATGACTGCCAGGGAGAGCCAGATCGGGATCTCCGGGGCCCAGTGGATGCCGTGGCCTCCGTTGATGAACGACAGCTCGTTGGTGTGCATGGCGTGCAGCACCAGCTTGACGCCGATGAAGGCGAGCAGGAACGCCAGCCCGTAGGACAGGTAGACCAACCGCTCGAGCAGCCCGCCGATGAGGAAGTAGAGCTGCCGCAGGCCCATCAGCGCGAAGATGTTGGCGGTCAGCACCAGGTAGGGCTCCTGGGTGAGGCCGAAGATCGCCGGGATCGAGTCCAGGGCGAACAGCAGGTCCGTCGTACCGAGGGCCAGGACCACGATGAACATGGGCGTGATCAGCCGCTTGCCGTTCTCCTTGGTGAGGAGCTTCGTGCCGTCCCACGTCGAGGTCGCCGGCAGGTGCGTCTCGACGAACTTGATCAGCCGGTTCTCCTCGTAGTCGTCCTCGTCCTCCGCGCCCTCCTTGGCGAGCTTCACCGCGGTGTAGACGAGGAAGAGGCCGAAGATGTAGAACACCCAGCTGAAGTTGTTGATCGCCGCCGCGCCCACCGCGATGAAGATGCCGCGCATCACCAGCGCCATCACGATGCCGATCAGCAGGGCGGTCTGCTGGTAGCGCCGCGGCACCCCGAACTTCGCCATGATGATCAGGAAGATGAACAGGTTGTCGACCGAGAGGGAGTACTCGGTGAGCCAGCCGGCGAAGAACTCGGTGCCGTACTGGTGACCGGAGATCACCCAGACACCGATCCCGAACGCAACCGCGATGCCGATGAAGAAGGCGAGCGCCAGGGTCACCTCGCGACGGGTGGGCTCGTGCGGACGGCGGCCGACGATGAAGACGTCGAAGAGCAGGATGGCGGTGGTGATGCCGATGGTCAGCCACCAGACCAGGGGTGTGACGTGCAAGGCGGTTCCTCCGGGCTTCTCAGGGATGGGTCAGCACCGGAGGTCTCTTCCGTCCGACCCTGTGCGGGCACGGACCGACGACTCCGGGATCACCCGAGGGCGTCCGTGATGACGAGGTCGTCGCGAAGGAATACTCCCCTCCAACTGCACCCATTGTCGCATCTGGCCGGTAGCGACTCCAAACCTGACCAGACTCGGTAACCCCCACCATCCGGCTCACACGGCCAGGCGGTGGCCTCTGGACGGGTGATTCCCCAGGGATGCCGGTCAGTCAGGCGACTCCCTGGGAACCAGTCGTCTAGGGTGGGCAGCACAGGGCGCGCCGGGAAGTCTGGTCGGCACCGAGTTCACCGACCCCCGCCGCCGAGCCGAGAGCGCCCATGATCGTTGCCCGTCGTCCCCGCTTCCTCCGCGCGCTCGCATCGTCGGAGGGTCGCTTCGTCGGCGACCTGCTGCGCTCGGAGACCGTCGGAGGTGGCATCGCCCTGCTCGCGGCCGCCGTGGCGCTCCTCTGGGCGAACGTCGACGCCACGTCGTACCGCTCGGTGCAGCACCAACAGGTCGGCTGGCTCGACCTCCAGCACTGGGCCGCGGACGGCGCGCTGGCGGTCTTCTTCTTCCTGGCCGGCCTCGAGCTGAAGCGGGAGTTCCTCGTCGGCTCCCTGCGGCGGCCGGCCGACGCGGCCGTGCCGGTCGTTGCCGCGTGCTGCGGCGTCGCCGTGCCGGCCGTGGTCTTCGTGCTCGCCAACACCGGCACCGACAACCTCCGTGGCTGGGCGATCCCGGCTGCGACCGACATCGCCTTCGCGCTCGCCGTACTGGCCGTGATCGGCTCGTCGCTGCCCACGCAGCTGCGGGCGTTCCTGCTCACCCTGGCGGTGGTCGACGACCTCGTGGTCATCGTGATCATCGCGGTCTTCTACACCGAGACGCTCCACCTGCAGACCCTGCTCATCGCGCTGGGTGCGTTCGCCGTCTACGCCTGGATGCAGCACGCCCGCGTGCGCACCCGCCTCATCTACGTCCCGCTGGCGGTCATCGCCTGGGCCGCCCTGCACGAGAGCGGAATCCACGCCACCATCGCCGGCGTGGTGCTCGGCCTGCTCACCCGGGTGCGGCCCGACGACGGTGAGCAGCGTTCGCCGGCCGAGCGGCTGGAGCACCGCATCTCGCCGGTGAGCAGCGTGCTCGCGGTGCCGTTCTTCGCCCTGATGAGTGCCGGCGTCACCGTCACCGGTGGCGTGAAGACGTACGCCAACCCGCTGGTGCTCGGCGTCGTCCTGGGACTGGTGCTCGGCAAGCCGGTCGGGATCCTCGGGGGCACCTGGCTGGTCACCCGGTTCACCAGGGCCGAGCTCGACAGCTCGGTCACCTGGCGCGACGTGCTCGGCGTCTCGGTGCTCGGCGGCATCGGCTTCACCGTCTCGCTGCTGGTCACCGAGCTGTCCTTCGACGACGTCCGCCAGGGGGAGGCGAAGGCCGCCGTGCTGGTGGGCTCGCTCGTGTCGGCCCTGCTCGCCACCGCGATCCTGCGGCGCAGCAACCGCAGGCACGCCGCGCTCCTCGAGGATCGGTGAGGATAGGGTCGGGCGCAGAGATCGGGCGCACAGACTCGCCTGCCGTCGACGCTGGAAGGACCGGACATGGCACATCGCGATCCCGTCGTGGGTGAGGAGCCGACCCTCGGGAAGCTGGTCAGCGACGCCATTGGCCAGACCGGCGAGCTGGTGCACAAGCTGATCGCGCTGGCGAAGTCCGAGCTGCGCCTCAGCGTGAAGGCCGGCGGGCTCGGCCTGGGGCTCTTCGCCGCCGCGGGATTCCTGCTGGTGCTCGGCATCATCATGCTCTCGGTGGCGATCGCCTACTTCGTGCACATGACGGGTCTCGACCTGGCCTGGTGCTTCCTGATCGTCTTCGGGTTCTACCTCCTGGTGGCCGCGATCCTGGGCTTCCTGGGCTATCGCAGCGTGCGGAAGGTCCGCGCCCCGCAGCGCACGATCGCCGAGGCGCAGGCGGCCAAGGCGGCGCTGACCCACAGCTCGAGCACGCTGCCGCACCGCCCGATCGGCGGGTGACGGTTTCACAGGTTCACCTGTGACATTGGCACTTACCCGGCGAAGTTTCGACTGATCAGTGCCGAAATCACATGTTCACCTGTGAAACGGTCCGGCTCAGGCGCAGTTGCCGGTGCTGACCTCGGCGTCGCTGGTGATGCCCCGAGCCGCTGCCCGGGCGACCTGGTCGGCCGTCAGCGCGTAGCCGGTCTGCGGGTCGCTCACCGAGGCCGCGAAGATCACGCCGAGGACCTTCCCGGACCGCGACACCAGTGGGCCGCCGGAGTTGCCCGGCTGGATGTGGCTGCGCAGGGAGAACACCTCGCGGGTGACGGTGCCGCTGCCGTAGATGTCGGGCGACCGGAGCCGCTGCTCGCTGCGGATCCGGGCGGGCTCGGCGTCGAACGGCCCGTCGTTGGGGTAGCCGAGCACGGCCGCCGGCTGCCC
The DNA here is from genome assembly GCA_035708765.1 of Marmoricola sp. Taxonomy (GTDB): domain Bacteria; phylum Actinomycetota; class Actinomycetes; order Propionibacteriales; family Nocardioidaceae; genus Marmoricola. The sequence goes on from DASTFI010000115.1 coordinate 65,134, forward strand.
GGACTCACCGCCCTTGTCGAAGGTGATCACCGGACCGTCCAGGTCGACCTCGAGCACGGCGACGTCGACCTCGGGGTTGTAGTAGACGACCTCGGCCGGGAGGTCGTCCTCCCCCACGCTGACGCGCGGGTCGGACACCCCGGCGACGACGTGCGCATTGGTCATGATCCGGTCCGGCGCGTAGAGGAAGCCGGTGCCCTCCACACCGGAGCCGCACCGGTTGTTGCCGCGGATCTTGTAGACGCTCCTGGCGGCATCGACGATCTCCGGATCGGCCAGCACCGTGCGCGGCGCCGGGCCGACCTTCACGATGCGCTCGGGCGCGAACGGCTCGAGGTAGCGCGGGAAGAAGCTCGAGCCGACGACCCGGTCGAACGAGCGCAGCACCCCCTGCGCCTTCGGCGGCATCACGTCGTTGACGGCCTTGAGGACCGCGGACGTCCGGACCGCGTCGGCGACGGCCGGGATCCGTGAGCCACTCACCGCGACGCCCAGCATCCAGGTCACGATGAGCACCGCGACCACGCTCAGGGCGGCACCACCGATCGCGTCCAGGGCGCGCACCGGCTGCCAGGTCACCTGCTCGCGGACCCGCGTGCCGGCGTACTGCAGCACCGCCTGGCCGATCGACGCGCACACCAGCACCACGAAGAGCGCACCCAGGGACACCCAGATCGACGGCGCTGCGTCGCCCAGGAGCACCGGCGCCAGCCAGATGCCGATCAGGCCGCCCAGCAGCAGGCCGACAGTGGCGAACGCGCCGGCGATGAAGCCCTGCCAGTAGCCGGAGAGCGCGTAGAGGAAGGCGATCACGATGAGGAACCAGTCGAGATAGTTCATGATCACCTTCGGTCGGGGTGGGGCGTCACGGCGGCGCGATGTCCCGGTGGCCGTCTCGCCGGTTCATGGTGCCGGTTCATGGTGCCGGTTCATGGTGCCGGGCGAGCGGTGCTCGGGACGAGGTCAATCCTGACGCACACCCAGCATGTAGTCGGGCAAGGGATGGGTCACCGATGGGTCCCAGTCGCGGGTGAGCCCGACGTGGTCGAACAGCTTGTTGATGAGTCCGGCGGTGAATCCCCACAGGACCAGGTCCTTCGCCGCACCGATCAGGAAGCCGGGGCTGGAGTAGCCGACCGGGTGCGTGACGGTGACCCGGTGGCGTGGGTCGAGCAGCTCCTCAAGCGGCACCCGGAGGACAGCATGCACCTCGGCCGGGTCGACGACGTGCACCGGTGACTCCTCACGCCACCAGCCCAGGACCGGGGTCACCGCGAAGTTGCTCGGCGGCAACCACAGCTGGGGCAGCGAGGCGAGCACCTCGACACCGGCCGGGTCCAGGCCGGTCTCCTCCTCCGCCTCGCGGAGGGCTGCCGAGACCGGTCCGTCGTCGTCCGGATCGATCGAGCCCCCCGGGAAGGACACCTGGCCCGGGTGGGACCGCATGTCGTGGGCGCGCTCGGTGAGCAGGAGGTCAGGACCCGCCGGGCCCTCACCGAACAGCATCAGCACCGCACCGGGCCGCGCATGAGCGTCCTCCGGGGGCAGGAACCTGCTGATCTCCTCGCCCGTGATGGTGCGGGCGCTGTCGCGGATCGGGACCATCCAGTCCGGGACGGGGCGTCCGGACCGGTCCGTCACGGGTGCACCCCGAGGTGCTCGGCGACGATGTCCTCCAGCTGGTGCAGCGACGTGATCTCGACGTACTCGTCGAACGCGACCCGGCCCTGGTCGTCGACGAGCAGCAGCCGGGGCAGCCCGCGGGCGCGGACCTGTGGGTCGGGGTCGGCGAGCAGCGGATAGGTGACCCCCGTCTCGCGGGCCAACCGGAGCGCGTTGAGCGGCTGGGTGTCCTGCCAGTCGACCCCGAGCACGGCCACCCGGTCGCCGTACTTCTCGTGGAACGCCTGGTAGTGCGGCAGCTCCTCACGACAGGGCTTGCACCACTGCGCGAACAGGTTGACCACCATCGGCCCCCGCAGCCGGGCCAGGTCCACGCCGTCGCCGCCGCCGAGGCACGGCAGGGTGACGTCCGGCAGGCCGCCCTCCGCCTTCGGCCCGGTGGGCGCGGCGCAGGGCGCGATGCCGGCCTGCGCCTTGACCGCGCGCAGCTCGGGGGTGTCGACGTCGACACCTCCGCCGCCCTGCGGCGCGCGGTCTGCCTGGCACCCGGTCGCCACGAGGGCGAGGGCGACGAGTGCCGCCAGCAGCCACCTCATGCCGGCCCCTGGGTCTTCACGAGCGCGGCCGCGACCTCCGGATCCGTCGGTCCGGTGCCGTACGACGGGCACCAGGTGGCCACGGTGCAGGCGCCGCAGGCGGGCTTCTTGGCGTGGCACACCCGGCGGCCGTGCCAGATCAGGTGGTGGCTGAGCATCGTCCAGTCGCGGCGGGGGAAGAGCGCGCCGATCGCGTGCTCCGCCTTCACCGGGTCGGTCTCCTCGGTCCAGCCGAGCCTGCGGATGAGCCGGCCGAAGTGCGTGTCGACCGTGATGCCCGGGATGTCGAAGGCGTTGCCGAGGACGACGTTGGCGGTCTTGCGGCCCACGCCCGGCAGCGTGACCAGGTCGTCGAGGCGCGCCGGCACCTGACCGTCGTACCGCTCGACCAGGGCGGCGCTGAGCTTGAGCAGCGCGTCCGTCTTCGCCCGGAAGAACCCGAGGGGTCCCACGATGCGCTCCAGGTCCTCGCGCGGCGCCGCGGCCATCGCCCTGGCGTCCGGATAGGCGGCGAACAGCGTCGGGCGGACCGCGTTGACCCGCCGGTCCGTGGTCTGGGCACTCAGCACGGTGACCACGAGGAGCTCGAAGGGATTGTCGAAGTCCAGCTCGCAGCGTGCGTCGGGATAGGTCTGGGCCAGCACCCGGTCCACCTTGCGTGCCCGCCGCACCAGCGCGGTGTCCGGCTTCGGTGCGGCCGGCGGCACCGTGCCCGAGGCCTTGTGCGCCACCTTCTCCGCTAGCTTCTTGGCCACCTTCTCCGCCCCCTTCTTCTGGGCCTGCTTCGGCGCGGCTGCGGGCTTCGGGGCGGACACGCGGACAGACTACGTTGGGGTGGTTCGTCTCTCAGGGTGAGGCCTGCGTGACGCTGGGCAGCCCCATGCGCCAGACTGTGACCTGCAACACTGGTGTCGGCTCGTGGACGCCGACGCCGGCGTGCCGTCCTGTCGAACGGCAGTAATCGGAAGGAATTGGGTTCGTGGAGAACGACGTACTCCGCCAGGCACCGCTCTTCGCCGGCCTCGATGACGAGGCCGCTGAGGCGCTGCGCAGCTCGATGGGGCAGACCAGGATGCGCCGCGGTGACGTGCTGTTCCACGAGGGCGACTCCGGCGACAAGCTCTACATCGTCACCGACGGCAAGGTGAAGCTCGGCCGGACCTCCACGGACGGCCGGGAGAACCTGCTCGCCATCCTTGGGCCCGGGCAGATGTTCGGCGAGCTCTCGCTGTTCGACCCGGGGCCGCGTTCCGGCACCGTCACGGCGGTCACCGAGACGACACTGCTCTCCTTGTCCCACGACGACCTGCTCAAATGGCTCGACGGCCGACCGGCGGTCGCCAACGGCCTGCTCTCCCAGCTCGCCGCCCGACTGCGCAAGGCCAACGACGTGGTCGCCGACCTGGTCTTCTCCGACGTGCCGGGCCGCGTCGCGAAGGCGCTGCTCGACCTCGCCGACCGGTTCGGCCGCACCGCCGACGACGGCGTGCACGTGCACCACGACCTGACCCAGGAGGAGCTTGCCCAGTTGGTGGGCGCCTCCCGTGAGACGGTCAACAAGGCGCTCGCCGACTTCGCCTCCCGCGGGTGGCTCCGCCTCGAGCCGCGCTCGGTCGTGATCATGGACGTCGACCGGATGAAGCGCCGCGCTCGTTGATGGGTCACTCCTGCCCCTGCGAGAGGTCACCTCTGCGTCGTACGGCGGGCGAAACGGACCACTCGACGGCGCACAAGTGACCCTTCAACGGCCCAGGTAGGCCAGCTGCGCGCGCACCGAGAGCTCGGCGGCACCCCAGAGCACCGGGTCGACGTCGGCGTAGACCATCTCCACCACCCGGCGGGGGAGCTCGTCGGTGGCGAGCCCCTCGGGGTGCGACTGTCCCCTGAGCTGGTCGAGGGCGTCGCGGACCTGGCCCAGCCGCTCGTGACGGTGGGAGATGTAGTGGTCCAGCGCCCCGAGGGCGTCGTCGATGACCGGCCCGTGACCCGGCCAGATCGTGCGCACCTCGCGTTGCTCGGCGAGGGCATGCAGCCGGTCGAGCGAGTCGAGGTAGGCGCCGAGCTGGCCGTCGGGGTGCGCCACCACCGTGGTGCCCCGGCCCAGCACGGTGTCGCCGGTGAGGACCGCGTCCTCGGCGGTGACCAGGAACGACAGTGAGTCAGCGGTGTGGCCCGGGGTGCCCACGACCCGGACCTCGAGCCCGTCGACCTCGACGACGTCGCCGTCGCCCAGGCCCTCGTCGCCGAGCCGGTAGTGCGGGTCCAGGGCCCGCACGCCGCATCCCATCCGGGCGGCGAACTCCTTCGCGGCCTCGGAGTGGTCGAGGTGGTGATGGGTGAGGAGTACGACGCCGACCTCGCCGGCTGCCCGGGCGACGGCATCGAGGTGGCCCACGTCGGGCGGGCCAGGGTCGATCACCACGGCCCGGCGGGCACCGGGCTCGCGGAGCACCCAGGTGTTGGTGCCGTCGAGGGTCATCATGTTCGGGTTGGGCGCCAGCACGCAGCGGGCGCGGGCACCGAAGGCTCCGCCCGACCAGGTCACGATCCTGCTCCGGGCGACGAGCCGTCACCGGCCCGGCGGACCGCCTCCCGGGCGTCGAGCAACGCCTCCACGTGGGCCGGCCGGGACAGCACGAACTCGTCGTCGGTGGCGACCACCTCCGGCATGAACAGCTCGACGGCCCGCTCGCGGCTGCCCTCGATGAGCGCCGACGGACCGTCGTACTGCGCGACCTCGAGGCAGGTGAGGTAGGTCGGCGGCATCATCAAGATCTCGCTCGCCTCGACCTGGGCGAGCGCCTCGGCCACCGGCAGCCAGGTCACCGACGACGACTCCGAGGAGACGTCCCGGGTCAGCTGGCCCTCGGGCAGCGTCGCGACGAAGAACCAGGTCCGGTAGCGCCGGGGCTCGAAGATCGGCGTCAGCCACGCGGACCAGGCGCCGAGGAGGTCGGTGCGGAGCACCAGGCCGCGGCGGTCGAGGAACTCGGTGAAGGCCAGCTCGCGGCCCTCCAGGGCCTGCCGGTCGGCCTCCCAGTCCTCGCCCGTGGTGTCGGCGATGACGGAGTCGGCGGAGCGACCGGCCAGCAGCACCCCGGACTCCTCGAAGGTCTCCCGGACGGCCGCGCAGACGAGCGCCCGGGCCAGGTGCTCGTCGACGCCGAGCTTCTCCGCCCACTGCCCGGGCTCGGGACCCGCCCAGGCGATGGTGTGGTCGAAGTCGCGCTGGTCCACCCCGCCACCGGGAAAGACGCACATGCCGCCGGCGAAGGCCATCGAGGCCTGCCGGCGCAGCAGGTAGACCTCGGGTCCCTGCTCGCCTGCGCGGGTGAGCACGACCGTCGCGGCGTTGCGCGGCTCGGCCGGGGCGCTCGCCCCGGTCTCGAAGGCGCGCGCCTGCTCGACCAGCGCCTGCGGCAAGGGGATCCGCACGGTTCAGGCCACCTCCACCAGCAGCTCGACCTCCACAGGTGCGTCGAGTGGCAGCACCGGGACACCGACGGCGGACCGCGCGTGCTTGCCGGCGTCGCCGAACACCTGGCCGAGCAGCTCCGAGACACCATTGGCGACCTTCGGCTGGCCGGTGAAGTCCGGCGTTGAGGCGACGAAGGCCACCACCTTCACCACCCGGACGATGCCGGACAGCTCGCCGATCTCCGCCCGGATGGCGGCGAGCGCGTTCAGCCCGCACTGGCGCGCACACGCGGCCGCCTGCTCCTCGGTGACCTCGCCGCCGACCTTCCCGGTCGCCATCAGCTGGCCGTCGACCATCGGGAGCTGCCCCGAGGTGTAGACGTGGTTGCCGCTGCGCACGGCCGGCACGTACGCCGCGACGGGAGCAGCCACCTCCGGCACCGTCAGCCCGAGCTCGGCGAGGCGCTCCTCGGGGGTGCTCACGCGTCGTCCTTCGGCCGCTTGAGGAAAGCCACCAGGCCACCCTGGTCGTTCTTCTCGATGTGCACGAGCTCGAAGCCCATGTCGCCGAAGTTGTTCAGCATCATCGTCTCGTTGTGGAGCGGAATCGGCGCCACCTGGTACTCCCACTTGGTCATGGGGCCACCTTAGTCACGGTGCTCGCCGCCGATCCGGTGCGGATAGCGTGCACCGGGTGAACGACCAACCCCGGCTCTCGGACGGCCGGCGACCCGACCTGTTGCCCGACGCGGTCCTGCGGTACGCCGACCACCAGGACGGCCTCCTCGACGTGCACCTCCCCCGCCCGACGTACGCCACGGCGCGCACTCGGGGACATCAGCAACCACGGCCGGCCGGGGCTGACGGGCCGGTCCGGCGGGTCGTCGTGCTGCTGCACGGCGGGTTCTGGAAGACGGCCTACGACCGCCGGCACACCCGACCGATGGCCCGTGCGCTGAACGAGGCGGGCTTCTGCGTGGTGACGCCGGAGTACCGCCGGGTCGGGCCCGGTGGCAGCGGTGGCTGGCCGCGCACGGCCCAGGACGTACGCCGGGCCGTGGACCGGCTCCCCGAGCTGCTCGCCGGCATCGACCTCGACCTCTCGCCCGGGCAGACCGAGCTGCAGGTGATCGGTCACTCCGCCGGGGGCCAGCTGGCGCTCTGGCTGACGTCCGCCCTGATGGCCGACCGGCGCGACGACGCCCTCCCGCTGGCGCGCACCGTCGCGTTGGCCCCGGTCTGCGACCTGCGCCAGGCGATCCGGCGGGGCCTGGGCGCCGACGCTGCCGCGGCCTTCCTCGGCGAGGACCCCGACCGGGCGCTCGCGGAGGCCGACCCGCTGACGTTGCTCGACCGGCGACCGCCCGGCGCCGTCCACGTGATCCACGGCACCGGTGACGAGGTGGTGCCCGTGGAGCTCTCCCATGGGCTGGTCGAGCGGCACCCCTGGGTGCAGCTCACCGAGCTGCCGGTGGGCCACTTCGAGCTGATCGAGCCCGCCGAGCCGGCGTTCGGCGCCGTCGTCGAGGCGCTGCGGAGCGCCACCGGGCCCAGCAGTCGGCGCGACGGTGATCGGCACGACGGTGATCGGCGCGACGGTGATCGGCACGACTGGGCCGGTTGACGTGCACCATCTGCCCAGCCCTCCAAAATGGTTGAAAGGGGAACAATCCACCGAGATCCGGTGTTGGACCGCGCATGACGCAGACTGCACCGCTCTCGGACCGGACCCGTCCCCGCCTCGGCGTGATCATCGCCAGCACCCGGCCCGGTCGGCTCGCCGTACCCGTCGCCGAGTGGTTCACCGCAGCGGCAACCGGGCACGGCGGCTTCGAGGTGGACGTCATCGACCTGGCGGAGGTGGGACTGCCGTTCCTCGACGAGCCGAACCACCCCCGGCTGCAGCAGTACACCCACCAGCACACCCGCGACTGGAGCGCCCGGATCGCCGCCGCCGACGCCTTCGTCATCGTCACGCCGGAGTACAACTTCGGGATGCCGGCAGTGCTCAAGAACGCGCTGGACTTCCTGCACCACGAGTGGGCCCACAAGCCGGTCGCCTTCGTCAGCTACGGCGGCGTCTCGGCGGGCACCCGCGCGGTCCAGATGGCCAAGCAGGTGGTCACCACGTTGAGGATGCACCCGGTCACCGAGGCCGTCGCGATCCCGTTCGTCTTCGGGCTGCTCGACGACGACGGACGGGTCCAGCCGAACGACGTGATGGAGGGTGCGGTCAAGGGCGTCCTCGACGAGCTGCTGCGAGTCGAGGCGGCACTGCGACCGCTCCGGCAGGCCGGCTGACCGCGCGCCCAACCGTCCCGCGGCTGCGCGCAGCGCCCGACCCGGGGCGCGCTCCAGTGGTCGTGCGCGTGGTCCCAGGTTCCGGGCCTGTGTGAAACTGCCGCCATGGCGCCCGAGATCCTGTGGCAACCCCCGGCCGACCGCCCGTCCCGCCTGGCTGACTTCCAGCGCTGGCTGAGCAGCCAGGGCGGGCCGACGACGGTGCGCTACGACGAGCTGTGGCGCTGGTCGGTGGACGACCTCGACGCCTTCTGGCTGGCGGTGTGGCGCTACTTCGACATCCCCTCGGACACCGAGCCGACCGTGGCCCTGGCCGACGACGCCATGCCCGGCGCCGTCTGGTTCCCCGAGGTGCGGCTCAACTACGCCGAGGCGATGCTGCGGATGCCCGGGCGGGAGGACGACGACGTCGCCGTGATCGGCGTCTCGCAGAGCCGTGAAGAGATCCGCTGGACCGTGGCGGAGCTCCGCGCCCAGGTGGGGCGGGTCCAAGCCGGGCTCCGGGCAGCCGGGGTCGGGCCCGGCGACCGGGTCGCGGCGTACCTGCCCAACATCCCCGAGACCCTCGCCGTGCTGCTCGCGTCGGCGAGCCTGGGCGCCGCCTTCAGCAGCTGCGCGCCGGAGTTCGGCACCAAGAGCGTGACCGACCGCTGGCAGCAGATCGAGCCGAAGGTGCTCTTCGTCGTCGACGGCTACCAGTACGGCGCGAAGCCGGTCGACCGCAGCAGCGAGGTCGCGGCCATCCGCGAAGCCCTGCCCAGTGTCGCCACCACCGTGTGGCTGCCCTACCTCGACGCCGACGCGCCGGCTCCGGCCGGCGCCACCAGCTGGGCGGACTTCACCGCTGAGCAGGGCGAGCCGGCGTTCGAACGGGTCCGGTTCGACCACCCGCTCTACGTGCTGTTCTCCTCCGGCACCACCGGCCTGCCCAAGCCGATCGTGCACGGCCACGGGGGCATCACCCTCGAGCACCTCAAGGCGCTCGGACTGCAGACCGACCTCGGCCCCGAGGACACCTTCTTCTGGTTCTCCACCACGGGCTGGATGATGTGGAACTTCCTGGTCTCCGGCATCGGGGTGGGGTCGACGATCCTGATGTTCGACGGCAACCCGGGCCATCCCGACGTCTCGATGCTGTGGCGGCTGGCCGACCAGACCGGGGTGACCTACTTCGGCACCAGCGCGCCGTTCCTGCTGCAGTGCCGCAAGGAGGGGATCGTGCCGGGCGAGCTGGCCGACCTCTCCCGCATCCGCGGGATCGGCTCGACCGGCGCGCCGTTGCCGGCCGAGGGGTTCCGCTGGGTCTACGAGACCGTCGGCAAGGACCTGCTGCTCGGGTCGCTCTCAGGTGGCACCGACGTCTGTTCGGGCTTCGTCGGCTCGGCACCGACCCTGCCCGTCACCGCCGGCGAGATCGCGTGTCGCTGCCTGGGCGCTGCCGTCGCGGCGTACGACGAGGATGCGCGCCCGGTCATCGGTGAGCTCGGCGAGCTGGTCATCGAGCGCCCGATGCCCTCGATGCCCGTCGGCTTCTGGGGCGACCAGGACGGTTCCCGCTACCGGGCGGCGTACTTCGAGGACATCCCGGGCGTGTGGCGGCACGGTGACTGGATCACCATCACCGACCGTGGCACCTGCACCATCACCGGCCGCAGCGACGCGACCCTCAACCGGGGCGGTGTGCGACTGGGCACCGCGGAGTTCTACACGGTCGTGGAGGCGTTGCCCGAGGTGCGCGACAGCCTCGTGGTGCACCTCGAGGACGACCAGGGCGGCGCCGGCACGCTCGTGCTGTTCGTCGTACTGGCCGACGGCCGCGAGCTCGACGACGAGGTCCGCTCGCGGATCGCCTCGGCCCTGCGCACCAACCTCTCACCGCGACACGTCCCCGACCTGCTGCACCAGGTCACCGCCATCCCGCACACGCTGTCCGGCAAGCGGCTCGAGGTGCCGGTGAAGAAGATCCTGCGCGGCGAGCCCACCGACCGCGCCGTCGCCCGCGGCGCGCTCACCGACGCCGAGCACCTCCACGAGTTCGAGGAGTTCCGCGAGCGGCTCGACCGGTGAGCGCCTCACTGGCGTCGTCCGGGCGGACGGTTCCAAGGGGTGTCGACCAGGCCGCTCCCCCAGCCACCGTCGTCTAGGCTGGCGGCCATGCCGGAGCGGAGCAGCGACTTCCCGCAGGTCCAGCTGCACGTCATCACGGGCAAGGGCGGCACCGGCAAGTCCACCGTCGCTGCCAGCCTGGCGCTGGCGCTCGCGTCGCGCGGGCAGACCGTGCTGCTGTGCGAGGTCGAAGGGCGCCAGGGCATCGCGCAGATGTTCGACGTGGCGCCGCTGCCGTACGCCGAGACGCTGGTGGTCAAGGGGTCGCAGGACCCCGACGAGGTCCGCGGTGACGTCTACGCGCTGGCCATCGACGCCGAGGCGGCACTGCTGGAGTACCTCGCGATGTACTACCGGCTCGGCCGGGCCGGCAAGGCCCTCGACCGCTTCGGGGTCATCGACTTCGCCACCACGATCGCCCCCGGGGTGCGCGACGTGCTCCTCACGGGGAAGGTCTACGAGGCGGCCAACCGCAACGCGCGCAACAAGAACGCCCGCCGCTACGACGCCGTCGTGCTCGACGCGCCGCCCACGGGCCGGATCGCGCAGTTCCTCAACGTCAACAACGAGCTGGCAGGCCTGGCCCGGATGGGCCCGATCAAGAGCCAGGCCGACACGGTGACGACGCTGTTGCGCTCCGAGCGCACCGCGGTCCACCTGGTGACGGTGCTTGAGGAGATGCCCGTGCAGGAGACCGCCGACGGCGTGGCGGAGCTGCGTGCGGACCAGCTCCCCGTCGGCGGCGTCATCGTCAACCTGATCCGGCCGCAGGACCTCGACGAGGGCGACCGCGCGGCCCTGCTGGCCGGCACCGTCGACCGTGCCGCGCTGAACCGGTCGCTGGAGCGGGCCGGGGTGCACGCCGACGACACCCTCGTCGAGGCGCTGCTCGAGGAGGGGCACGACCACAGCCGGCGACGCCAGCTCGAGGACGAGCAGCGAGCACTGGTGGCGAACATCGGGCTGCCGACCTACGAGCTCCCGCGGCTGGCCGGCGGGACCGACCTCACCGGTCTCTACGAGCTGGCCGAAGAGCTCTGCGCCCAGGGCCTGGCATGACCCACGCCATGACACGCGCCATCACCCACCTCACCGAGCCGCCCGCTGGGCACGCGCTCCCCGCACGCCTCGCCGGGGGCTCCCGATGAGGCGCACCAGTCGGGTGGGGCCGATGAAGTCGCACGAGGTCGCCGCACCCCTGCTCGACGTGGACGCCCTCATCGACGACCCCGACCGCCGGATCATCGTCTGCTGCGGGTCCGGGGGCGTCGGCAAGACCACGACCTCCGCAGCGCTCGCGCTGCGTGCCGCGGAGCGGGGCCGCAAGGTGGCCGTCCTGACCATCGACCCGGCGCGCCGCCTCGCCCAGTCGATGGGGATCCAGGAGCTCGACAACACCCCGCGGCCGGTGCCGGGCATCACCGGCGACGGCACCCTCGACGCGATGATGCTCGACATGAAGCGCACCTTCGACGAGGTGGTGGAGTCCCAGGCCAGCCCCGAGAAGGCGCAGCAGATCCTGGCGAACCCCTTCTACATCGCGGTGTCGAGCTCGTTCGCCGGCACCCCGGAGTACATGGCGATGGAGAAGCTGGGGCAGCTGGACCGGGACGCCCGCGCGTCGGGCCGCTGGGACCTGATCGTGGTCGACACCCCGCCGAGCCGCAACGCACTGGACTTCCTCGACGCGCCCGAGCGGCTCTCCAGCTTCCTCGACGGCCGCTTCATGAAGCTGCTGCTGGCACCGGCGCGCGGACCGGCCAAGCTGATGACCGCGGGCTTCGGCCTGGTCACCAAGGCGATCACCACCATCGTCGGCGGCCAGGTCCTGCACGACATGCAGGCCTTCGTCTCCGCCTTCGACACGTTGTTCGGCGGCTTCCGGCAGCGTGCGACGGCCACCTTCGAGCTGCTGCAGGCCGAGGGCACGGCGTTCCTGGTCGTCGCCGCACCGGAGCCCGACGCGCTGCGGGAGGCGGCCTACTTCGTCGAACGACTCAGCGCGGAGCAGATGCCACTGGCCGGCCTGGTGGTCAACCGCACCAGCGTCGACCCGATGGGCGAACTGAGCCAGGCCGCGGCGTACGCCGGGTTCGAGCGGCTCCGCGGCAGCGACGACGACACCGACCAGCTCGCAGCCGGCCTGCTCCGCCTGCACTCCGACCGCAAGCTCATGGTCGAGCGCGAGACACGGCTGCGGGCCAGGTTCGCCACCAGCCACCCGCGGGTGCGCACCGCCGTACTCCCGGCGCTGCCCAGCGACGTGCACGACATCGACGGGCTGCGCGACATCGGCGAGCGGCTCGCCCAGCAGACGTGAGGCGCCGCGGTCGGACTCCGCCGACGGCGACCCTCAGCCGGCCTGGCTGACGACCTTCTGCTCCTCGTGCGCCTCCTTGGCGGCCTCGAGGAGCGCCCGCCACGAGGTGACGTTCGGTCGCTTGCGGAGCACCGCGCGGCGCTCACGCTCGGTGAGGCCACCCCAGACGCCCCACTCGATGCCGTTGTCCAGCGCCTCGGCCAGGCATTCCGCCCGCACCGGGCAGCCGGCGCAGATCTGCTTCGCCTTGTGCTGCTCCGCACCCCGCACGAACAGCTCGTCGGGACTGGCCTGCTTGCACCGCGCCTGCGCGGTCCACTCTTCGTTCCACACGATTGGTACCCCCCAAAGGAACCTGTTTCGGAAGCCGGTCAAACCGGTCATCCCCACCCGAAAAGAGAACTTATGCGACCCAGGCGTTCCGAAACAGACACGTTGGAGCCGTCTCGTTATAGTCAGAATTGACTAACGGCCGGTGGCCGGTCAGGTGTCCGCCGCCGGAAGTTCCGCCACCCACCTATCCTTGGGCGCATGGCTCAGACCCCCCGGAAGCAGCTCACCTCGGGCGCTGTCCTCCAGCACCTCGCCGTCATCGTGGCGGTGTCCGGGGTGATGGGTGTGCTCGTCGCCGGCATGGTGATCCCGTTCGCCGGCGTGCTCGGCGTGGGTGGTGCCGCGCTGCAGAAGTCGATGAAGGACCTCCCCGAGGAGCTGCGCACCCAGCCGCTCCCGCAGCGGACCCGGGTGCTGGACCGCAACGGCAACCTCGTCGCCACCTTCTACGACCAGAACCGCGTCACCGTGAAGCTGTCCCAGGTCGCGCCGGTGATGCGGAACGCCATCGTGGCGATCGAGGACTCCCGCTTCTACGACCACGGGGCGATCGACCTGAAGGGCACCCTGCGGGCGTTCGTCACCAACCAGGCCAACAACGGGGTCACCCAGGGTGGGTCGACGATCACCCAGCAGCTGGCCAAGCAGACGCTGCTCAACCAGGCCCACACCAAGGAGGAGCGGCTCGCCGCCACCGAGGACACCTACGAGCGCAAGATCAAGGAGCTGCGGCACGCGATCGCGTTCGAGAAGAACTACTCCAAGCAATGGATCCTCGAGCGCTACCTCAACATCGCCTACTTCGGCGACGGCGCCCACGGCATCCAGTCCGCGGCCCGGCACTACTTCAGCGTGGACGCCAAGGACCTCACCCTCAAGCAGGCCGCCCTGCTCGCCGGGCTCGTCCGCAACCCCTACGGCTACGACCCGACCCGGTTCCCCGACGAGGCCACGCAGCGCCGCGACACGGTGCTGATGCGGATGGCCCAGCTCGGCATGGTCCCCGACGCGTTCGCCGAGCGGGTGAGCAAGCAGCCGCTCGGCCTCAAGGTGACCCCGATGCGCAACGGCTGCATGGGCAGCTCCGCGCCCTTCTTCTGCGACTACGTCCGGCGCTACCTGTTGGCCGACCCTGCCCTGGGCCGGACCGTGGACGACCGCAAGCAGCTGCTCAACTCCGGTGGGCTCACCATCAAGACCACCGTCGACATGCGTTACGAACGAGCCGCGATCGAGGCTGCCCACAACCGGGTCGCGCCCACCGACAACGCCATCGGCGCCCTCGCGATGGTGCAGCCCGGCACCGGTGAGGTGCTCGCGATCGCGCAGTCACGGCCGATGGGCCGCAAGGCCAAGAAGGGCCAGACCTTCCTCAACTACATCGTCGACAGCAAGTACGGCGACGCGAACGGCTTCCAGGCCGGCTCGACGTTCAAGGTCTTCGTCCTGGCCAGCGCGCTCGAGCAGGGGATGCCGACCTCGACCCGGTTCTACTCGCCGCAGCAGATCTCCATCCCGCAGAACGAGTTCCAGACCTGCGACGGCGCCTATCCGGTCTATGCGCCCTGGAGCCCGGAGAACTCGACCGGCGCCGGCACGTTCGACATGTACACCGGGACCCAGCACTCGGTGAACACCTACTTCGCCCAGCTCGAGAAGGTCACCGGGCTGTGCAAGCCGTACTCCCTGGCCCGCTCGATGGGGGTGGACCTCACGGATCCGCAACACGAGCGCGTGCCTTCCTTCGTGCTCGGCATCGCGGACGTGAGCCCGCTGGAGATGGCCGGCGCATACGCGACCTTCGCCGCCCGCGGCCTGCACTGCGACACCCGGCCCGTGACCCGGATCCTCAACTCCGAGGGCGAGCTCTTCAAGGCGTACCCGAAGAAGTGCCAGCAGGTGATGGAGCAGAACACCGCCGACACGGTCAACGACATCCTGCGCGGAGTGATGGAACCCGGCGGCTTCGGCCAGGCGCTCGCTCTGGACAAGCCCTCGGCGGGGAAGACCGGAACCATCAACGGCAACATGGCGGTCTGGTTCTGCGGCTACACCCCTTCCGTGGCCACCGCCGCGATGGTCGCGGGCGCCAACCAGCAGGGCCACTGGGTGACCTTGAACGGCCAGACGCTCAACGGCGACTACGTCAACTCCGCCTTCGGCTCCACCGTCGCCGGTCCGATGTGGGCGGCGGCGATGCACGCGGTGCAGGACACGATGCCCAACCTCGACTTCGTCCGGCCGACCCGCGTCGAGCAGGACAACCAGGGCGGCATCATCGTGCCGAACGTCATCGGGATGACCGTCACCGATGCCACCGCCGTGCTCGAGGACGCCGGCTTCGGCGTCG
>DASTFI010000116.1:0-13653 GCA_035708765.1 Marmoricola sp.
GCCCTGCAGGCGAGGTGCTCGACACCTGGTACCCGTCCCCCGCACTCGGCGACGCTGACGGGGCAGACGCACCGGCCGAGCTGACCGCCCTCGAGGGCGCCGACGAGGCGCGAGGCGTGAACCGCCGCGTGGTCCAGACCGTCGTCAAGGACCTTCAGCAGGCTCCCGCGGACGCCCACGACGTGTGGCTGCGGCTGCATCTGCTGAGCCACCGCCTGGTCAGGCCGCACGGCATGAACCTCGACGGCATCTTCGGGCTGCTGGTCAACGTCGTGTGGACCTCCGCCGGCCCGTGTGCGGTCGAGGGCTTCGAGCTCACCCGGGCTCGCCTCAAGGCGGCTGGACACCAGCTCGCGGTCTACGGCATCGACACGTTCCCGCGCATGACCGACTACGTCGTTCCTGCGGGTGTCCGAATCGCCGACGCCGATCGTGTCCGGCTGGGCGCCTACCTCTCGAGCGGCACCACCGTGATGCACGAGGGCTTCGTCAACTTCAACGCCGGCACCTTGGGCACCTCCATGGTGGAGGGGCGCATCTCCGCCGGCGTCGTCGTCGGCGACGGGTCCGACGTCGGTGGTGGCGCCTCCATCATGGGCACGCTGTCCGGCGGTGGCCAGCAGGTCATCTCGGTCGGCGAGCGCTGCCTGCTCGGCGCCAACGCCGGGGTCGGCATCTCCTTGGGCAACGACTGCGTGGTGGAGGCGGGGCTCTACGTCACGGCCGGCACCAAGGTGACCGTGAAGGACATGGACGCCAAGCCGAAGGTGATCAAGGCGGGCGGGCTCTCCGGCGCCGACAACGTGCTGTTCCGCCGCAACTCGGTCTCCGGCGCCGTCGAGGCGGTGTCGCGGGCCGACGCCGGCATCACCCTGAATGCCGACCTGCATGCCAACTAGCTCCCCCGCTCGACGCAGTGAGGCCGGTCGCCTGGGTGCGGCCGGCCTGTTCTTCCTCGCGGCCGTGCTCGTCGTGGGGGCCGTGGGCGTGGCGATCTGGCGCGGAGCGGGCCCGCTGCCGGACCCGGAGGGGTGTACGGCGAGCGTCGGTGGGCACACGGTGCAGCTCGCCAGCGACCAGGGCGAGAACGCGACCCTGATCGCGGCCATCGGCGTACGACGAGGGCTGCCGGCCCGGGCGGTCTCGATCGCGCTCGCCACGGCGTACCAGGAGAGCAAGATCCGCAACCTGGACCACGGCGACCGCGACTCGATCGGCATCTTCCAGCAGCGGCCCTCGCAGGGCTGGGGCAGCGCCGCCCAGATCCGCAACGAGCACTACACGATCAACCGGTTCTACGAGGAGCTGGAGAAGATCGACGGCTTCGAGCACATGCGGATCACCGACGCCGCCCAGAAGGTGCAGCGCTCCGGCTACCCGGAGGCCTACGAGGCGCACGCGGCCGACGCCCGGGCGCTGGCGTCCGCGCTGACCGGCTACAGCCCCGGTGGACGGTTCAGCTGCGTCGTCCGGTCGCCGGACGGGCACCGGCCGGCGGCAGACGTCGTCGCCTCGCTCGAGGCTGCCTACGGCGACCTGGAGACCGCCCGCGGTCCGCGCCAGGACCTGGCCGTGCTGGTCGGCCGCGGTCCCGCCGCCCATCGCGCCGGCTGGTCGATCGCCCAGTTCCTCGTCGGGCACGCCGAGCGCCTGCAGCTGCGCTCGGTCTCCTTCGACGGCAAGGAGTGGCAGGCCGGCCGTGCCTCGGAGAAGGGCTGGACCGGCGCCCCCGAGGCACCAGCGGACCGGGTCGTCGTCCGACTCGGCTGACCCGGTCTGGTCCAGGGCGCGCCGGTGCTGGCGCGGGCCGGCTCCGGCGGCGGATCATGGCTCGCGGGGCAAGGAGGCAGGCAACGCGATGGAGACGTCGACGATCTACTCGATGGGCACCGCACTGGACCGCGCCAGGGCGATGGACATCCCGGTGGAGGTGCTGGTCTCGGGACAGTGGGTGCGCGGCCTGGTGGTGACCGCGGACAGCCACGGCGTCGTCCTGGCCGCCGAAGGGGGCGAGCACGCTGTGGTGCGGCTCGACGCCATCCAGGCCGTCCGGGTGCACGCGCCGGTGCCGGGGCGGACACCGATCCCGGCGCAGCGCAACTACTGACCTGCGGAGTTCACGTCCGTCACGACAGGCGTGCCGCAGCGGCGGCGATGCGCTCGTCGGTCGCGGTGAAGGCGATCCGCACGTGCTGGCTGCCTGCCGGACCGTAGAACGTCCCCGGCGCGACCAGAATGCCCCGCTCGGCGAACCACGCCACCGTCTCCAGGCACGGCTCGTCGCGGGTGGCCCACAAGTAGAGGGATCCCTCGGAGTCGTCGACCCTCAGCCCGGCCGCCTCGACCGCGGCCCGAAGCGTCGTACGACGGGCCGCGTAGCGCGCGTGCTGCTCGTCGACGTGACTGTCGTCGGACAGCGCGGCGACCATCGCCCGCTGCTGCGGACCGGGCATCTGCAGGCCGAGGTGCTTGCGCACCGCGAGCAGCTCGGAGACGACCCGCGCGTCGCCCGCGACGAACGCACAGCGGTAGCCCGCGAGGTTGGACCGCTTGGAGAGCGAGTGCACGGTGAGGATGCCGTCCGCGGACCCGCCGCTGACCTCCGGGTGCAGCACGGAGACCGGCTGCTGGTCAGGGTCCCAACCGAGCTCGAGATAGCACTCGTCGGAGACGAGCAGCACGTCGCGGTCGCGGCACCAGTCGACCACCTTCCGCAGGTGGTCCACCGGGAGCACCTTGCCGGTCGGGTTTGACGGCGAGTTGATCCACAGGATCCGCGGCCGCTCGGGCCCGATCGCGGTGAGCGAGTCGGCCGCGAGCACGCGGGCACCGACCAGCCGGGCGCCGACCTCGTAGGTCGGGTAGGCCAGCCGCGGCACCACCACCAGATCGCCGGCACCGACGCCGAGGTGGGTCGGCAGCGAGGCGATCAGCTCCTTGGAGCCGATCAGCGGGAGCACCGCACCGTGTCCGGAGCCCGGCGAGGGGTCCAGGTCCAGGCCGGTCACCCCGAAGCGCCGGGCCAGCCAGTCGATGCAGGCCTGTCGCGTCTGCGGCAGACCGATGGTCGTGGGGTAGCCCGGGGAGTCGGCCGCCGCGCGGAGTGCGTCCTGCACCACCTGCGGCGTGGGGTCGACCGGGGTGCCGATCGAGAGGTCGACGATCCCGTCGGGGTGGGCGCGGGCGCGCTCGCCGTACGCCGTCAGGCTGTCCCATGGGAAGTCCGGCAGCAGCGCGGACACGCCGCCCAGGCCACCGGGGAGCTGGCTGCTCAGGGCGTCAGTCGTCCTGGTTCTGCGGAGGCAGGGCCGCGATCATCGGGTGGTCGTGGTCGATCTCGCCCATTTTGGCGGCGCCACCCGGGGAACCGAGGTCGTCGAAGAAGTGCACGTTGGCGTCGTAGTACTCCTTCCACTCCGCCGGCGTGTCGTCCTCGTAGTAGATCGCCTCGACCGGGCAGACCGGCTCGCAGGCGCCACAGTCGACGCACTCGTCGGGGTGGATGTAGAGCATCCGCTTGCCTTCGTAGATGCAGTCGACGGGGCACTCGTCGACACAGGCGCGGTCCTTGAGGTCCACGCACGGCTGGGCGATGACGTAGGTCACCAGGTCCTCCTCGGGCGGTCTCGGTCGCTGCGACCGAAGGCATGCGGTCAACTCGCCATGCGGCGTAGTTGCCAGCCTAGTATCCCGATGTGGCGGACACACGAGAACCCCAGCCCGTGGGACGACTCGGTCCCGCGCAGATCGGCCGGCGGGTCGTCGTACGGCGGATCCTGCCGGGCCGCACCGGACCCTCCGGAGGACCCGCGTTCACCGACGTCCTGGGCGTGATGGAGTCGTGGGCCGACGGCGTGACCACGATCCGCCGGGAGGACGACGAGGTGGTCGCCATCGACACGGCACTGATCGTGGCCGGCAAGCCGGTGCCCCCGCGGCCGTCGCGCTTCTCGCGGCTCGCCGCCGACGACGTGCTCCGCCGCGCCCAGGGCGGGTACCGGCGGCTGGCCTCACGCCGGGTCGGCGACTGGGAGCTGCGCTACGTCGGCGGGGCCAACCCGCTCGCGAACTCGGTGCTGGCGGCCGGTGACCCCGGCCCGGACCTCGACGCGGCCTTCGGCCCGGACCTCGACACAGCCCTCGACGCGGCTCTTGACGCGGCTCTTGACGAGGTGCGGCGGTTCTACGCCGACCACGAGCGACCGGCGCTCGCCCAGGTCGTGACCGGTTCGCCGGTCGAGGAGGCGCTCCTCGCGAGGGGTTGGACACCGGTGTCCCCTCCGACCGACGTGCTCGTCGCAGGCGTCGCAGCGGTCGCCCGGCGACTGTCCGGCACCAGCACCGCCGGCATCGTTCATCGCGACGCGCTCACCCGCGCGTGGCTGGTCGGCAACGACCGCGCGCTGGCGAACTTCGACGTGGTCGCCGCCACCCTCGCCCTCCCCGACATCGTGTTCGCCTCCGTCGAGGAGGACGGCCGGCAGCGGGGCCGGGTGCGAGCGAACCTCGTCGACGAGGACTGGGTGTTCGTGGCCGACCTCTGGGTCGCTCCTGACTCCCGCCGCCGCGGCATCGGACGGCGCCTGATGGCGGACGCAGCCCGGTGGGCGGCCGAGCAGGGCGCGGACACCCTGGTCCTCGACACCGACGCGCACAACTCCGCCGCGCAGGCGCTCTACGCCTCGCTCGGCTTCGAGCGCCACCACGCCTTCTCGCTGCTCGCCGAGTCGAGTGCGGAAGCGGCTGCCGGAGCGACCACTTCCGCACTCAACCCGACAACCCTGCAAAGAGATCCGTCTCGAGCCCGTCGTCGTTGACCGGACCCTGCTCGCCCTTGGCAATCCGGAAGAACTCGGTGCCCCAGACCTGGTTGCCGACGTTGTTGCTCAGCGCGAAGAACGGCCCGTCGACCTCGATCTGCGTGGCGTGGGCCTTCATCGCCGCGAGCTTGCGGTCGACGTAGTCGCCGGCGTCGATCACCGCGGCGAGGTTCTCGTCCTCGGTGATGAAGGGCGGCAGTGGCCCGTCGGGGTCCATCCCCTCGAAGGTCGTGGTGTCGCCGGCCTCGCGCAGGTGCCGCAGCCCCTCGCGCATCCGGCTGGCCGACATCGCCCCCCAGTAGATCTTGGCGATCTCGTGCTCCTCGCCCAGGTCGCGGCGGTACGACGGAACGGCGGCCAGCGCGGCGGCGTAGGTGGCGACCCGGTGTGCCTGGATGTGGTCGGGGTGGCCGTAGCCGCCGAACTGGTCGTAGGTGACGAGCACCTGCGGGCGCACCTCGCGGATGATGGCGACGAGGTGGCTCGCGGCCTCCTCGAGGTCGGCGTTCCAGAAGGCGTTCTCGTGCGTCTCGTCGGCGGGGATCGCGTGCCCGTCGGGGTGCCACTGCATCCCCGAGTCGCGGTAGCGCTGGAACCCGCCCAGGTAGCGGTGGTCGATGCGCTGCCCTTCCTCGGGGGCCAGCTCGGCCATCGCGTTGGCGAGCTCGATCTTGCGCTGCTCGGCGAGCGTGTCGTCGCGGTCGGCGGCCAGGTGCGCCAGCTCGGGCACCAGGATCTCGCCCATCTCGCCGCCCGTGCACGTCACCAGCGTCACGCCCACGCCCTCGGCGACGTACTTCGCCATCGTCGCGCCCTGGCCAATCGACTCGTCGTCGGGATGGGCGTGCACGAGCAGCAGGTGCCTGCCGGAGGTGGAGTCAGCCATGCAGTGATCGTAGGAGCAGGTGCCCTAGGTTGATCGGGTGGTCCCGCAGAACGCCGTCGCACCCATCCACCTGCGCCGCACGGAGGAGAACGCCGACGAGATCGAGGCCCTGGCCCGCCGGCACCGCGGCCGGGTGGGCATCGACGGGGTGCTCGCGCACCTCGACCGGCAGGCGACCAGGGCGCGAGTGCCCGGCCGGAAGGTGACCTGGGGATTTCGCTGGGACGACGCGGACGACCGTGACGTGCGGTGGTGGCCGCAGGGCATCAGCACCTCCGCGGACGCCAACGACGACGAGGACGTGGCCGGCAGGCGGATCGTGGTGACGAGCTGGTACGCCAAGGACGTCGGCGACGACCAGCACGGCAGCCGGGTCACCTTCGTCGACCTCGACACCTTGCGCTACCGGCACGTCCTGCTGGTCACGCCGGAGCTCCACCACGGCCGGCCGCGGCTGCGACCACTCGTGGTGCACGCGGGCGGCATCGTCTGGTGCGGACACCAGCTGCACGTCGCCGGCACGCGTCGCGGGCTGTTCACCTGCTTGGTCGACGACATCGTCGAGGTGGAGCCGTCGCCGGAGACGTTCGGCCACCGCTTCGTGCTGCCGGTGCGTTCGGCGTACGTCTCGGCCGGCGCGGAGGGGGCGGAGCCGATGCGCTACTCGTTCCTGTCCCTGGACCGCGGCACGACACCGTTCGAGCTCGTCGCCGGGGAGTACGGCGTGAAGGGGCAGTCCACGCGGCTGGTGCGCTACCCCCTGGACCCGCAGACGCTGCACCTGAGCACCGGCAAGGACCGGCTCTCCCGGCCCGCAGCCCTGGACGAGCAGGGCATCGGCCACATGCAGGGCGCGGCGGTGGTGCGGGGGCGCTACTACGTCACCCACAGTCGTGGCCGTTGGCGGCTGGGCCACCTCCACGTCGGCACGCCCGGCCGGTGGCGACGGTTCGCCCGGTCCCTGCCCGTCGGTCCGGAGGACATCTCCTACTGGCCCTCGACCGACCAGCTGTGGTCGCTCACCGAGTATCCCGGACGCCGCTTCGTCTTCGCGATGGACCGGTCGCAGTTCGGCTGATCAGCCGCGGGGCTGCAGCGCGAGTTGGCGCGACTGGGCGACCAGGCGGTCGGCGGAGTCCCAGACCTCGCAGTCCTCCTCGAAGAACCCGCCGGCGAAGTTGCGCGTCTCGTGCCGGATGCGCAGCAGGCCCGGCGCCGGGGTCGCGCGCACGTGGACGGTGAGCTCCAGGGTGGGCGCCCAGCCGGGCAGGCCCATCTCCATCGTCACCGGCGGCAACGTGTCGACGACCGTGAGCAGCGCCAGGCTGTCGACGGGACGGTCGTCGGCGAGCCGGAACCAGCCCTGGATCCAGGTGTTGCCGCCGGGCCGGCCGTGCGCCCATCCGGCACAGGCTGGGTCGAGGGCCATCGCGAACCGGTCCACCATGGGCACGAACGAGCGGAACTCCGGCGCCGCCCGGGAGGTGAGCAGGCACTCCTCGGGCGCGGGCAGCCCGGGCGGGCGGGCGGTCGTGCGCACCTCGCCGGAGATCGTGGACAGGTCGCCGTACGTCGCCAGGACGGTGAGCCGGTCCTGGGGCCTGCCGTCGACGTCCTGGCTGAGGGTGGCGGCGACGGTGGACGAACCGCGACCCGAGCGGCGTACCTCCACCTGCACCGTGGCCGGCCCGGGCGTCGCAGCGGAGAGGTAGTAGGCACTCGCCGTGTAGGGGTCGCCGTGCCCGGCGTCGGCGAGCTCGTGGCGCACCGCGTTGCCCACCACCGAGAGCAGGTAGCCGCCGTTGAGGGCGGCGCCGACCAGCCAGCCTGCGTCGAGCTCAGCGCGGTAGCAGCCGGCACCGGTGCGGCTCACCGCGACGGCGGCATCGAACTCGTAGCCCATGGGGCAGAGCGTAGGCGGCGGGTGCGGCGATCAATCCCAGAGGTGGGGGAAATCGCGATCAAAGGGCGGAATGTCCGTTTCCGCCCCTACGCTCCCCTTGCGCGGTCTTCCCCTTGTCGGTGGTCAGGGCGACACTGGGGGCGGATACAGGGGGCAGGTATGGGACAGGAGTCGCAGGACGCCGCGGAGGCGGCCCGGGAGGCGTTGGACATCCTGTCCCGCCCCGACGACCGGGAGCTGCAGGAGATCGTCCGGCTCGCGGCCGACCTCTGCGAGGCGGATGCGGCCGCGCTCACGGTGCTCAAGGAGGGTGCCTACCACCTCTGCGTGACCCACGGGATGGAGCCGACCGTCTGCCCGGCCGACGAGACGTTCTGCCAGTTCACCATGACCACCGAGGGCACCTACTTCGTCCACGACGCCCTCGCCGACGAACGCTTCACCGACCTGGGCTGGGTCGCCGGACGGTTCGGACGCGTGCGGTTCTACGCCTCGGCGCCGCTCTACTGCCCGGGCGGCACGATGCTGGGCCGGCTGTGCGTCGTCTCCGCCGACCCGCACACCCTGAGCCCGCTGCAGGAGCGGTCGCTGCAGGCGCTGGCCAACTCCGTCACCCGCATCCTGGAGCTGCGGCTGACCCAGCGGTCCCGGCCCGCACCGGCGAGCCAGGACCTCGCGATGATGTCGCACCTCGCCGCCGAGCTGAGTCACGACATGCGGGTGCCGTTGAGCTCCATCCTCGCCAGCGTGGAGATGCTGCAGGACGAGCTCACCGACACCGCCGACCCAGCGGTACGGATGCTGCTCGGGCGTGCCGGCGCGGCGGCCGACCGGATGAGCCGGATGCTCGAGCAGATCATGCACTTCGGCTCGATCGACGACGACCCCGAGATGCACGACGTGGATCTCAACAAGCTGCTCTCGCAGCTCGTGCTCGACTCCGGTGGGCTGCTCGACGCACAGGGCGCCCAGGTCGAGTTCGACGACCTCCCGGTGGTCCGGGCCGACGCCGACGAGATGTACTCACTGTTCCAGAACCTCATCGCCAACTCCGCCAAGTTCGCCCGGCCCGGGGTGCCCGCCCGGATCAGCATCCGCGCCGACCGCCAGGGCGACCTCTGGCGACTCAGCGTCAGCGACAACGGCATCGGGATCCCCGAGGACCGGCGCACCGAGGTGTTCGGCCTCTTCTCGCGCGTGGACCCCGCCATCGACGGCCACGGGATCGGTCTGGCCACCGCCGCCCGCATCGTCGCGGCGCACGGTGGCCGGATCGCCGCCGAGGCGGCGCCGGGCGGCGGCACGGTGATCTGGTTCGAGCTGCCCGCCCTGCCCGATGAGCGCGTCGCCTCCTGAGCCGCGCCCGCGACGCCGGCCGGGTCCCCGCAGCCGGTTGCTGGTCGCCGCTCTCGTGGTGGGCGTCCTCGTCTCCGCGTGCACCGGCAACACCTCGGCGGGTTCGAGTCCGCCGAGCCCGCGCCGTACGGTCGTGGTCACCCCGGCGCCGGAGCCGCCGGGGATCCGGCTCTCCTTCATCCAGCAGCGCTTCGACGAGGGCACCGCCAAGGCGAACATCACGGTGATGAACTACTCCGGCCGGCAGCTGCCGGTGCGCAGCGTGGGACTCGACTGGGCCGGCTATCCGGGACCACTGCAGCGCCGCCCCTACCTGGTCCCGACCGGCTTCACCATCGACCTGCGCTACTGGCTGCCGCGACCGGACTGCCGCAGCGATGCGTTCGCCACCGCCCCGGTGGGCGTCGTCACCACGGCGACTGGGACGATCCGCCGCCGGATCGATGCCGAGGGGCTGCGCTTCCTGCGCCGCATCTGGAAGCTCGACTGCAACCAGCGGCTGCTCCGGCGCAGCGTGCGGCTCGAGTACGCCGGGCCGTGGCGCACGGTCCGGTCCGACGGCGAGCCGGCGCTGTTGGGCTCGCTGGTGCTGACCCGGCGCTCCGGGCACACGCCGATCGCGCTCACCGACATCCAGGGCTCCCCGATCTTCGAGCTCGCCCTCGGCCACCCACGCACGCTCGACGCGCGACGGCACCGGGTCGGCGTGCCCCTGGTGGTCAGCTCCGGCCACCGGTGTGACCCGCACAGCCGCGGCCAGGTGACGACGCCGTTCACCTTCCGGCTCTGGGCGACCATCGGCGGGGAGCCGGTGACGGTGATCGCCGTGCCGGCCCCGCCCGTGCAGGTGCGGATGCTCGCCTTCCTCGATCGCGCCTGCGCCGGTCAGTAGCCACCCGCGGGCGGGACCATCTCGCCCCGCACGCCGAGGAGCCGGACCGGTCGGGCGTCCGCGAGGGCGTCGAAGAGCTCCAGGGCGGTGCCGGCCAACACCGCGGCGTCGTACGTCGGCTGGTCCAGCTTGCGGCTCCGATTGGTGGTGAAGAAGGGTGCGAACCGGACCTTGAGGTGGACGCGCTGGCAGGGCCGGCCCTCCTCGAGCAGGTCTGCCACGACCCGCTCGGCCAGCTGGGCGAGCGCTGCCACCACCTCGTCGCGCTGGATGAGGTCCTGCTGGTAGGTCGTCTCCCGGCCGTGCGCCCGGGGAACCCAGGGGGTGTCGTCGACAACGGTGTCGCCGACGCCCTTGCCGAGGGCGGCATAGTGCAGGCCCATCCTCGGACCGAACTCGCGCTGCAGCACCTCGACGTCGGCGCGGCCGAGGTCGAGCACGGTGTGGATGCCGTGACGGGCCAGCCGCTCCGCGACCCGGCGACCGATGCCCCACACCCCGGTGGTCGGTCGCGCGCCGAGCACGTCGTACCAGTTGTCGCGAGTGAGCCGGAAGGTGCCGCGGGGCTTGCCGAGGTCGGTGGCGTTCTTGGCGCGGACGGTGGTGTCGCCGATGCCGACCGAGCAGTGCAGGCCGGTGCTCTCGTGCACCGCGCGCTGGATCTCGCGCGCGACGGCCTCCGGGTCGTCGGTGTCCAGCCCGACGAAGGCCTCGTCCCAGCCGAGCACCGCCACCGTGGCGTCGGGAACGGCGCGGAGCACTGCCATCACCTCCTCGGAGACCTGCTCGTAGGCGGGCTTGTCCACCGGCAGGAAGACGGCGTCGGGGCACTTGCGCGCCGCCAGCCGGAGCGGCATGCCGGAATGGACGCCGTGGGCACGCGCTTCGTACGACGCGGTGGAGACGACTCCCCGTTCGGTGGGGTCGCCGCGTCCGCCCACCACGACGGGCTTGCCGGCCAGCTCCGGGCGCCGGAGCACCTCGACGGCCGCGAGGAACTCGTCGAGGTCGACGTGCAGCACCCAGGCGGTCACGACGGCCGGGCTCCTTCGCCGTCCCAGACGAGCGCGCCGTCAGCGGTGCGGCGGGCGCCGGCGCTGACGCGGTGCGGGGTCAGCGAGCCCGAGTGCATCAGGTGCTCGACCGGGACGCCGTGGGCCAGCTCCGAGACGTCGGCGATCAGCCGCCGGTGGCAGCGCCACCAGACCGACTCCGAGCACATCACCGCGGTCCGTGCGTCCGCGACGTCGCCGAGCAGCTCGGGGAGCGCCGCACGGAACTCCTCCGCGCGCGTCCAGCCGGCATAGGCCCGGAACGCCTTGACCTGCCACCAGGTGTCCGGCGACGCGGCGTCCTGCTCGGCGGTGAGGTGGCGTCGGCCGCCGAGCCGCTCGTCCCACCGGTAGTCGACGTCGAGCTCCTCGAGGAGTGCCGGGATCTCACCGCGGGCGGCCGCCTCGTTGGCGCGGCTTCCCGGGAAGCGGCGTACGTCGACCACCCGCTCGACCCCAGCGTCGCGCATCAGGGTGGCCAGCGCGTCGCGGGACAGGCGCCCGTGCCCGAAGGTCAGCAGTGCCGCGTCCACCCGCGCCAGTTTGCCATCGCGCTCACCGGGCACTCGTTCGACAGCACGGGGACGTGGTGCGAGCCTGCGAAGGCGGGCAGCACCGCTCGAGAGAAGGAGCCGAAGCCTTGGACATCACCGACGTGATCCTGCACCAGCACGCCGAGCAGCGGCGCATGTTCGCCATGCTCGACGAAGTGCCGCACGACGACACCGAGACGCTCGGGGCGGTGTGGAAGCGGCTGGAGATCCTGCTGGAGACGCACGCGGAGGCGGAGGAGCGCTACTTCTACCCCGTGCTCCTGAAGGTCGGCACCGGCGCCGCCGACGCCTCGGACGCACCCGAGGAGGTGACCGACGCGGTCAAGGACCACAACGACATCCGCGACGCGATCCGGAAGGCGGGCCAGGCCGACGTGGGCACGGATGCCTGGTGGCAGGCCGTCGTCGAGTGCCGGGTCGCCAACAGCACGCACATGGGTGAGGAGGAGCGTCAGGACCTCGCCGACTTCCGACGGCACGCCGACCTGGGCATGCGCCACGACATCGCCGTGCAGTTCCTGCGCTACGAGTCGCTCAAGGCGGCGACCGGCGTCCCACCCGAGGACAAGGACCCGAAGGAGTACGTGCAGGAGAACAGCTGAACTTTCGCGGGCCGCTGGACGTCGCGCGGTCCGGACTGGTCGACTGACCCGATGTCCGTCGAGCGCATCGTGCCGATCCTCACCGTCACCGACCTGCAGACGGCGATCCGCGAGCACACGTCGGTGCTCGGGCTGCGGGTGGTGATGGACATGGAGTGGGTCGCGTTCCTAGCGGACGACGCCGGCCGGCAGCTCGGACTGATGACGACCGACGCGACGGCACCGGTGAACCCCGACGTGTCGGTGTTCGTCGACGACGTCGACGCGGCGTACGACGCCGCGAGCGCAGCGGGCCTGCAGATCGTGCACCCCCTTTCGACCGAGCCCTGGGGCGTCCGCCGGTTCTTCTACCGAGACTCATCGGGCCGGGTGGTCAACGTCGGCACCCACGTCTGACTCGCCGGACGGCGTCGCCAGAGTGCGATCTGACCGCAACGGCAACGCGATCAACGTGGAGCGGCGAGCCGATCCCGCAGCCAATCGTCGATTCCTTCGAGAGCGACACGCGCCATCGACGTCGTGTGCCCGGTGAAGGCGTGCGGGCAAGCGGGGTACAGGCGTAGGTCCACCGGGACTCCAGCAGCGACGAGTCTCGCTGCCATCGCGAGGTTGTCTTGCATGAGAACGTCGTCCGTGCCGACGACGATCAAGACCGGAGGAAGACCGCTCACGTCAGCGAAGATCGGCGAAAGATCCGGATGAGTGCGATCCGGGACGTCGCCGGCGTACGCACGGATGAAGTACTCATCCGCGATGCGTCGGCCCGCCGGGGTCGTTGAGGAGAGGTCATAGGTCCCGCACTGCAGGGAGGCTCCGCGGAACGCCTGGATTCCTCGGTCCTTCAGCCGCAACATGGTCACGGTGGCCAATGTGGAGCCCGCTGAGAATCCGGTCATCGCAAGCCTCGTCGTGCCGAAGCGAGCGCCGGCATTCTCGACGAGCCACAGCGCGGCAGTCTCACAATCGTCGGGTGCAGCCGGCCACGGATGCTCCGGGGCCAGGCGATAGTCCACGCTCACCACCGCGACGCCCAGAGCGTCCACGAGTCGACGGTTTCGGACGTCACTGCCTGCCGCCGACCCCATGTAGAACCCGCCAGTGTGGATTTCGAGGACCACCCCCACCGGCGCAGCGTCGACCGGGCAGTGAATGCGTACCGGTACATCTCGTCCATCCGCAGTCACGACCTCCACCGTCGGCTTGGGCGAGACTTCACCCGGTCCGCGCATCGCCCGGCGGACCTCGATGAGTTGGGGCAGATCTGCTGGCCCACGACCAGGCGGTCGATGCGAGTAGAAGTCGCGCGCCTCGTCGACGTGCGCAAGGGCCTCAGGATCGATCAGGTCGGACAGATCGAGGCGCATGCCCACCATCGTAGGTTTCCCTACGGTGCGCTGATGGCCAGGCAATGGCCCTCCTGATCCAGCGGTCGGGCCGAAAAGCGACTACACGTTGAAGCGGAACTCCACCACGTCGCCGTCGGCCATCACGTAGTCCTTGCCCTCCATGCGCACCTTGCCGGCCGACTTGGCCGAGGCCATGGAGCCGGCCTCGACGAGGTCGTCGAAGGAGACGATCTCGGCCTTGA
>DASTFI010000117.1:0-34143 GCA_035708765.1 Marmoricola sp.
GACGTCCTCGTCGTGGGTGCCGGAGTGGTGGGTGCGGGGACTGCGCTGGACGCGGTCTCCCGTGGGCTCTCGACTGCTCTCGTGGAGCAACGGGACTTCGCGAGCGGGACCTCGTCGCGGTCCTCCAAGCTGGTCCACGGCGGCCTGCGCTACCTCGAGATGTTCGACTTCGCGCTGGTCAAGGAGGCGCTCGAGGAGCGGGGGTTGCTGCTCGGCACCCTGGCGCCACACCTCGTGCGCCCGGTGCCGTTCCTCTACCCGCTGCACCACACCTGGGAGCGCCCCTACGTCGGCGCCGGCCTGGTGCTGTACGACGGCCTGGCGATGGCCTCGCCGTACGAGATGGGCGTGCCGAAGCACAAGCACCTGTTCCGCAAGCAGCTGGCCCGGATGGCGCCGGACCTGCGCACCGACGAGCTGACCGGGGCGATCCGCTACTACGACTGCCAGGTCGACGACGCCCGGCTGGTGATGAACGTCGCCCGCACCGCCGCGGCGTACGGCGCGCACGTGGCGTCGCGCACCAAGGTGACCGGTTTCCTGCGTGAAGGCGAGCGGGTCGTCGGCGTGACCGCCCGTGACCTGGAGGCGGACGTCGACCTGGAGATCCGGGCGCAGGTGGTGGTGAACGCCGCGGGCGTCTGGACCGACGAGATCCAGGAGCTGCTCGGTGGCCGGGGCGCCCTGCGGGTGGAGGCGAGCAAGGGCATCCATCTCGTCGTGCCGCGCGACCGGATCCGCTCGGAGTGCGGGTTCATCACCAAGACTTCAGTGTCGGTGCTCTTCGTGATCCCGTGGGGCGCGCACTGGATCATCGGCACCACCGACACCGCGTGGAACCTCGACCTCGCGCACCCGGCCGCCTCGCGCACCGACATCGACTACGTGCTCGAGCACGTCAACAAGCTGCTGCGCACGCCGCTGGACCACAGCGACGTCGCCGGTGTGTACGCCGGGCTCCGGCCGCTGCTCAAGGGGGAGGACGACGCGACCTCCAGGATCTCCCGCGAGCACACGGTCGCCGCGCCGGTGCCGGGGATGGTCCTGGTCGCCGGCGGCAAGCTGACCACCTACCGGGTGATGGCCCGCGACGCGGTCGACGTCGCGGCCCGGTCGCTGCGCACCGCCGTCGGCGAGAGCATCACCGACCGGGTGCCGTTGCTCGGCGCGCCGGGCTTCGAGACCCGCACCAACCAGCGCGTCGCGCTCGCGCGCAGTTCGGGGCTCGACCTCTGCTACGTCGACCACCTGCTCGGTCGCTACGGCGGCCTGATCGACGAGGTCCTCGCGCTCACCGCCGACCGGCCCGAGCTCGCCGAGCCGCTGGTGCACGCTGAGGAGTACCTCGCGGCCGAGGTCGTCTACGCGGTCACCCACGAGGGCGCCCGCCACCTCGACGACGTGCTGACCCGCCGTACCCGCATCTCCATCGAGACCTTCGACCGCGGCACCCTGTCGGCGCGCCAGGTGGCGGAGCTGATGGCCGGCGAGCTCGGCTGGGACGCGCCGCGCATCGAGGAGGAGGTCGATCACTACCTTCGCCGGGTGGAGGCGGAGCGACAGTCGCAGGAGAAGCTGACCGACCAGGAGGCCGACGAGGCGCGCGTCCGTGCCCCGGAGGCGCCCTGGGCGGTGTGACCTCCGGCTCCGCGCACGACGTCAGGCGGCCCGGGTCAGTGCCGCGAACTCCTCGTCGGTGAGCTCGATGGACGCCGCCGCGGTGTTGGACTCCAGGTGCTCGACGCTGGACGTGCCGGGGATTGGCAGCATCACCGGCGAGCGCTTGAGCAGCCAGGCGAGGGCGAGCTGCGACGGGGTGGCGTCGTGCTCCTTGGCGGCCACGGACAGCGGCCCGTCGGCCTGCGCCAGCTCACCGGTCGCCAGCGGGAACCACGGGATGAAGCCGATGCCCGCCTCCGTGCAGTGGTCGAGCAGCTCCTCGGCGTCGCGCTTGGCGAGGTTGTAGAGGTTCTGCACGGAGACGATCTCGGCCGTCTGCTGGGCCTCCTGGAGCTGGTCGACGGTGACCTCGGACAGGCCGATGTGGCGGATCTTGCCCTCGTCCTGCAGCTTCTTGAGCTCGCCGACCTGGTCGGCCACCGGATAGTTGCGGTCGATGCGGTGCAGCTGGAAGAGGTCGATGCGCTCCAGGTCGAGGCGGCGCAGGCTCATCTCGACCTCCTGGCGCAGGTAGGCCGGCTGGCCGAGCGGCGTCCACTTGTCCGGCCCCTGCCGGGTCAGGCCGGCCTTGGTCGCGATGACCACGTCGTCGACGTACGGGTGCAGGGCCTCGCGGAGCAGGTCCTCGGCGACGAACGGGCCGTAGGAGTCGGCGGTGTCGAAAAACGTGACGCCGAGCTCGACCGCCCGCCGCAGCACGCGGATCGCCTCGTCGTGGTCGCGCGGCGGCCCCCAGACGCCCTTGCCGGGCAGCTGCATGGTGCCGTAGCCCAGGCGTACGACGGGCAGGTCACCGCCGAGGGTGAACGTTCCGGACGGGGCGGCAAGGTTGTGCGACACGTAGCTCTCCTCGGATGGGGAATGGGGCCTCTCCAGTACCCCAAGTCATGCAGGGTGCTTCCTGTTCCCCATCTCCGGCAACCCATCTCCGCGACCCAGCCCCGGCGACCCAGCCCGGCAGCCCAGCCCCGGCGGTCACGCGTGGCGGCCTCCGGAGGGCTGCATCCTGGAACGCGCCAACCAGCCTTCCTGCATCGCCGCGGAGGCTGCGGAGACGATGGCCACGATCTCCGAGGCCGCTGCCAGCCAGGCGTACCAGCTCCAGTCGGTGTGGATGCCGAACAGTCCTGACGTCGTGGCGATGAGGAACGCGACCAGGGTGGTGGCTCCGAGCCCGGCGAGCAGGAACAGCGGGATCCAGTGGTGCCACCGGAGCACCAGGACCGCGATCACGACGCCGGCGATGACGTTGACGACGAAGAGCGCGCCGACCACGCCCTGGTCCTTGACCCCGTCGAACCACAGGTAGAGGTGGATCACGGCGGTCACCACCGCGGCCACTGCGCCGATCTGTCGGGTCATCACGATCGCCTCCGCTCCATCGGCCGTCCGGGATGACGGCCGGGCTCTCCCCTGACCACGGCGCCCGACCCGGGTTGGTTCATCTCACAGCACCTTGGTGCCGTACATCTCTCCGAGGGGATCGGCGATGAGCTCCAGCCGGGCGCCGTTCGGATCGCGGAAGTAGAGCGACGTGCCGCTCTCGTGGAGGTACTCCACGCCGGCGTCGTCGAGCTTGCCCATGAGCCGCTCCCACCGCTCGGGCTCCACGGAGATCGCGATGTGGTGGAGGCCGCCGAGCACCTCGGCGTACGGGCCGACGTCCAGGCCGGGGAAGTCGAAGAACGCCAGCAGGTTGCCGTTGCCGATGTCGAAGAAGAAGTGGTTCGAGCCGGGGTAGTCGCGGTTCTCGAAGATCTCCGTCAGCGGGAACTCCAGCAGCTCCTGGTAGAACCGCACGGTCTCCTCGACGTCGCGGGCCACCAGCGCGAAGTGATGGAGGCCGCGGGCGCTCGACTCCCGCCGGCTGCCCTCCGGCTGCAGGTACGTCGTGCGGATGCGCTCACGCGCGGCGTCGACGGCCGCGAGGTCGATCTGCGTCATGGCCCCAGACTAGGGCCGGAGCGGGCCACCGCCCCAGTGCTCGAGGTGGGTCAGCTCCTCCACCGGCGCACGGCTGAGCCGGGTCAGCTGCTTGACCGGCTTGCCCAGGGGTACGACGGCCGCGACGGCGTACGGGTCGGGGATGCCGAGCAGCTCCTTCAGCGCCGGCTCCTCGGCGATCGCCATCGTGGTGATGGTGCCGCCGAAGCCCTCGTTGCGCGCCGCCAGGAGCATGTTCCACACCAGTGGGTAGACCGATGCCCCGCCGACGAGGCCGACCCGGTCGAGGTCCCGGTCCAGCGCCGCGACCGCGCGCAGGTCGACGCAGACGACGAGGACGACGGCCGCCGTACGGATCGGGACGGTGACCGACGCCGGGACGGCGGTCTGCGCCACCTGCTCCTCGGTGACCGCGCTGGGGGTGTAGGCGCTCCACGGCGTCTCGCCCGCGGCCCGGTGTGCGTGGTAGCGCCGGGCGCCCGGCTCGGTGACCTCGACGAGCCGCTCGCGCGTCGCGCCGTCGCGCACCACCACGATCTGGGTGCCCTGACGGTTGCCGCCGCTCGGGGCGAAGCGCGCGTTGTCGAGGATCCGGTGGAGTACGTCGTCGGGCAGCGGGTCGGCGGTGAAGTCCCGCACCGCCGCGGTCGTGCGCATCACGTCGTAGAGCTCCATGGCCCCACGCTAGCCACGCCACCGCGGGGGACCGTGGATGACCGAGCACCTGCTCCCGCCGTTGTCCGGCCCACCGGTGCGCAGCCCAGGTGTGCTCGTCGCCGGATCTGCCTAGGGTCGATCGCCGCGTGCCGACGTGGCGTGGTGAGTCCTGGTGGCCGGGCGGATCGCGAAGCCCAGGAGCGCCAGCCCGGCGCCGACGCCGGACACCAGCGACACCCACGCGGAGTCGACGCCCGACAGCGCCAGCACTGCGCCCGTGACACCCAGGGTCACCAGGATGCCGGCCAGTCGGAGGTAGAACGGCGCGCCGAACGCGCTCGCGAAGGGCACGAAGTGCAGGCCCACCACGCACACCACCCACGGCAGCGACAGCCCGGAGTGCCCGGTCCGGCCCAGCAGGGTCGCGCCGCCGAGCAGCAGGACGACTTCCAGGGCGACGGTGGTCCAGTAGGTGCGCACGGCTCGTGGGCCGACCTCCGCCGACCCGGCCCCGTTGCCGGCCCCGTTGCCAGCCTCATTGCCAGCCCGGACGAGCAGGACGGCGACGCCGACGTAGAGCACCACTCCGAGGGCACGCACGGCCACGTCGTACGGCGTCGGCAGCGGGCCGGCGTTGACGAGGACGAACACCAGGCCGAAGGTGGCGCCGACCAGGCCGGCGACGGCATCACGAGACACGGTGGGCGACCCTTCCAGAGGAGCCGTCGCCGCGCAACGCCCGTCAGGTCTCGCGTCACCCCGACACCCGGCTCTCGCTGCCGGATGCCATCATGCGTCGTCGCGATCGGCTCCGGGCGGGCTCGGCGCGTTGATCTGGAAGTGCACCCCCAGCATGCGCACGGCGAAGCACAGCACCGCGGCAGCCAGCGCCGCCACGAGGCCGTAGAACCCGGTCCGGTCGCACACGACCACCACGGTGGCGCCCAGCAGTGCAGGGATCGCGTAGAGCTCACTGCGCAGCACCACCGGCACGCGGCCGGTCAGCACGTCGCGCAGGGTGCCGCCCCCGACGGCGGTGACGGCGCCGAGGATGACCGCCTGTGCGGGGCCGACGCCGAAGTCCAGCCCCTTGGCCGCCCCGGTGACGGCGAACAGGCTCAGGCCCGCGGCGTCGAGCACCAGGATCGGCAGCGCCAACCGGGTGAGGCCGCTGCTGGACCCGAACGCGACCAGGCTGCCGGCGGCGGCGACCAGCAGGTAGCGCCAGTCGCTGAACGTGGCCGGCGGCAGCGAGTCGATCAGGATGTCGCGGAGGATCCCGCCACCGAGGGCGGTGATCATGCCCAGCGTGACGACCCCGACCACGTCGAGCTTGGCCACCCGGATCGCGGTGAGCGCGCCGTTGAGCGCGAAGGCGAACGTCCCGGCCAGGTCGAGGGTCAGCAGCAGCGGCGACGCGGTGGACAGGTCCGGGCTCACCGGACATGTCTACCGACCGGAGGGCAGCTCCGTCGACAGTCGACACCGCTGCTCGCGGCGCCGATGATCGGGTGCATGGCCCAGCCGACGACACAGCCCACGACACAGCCCACCCACGAGTACGACGCCGAGGAGCTGGCGCGCCGCGTTGCCGAGCGGGACCGGAGCCGCTTCGAGGAGCAGGCACGTGCCGCGATCGCCCGGCTGGAGGCAGACCCCGGCGACCCGGTGGGTCGGGGTGCCCTCGGCGAGGCGGTCGAGGAGCTGCGCCGGCAACCCGGCCGACCGTCCGGGGAGGAGCTGCCGGACTGGCTGGTCTCCGCACGTGAGCAGCACCTGACCCCGGTGCCGCCCGAGCTGCCCGTCCGCACCGAGCGGCTGCTGCTGCGGGCGCCGACGATGGCCGATCTCGACGCCCTCGTCGGCTGGTACGGACGCGAGGACGTGGCCCACTACCTGCTCACCCCGGCGACCACGCGGGAGGAGATGGCGGCGCACCTGCTGCGCCGCACCGGTGCCGACCCGGACGGTCCCCCCAACGACGTGCTGAGCCTCGTGGTCGAGCTGGAGGGCGAGGTCGTGGGCGACCTGGTGCTCTTCCTCAAGCCGCCGTCCTACAGCCAGGCGGAGATCGGCTGGACTCTCCATCCCGACCACGCGGGCCGCGGCATCGCCACGGAGGCGGCGCGGGCGCTCGTCGACCTGGCCTTCGGGCACTACCGGCTCCATCGGGTCTACGCCGATCTCGACGCGCGCAACGACCGGTCGCAGGCCCTGTGCAAGCGGCTCGGGATGCGCCAGGAGCTGCACGGCGTCCGCGACTTCTGGTCCAAGGGCGAGTGGACCGACACCCGTCGCTACGCGGTCCTGCGCGAGGAGCACGCCGCGACGAGCCGCCCCGCCGAAAACGGCTCGACACCGGCTGCCCCGGGCGACAGCATCGCCGGATGACGTCGTTCATCAGCCACACGACCATCGACTGCCACAACGCCTACGAGCTCTCCGAGTGGTGGAAACAGCTGCTGGGCTACGAGGACCTGCCCGACGACCCCAACGCGCCGGGCCACGAGGAGTGCGTGGTGCGCGACCCGGAGACCGGGCACAGCCTGCTCTTCATCGAGGTGCCCGACGAGGAGCTGCCGGCGAAGCGGATCCACTTCGACGTACGTCCCCGGTCCGGCACCCGCGACGAGGAGGTCGAGCGCGTCCGTCGCCTCGGTGCGACGGAGGTGGCCGATCATCGTGGGCAGTACGGCCCCGGCACGGGCTGGGTGGTCTTCGCCGATCCGGAGGGCAACCAGTTCTGCGTGCTGCGCAGCGAGGCGGAGGCGGCGCTGCCCGCGAACAACTGACCACTCGTCGGTGCGGGAGTGACCTCTCGACGCGGCACAACTGACTTCTCAACGGGCTCGTAGAATGGAACCCCGTGACTGACGAACTGAGCGAGCCCGTGCGCCTGGCCGGACTGGTCGACGCCGTGCTGGCCGAGCCGACCCTGGCGCAGGCGATGGCCGATGCCCGTGCGGGGTCCGATCCGGCGCTCGACCTCACCGGCCCCGCTGCGCTGCGGCCGTTCGTGGTGGCCGGGCTCGCCGGGGTGGGTCGCACGGTGCTGGTCGTGACCGCCACCGTCCGCGAGGCCGAGGACCTCGTCGCCGAGCTCGCGGACGTCGTCCCGGGCGACCGGCTCGCCCTGTTCCCGGCGTGGGAGACGCTGCCGCACGAGCGGCTGAGCCCGCGCAGCGACACGGTGGGACGCCGGCTGGCGGTGCTGCGCCGGCTGGTGCACCCCGGCGACGGTCTCGACAGCGGCCCCCTCCAGGTCGTGGTCGCCCCGGTCCGCTCCGTGCTGCAGCCCCAGGTCAAGGGCCTGGGCGACCTCGAGCCGGTCGAGCTCCGCGCCGGCCAGGAGGTCGAGCTCGACGACGTGGTGCGGCGACTCGCGGACGCGGCGTACTCCCGCGTCGACCTGGTCGAGAAGCGCGGTGAGTTCGCGGTCCGCGGTGGCATCGTCGACGTCTTCCCCCCGACCGAGGAGCACCCCGTGCGGGTGGAGTTCTTCGGCGACGAGGTCGACGAGCTCCGCAGCTTCGCCGTGGCCGACCAGCGCACGGTCGAGAAGGTCGACCGGCTGTGGGCGCCGCCGTGCCGCGAGCTGCTGCTCACCGAGGAGGTACGACGCCGCGCGGCCGAGCTCGGCGAGCAGCACCCTGAGCTCCGTGAGCTGACCGACAAGATGGCGCAGGGCATCGCGGTGGAGGGCATGGAGTCCCTCGCGCCCGCACTGGTCGACGAGATGGAGCTGCTGCTGGACCTGCTGCCGCTCGAGACGCACGTGCTGGTGCTCGATCCGGAGCGGGTCCGCACCCGGGCGCACGACCTCGTCGCCACCAGCGAGGAGTTCCTGGGGGCGAGCTGGGCGGCGGCCGCTTCGGGTGGACAGGCGCCGATCGACCTCGGTGCCGCCTCCTTGCGCTCGCTCGCCGACGTGCGTGCGCACGCCCTCGCACAGGGCAAGGCGTGGTGGGGCGTCAGCCCCTTCGGCATCGACGTGTCCGACGCGCCGGGCGCCACCTCCGGCGCCGAGCCGCTGCGCGACTCCACGGGCGCGGTCGTCAGCGTCGGCCCGGAGCTGGCGGAGTCGATCGAGTCCGGGGCGGTCGTCGCGCGCGTGGTGGGCGCAGCTCCGGTCGAGCCCTACCGTGGCGACGTCGACGCGGCGGTCAAGGACATCCGCGGCCACCTCGAGGCGTCGCGCCGGGTGGTGATCCTGCAACCCGGCCAGGGCATGGTGCAACGGACCGTGGAGGTGCTCGGGGAGCACGACGTGCCGGCGCGGGTGCTGTCCCTCGACAGCCTGGGCACCCAGGCGCAGCTCGACCAGCCCGGGGACGGCGTCGTGCTGGTGGCGCAGGGCTGCCTCGAGCACGGCCTCGTCGTGGCCAGGCCGGAGCCCGGCCTCATCGTGCTCACCGGCGAGGACATCTCGGGCCAGCGCACCTCGACCCGCGACATGCGCAAGATGCCGACCCGGCGCAAGAAGCAGATCGACCCCCTCGAGCTCAAGCCGGGCGACTACGTCGTCCACGAGCAGCACGGCGTGGGCAGGTTCCTGGAGATGAAGCAGCGCGAGGTGCAGGGCGCGATGCGCGAGTACCTCGTGCTGGAGTACGGCGCCAGCAAGCGCGGCCAGCCCGCCGACCGGCTCTACGTGCCCGCCGACCAGCTCGACCAGGTCACCCGCTACGTCGGTGGCGAGCAGCCCAGCCTCGACCGGCTCGGCGGCGGCGACTGGGCCAAGCGCAAGGGCCGGGCCCGCAAGGCGGTGCGCCAGATCGCGGCCGAGCTGATCAAGCTGTACGCCGCACGGCAGGCCACCAAGGGACACGCCTTCGGGCCGGACAGCCCGTGGCAGCGCGAGCTGGAGGACGCCTTCCCCTTCCACGAGACCCCCGACCAGCTCACCACGGTCGAGGAGGTCAAGGCCGACATGCGGCAGACCGTGCCGATGGACCGGCTGATCTGCGGCGACGTCGGCTACGGCAAGACCGAGATCGCCGTGCGGGCGGCGTTCAAGGCGGTCCAGGACGGCAAGCAGGTCGCCGTACTCGTCCCCACGACGCTGCTGGTCAACCAGCACTTCTCGACGTTCGCCGAGCGGATGAGCGGCTTCCCGGTGAACCTGAAGGCCCTCAGCCGGTTCCAGACCGACAAGGAGGCGAAGGCCGTCATCGACGGCCTGGCCCAGGGCTCGGTCGACATCGTGATCGGCACCCACCGGCTGCTCAACCCCGACATCCGGTTCAAGGACCTGGGGCTGATCGTCGTCGACGAGGAGCAGCGCTTCGGCGTCGAGCACAAGGAGCAGATGAAGCGCCTGCGCACCAGCGTCGACGTGCTCGCCATGTCGGCCACGCCGATCCCGCGGACCCTGGAGATGGCGATCACCGGCATCCGCGAGATGTCGACGATCACCACGCCGCCGGAGGAACGGCACCCGGTGCTCACCTACGTCGGCGCCTACGAGGACCGGCAGGTGGTGGCCGCGATCCGGCGCGAGCTGCTGCGCGAGGGACAGGTCTTCTACATCCACAACCGGGTGAGCTCGATCGAGAAGGCGGCCGCGCGGATCAGGGAGCTCGTCCCGGAGGCGCGGGTGGCCACCGCGCACGGGCAGATGGGGGAGCAGCAGCTCGAGCGGGTGATGCTCGACTTCTGGGAGAAGAAGTTCGACGTGCTCGTGTGCACCACCATCGTCGAGTCGGGCATCGACGTCTCCAACGCCAACACGATGATCATCGAGCGGGCCGACAACTTCGGCCTCTCCCAGCTGCACCAGCTGCGCGGCCGGGTCGGCCGCAGCCGGGAGCGCGCCTACAGCTACTTCCTCTACCCGCCCGACAAGCCGCTCACCGAGACCGCCCACGAGCGGCTGGCCACGCTGGCCCAGCACTCCGACCTCGGTGGCGGGATGGCGATCGCGATGAAGGACCTCGAGATCCGCGGCGCGGGCAACCTGCTCGGCGGTGAGCAGTCCGGCCACATCGCCGACGTCGGGTTCGACCTCTACGTCCGGCTCGTCGGCGAGGCGGTCAGCGAGTTCCGCAGTGCTGCGTCGGGGGGCGGCCAGCAGCCGGAGGCGCTCGACGAGGTCCGGATCGAGCTGCCGGTCGACGCGCACCTTCCGCACGACTACGTGCCCAGCGAGCGGTTGCGGCTGGAGATGTACAAGCGACTGTCGGAGGTGCGTGGCGACGACGACGTCACCCTGCTCCGCGAAGAGCTCGAGGACCGCTACGGCGACCTGCCCGCCCCGGTCGTGCGACTGCTCGCGGTCGCCCGGTTCCGGGGTCGCGCGCGGCGGGCCGGCCTGCACGAGATCACCGTCCAGGGCAAGTACGTGCGGTTCACCCCTGCCGAGCTCCCGGAGTCCCGGCAGCTGCGGCTCAAGCGGGTCCACCCGGGCAGTGTCTACAAGGCCGGCGTGCGTACGATGCTGGTGCCACGCCCGCAGTCCAGGCAGTCGGGGCCGCACCCCCTCCGCGACGAGGAGCTGCTGGCGTGGGCGGGGCAGCTCATCGACGCGGTGATCGACCCCGACGGTGCCGCCCAGACCCAGGAAGAGACCCAGGAGTCCCGTTCGTGAAGATCACCAAGGTCGTCCTCGTGCCGGTCCTCGCCGCCGTCCTGCTGGCCTCGGGCTGCAGCTCCTCCGACGAGGTCGCGGCCAAGGTGGGCTCCGAGCAGGTGACCAGTGGCGACGTCGCCGTGCTCAGCGACATGCAGTGCACCCTGGTCAAGGGCTCCCCGCAGCAGCAGGGCCCGATCCCGATGCGCAGCCTGCGCGACGCCTCGGTCGACGCGCTGGTGCACATGGAGGTCGTCGGCCAGCTCCTCGAGGCCCGGGACGCCACCGAGTTCGACGGCCAGGCGCTGCGCCAGCAGGTCGCCGGCGCCGAGGACGCGCTGAAGGCGATGCCGAAGGACGAGCGGGCGCACGCGATCGACATCCTCACCGAATACACCAAGCGGTCCCTGCAGCTCCAGCAGCTCGCCGTCGAGGAGCTGCAGAAGCAGGGGGTCAGCCAGCCCGGGCAGCAGCAGGTCCAGGAGACCCAGCAGAAGCTGCTCGAGGACTTCCGCAAGACGATCGACGTCGACGTCAGCCCGGCGTTCTCCCCCGACAAGGACAACCGCCCCGGGGGCGAGGACGGTTCGCTGTCGGTCCCGGTGTCGGCCTACGCCAAGCAGGCGACCCAGCAGCAGCCCGACGCCTCGTTCACCGCCTCCCTGCCGAAGAGCATGAGGTGTGGCTGAGCCGGCGCTGACCGGACGGCCGTCCGGGGACCAGCCGCCGCTCCTGGAGCTGGCGGAGGTGATGCGCCGCCTGCGCGCGGAGTGCCCCTGGAAGTCCGCGCAGACGCACGCCTCCCTCACGCGCTACCTCCTGGAGGAGACCTACGAGGTCGTCGAGGCGATCGAGACCGGCGACGCGGCGCACCTGCGTGAGGAGCTGGGCGACCTGCTGCTCCAGGTCTACTTCCACGCGGCCATCGCGGCCGAGGACGGGGAGTACGACGTCCAGGACGTCGCCGCGGGACTGGTCGAGAAGCTGGTCCGCCGCAACCCGCACGTCTTCGGCCCACCCGCCGCTGCGGGCGGGTCGAGCCTCTCCGCGGACCAGGTCGGCGAGGCGTGGGAGGCGATCAAGGCCGAGGAGAAGCAACGCACCACCCTGGTCGAGGGCATCCCCGAGGAGCTGCCGGCGCTGCTCCGTGCGGTCAAGGTGCTCGAACGCCTCGACCGTGCCGGCCGCCCCGCACCGGCACCGGACGGCGACGACCTCGGTGACCGGTTGCTCGCGCTCGTCATGGAGGCACGCACGGCTGGCATCGATCCCGAGCAGGCGCTGCGCGCCGCTGTGCGCAGGCTCACCTGAGCCGGAGGCACTCCCCGGTCCGCCCGGCTGGGAGCATGGGGTCCGTGTCCCGTCACCTGGCCGCTGCGGTGGCCGCGCTCGCGATGCTGTCGGTGACGGCGTGCGAGGCGCGGCCCGATGACGAGATGGTCCGGCCGACGGTGACCCGGAGCGCGACTCCGCAGGCCCCGACGGACCTGCCGGACCTTCCGGTCGGTCAGGGCGCCATCGGGCCGTCCGACAACGTCCGGGTCCAGGGCAGCACCATCCACGTCGGTAGACGTGCCGTCGGCCTGGCGCCGCTGCGGATCGACGCCTGGGCCGTCGTCCCGGGAGGGGTCTACTTCGTCAACCGCTCCGAGCTGTGGTTCACCGACCTGCGCCGGGCCGTGCCGACCGACTTCAAGCACGTCGACCACCTGCGGACCACCGATCACGGCACCCACCTGGTGTTCACCGACCTCGAGCACGGCGCCGACGGCCCGAACGGCCGGCCGCTGCCGGTGCGGATCGAGTACGACGCCCGGACCGGTGCGCCGCTCAGCGCCACCTACCTCCCGTAGCGAGGCGCCGGGCGGGTGCTGCCGGGGTTCGCGGCTGTGCACGGATAGGCTGCCCAGGCAGGAACGCACCGACCACGGGAGCAGCAACTTGGCCGCCATCGACGACGTCATCGCCCGCGAGATCCTCGACTCCCGCGGCAACCCCACCATCGAGGTGGAGGTCACCCTCGAGGACGGCTCCTACGGCCGCGCGGCAGTGCCCTCGGGCGCCTCGACGGGCGCCTTCGAGGCGGTGGAGCTGCGCGACGGTGGTGACCGCTACCTCGGCAAGGGCACCGAGAAGGCCGTCAAGGCGGTCGAGTCCGACATCGCGCCGGTCGTCATCGGCCTCGACGCCGCCGACCAGCGCCTGGTCGACCAGACGATGCTCGACCTCGACGGCACGCCCAACAAGGCCAAGCTGGGTGCCAACGCCATCCTCGGTGTCTCGCTGGCCGTCGCCTCGGCGGCGGCCGACCACGCCGAGCTGCCGCTCTACCGCTACGTGGGCGGCCCCAACGCGCACCTGCTGCCGGTGCCGATGATGAACATCCTCAACGGCGGCGCGCACGCCGACACGAACGTCGACATCCAGGAGTTCATGGTCGCCCCGATCGGCGCGCCCACCTTCCGCGAGGCTCTGCGGATGGGCGCCGAGGTCTACCACGCGCTCAAGTCCGTGCTGAAGAAGCAGGGGCTGGCCACCGGTGTCGGTGACGAGGGCGGCTTCGCGCCCGACCTGGCCAGCAACCGTGCCGCGCTGGACCTCATCGCGGAGGCGGTCGACAGCGCCGGCCTGGCCCTCGGCGACGACGTCGTGCTCGCCCTCGACGTGGCGGCCAGCGAGTTCTTCGACGGCTCGAAGGAGTCGGTGCCGGGGTCCTACACCTTCGAGGGTGCGGCGAAGTCGGCCGCGGAGATGACCGCCTACTACGCCGATCTCGTCGCGTCGTACCCCATCGTCAGCATCGAGGACCCGCTCGACGAGGAGGACTGGGACGGCTGGCGCACCATCACCGAGCAGCTCGGCGGCAAGACCCAGCTGGTCGGTGACGACCTCTTCGTCACCAACGTCGAGCGGCTGCAGCGTGGCATCGACGGCGGCCAGGCCAACGCCCTGCTGGTGAAGGTCAACCAGATCGGCTCGCTGACGGAGACGCTCGACTCCGTCGAGCTGGCGCACCGCAACGGCTACCGCTGCATGATGAGCCACCGTTCGGGCGAGACCGAGGACACCACCATCGCCGACCTCGCGGTGGCCACCAACTGCGGCCAGCTCAAGACCGGCGCCCCGGCGCGCTCGGAGCGGGTGGCGAAGTACAACCAGCTGCTGCGCATCGAGGCGGACCTGGCCGACGCGGCCCGCTACGCCGGGCGGGCGGCGTTCCCGAGGTACCACGGCTGACATGCCCCCCAACCGGACGCCGAAGGGACGCAACAGCCGGCCGGGGACCCGCGGGTCCGGCCGCGTTGCCGCGACCCAGGCGGCTCCGGCGCGACGGCCACGGCTCACCAACCGGGCCGCCGTCCTGCTCATCGTCTTCGCCGTGCTGGTGGTGTCCTACGCGTCCTCGATGCGCGCCTACCTGCGCCAGCAGTCCCACATCGCCGGCCTCGAGCAGCAGATCGCGACGGCGAAGAAGGCGATCGCCGAGGGCGAGCGCGAGAAGCGCCGCTGGCAGGACCCCGCCTACGTGCAGGCACAGGCGCGCGAGCGGTTCGGCTGGGTGATGCCGGGGGAGACCGCCTACCAGGTCATCGGCCGCGACGGCAGGCCGCTGAGCGGCGACGACACGCTCACCGACCCGGCGACGATCGCCCGCCCGACCCCGGACGCCTGGTGGACGAAGGCCTACGGCACCCTGCGCGCCGCGGACCACCCCGAGGACTTCGTCAAGCCGACGCCGATCAAGCGCATCAACCCGCCGAAGCCGAAGGCGGGCCGCTGAGCAGCATGGCCACCGATCCGCCCATCGCCCCGCGGGACGAGGCCGTCGTCGAGGCGCAGCTCGGCCGTCCGCCGCGCTCCATCCACGCCGTCGGCCACCGCTGCCCGTGCGGCAACCCCGACGTGGTGACCACCGAGCCCCGGCTCGACGACGGGACCCCGTTCCCGACGACCTTCTACCTCACCTGTCCCCGAGCCGCGTCGATGATCGGCACGCTCGAGGCGTCGGGGCTGATGAAGGAGATGACCGACCGGCTCGCCGCCGACGAGGAGCTCGCCGCGGCGTACCGGTCCGCGCACGAGGCCTACCTCGCCGCGCGGGCCGGCATCGAGCAGCAGAGCGGCCCGGTGCCCGAGATCGCCGGGGTCTCCGCCGGCGGGATGCCCGACCGGGTCAAGTGCCTGCACGTTCTCGCCGGCCAGGCGCTCGCGCAGGGCCGTGGCACCAATCCCCTCGGCGACGAGGTCCTCGACGCGCTCGGACCCTGGTGGAAGGCCGGACCGTGCGTGTAGCGGCGTTCGACTGCGGCACCAACTCCTTGCGCCTGCTGGTCGCCGACCTCGACCCCGGCTCCGGCGAGCTGCACGAGCTGGCCCGCGAGATGCGCATCGTCCGGCTCGGGGAGGGCGTGGACCGCACCGGCCG
This sequence comes from Marmoricola sp., assembly GCA_035708765.1. GTDB lineage: Bacteria > Actinomycetota > Actinomycetes > Propionibacteriales > Nocardioidaceae > Marmoricola. The sequence goes on from DASTFI010000117.1 coordinate 15,276, forward strand.
GATCTCGGAGGCATCCCTGGAGCGGACCTTCACCGCGCTGGCGGAGTACGACGAGCTGCTCGGCCGGCTCGAGCCGGAGGCGATCCGGTTCTGCGCCACCTCCGCGGCCCGCGACGCGAGCAATGCCGATGAGTTCACCGCCGCCGTCCGCGAACGGATCGGCGTGCTGCCGGAGGTGCTCTCCGGCGACGAGGAGGCACAGGCCTCCTTCGACGGGGCCACCCGGTCGCTGTCCGGCCTCGCCGAGCCCTGCCTCGTGCTCGACATCGGCGGTGGGTCCACCGAGCTCATCCTCGGCGGCGGCGAAAGCGATGGGGACGGCCCGGACGCGGCGCAGTCCCTCGACATCGGGTCCGTGCGGCTCACCGAGCGACACCTGCACGACGACCCACCGACAGCGGACCAGGTCGCGGCGGTGCGCCGCGACGTCGACGCGGCGCTGGACGGCTGCCGGGTCGACGTGGGGGCAGCGGCAACGCTCATCGGCGTCGCCGGGACGGTCACCACGGTCGCGGCGGGGGTGCTGGGGCTGCCGTCGTACCAGCGTGACCGCATCCACCACGCCGACCTGGCCCTGGCCGACGTGCGCGCCACTGTGGACGACCTGGTCGCCATGACGGTGGCGCAGCGGCGGGCGCTGGGCTACATGCACCCGGGACGGGCCGACGTGATCGGCGCAGGAGCGCTCATCCTCGAGCGTGTGCTGGCGCGCTCACGGGTACCTTCCCTGAGAGTCTCGGAGTCCGACATCCTCGACGGCATCGCCTGGTCGATGGTGACGGGCCGATGATCGATCGACGCACACCGACGCAACGAACGAGGAGTTGACCCCGATGCTCGGGAAGCTGTGGAAGAAGGACGACGAAGAGGCGCAGGAGTCCTGGGAGCGCCACGACTCGGCTGACCTCTCCGACGGCGCGCCCGACCGGCTCCGCACGGAGGAGAACGTCCCCGGCCCGGACCACCCGATCAAGCCGGACAGCCCGACGGACCTGACCAAGCGTTCGTGGCTCTACGTCGCCCGCAAGACGGTCCGCGAGTTCCTCGACGACCAGTGCACCGACCTCGCCGCGGCGCTGACCTACTACAGCGTGCTGGCGATCTTCCCCGCGATGCTGGCGGTCATCTCGATCTTCGGGGTCTTCGGCCAGGGCGCCACCTCGGTGCAGAAGATCCTCGACGTGCTCGACCCGTTCATCTCCGCCAAGGCGATGAACTCGATCGAGCCGACGCTGCGGCAGTTGGCCGAGACCGACACCGCCGGCATCGCGCTCATCGTGGGCCTCGTCGGTGCGCTGTGGGCCGCCTCCGGTTACATCCGCGGCTTCACACGCGCGATGAACCGCGTCTACGAGGTGCGCGAGGGCCGGCCCTTCTGGAAGCTGATCCCGCTGCAGCTGCTGCTGACCGTGCTCAGCGTGCTGCTCTGCGCGGTGATGGTCGTGCTGCTCATCGTGTCCGGCCCGGTGGCGGAGTCGATCGGCAACGTCGTCGGCCTCGGCGACACGGCGGTGCAGATCTGGAACATCGCCAAGTGGCCGGTTCTGGCGCTGGTCGTCGTGTTCACCGTCGCGATGCTCTACCACTGGACGCCGAACGTGCGGCAGCCGAAGTTCCGCTGGCTCTCGATCGGCGCCTTCCTGGCGATCATGGTCTGGGTGCTGGCCTCGATCGGCTTCGCCTTCTACGTCGCCAACTTCTCCTCCTACAACAAGACCTACGGCTCACTGGCCGGCATCATCGTGACCTTGCTGTGGCTCTGGATCACCAACAACGCGCTGCTCTTCGGTGCCGAGCTCGATGCCGAGCTCGAGCGGGGCCGTGAGCTCCAGGCCGGGATGCCGGCCGAGGAGGAGCTGCAGCTGCCGGTCCGCGACAACCGCGGCATCCTCAAGGCGCACCGCAAGGCCGAGAAGGACCTGGAGAGGGGCCGCCGGATCCGCGAGCACGCGTGGTCCTCGGGCAACCCGGCGGACCGGCCGTTCGGCAGGCGGTGAGCCGTCCTTGACGGCTGTCCCGGCGCTGTTGCCGCACCCCCTCACCGGCCAGTCGTTCGCCAGTCCGGTCCCACCGGGCACCGGCTGGCCCGAGGATCCAGCGCGACCGGGCACGCCGGTGGCCCGCGGCGCCGCGGGAGTACGCCGGCTCGCGGGCACCGACGACCTGGCCGAGCTGGACGCGCGCGTCTCGGTCTGTCGAGCCTGCCCCCGGCTGGTCCGCTGGCGCGAGGACGTCGCCGAGGTGAAGCGAGCCTCGTTCGCCGACCAGCCCTACTGGGGACGGCCGATCGCCGGCTGGGGCGCACCGGCGCCGAGCATCCTCATCGTCGGGCTGGCTCCCGCGGCGAACGGCGGCAACCGGACCGGTCGGGTCTTCACCGGCGACTCCTCCGGCGACTGGCTGTTCGCCTCCCTGCACCGCACCGGCCTGGCCGTGCAGGAGACCTCCGAGCACGCCGGTGACGGCCAGGCCCTCGTCGACACCCGGATGATCGCCACCGTCCGGTGCGCCCCGCCGCAGAACAAGCCGACTCCCCAGGAGCGGGACACCTGCGCGCCCTGGCTGCTGCAGGAGCTGCGGCTGGTGCTCGACTCCGTGCGGGTCGTCGTGTGTCTCGGCGCCTACGGATGGGAGGCGGCGCTGCGAGCGCTCGGCGCCGTCGGGCTCGACGTGCCCCGGCCCCGGCCGCGCTTCGGGCACGCCGCCGAGGTGCTCCTGCCCGGGCCCGCTTCCCCTGGCCTGGTGGTGCTCGGCAGCTACCACCCCTCGCAGCACAACACCTTCACCGGCCGGCTCACACCCGAGATGATGGACGCGGTGTTCCGGCGGGCGCGGGAGCTCGTGGGAAACTCTGCAGCGTGACAGTCCTCGCCATCACCGTCCTGGGCCACGACCGGCCCGGCATCATCGCCGGGGCCACCGGCGCGCTCGCGGAGCTGGGCCTCAACATCGAGGACACCACGATGACCCTGCTGCGGGGGCACTTCGCGATGATGCTGATCACCCGGGGCAGCGCCGAGCCCGCGACCGTCGAGGAGTCGCTGGAGCCGCTCACCCGGGACGGCTCCCTCTCGGTGTCCGTGCGGCAGCTGCCCGACGAGGAGCGGGCCGGCGGCGGATCGTCGTACCTGCTGAGCGTGCACGGGGGCGACCGGCCGCGGATCGTCTCCACGCTGGTCGGTGAGGTCGCCCGCGCCGGCGGCAACATCACGGACCTGACCACCCGGTTGTCCGGCGACCTCTACGTGCTGCTGGCGGAGGTCGACCTCCCCGTGGACGCCGACGTCGAGGCCGTGCGCACCGCGCTGACGAGGGCCGCCGCGGAGCTCGGGGTCGAGGTGTCCCTCCGGGAGCTGGAGAGCGACGACCTGTGAGCGAGCCCCTGGCGACCTTCGGCTGGGGCGGGGCCGAGGGTCGGGTCCTCGAGGTGGTGCGTGCCCCCGACGCGGTGCTGTCGCGGGCCGGCGCTGCCGTCGACCCGAGCGACCCGGAGATCGTCCAGCTCGCCGCCGACCTGGTCGCGACGATGCGGGTCTCGCCCGGTTGTGTCGGCCTGGCTGCGCCGCAGGTCGGGGTCAGCGCCCGAGTGTTCTGCGTCGACGTCTCCGGACACCCGAAGACGCGCGGCCACCACGGCACGTTCGTGCTCTGCAACGCCGTGGTGGTGGACGCCAGCCGCAACGAGAGGGCGCGGGAGGGCTGCATGAGCGTCCCGGACCTCACCGGTGACGTGAAGCGCGCCTCCCGGCTGGTGGTGCGCGGGCAGCTGCCCGGCACCGCGGCCGAGGTGACGATCGAGGCGCAGGCCTTCGAGGCGCGTGCGCTGCAGCACGAGATCGACCACTGCGAGGGCCTCCTCTTCCTCGACCGGGTCGCCGGCGCGCACGCGGTGCACCCCCGCAAGACGTACCTGTAGCCGGTGCCCGCCTCGCCCCACGCGGCGGAGGTGCAACCCCCTTAGGGTGTGAGGTCCGGCCCCGGTATCCCAATCGGCAGAGGAAGCGGTCTTAAAAGCCGCGCAGTGTGGGTTCGACCCCCACCCGGGGCACCCCCTGGCCGGGACGTCCTGCGCGCTGGTTGCCGGAACCGCCTGCCCGAACCGCCGCGTCGCAGGACGTCCGCGCGGAGGAGCTGCACGCTGGTGCGCTCGTGTCATGTGGGTACCGGGACAAGGTGCTGAGGACCGGGACCACGCTCGCCGCCGTCGTGGGGGCGACCCTGCTCACCCTGGTCGCCCTGGTCGGCGAGGGGTGGGACGCCGGTGACCTCGGCGGGGGCAAGGCACTGCTGATCCGGGTCGCGCCGAGCGAGAGCCGCGCGCCCGTGGAGGTCGACGGTCGCGTCGTCCGGGTCGGCGACCGCGCGGTCCGCTTCCCGGCTGCCGTGCGGGATGTGGCGCGCACCGACGGTGGGGTCTACGTGGTGTCCGGACGCCGGCTGTGGGTGACCGACCTGCACGGGGTGCTGCGCACCGGAGTGTCCGGGATGCGTGGCCTGGTGGCCTCGCCGAACGGTCGCTACCTCGGCTTCGTCGACGACACCACGCAGGTGCCGGCCAGCGACGGACCCTCGGCTGCCGCGGTCACCGTCTACGACACGACCACGGGTGAGCGCGTGCTGCACGCCGAGGCCGCACCGGACAGCGCCGCTCTGCTGCGGCTCGCCGACGACGGGACGGCGTACCTTCCGGACGGCACGATCCTGAGAAGCCGCTGAGCAGGCCGCCGACGCGGAACAACGCCACCCCGCGGCACGTTCTGCAGGACAGGTGACTGGCTAGACTCACCGGCACGAGAACGCGACGTGACCTTTCGCGCGGACACGGCCTCCGAGGAGAGACCATGCAGAGCAGGAACCCCGTCTTCAACCGGGCTGAGGGCTTCAACGGCCGCAGCGCCGGTGCTGCCACCTTCCCCGGCCACCACGACCAGTACGGCGCCGGCCAGTACGGCGCCGGAGGCGCGTACGGCGCACCCACCACCACCGGCACCGACCGGATGACCATCGACACGGTCGTGCAGAAGACCGCCGTGACCCTCGGTGTGCTGATCGTGGCCGCCGCCGCCACGTGGTACCTCACCCCCGACATCACCAGCCAGCAGGCCGCCTCGACGCTCTACACCGTGTCGATCGTGGGCGCCCTCGGTGGCTTCGCGCTGAGCATGGTGAACTCCTTCAAGAAGGTCGTCAGCCCGCCGCTGGTGCTCCTCTACGCCGCTCTCCAGGGCCTGTTCGTCGGCGCGTTCTCCAAGACGGTCACCACGATCTTCGGCAATCCCGACGACGGTGTCTTCGGCAGCATCGTCATGGGCGCGGTGCTCGGCACCATGGCGGCCGTGGCCGGCACCCTGGCGGCGTACAAGTTCTTCGACATCAAGGTCGGCACCAAGTTCCGCAAGTGGGTCGTCGGGATGATGTTCGGCTTCGTCGCCGTCTCGCTGCTCGACTTCGTGCTCGGCTTCTTCCACGCCGACTTCGGCTTCAACGGCTTCGGCACGATGGGCTTCATCTCCAGCATCATCGGTCTCGGCCTCGGCGTGCTGATGCTGATCCTCGACTTCGACTTCGTCGAGCGCGGCATCGCGGCCGGGCTGCCGGAGCGCGAGTCGTGGCGAGCCGCGTTCGGCCTGACCGTGACGATCGTGTGGATCTACATCGAGCTGCTCCGGATCCTGGCGATCCTGCGGGGCAACGACTGACCGGAGCCACCCGAGACTGCGGAGGGCCCGCCCGGACTACACGTCCGTGGCGGGCTCTTCGGCGTCCTCGTGCGCCTCGGGCGCCTCGGCCTCGGTGGGGGCGTGCCGGCGCCGGCGCATGAGCATCGCCCAGCGGCCGGCGACCCCGCGGCTCTCGCCCTCCAGTTCGGTGCCGCCGACCTCGGTGCCGGGGTGCTTGGTCGCCTCGACGGCGGCGTAGTTGACCGGCAGGATGCCCTCGCCGCGCAGGGCCTCGGGGTGCACCTCGTCGTCGGGCGCCAGGTCCAGTGCCGCCAGCACCGACGGCACCAGCACCGCGGCCAGGGAGGCGTAGCCCGCGGCCGAGGGGTGGAACCGGTCCGGGCCGAACAGGATCGCCGGGGCGGCGTCGAACTCCGGTCCCAGGATGGAGCCGAGCGAGACCGAGCGGCCGCCGGCCTCGACGGCGGCGATGGTCTGGGCCGCGGCGAGCCGGCGCGACCACGACTTCGCCACCTGGCGCAAGGGCTGCGGGATCGGCCGCACCGTGCCGAGGTCCGGGCAGGTGCCCACCACCACCGCCACACCCGCCTCCTTCAGGCTGGCGACCGCCTCGGCGAGGCGGCGCACGGAGGTCGACGGGCGCACCGCATGGGTGACGTCGTTGGCACCGACGAGGATCACCGCGACGTCGGGACCGGTCGGCAGCGCCAGGGCGATCTGCTGGGCGAGCGCGCTGCTCTGGGCGCCGACCACCGCGAACTCGCGCACGTGCACGCGTCGGTTCGCCGCCGCGGCCACGCCCGCGCCCAGGCGGGCACCGGGCGTCTGCTCGACCGTGTCCACGCCGTAGCCGGCCGCGCTGGAGTCGCCGAGCAGCGCGATCTTGATGGCCGGACCGGGACGGCCGCGGCCGTACCACCCGGTGGAGTCGGGCACCCGGTTGTCGGCGTCGCCGATCGCACGACGCGCGATGAGCTCCTCGGCGCGCAGGAGCGCGTAGAGGGAGCCGCCCAGCACCGACAACCCGCCGCCGCCGTACGCAGCGGCGGCCGCGAGCTTGCGCGCAGCGCTGGCCCTCGTCATGCCCCGATCCTACGAGCGGCGTCCCGACTATGTTGGCCCCATGGACTACGCCAACTCGATCCTGGAGCTGATCGGCAACACCCCGCTGGTGAAGCTCAACAACGTCGTCGGTGACACCCGCACCCTGGTGCTCGCCAAAGTGGAGTACCTCAACCCCGGTGGCTCGGTGAAGGACCGGATCGCCAAGCGCATGATCGACGCGGCGGAGGCGTCCGGCGAGCTGAAGCCGGGCGGCACCATCGTCGAGCCGACGTCGGGCAACACCGGTGTCGGCCTGGCGCTGATCGCCCAGCAGCGCGGCTACCACTGCGTCTTCGTCTGCCCCGACAAGGTCAGCGAGGACAAGCGCAACGTGCTCAAGGCGTACGGCGCGGACGTGGTGGTCTGCCCGACCGCCGTCGACCCCGACCACCCGGACAGCTACTACAGCGTCTCCGACCGGCTGGTGCGGGAGACCCCGAACGCGTGGAAGCCCGACCAGTACTCCAATCCCAACAACCCGCTGTCGCACTACGAGCAGACCGGCCCCGAGATCTGGCAGCAGACCGACGGCCGGATCACCCACTTCGTGACCGGCATGGGCACCGGCGGCACCATCAGCGGCGTCGGCCGCTACCTCAAGGAGCAGAACGCCCACGTCCAGGTGGTCGGCGCCGACCCGGCGGGCTCGGTCTACTCGGGCGGCACCGGGAGGCCCTACCTGGTGGAGGGCGTCGGCGAGGACTTCTGGCCCGAGACCTACGACCGGGGGATCGCCGACCGCGTGATCGAGGTCTCCGACGCCGACTCGTTCGGCTTCACCCGCCGGCTGGCGCGGGAGGAGGGCCTGCTGGTCGGCGGATCCGCCGGCATGGCAGCGTTCGCCGCCGTCCAGGTCGCCCGCGAGCTCGACGATCCCGACGCCGTCGTCGTGGTGCTGCTGCCGGACTCCGGTCGCGGCTACCTCACCAAGGTGTTCAACGACGAGTGGCTGAGCCGGTACGGCTTCCTCAAGGCCACGGACGGCGAGACCGTCGGCCAGGTGCTGCACGCCAAGCAGGGTGAGATCCCCGCGCTGGTGCACACGCACCCCAACGAGACCGTGGCCGAGGCCGTCGCCATCCTGCAGGAGTACGGCGTCAGCCAGATGCCCGTCGTACGGGCGGAGCCGCCGGTGATGGCGGCCGAGGTGGCCGGTGCGGTCTCGGAGCGGGCGCTGCTGGACGCGCTCTACGCCGGCACCGCCCAGCTGGCCGACAAGGTCGAGTCACACATGAGCGGCCCGCTGCCCACCGTCGGGGCCAACGAGGCGATCGCGGACGCGGTGGCCGCGCTGCGTGACATCGACGCCCTGCTGGTGCAGGAGGACGGGCGTCCGGTGGGGGTGCTCACGCGCCTCGATCTCCTGACGTACCTGGCGCGGGTGTCCTAGTATTCGGCGCAGGTCGCGGCCCGACTTCAACCCCCGCACGGTCGCGACCGGTCCCCGTGCAGTTGCTTCACCCCGGTGCGGCGGTGCACGATTTGGACAGGTGGTGGGGTGATCCTGGGAGGGGTGCCCCACCACCGCCCACTCCGCTGAGTCGACGGGCCGCCATGACGAGCACCGCTTACCGCACCGTTGCCACCGAGGCGTGGGCCGAGATCGAGGTGGAGCGGTCGCGCTTCCGCTGCCTGCTGGCCCGCGTCGACGACGAGGGCGGCGCCCGCGGCGTCGTCGAGGTCCAGCGCCGCGACCACTGGAACGCCCAGCACCACGCTCACGCCGTCATCCTCGGCCCGGACGGTGCGGTCGAGCGGTCCAGCGACGACGGCGAGCCGAGCGGGACCGCCGGCGCCCCGATGCTCGACGTGCTGCGCGGCGCGGGCGTCTCCGACGTGATCGCGGTGACCACCCGGTGGTTCGGCGGGGTGCTCCTCGGCACCGGCGGGCTGGCCCGCGCGTACGCCGACTCCGTGCGCGCCGCCCTCGGGCAGGCCGGGCTGGTCGACCGCGTGCTGATGGAGGAGTGCGAGGTCACCGTCGACCTCGCCGTCGTCGGCCGGCTGGAGCACGAGCTGCGGGCCCGGGGCACCCAGGTGCTCGGCGTGGACTACACCGACATGGCCACGGTCCGCCTGGCGGTCCCGCCGCAGGCGCTGGCGATCATCGAGGAGGCGGTCGAGGAGCTCACCGGTGGCGAGGCGAGCCTGTTCCGCACCGGCTCCGAGTGGGTCGACGTCAGCTGACGGCGGTCCTCCGGGCTCGGGGGCTCAGGCGCTGCGCGGCACCGGGACCCCGGTCGCCGCGTGGCAGCGGTAGCCGTTCGGCACCTTGGCGAGGTACTGCTGGTGGTGGTCCTCGGCGTAGTAGTACTCCGGGGCAGGCCTGATCTCGGTGCTGATGGCGCCGTAGCCGCGCCGGGTCAGCTCGGGCTGGTAGCGCTCGGTCACCTCGCGGGCGACCTGCTCCTGCGCGGTGGAGGTGGTGTAGATCGCCGAGCGGTACTGCGTGCCGACGTCGTTGCCCTGCCGCATCCCCTGCGTGGGGTCGTGGAACTCGTAGAACTTCGCGACCAGCTCCGCGTAGGACACGACCTTCGGGTCGTAGACCACGCGCACGGCCTCGGTGTGGCCGGTGCGGCCGGAGCACACCTCTTCGTACGTCGGGTGGGGCGTCGACCCGCCGGCGTACCCGGCAGACGTGGACCACACGCCGGGCAGCTGCCAGAAGATCTCCTCGGCGCCCCAGAAGCAGCCGAGCCCGAAGATCGCGACCTCCAGGCCCTCGGGCACCTCGTCGGTGACCACCGGGGCGTCCAGCACCCGGTGCTGGTCGGCGATCGCCCACGCCCGTCCGGAGCGGCCGGGCAGGGCCGTCTCGGGGGTGGGCAGCTCGTTCTTGCTCCGGTTGAACAGCATCACGTCTCCTCGCATCGGGTCTCCATCATGACAACACGGCGGTGCCCCGGACCCTTCCCGGCGCGGTCGGTAGGGTCGGGAGCGTGACCCAGGAGCAGACGAACAAGTCCGGTTTCGAGACGCGTGCGATCCACGCCGGCTACGAGCCCGACGAGATGACCGGCGCCGTGATCCCCCCGATCTATGCGACCAGCACCTACAAGCAGGACGGCGTGGGCGGACTGCGGGGCGGCTACGAGTACAGCCGCTCGGCCAACCCGACGCGCACCGCCCTCGAGGGCGTGCTCGCGGCCCTGGAGCAGGGCGAGCGTGGCTTCGCCTTCGCCTCCGGCCTGGCCGCCGAGGACACCCTGCTGCGGACCGTCTGCCGCCCCGGCGACCACGTGGTCATCCCCGACGACGCCTACGGCGGCACCTTCCGGCTCTTCGACAAGGTCCAGGTCCCCTGGGGGCTGGCGCACAGCCCGGCTGCGGTGTCCGACGTGGACGCGATCCGGTCGGCGATCCGGCCCGAGACCCGGCTGGTGTGGCTGGAGACGCCGACCAACCCGCTGCTGAACATCGGCGACATCGAGGCGCTCGCCGCGGTCGCCCACGACGCCGGCGCGCTGCTCGTCGTCGACAACACCTTCGCCTCGCCGTACCTCCAGCAGCCGCTCACCCTCGGCGCCGACGTGGTGGTGCACTCGACGACCAAGTACTGCGGCGGCCACTCCGACGTGGTCGGCGGAGCCCTCGTCGTGCGCGACCTCGACCTCGCCGAGCAGCTGGCCTTCCACCAGAACTCCATCGGTGGGGTGGCCGGGCCGTTCGACGCGTTCCTGACCCACCGCGGGCTCAAGACGCTCGGTGTGCGGATGGACCGGCACTGCGACAACGCCGAGCGGGTGGTGGAGTTCCTCCAGGGCCACGGCAAGGTTGCCGAGGTGATCTACCCCGGGCTCGAGTCGCATCCCGGCCACGCGGTCGCCGGCCGGCAGATGAAGCGGTACGGCGGAATCGTGTCCTTCCGGGTGACCGGTGGCGAGCAGCACGCCCTCGACGTGTGTGCGAAGGCCGAGGTGTTCACGCTGGGCGAGTCGCTCGGGGGCGTCGAGTCCCTGATCGAGCACCCGGGCCGGATGACGCACGCGTCCGTGGCCGGCACCGACCTGGAGGTGCCGGCGGACCTGATCCGGCTCAGCGTCGGCATCGAGACCGCCGACGACCTGGTCGCGGACCTCGACCGTGCCCTCGGCTGACCACTCGCCCGACCACTCGCCCGACCTGGTCCTCTGCGTCGACTTCGGCTCCACCTTCACCAAGGCCGCGCTCGTCGACGTGGCCGCCGGACGACTCGTCGCGACCGCGCAGCACCCGACCACGCTGCCCGGGCCGGACGGCGTCGGTGACGTCCTCGACGGGTACGACGCCTGTCGGGCGGCCCTCGACGCGGCGCACCCGGAGGTGGCCGAGGCCGAGGTGCTGGCCTGCTCGTCCGCCGGTGGTGGCCTGCGGATCGGGGTCGTGGGCAACGAGGAGCTGATCACCGCGGAGGCCGGTCGGCGCGTCGCCCTGTCCAGCGGCGGCAAGGTGGTCGCCGTACTCGCCGGCGGACTCGACGAAGGCAAGCTGGCCGAGCTGCGGGCGGCGGAGCCGGACGTGCTGCTCCTCGTCGGCGGCACCGACGGCGGCAACGCCGAGCAGCTGCTGGCCGACGCCGGCTACCTGGCGCGACAGCGCTGGCCCGGCCCGGTGGTGGTCGCCGGTGACGTCGAGGCGCAGCCGGCCGTCGCCGCCCTGCTCGCGTCGGCGGGGACACCGTGCGTGCTCGCCGCCAACGTGGTGCCCCGGATCGGGGTGCTGGCCCCGGAGTCCGCGCGGCAGGCGATCCGGGAGGTGTTCCTGGCGCACGTGATCGGCGGCAAGGACCTCAGCCGCCGGCCCGCGTCGCCGTCGCGGCCCGCGTTCGTGGAGATGGTGCGCGGCGCCACCCCCGACATCGTCCTGGCCGGGGTGGAACTGCTTGCCGCAGAGCTGGGCGACACCGTGGTCGTCGACGTCGGCGGCGCCACCACGGACGTGCACTCGGTGCTCACCCTGGACCCCGAGACCGGTGATCTCGGCGAAGAGGGCCTGGCCCGCGACGTGGTGGCGCCGACCGCGGTCACCCGGACCGTGGAGGGCGACCTGGGGATGCGGTGGAGCGCCGCGACGACGGTGGCGGCGGCCCGTGCCGCCGGAGTGCCTGCCGGCGAGCTCGAGGACGCGGCCGGGCGTCGTACCGCCGATCCGGGCTTCCTGCCCGACACCGATGCCGAGCGCGACGCCGACAACGCGATCGCCGCGGCCGCGGTGCTGCTCGCGCTGCGCCGGCACGCGGGTCGCTGGCAGGGCAGGTCGGGGGAGCAGACCGGCAGGGACCTGCGTGAGGTCGCCGTGCTGGTCGGGTCCGGCGGCGTGCTCCGGACCAGCCCACCGGCCGTGGCCGACCGCATCCTGCGCACCGGCACCGGGATCGACCCGCACGGTTGGCAGCTGCCCGAGCACCCCCACGTCGTGGTGGACGTCGACTACGTGCTCGCCGCGATCGGGCTGCTGGCGCTGGCGCGTCCCGAAGCGGCCGGGCGCCTGGTCGCTAGCCTGTCGGGGTGGCGAGGGAACCGGTGACCGGGCTGATCCGGCGGTTCCGTGCGCGCCGTGCGGCCGAGGAGGCCCGCAGCGAGGCCGTGGTCGCTGACGAGCTGGACCGGCAGGACCGCCTGCGCGAGCGGCTCACCCACCAGCTCACCTCCCAGTGGGAGGTCGCCCGCGCTGCCCGCCGGGCTGAGGAGCCGGTCATCGACTCGGGCCCGTCCAACTTCTCCCGCGCCCAGGTGCCGTGGGGCCTCGACCTCGCCGCAGCCTGGTCCTGGCGGTTCATCGTGATCGCGGCCGCCGGGCTGATGATCCTGTGGACGCTCCGGTTCTTCGCCGTCCTGGTGCTGCCGCTGGTGGTGGCGCTCTTCATCGCCGCCCTCGTGGCGCCCGTCGTCGATGTCGCCGTGCGAGCCCGGATCCCCCGCAAGCTGGCGTCGCTGCTGGTCGTGGTGCTCGGGATCGCGTCGGTGGCGCTGCTGCTGACGTTCGTGGGCCAGCAGGTCGCCCAGGGCATCGACGACCTGTCGCAGAAGGTCGCTGGTGGTCTCGGTGAGATCAGGTCCTGGTTGCAGACCGGTCCGTTGCACGCGTCGGACTCGCAGATCAACGACTACATCGAGCGGGCCCAGCGGTTCGTCACCGACCAGGGCCAGGACTGGGTCGGCCGGGTCACCGAGGTCGGGGTGGCGCTGGGCCACATCCTGGCCGGCTTCTTCATCGTGCTGTTCGCGACCTACTTCTTCCTCGCCGACGGCAAGCTGATCTGGGCCTGGGTCGTGCGGATCTTCCCGCGGGCGGCCCGGTTGCAGGCGGACGCCTCCGGACGTGTCGCCTGGCGCTCGCTGACCCAGTTCGTCCGCGCCACCGTCCTGGTCGCGGGCACCGACGCGATCGGCATCATGATCGTCGCCGCCGTCCTCAAGGTGCCGCTGGTGGGGGCCATCGGCGTGCTCGTCTTCCTGGGCGCGTTCGTGCCGATGATCGGCGCCTTCCTGTCGGGGACCGTCGCGGTGCTGGTGGCGCTGGTCGACCAGGGCCCCGTCGTGGCGCTGATCATGCTGGGTGGTGTGGTCCTGGTCCAGCAGATCGAGGCGCACGTGCTGCAGCCCTTCCTGATGGGGCGGTTCGTCTCGGTGCACCCGCTCGGCGTGATCATCGCGATCGCCGCCGGCGTCATCGTCGCCGGGATCGCCGGCGCCCTGGTCGCCGTACCCCTTGCTGCGGCGCTGAACTCGGTCGTGCAGCACCTCGCCGGGAACACCGAGGTGGGGGAGGACGCCGACGAGGCGCGGGAGGACGAGCCGAGCCTGCCCGACGACCTGACCGGCGACGACGTGGCGGACCTGGACGACGCACCACCGACGACCGAGGCGACCCTGAGGAGCGAGCAGTGAGCATTCCGAGCGTGGCACCGGCCGACATCGAGGCTGCCGCCGAGCTGCTGCAGGGTGTGGCCATCCGGACGCCGATGGAGGAGTCGCGCTGGCTGTCGTCGGTCGTCGGCGGTCCGGTGCTGCTCAAGTGCGAGAACCTCCAGCGCACCGGGTCGTTCAAGATCCGCGGCGCCTACGTGCGGATGTTCCACCTCACCGAGGAGGAGCGCGCCCGCGGGGTGGTCGCCGCCTCCGCGGGCAACCACGCGCAGGGCGTCGCACTGGCCGCGCGGATGCTGGGCATCAAGGCGACCGTCTTCATGCCGGTCGGGGCGCCGATCCCCAAGCTCAACGCCACCCGCGGCTACGGCGCCGAGGTGATCCAGCAGGGCCACGTCATCGAGGACTCCCTCGGCTCGGCCGCGGAGTACGCCGAGCGGACGGGCGCCATCCTGATCCACCCCTTCGACCATCCCGACATCGTGGCCGGACAGGGCACCTGCGGTCTGGAGATCGCCGAGCAGGCCCCGGAGGCCGAGACCATCCTGGTGCCGACCGGCGGCGGCGGCTTCATCGCCGGGATCGCCACGGCCGTCAAGGCGAAGCGGCCCGACGTGCACGTCGTCGGGGTGCAGGCCGAGGGTGCCGCCGCCTACCCGGCGTCGCTGCGCCAGGGCGCACCCGTGGCGCTGTCGTCGATGAGCACGATGGCGGACGGGATCGCCGTGGGTCGTCCCGGCGATGTGCCGTTCGAGGCGATCCGGCAGTACGTCGACGACGTGATCACCGTGTCGGAGGAGTCGATCTCCCGGGCGCTGGTGCTGCTGCTCGAGCGCGCCAAGGTGGTGGTCGAGCCGGCCGGCGCCGTTGCCGTGGCCGCGGTGCTCGACCAGCCGTCGGCGTTCGCGACGCCGGCGGTCGCGGTGCTCTCCGGCGGCAACGTCGACCCGCTGCTGCTGGGCAAGCTGATCCGGCACGGCATGGCGTCGGCCGGGCGGTACCTGCAGCTGCAGGTGCGCATCCCCGACCGTCCCGGCGGACTGGCCCAGCTGCTCACCCAGCTCGCCGACGCCGGTGCGAACGTGCTCGAGGTGATCCACGAGCGCACGTCGGCGACGTTGAGCATCGACGAGGTCGAGGTGCGGCTGCAGGTCGAGACCAAGGGGCCCGACCACGCCGCCGAGGTGGTGCACCGGCTCGAGCAGCAGGGCTACAGCGTGCGCCGTTAGCAGGCCCCAACGGTGACCATCGGCCTGCCCATCGGCCTGCCCGTCAGCCGTACCCGTCGGCCTGCCCGTCAGCCGTGCCCGTCAGCCGTGGTAGGGCACCGCGTCGACGATCTCGACCTTGAGGGTCTTCCCGTTGGGGGCGGTGTACTGCACCGTCTCGCCGCGCTTGCGGCCGTTGATGGCCTCACCCAGCGGTGACTGCGGGGAGTAGACCTCCAGCTCGTCGTCACCCTTCATCTCGCGCGCACCGAGGAGGAACTTCTCCTTGTCGCTGTCGCCGACGAAGCGGTAGGTCACCACCATGCCGGGCTCGACGACGCCGTCGTCCGGGGGCGTCTCACCGACCTGGGCACGCTTGAGCATGTCCTGCAGCTGCGCGATCCGGGCGTCCATCTTGCCCAGCTCCTCGCGGGCAGCGTGGTAGCCGCCGTTCTCCTTGAGGTCACCCTCGTCGCGGGCGGCGCTGACCCGCTCCACGACCTCTTCGCGGCCCGGGCCCTTGAGCTGCTCGAGCTCCTCCCTCAGCGCGTCGTACTTCGCCTGGGTCAGCCAGATCTCGTTGCGCTCGTCAGCCTGCGTCATGGGACCACTCCTGGTGCGTTCGGGTACTACGGAAGATTCTGATTCGGGGGCCGTTCGGGCGGGGCAGATCCGGCACGCGCGCTGCTCGGCGCCCGGGTCCTGCGCGGGCAGCCTGCGCGGGGGAACGGCAAGTAACCCATCTTAGCAACGCCGCCTGCCGATGTCGCATCATCGGCCGTCACCTGCACCGTGCCGGGGACCGTTCCCCGGGGTCAACCCGTCGTGCAGTGCTCCAGGGTGACGGAGGTGGCCCGGCGCTCGGTGCGGATGCTGACCCAGGAGCTCTCCTGCAGCTCGTCGACCGGCACGTTGCGCTCCCCGACGATGCTGTGGTCGGCCGCGGTCGCGCGCAGCAGGCAGGTGCCGGTCACGTCGTCGTCGCCCAGCCGCAGCTCCACCCGGGCGCGCGCCTCGTGGGCACTGGGCACGTCGAAGGCGGCCACGTCGGCCTGGATCTCGGGGTTGCCGTGCACCCACGCCGCCCAGCCGACCCAGCCGAGGGAGGCGAGCACGAGGATCGCCACCAGCACCAGGACGAGCAGGCGGGTGCCGCGGTTGCGGCGGCCGTAGCGCTCGGCCATCAGGTCAGCCGTCGGCGGCGGTTCAGGTCGGGACATGCTCCGATCCTAGGATGGAGCCCATGTCTGGATCCGTCCCCGTCGCGGCGCCGGCCGGTGCCACCCCTGGCGCCGGCCGCGGCCTGCGCCTGATGCACGTGCACGCCCATCCCGACGACGAGTCGAGCAAGGGCGCTGCGTCGACGGTGCTGTACGTCGCGGAGGGTGTCGACGTCCACGTGGTCACCTGCACCGGGGGCGAGCGCGGCTCGATCCTCAACCCGAAGATGGACCGGCCCGACGTGCTGGCCAACATCAGCGAGATCCGTCGCCAGGAGATGGACCGGGCCAGGGAGATCCTCGGCGTCACCCAGGACTGGCTGGGCTTCGTCGACTCGGGCTGGCCCGAGGGTGACCCCAAGCCGCCGTTGCCGGAGGGCTGCTTCGCCTCGATGCCCGTCGAGGAGGCTGCCGAGCCGCTGGTGCGCCTGATCCGGTCCTTCCGGCCGCACGTGATCACGACGTACGACGAGAACGGCGGCTATCCCCACCCCGACCACATCATGTGCCACCGGGTCACGATGGCCGCGTGGGACGCCGCGCCCGATCCCGCGCGCTACCCGGAGGCCGGTGATCCGTGGCAGCCGCTGAAGCTCTACTACCAGCACGGCTTCAACCGTCCGCGCACGCAGGCCCTGCACGACGCGATGGTCGACCGTGGGATGGAGTCGCCCTACGCCGAGCGGCTGGAGAAGTGGGAGCCCGATCCCGAGCACGATGCCAGGGTCACCACCAAGGTGCCCTGTGCGCCGTACTTTCCCGTCCGCGACCAGGCGCTGCTGGCCCACGCCACCCAGATCGACCCCGACGGCCCGTGGTTCCACGTGCCGGTGGAGGTGCAGCAGGACGCCTGGCCGACGGAGGACTTCGAGCTGGTGCAGTCGCTGGTCGACACGCAGCTGCCCGAGGACGACCTGTTCGCGGGGATCCGCGACCTCGGCACTCCGACCACCTGAGACAATGAGGCCATGAGCACGTTGGTGACCTTCGCGATCGGCCCGGCCCTGTGGCTCGTCTCCTGGGCCGACAAGGTGCCGGACGACAAGGACGTGAAGGCCGGTTGGGGTGCCTTCTTCATCTTCCTGGGGCTGGTGGTGGCGGTGGCGCTGCTCGGCTGGAGCCTGGTGCACCAGCTGCGCAAGGCGAAGGCCAACGCGGACGCCGGAGTCTTCGGTCCCGAGGACGTCGACCGCAAGGAGTGAACGACGGCGTCGGCGGGCCGGCTCAGGGTCGGCGCAGCCGCACCAGGGCGTCCCACGCGGTGCCCTCGGGGCCGTGCCCGTCCGGCGCCGGCACCACGCGCGCGACCCGCTCGGCGCGCAGGACCTCCACGTCCTCGTCGGCGAGGTCGGCCAGGACGTCCTCGGCGGTGTAGAGCACGCTCGGGTCCTGCGGCCCACCGGTGCCCTCGGTGAGGTTGGTGGAGTCGTGCGCCACCACGAACAGCGTCCCGTTGGCTGCCAGGGCCGAGAAGGCGTTGCGCAGCGCTCGCTGCCGGTCGTCGGCGGGCACCTGGAGGTAGGCGACCACCACCAGGTCCTGGTCCGCACCCTGCCAGGTCGTCACGTCCGCGCAGACCCACTCGATGGCGGCGGGCCCGGCGAGGCGGCGGCCCTTGTCGAGCGCGACCTGGGAGAAGTCGACGGCCACGACGTCCCAGCCCTGACGGGCCAGCCAGATCGCGTTGCGGCCCTCGCCCGCCGCCAGGTCGACGGCCCGGCCCGGCGGCAGGTCGGCCAGCTCGGCCTCGACGAACTGGTTGGGGCCGCCGCCCCAGACCAGCTCGGTGGCGGCGTACCTGTCGTCCCAGCCCGAAGCGTCCATGCCCTCCAGCATGCCGGAACCGTGCGCGGGGGGCATCGGGCGGCGTCCCCGCGGTACGACGGCCTTCCCTACGGCGCTCCGGACGCGTCGGTGGTCGGCCTCGCCGAGAACGCCTCGCGCGGCTCAGTCACCGAGGAGGGCGTCGACGTTGGGGAGACCCTCGAAGCGCGAGAACGTCCCCGAGTCCGCGATCTCCCCGGCGGCCTTCAAGAACCCGCCCCATGCGGTCCGCGCGAGCGTGCCCCCTACGCTGATCCGGCGCACGCCGAGCTGCGCCGCCTCCGCAACGGTGATGAACGGCGCGTTGATCAACAGGTTCACCGGTTTCGGCGACACCGCGGCCACGATCGCGGAGACGTGCTCGGGCTTGTCGATCCGCGGGGCGTAGAGGCAGTCCGCGCCGGCTTCGGCGTACGCCCGGAGCCGGCGAAGGGTCTCATCGATGTCGGGACGCCCACACACGAAGCCCTCGGAGCGTCCCGTGAGGACGATGCCCGTGCCGCTCTCGTCGATCGCGCGTCGTGCAGCCGCCACGCGGCGCACGGCCAGGTCGAAGTCGAGGAGCGGGTCGGCCTCGTCTCCCGAGGAGTCCTCGATCGAGAGCCCCGCGATCCCCGTGTCCGCGGCCATCGTCACATTCGCCGCCACGTCGGCTGGCTCGACGGCGTAGCCGCCCTCGAAGTCAGCGTTCACCGGCACCGTCACAGCGCCGGCGATGAGCCGGAGATGGTCGAGCACCTGATCGCGGGTGACCTGGGTGTCCGCGCGCCCCAGCGTCCAGGCCAGTCCGGCACTCGTCGTGGCCAGGGCCTTGAACCCCAGCTGTGCCAGCGCCCGCGCGCTCCCCGCGTCCCACGGGTTCGGCATGACGAAGCAGCCCGCGGAGTGCAGGCGGTGGAACTCGGCGATCCGATCCTCGTGCATGTCCATGCCACACCTCGTCAACGGCCGGGGACCTGAACTCTAGTCCGATCCAGGAC
>DASTFI010000118.1:0-24169 GCA_035708765.1 Marmoricola sp.
GTTCCGGGTCACCCGCAACGAGGACCTCGATGTCGAGGAGGACGACGCCGAGAACCTCCTTGCTGCCTTGGAGAAGGAGCTGCAGCGGCGCCGGTTCGGGACGCCGGTCCGCCTCGAGGTCGAGGAGTCGATCGACGAGCACGTGCTGGACCTGCTGGTCTCCGAGCTCGGTGTCTCGGCAGCCGAGGTGGTCAGGCTGCCCGGTCCGCTCGACCTGACGGGGCTCGGCGACATCGCGGACCTCGACCGGGCGGAGCTGAAGTTCGCGGCGTTCGTGCCGACCACGCTCAGCCAGCTCGCGGAGGTCGAGACGGCGTCGCCGGTGGACGTCTTCGGCGCGCTGCGGCGCAACGACGTACTCCTGCACCATCCCTACGACTCCTTCGCGACCTCTGTGCAGCGGTTCCTCGAGCAGGCCGCCGCCGACCCGCACGTGCTGGCGATCAAGCAGACGCTCTACCGCACCTCGGGCGACTCCCCCATCATCGACGCCCTCGTCGACGCGGCCGAGGCCGGCAAGCAGGTGCTGGTGATCGTCGAGATCAAGGCGCGCTTCGACGAGCAGGCCAACATCCGCTGGGCGCGCAAGCTCGAACACGCGGGCTGCCACGTGGTCTACGGACTGGTGGGCCTGAAGACGCACTGCAAGCTGGCGATGGTGGTGCGCGCGGAACCGGAGGGCATCCGGCGCTACACCCACATCGGGACCGGCAACTACAACCCGAAGACCGCCCGGATGTACGAGGACTTCGGGCTGCTGACCACCGACGAGCAGATCGGCGAGGACGTGGCGCACCTGTTCAACAACCTCAGCGGCTACTCCCGCAACGCGTCGTACGACGAGCTGATGGTGGCGCCCGGCTCGGTGCGTAGCGGCCTGGTGTCGCTCATCCGCCAGGAGGTGGCCAACCTCGAGGCCGGGCTGCCGGCACAGATCCGGATCAAGGCCAACTCGATCGTCGACAAGGGGATCGTCGACGAGCTCTACCGCGCCTCCCAGGCGGGGGTGCGGGTGGAGCTCCTGATCCGCGGCATCTGCGCCGTGCGGCCGGGTGTGCCGGGGCTGTCGGAGACCATCGTGGTCCGGTCCGTGCTGGGCCGCTTCCTCGAGCACAGCCGGATCTTCTGGTTCGCCGGCGGCGGCACCCCGACGGCGTACATCGGCTCCGCCGACCTGATGCACCGCAACCTGGACCGCCGCGTCGAGGTGCTGGTGCGGCTGCCGTCCGACGAGCTCGTCGCCCAGGTCGGCGCCGTGCTCGACCTCGCCTTCGACCCCCGCACCCGCGCCTGGACGTTGCAGGCCGACGGCTCCTGGGAGCGCGCCCCGGCCGCTTCCTCCCTCGACCTCCAGGAGACCCTCATCGGCGTCCACTCGCGCCGTCGGTAGGTGACTGGGGGCGGGGCGGGGGTGCCGGGTCGCGCAGTCGGACATGCGAATGTCGCAGATGGGACCTGAGGGGTGCTCATGGGCCCCGGCGGCAACATTCGCATGTTCTCGTGCGGGCGCGCCGCCGACCCGGCGTCGCCGCGCACCGCGCACACGGGCATGCAAATGTCACCAACGGTGCGGGAGGGGTGTTCACCAGCCCCGGCAGCAACATTCGCATGTTCTTGTGCGGGCCGGGCCATCCCCCCGACAAGCGCCGACACACTTAGCAGGTCGCGAACAGCACCGGGCCGCTGTCGAGGGCGGACAGGACGAAGCCCGTGGCGCGCTTCGGCTGCAGCTGGAGGACCACGGCTCGGCCCCGGGTTGCGGACTGCGTGAGCCGGAAGTCGTCGGCGAAGGTCCCTCCCCTGCCGACGGCGTCCCCGACGGCGAGCCTGGCGCGGGGCCGAAGGTTCTCCGCGGCCTGGTCTGAGCTCTCGAACGCCTCGACGACGTGCAGGACCCGGTCGGCGTCCAACGCCATGAGCAGGCCGGTCATCGGGGTCACTCCACCAGCCTGGTCGACCAGCGCCTCCGCCTGTTGCTGGTCGTCATCGGCCGCCTGCGACATGGCGAGGTCCCGGCAGGCGAAGTCGCGCGACCACACCATCGCCGCGACCGGATCGGTGAGCGGATCGGTCAGGACACCGGTGTCGACCTCGTCGGCCAACGACTTGCCGTCGCCCTGGGCCACGTCGGCCGCCTTGGCGGCGTACGACGCGGTGTCGCTGGTGACGATGAGGTGCTGATCGTCGAGCACGCTGATGTACTGCAGCTCCGGCGTGATCGTCGGGTCGAGGGTCGCCACGAGGTCCGCGCCACCGCGCCACACGCCGTCGGCGTCGGCGGGCTTGTCGAAGCCGGCGGAGGACAGCTGGTCGCGCACGCGGGAGAGGTCGAAGTCGTCCGGCATCCGCAGCACCATCGTCGCGCCCTGCGTCGACTGCGCGTAGGCCTCCCACACGGCCGTCCCCGACGAGAACCCGAGGTGCTGCTGCAGCGCGGCGGCGCTCTCGCTGATCGACGAGACGCCACCGAGGTCGGAGTCGTAGGCCTTGTCCATCAGCCGCTGGACCTGCTGCGGATCGGTGGTCGGCTCGATCCCGCTCAGGCGTCGTACGTCGGACCAGTCGGTGAAGGCCACCCGCAGCGACGCGCCGGGCACCAGGTCGAGCGCCTGCTGCAGCGCACCGCGGTGACTGCGCTCCCACAGCACCCGACCCACGACCACCGCGGCGACGACGACGAGGACGACCACGCCCAGCACGACGAACCGTCGGGTCGGTCGGATGCCGCTGACCACCTGGTGTTCCCCTCTCCGAAGCGTGTGGCGAGACTAACCGCATGAACCGAGCGGCCGGCGACAAGCGCGGTGACGTGGTCGCGGCCGGCGCCGTGGTGGTGCACAAGGGCCAGGTACTCCTGGTGCACCGGCCGAAGTACGACGACTGGTCGTTTCCCAAGGGCAAGCAGGACCCGGGCGAGCACGTCACCGCGACAGCGGTCCGCGAGGTCTCGGAGGAGACCGGCGTGCACGTCCGGCTCGGTCGCCCGCTGCCGCCGCAGTTCTACCGGCTGGCCAGTGGGCGGACGAAGACCGTGCACTACTGGGTCGGCCGCGTGCGCGGAGACGCCGACGTCTCGTCGTACGCCGCCAACGACGAGATCGACGAGGTCGCCTGGGTGGACAGGGCGCGCGCCGACACACGGCTGACCTACTCCGAGGACCGCGCCACGCTCCGCCTCCTGGACGAGCGGCCCACGAAGACCCACGCGCTGGTCGTGCTGCGGCACGCCCAGGCCCGCAGTCGAGGGACGTGGACCGGACCGGACGGAGCGCGGCCGCTGACCGGACGCGGCGCGGAGCAGGCGCAGCTGCTGGTGCCACTGCTGGCGGCGTACGGCGTCCGTCGACTGGTCAGCTCCGACAGCGTGCGGTGCACCGGAACGCTCGAGCCGTACGCCGCCGTCGTCGGCGCCCCGGTCGAGGAGTACGTCGGCCTCAACGAGGAGCAGCACACCGAGACCTCCGTGGCCGGGGTCGTCGGGCGGCTCGTCGACATGGGGCGCTCCAGCGCGCTGTGCACCCATCGGCCGGTGCTCCCGCTGGCCCTGGCCCACCTCGGCGTCGAAGAGGAACCCCTGGCCAAGGGCGAGTGCGTCGTGGTGCACCACCACGATGGCCGGGTCGTGGCGACCGAGCGGCACCTCGTCCGCTGAGGCAGAGCCGGCTCGCCGCAGACGAACATGCGAATGTCGCGGGAGGGACGCAACGGACCCACTCCAGCCTCCTGAGCGACATTCGCATGTCGGTCTGCGGCCGGCTCGCCACCGGGCTCCCCGCCGCGGCCCGGCATCGTTCACCTGGCGTTCACCCGCGCCGCCCGGGCCGGTCACCTGCGCTGCCTAGCTTCGGCGATGACAGATCACTGAAGACATCAGGAGCAACGAAGTGAACGACACTTCATCTCGCCGGGCGGCGCTGCCCGGCATCGCGGCACTCGCCCTCGCCCTGGCGCTGAGCGGATGCGCCGCGGCGAACGAGTCGGGCGGCACCGACGATGGCACCGGCTCCACCCTCGCCGGCACGCTCAGTGGCGGCGGAGCCAGCTCGCAGGAGGCCGCCCAGAACGCCTGGCGGGCCGGCTTCCAGCAGGCCCACCCCGACGTCACCGTCAACTACGACCCGATCGGCTCGGGCGGCGGCCGCGAGCAGTTCACCTCCGGCGGCTTCCCCTTCGCCGGGTCGGACTCCTACCTGACCGACGACGACCTGGCCGCGGCGAGCGAGCGCTGCGGCGGCGACCCGATCGAGGTGCCGAGCTACGTGAGCCCGATCGCGGTCGTCTTCAACGTCGAGGGAGTCGACACGCTGCGGCTCTCCCCGGCCACCATCGCCGCGATCTTCAACAACAAGATCACCCGCTGGGACGACCCGAGGATCGCCGCGGAAAACCCGGGGGCCGCGCTCCCCGACGCGCGGATCACCGCTGTGCACCGGTCCGACGAGTCCGGGACGACGGAGAACTTCACCGACTTCCTCAGCGCCGTCGCCCCGCGGCAGTGGCCCCACGGGGAGGTCGGAGACTGGCCGATCGACGCCGGTGAGGGCGGCAGCGGCACCTCGGGCGTGGTGTCGGCCGTGCGGAACGGCACCAACACCATCGGGTACGCCGACGCCAGCCAGGCGGGCGACCTGGGCACCGTGCAGGTCGAGGTGGGCGACGACCACGTGGGCCCGACCGCCGCCGCGGCCGCGAAGATCCTCGAGGTCTCGCCGCGGGTGCCGGGCCGGTCCGACGTCGACATGGCCGTCGACCTGGACCACGGGACCGACGTCGCCGGGGTGTACCCGATCGTGCTCACGTCGTACCTCCTCGCCTGCCAGGAGTACGACGACCCGCAGACGGCCGCCCTGGTCAAGGGCTACCTGTCCTACGTGGTCAGCGACGAGGGCCAGCAGGCCGCCGCAAGGGCCGCCGGCTCTGCGCCGCTCTCGCCTCGGCTGGCCGACGAGGCGGCGCGGATCGTCGGGGGCATCACGGCTCGGTGAGCACCAGCATCCGCCGCCGGGGCGACGCCGCGTTCGAGGGCGTCGCCACCGCCGCCGCCCTCCTCATCGTGCTGGCGCTGGCCAGCGTGGGCGTGTTCCTCCTGCTCGAGGGGATGCCCGCGTTCCGCGCAACGCCCGAGCAGCTCGGCGCCGACAACCTGGTGCTCTACGTGTGGCCGCTGCTGTTCGGCACCCTGCTCTCCGCCGTGCTGGCACTGCTGGTCGCCGTACCGCTCTCCCTGGCCCTCGCCCTGGTGATCTCCCACTACGCGCCGCGCCGACTGGCCCGCTCGATCGGCTTCCTCGTCGACCTGCTCGCCGCCGTGCCGAGCGTCGTCTACGGCCTGTGGGGCATCGAGTTCCTGGGGCCGCGGCTCGCGCCGGCGTACGCGTGGCTGCACGACACGCTCGGCTTCCTGCCGTTCTTCGAGGGCCCGCCGGCCAGCACCGGGCGCACCATCCTGACCGCCTCTCTCGTGCTGGCCATCATGGCGATGCCGATCATCACCGCCATCTGCCGGGAGGTCTTCGCCCAGACGCCGCGGCTGCACGAGGAGGCCGCGCTCGCGCTGGGGGCGACCCGCTGGGAGATGGTCCGGATGACGGTGCTGCCGCACTCCCGCTCCGGGGTCATCTCCGCCACCATGCTCGGCCTGGGCCGGGCGCTCGGCGAGACGATGGCGGTGGCGATGGTGCTCTCCGCCACCGGGGTGGTGACCGTCAATCTCATCTCCACCGTGAACCCGTCGACGATCGCGGCGAACATCGCGCTGCAGTTCCCCGAGGCCTCCGGCATCGAGGTGGACGTGCTCGTCTTCAGCGGCCTGGTCCTGTTCGTGGTGACGTTCGCGGTCAACCTCCTCGGGCGCTGGATCGGTGCCCGCGGACGGCTCGAGGGGAGTGCCCGATGACCCTGCTGGAGGAACGTCCCGTGGCCACGGCCTCGGCGCCGGTGCGGCTGGTCCGGCCGCAGCTGCCCCGCTGGGCGCCCGTGCTCGTGCTCGTCATGTCCACCGCCGCAGCGCTGCTGCTCACCTTGCCGCTGGGCGGCGGGGTGCTGGCGACCGCCGCGATCGCCGCGGTGCTGCACGTGCTCGGGCTGACCACCTGGTCGGGCGCACTGGAGGGTGGTCGCCGGGCCAGGGACCGGCTCGCCACCACCCTGGTCTGGGGCGCCTTCGCGCTCGCCATGCTGCCGCTGCTCAGCCTGCTGTGGGAGGTGCTGCGCAACGGCGTCCCCGTGCTGTCGGTGGAGTTCTTCACCTGGTCGATGCGCAACGTCGTCGGGGAGGGCGGCGGGATCTACCACGCGATCCTCGGCACCGTGATCGTGACGGGCTGGGCCACGGCCATCTCGCTGCCCATCGGGGTGCTCGCGGCCATCTACCTCGTGGAGTACGGCGCCGGCTCGCGCCTGGCCAGGGTGGTCACCTTCCTGGTCGACGTGATGACCGGCATTCCCTCGATCGTCGCCGGCCTCTTCGCCTACGGGCTGTTCGTGGTGCTCTTCGGCCCCGGCGTGCGGACCGGGTTCGGCGGCGCGATCGCCCTGTCGGTGCTGATGATCCCGATCGTCGTCCGCGCCACCGAGGAGATGCTCAAGCTAGTGCCCGCGGACCTCCGCGAGGCGTCGTACGCCCTGGGCGTGCCGAAGTGGCGCACCGTCACCCGCGTCGTACTCCCCACCGCGATGGGCGGCATCGTCACCGGCGTCATGCTCGCCATCGCCCGCGTCGCCGGCGAGACGGCGCCGCTGCTCATCATCGCCGGCGACACCGACTCGACGAACCTCAACGCGTTCGCCGAACGGATGGCGACGCTGCCGGTGTTCATCTACTACTCCTACATGCAGCCCGGCATCCCGCCGGAGTTCGGCCGCGAACGCGCCTGGGGTGCGGCGCTCGTGCTGATCGCCATCGTGCTGGGGCTCAACCTGCTGGCCCGCCTCGTCGGGTCCCGGTTCGGCCCCCGCAACCGACGCTGACCCGAGAGAGAGCCATGGCCACGAGCATCGACATCTCCGACCTCAACATCTACTACAGCGACTTCCTCGCGGTCGAGGGGGTCTCCATGACGATCCCGGCGCGCTCGGTCACCGCGCTGATCGGCCCGTCGGGTTGTGGGAAGTCGACCTTCCTGCGGACCCTGAACCGGATGCACGAGGTCATCCCGGGCGCCCGCGTGGAGGGCAAGGTGATGATCGACGGGCAGTCGCTCTACGACCCGTCGATCGACCCGGTGGAGGTACGCCGGACGGTGGGCATGGTGTTCCAGCGACCGAACCCGTTCCCGACCATGTCGATCTACGAGAACGTCCTCGCCGGGCTGCGGCTCAACGCCCGCCGGCTGCCGCGGGCCATCGCCGACGACGTCGTGGAGAAGTCGCTGCGCGGCGCGAACCTGTGGACCGAGGTCAAGGACCGTCTCGGCAAGCCCGGCGGCGGCCTCTCCGGCGGCCAGCAGCAGCGGCTGTGCATCGCCCGCGCGATCGCCGTGGAGCCGCAGGTCCTGCTCATGGACGAACCGTGCTCCGCCCTGGACCCGATCTCCACCTCCGCCATCGAGGACCTGATCCACTCGCTGAAGGCGGACTACACGATCGTCATCGTCACCCACAACATGCAGCAGGCCGCCCGGGTGTCGGAGGACACCGCGTTCTTCAACCTCGCCGGCGCCGGCCTCCCCGGGCGGCTGGTCGAGATGAACCCGACCAAGAAGATCTTCACCGTCCCCGACCACGAGTCGACCGAGGCCTACATCTCGGGCCGGTTCGGCTGAACTTCGGTCCCCCGTTGGAGCTGGGGTGCTCGGGCGTTGGTCGGGCGCAGTGGGACATGCGAATGTCGCCCAAGGGTCAGGCGGCCACCACAGTGGGCCCGCGAGCCACATTCGCATGTTCTCGTGCGCGTTCGACGCAGCGGACCAGCACGTCGACGACGTACTCAGGCTGGAACATGACCTGGTACCAACTGAACCGGATGACGGTCAGATCGACGAGCGCGAAGGCGTTGTAGCGCAAGCAGTCGCGGGTCAGGGCTGCCGTCTTGCCGTGCCACTGAAAGCTCTCGGCCTCGATGACCAGGCCGAGCCCCGGATCGAACAGGTCGGGGTGCAGCGTCCGACCCCAGGCCTTGACCGGGTGCTGAGGCAGCGCGGTCAGCCCGGCGACCTGCGCCGCCAGCCCGCGCAGCGTCGACTCGTAGGGATTGGGCGGCTTCGAGCTCGCCAAGCGGGCGACCGCCATCGCCCGCGTGCGACCGCGTCCCTTCATGCCGTGGGCCAGCCGTTGCAGCTCGGCGTACGTGAGGTCATCAGCTCGCAGCGCGCTGTCCACGATGGGCAGGGACTCGTCGACCGGCAGGTTGCGCAGGCAGTCAATGAGGGTACGACGCTTCGTGGTCACCCCGGCCTCGACGTCACCCTCGTCAATGTCCAGCCAGTGGGGCACGAGGACCTTGCGCGCCTCCGGGTCGACACGGTGGTTCCTCGGGAAGCAGACGTCGGGCTTCTCCGGCACCAGCTTCTGGCCCCAGCCGTGGCGCTGAGCCGCGCTGCGCATCGCGAGGACTCCGCCCCAGGTGGCCGCGACCACGACCGCCTGGCTGGCCGTCGCCAGCGCATACCGGCCGCGGGCGACACGGACCAGGATGCCCTCTCGCACGGCCCGGTCGAACTCCAGCCGGCCGCACCGCTCCACGATCACGGCGCGGCTGGCGGCGCCGCCCAGGATCGTCACGTGCGAGGTCAGGTCCACGCAGACATGGTGGACGCTTCGGCGTGATCGCCGCTCGCGTTATCCACAGGCGCGGTGTGCGGCGCGACGCTGAGCGGGTCGTGGGCGCGCTGAGCTGGTGCCGCCGCCCCGCACACCGACATGCGAATGTCACGCAGGGGACTCCAGTTCGGCACTCTCGCCCCGGGCGCCACATTCGCATGTCCGGCTGCGGGAACAACAAGCCCAACATCGCCCCGAGCCAGGCCCGCCGCCCGTCAGGGAAGCTGCAGGATGTGCTTCAGCACCCAGTACGTCGCGGCGGCGACGATGCCGGCGGCGGGGAAGGTGAGCACCCAGGCGGTGAGGATGGACCGAGCGACGCCCCAGCGTACGGCGGAGAACCGCTTGGTCGCGCCCGCCCCCATGATGGCCGACGTGATCGTGTGCGTCGTCGAGATGGGTGCGTGGAAGGCGAAGGCAGTCGTGTAGAGAACCCCGGCGCCGACCGCCTCGGCGGAGAACCCGCGGGCGGGGTCGAGGTCGATGATCTTGCGCCCGAGCGTGCGCATGATCCGCCAGCCACCGCTGTAGGTGCCCAGCGAGATGGCGCTCGCGGCGGCGATCACCACCCAGAGGGGCAGCCGGTCGCCGTCCTGGGCGTGGCCGGCGGCGACGAGGGCCAGGAAGATCACGCCCATCGTCTTCTGGGCGTCCTGCAGCCCGTGGCCCAGCGCCAGGGCGGCCGCCGACACCGTCTGCATGAGCCGGAAGTTGCGCTGCACGCGGTGCGGATTTCGCCGACGGAAGATCCACATGATCGCCAGCATCACCAGGAACGCCGCGCAGAAACCGAAGAGCGGCGAGACCACCATCGGGATCAGCACCTTGTCGATGATCACCTCCCAGTGCACACCGGCGCCTGCTGCGATCGCCGCACCGACCAGGCCGCCGATCAGGGCATGCGAGGAGGAGGAGGGCAGCCCGAAGTACCAAGTGATCAGGTTCCACGCGATCGCGCCCAGCAGCCCGGCGAGCACGATGACCAGGCCATGGTTGCCGTCCGGAGGCGCGATCACGTCGCTGACGGTGTGCGCGACCTCCTGGCCGAGCAGCGCACCGACGAAGTTCATCACCGCCGCGAGCACGAGTGCCAGCCGCGGGGTCAGCGCTCGCGTCGACACCGAGGTGGCGATCGCGTTGGCGGCATCGTGGAACCCGTTGGTGTAGTCGAAGGCAAGGGCAACGACGACCACCGTGATGACGATGGCAAGATCCACCGGTCAGGACTCCTTGACGGCGATCTGCTCGACGATGTTCGCGACCTTCTCGAAGGCGTCGATGGCGTGCTCGAGCGAGTCGACGATGTCCTTCAGCTTGAGCACCTCCAGCGCCTCGTAGGAGCCGCTGAAGAGCTTGGCGAGGATCCGCCGGTAGCTCTTGTCGCCGGCGTTCTCGAGCCGGTTGATCTCGATCCAGTACTCCTCGAGGTTCTTCATCGACTGCAACCGCGGCATCGACTCGGCGGTCAGCTCCGCACACCGCTGGAGCACCTCGACCTGCTGCGCCATCTCGGAGGGCAGCTTCTCGACTTCGTAGAGGTTGACGAGGTCGACCGCCTCCTCCATGAAGTCCATGACGTCGTCGAGGCTGGAGGCGAGGTTGTAGATGTCCTCGCGGTCGAACGGCGTGACGAAGGTGCTGTTCACCCGCCGCACGATCTCGTGGGTGGTCTCGTCCGCCTCGTGCTCCGCCTCCCGCATCCGGGCAGCGATGTCGGCCCGGTCGTTGCCGTCGCCGAGCATCTCGGCGAGCAGGACGGCGCCGTCGATCAGGTGATCGGCCGCTCGGGTGAGCAATTCGTAGAAGACGGTGTCGACGGGCTTGAACTTCAAGGCCACGGTGAACTCCTGATGAGCAGGATCAGAACGAGACACATGCTAGGTGCACGGCTCGCGATCGACGCAACCCGCGTCCGTCGTACGACGCCTCCCGGACCGGGGGACGTGACGAGCACCTCACGGAATGCCGAGGATGCGGTCGATGTCGTCGGTGTCGAGGGGTCCCTCGGACTCGTTGGCCGCAACGATGAGCCGAGCGGTCAGCTCCACCTCCGAGAGCAGGTCGTCGTCCTGGAGGTCTACGTCAAAGGGGTCCGACGACACTCCTGCACCTCCTCCCGGCTCGTGACCTATCTCTACCCGGTGCGTCCGCGGCGAAACAACGCCGGTTCGCCATGGGGACGGTCCACGGAGGCGGGCCGACCGGTCCGGGGACGACGAAGGGCCCCGACCGAATGGTCGGAGCCCCCCGTGCGCGTTGGAAGAACGTCAGACAGGACGGACGTTCTCAGCCTGCGGGCCCTTCGGACCCTGCGTGACGTCGAACTCGACCTTCTGGTTTTCGTCGAGGGACTTGTAACCCTGCGACTGGATGGCGGAGTAGTGCACGAAGACGTCGTCGCCGCCGTCCTCCTGGGCGATGAAGCCGAAGCCCTTTTCCGCGTTGAACCACTTGACAGTGCCCTGAGCCATGCTCGTCTTTCTCCTTATTCGGGGCGAGAGACCACCACTTCGGAGGCCTCAGCACAGATGCGGTGATACGTCGTCCCGACTCACAAGCCTGGGGCAAAGAGAAGAGCGCCGTTGGATCACAAACTCCAACGAGCGTTGTGTAACCGCTGGAACTTGCATCTGCAGGCATGACTCTAGCAACAACACGCTCGTTGTCACGTATGGGTTCGCCGGTTTCTCGGGCGGATCCCAGCGCCTGTGCCTCCGGGTGGCGGAGCGGTTTCGGAGAGCTCACGAGGGTGCAGGGGAGCCACCGTCCTCCTGCCGAACAATTCCGTGAGAACCGGTCGCCGGCCACGACCGACATGCAAGGCTTGGTGGACACGTGCCCGCGACCGCCCGCTGGCGCGCTGCCGGACCGGAGGAGGTGTACGACGTGGTCCGTCGACCGACGCGCGACCGGCCCGACGGGACACCCGAGCCTCGGCGGCGCGGCGGCGCGGACGAGTACGACGAGCGCGGCGCGGCCCCGCAGGCCGAGCACCGGGCAGCCAGCGGTCCGGCTGGTCTCGAGGACCCTCTCGATCCGCTGCAGGTGGCGTCCGCGGCACTGGCGGACTCGGCGCGGGCGTCCTCGACACCAGCGAACTCGACACCGACGACCGACGTACGACGCTCGGACCCGGTCGACGCCTCCACCGACCCGACCGACCCGCTGATCGTGTTGCACCAAGCCGTCGCGGACGGGGTGGCGACGCCACCGGATGCCGACCGGCGTCCCGGGCGCGCACAACACCGGGCTCCCCGCTCCCGGCTCGGGCGTCGGGACGACAGCGCCCTGCGCGGGTCGCCGCCCAACCGCAGCGTTCCGGCGGATCGCGCTGCAGCCGACGGCGAGTGGTCCGCAGACTTCACCGCGCTGGTCCTGCGCGACGCCGCGGAACCACCGGACCTCGACCGCCCGTACGTGAGCCGCGAAAGCGCCGAATCGGCGCCGCTGCCGGCTGGTGACACGCAGGACTGGCTGCGCCGCGAGGCGGAGACGGCCCGGCGGCTCGCCGAGGAACGGGCCGCGGCTCAGCGCACCGAGGCGGAACGGCTGGCGCGAGCAGCCACCCGCGTCGAGGCGGAGACCGACCGGTTGGCCGTCGAGGACCGTCTCCGGGTGCAGGACGAGTCCGGCCCGACTGCGGCGTCCGTTGCCGAGGAACGCTGGGATACCCGGGAGTCCGCTGAGGCCGCGCGCATCGAGCGCGAGCGCGCCACCGCCCAGCAGGAGGAGCACGATCGGCTCCAGGGAATCCGCCTCGCCGCTGAGGCCGCCGAGCGGGATCGGATCGAGGACGCCCGCCTGCGCGCCATCGCAACGGAGCGGCAGCGGCTGCGCGCGGAAGCCGCTGAGGCGCAGCGCATCGAGACCGATCGGCGGCGAGCGCAGCTCGCCGAGGTGCAGCGGCTCGAGGCGGCGCGTGTCGTCGCCGCGGAGGCGGAGGAACGGCGCCTGCAGGAGGAGTACGCCGAGGCTCGGCGCATCGAGCAGGAGCGGATCGCGGCCCAGCAGGCCGAGGACGACCGGCTCGCGCAGTTGCGGCTCGCCGCCGAGGAGGCCGAGCGCAGGTGGCTGGCTGCCGAGGAGTCTGAGCGGGAGCGCCTGCGCGTCGAGCGACGGCTGGCCCAGGATCGCGAACGAGAGCGGCTGGCCGCCCTCGGGGTCGAGGAGCAGCGGCTGGCTGCCGAGCGGGCCGAGGCCATGCGCATCGAGGTCGAGCGTCGGGTCGCCGAGGAGCTGGAGGCCGAGCGGCTGGACCAGGTGCGGGCCGAGGAGGAGCGACGGGCCGCGATCGCGGCCAGGTTCGAGCTGATCCGTCGCGAGCGCGAGCGTCGCCTCGACGGCGAGGGGAACGCCGCCGGCCGGAGCGGGGGCCTTGCCCCGCAACCCGTGGACGACGAACTCATCGCGACCGTGGATGCAGACGGAGACCGGGTGCACCACACCGATGCGTCGCACCCCGAGGACGATCCCTCCCGGGTTGGTCGTACGACGAGCCGCTGGGGTCGGCGCCTCTCTCGCGGATCCCGGCGCCTCGACGACCGGCACTGAGCCGGGTCGCGGCGTCCGCAGCCGACCGTCGTACCGATCACCAGTGCGCGTCGACGCGCAGGTCCGGGGACCGGTGTCGGGACCGCAGGTTGCGCCTCACGGGCGCGAGGAGGAGGACCAGCAGGGCGGCCGCGAAGCAGCTGAGGATGGCCCCGCCCTCGACCCACATGACCGGGCGCCGCAGGAGTGCCTCGGACGGCTCGTCATGGTCGACATACACGGTGACCCGCGTGCCGTCGGGGCGTGGTGACCCGGTGTCGTCGAGGCTGTACTCCTCGCCGTCCACGCGGTAGTAGGCGATGCCGCCGTCGATCGTGCCGGTCACCCGCTCACCGACCCAGTAGAGACGGTTGGGCGACTGCGCCACCAGGCCGACGAACCCCAGGCCCAACACGACGAGCGCGATGGCCACGACGGTCGAGGGGCGCGCCAGCCACTCCCTGACCGTCGTACCCCGCCCGGCGGCGGGCGCCGCGTCGATGACCATGGCCCCATCATGCAACCGAGGGACGGGCGCGGCCAACGGATTTGCGCCGACGAGCACGACCGCGTTGGACCCCTTGACAGCGCCCTGTGCGTGGGCCATCTGAGGTCCCCGGTGGGCGGCGTTGAAGGGTGGGCCCCGTGGGACTCGAACCCACAACCCGCGGATTAAAAGTCCGCTGCTCTGCCCATTGAGCTAGAGGCCCGCGGCCGGAGCGGCGTGCTGCGGCCGCTGTGCAGTATCGCAGGCGGCCTGGCGGGTGGATCCTCAGTAGTGGTGGAAGTAGCGGCGCATCGCGTCGCGGGTGCCGTACCCCGCGCACATCACGTCGTAGTCGCGGTGCGCGTCCCACCACTGGGCCAGGACCGCCGGCCCGCCCTGGAACTGGCCGCTCGAGCACTTGCCGAGCGCGGCACCCATCGAGGTGCCGCCGGCGGTGCGCCACTCCGGCAGCCGGGTGCGGAAGCTGCCGACGACGCGCGCCCACTGTGTCGGCGTCGAGTAGACCCCCACGCGGTAGCCCAGTGCCCGGTAGCCGGCCAGGGCGCCGCGCACGACCTGCCGGTTCCACTCGGCGTTGCCCGACCAGGGCCGCACCGGGTAGTCCTCGACGTCGACCCACACGAACGGCACGGTGAGGCCGGCCCTGCGCAGCGAGGCGACGTTGTACCTCGCCTGTGCGTACCCGACGTTCCAGAGCTTGCCCCACAGGTAGCGGTGCGCATGCGGACCGCTCGCGCCGTACCGGGTGACCTGGTACGGCGTGGGGTACGTCGTCATCGAGTAGGCACCGGTCCACAGGTGACGGTTCTTCGCCCACGTGACCTGGGCGGCCAGACACGGGTTGACGTAGAACGCCGGACCGTTGGTGAGGCCGATGATCACGAACTTCGCGGTGCTCAGCGGCATCGGCTGGCCCTCGCTGCGCCGCGAGGGGATGCCCATGCCCTTGGGGCAGTTCGGCCAGCTGACGTCGCCGCCCACCAGGTGCGTGGCTGCCGCAGCAGGCTGCGGGGACACCGCCGGCAGCGCCAGGGTGACGGCGCAGACAGCGAGGGTCGCGATGATGCCGAGGAGTCGGCCCCTGCGGGTCGAACGACGCATGATGCTCCAGGAGAAGGGGAGGACGTGCTCCTCCGACAGCACGACATTCTTCCGTCTGCCGCCGCGCCGCGGGGCTGAACGACGACATCGGAGGGTCCTGTGGGACGGGACTCACGTCGCGACCGAACTGCAACCCGTTCTACTGTGTGGCGCATGAGCCGACCCCCGTTCGAGTACCCCACCGTGGCGATGAGCGAGGAGGAGGTCGAGCGGGAGCGCGAGGTGTACGGCGGTCTCGCCGCCGCCGTGCGCCGGCTGAACGAGACCAGCCTGCGCAGCACGGTCGGGGAAGAGGGCGTGCGCGAGGCCCGGGAGCTCATCGAGCGCGCCACTGCCCGGCTCGGCGAGCAGGCGATCCCCGGACACTTCGGGGTCCAGCTGACGACGGGCGGACGGGTCCGCGGTCACGGCAACGCCGTCGTCGGGCTGCGCAACCCGATCGCCGTACCACTCCAGATCACCCAGGACCACGATGCCGGACGGGCCACGGCCGAGTTCGAGCTCAACGCCCTCTACGAAGGCCCTCCGGGGATGGTCCACGGCGGCGTCAGCGCGCTCGTCCTCGACCAGATCTGCGGCGAGGCGGCGGCGGCGGGAGGGCACCCCGGGATGACGGGGACCCTTTCGTTGCGCTACCGCCGGCCCACCCCACTGGGCCGGTGCTCGGCGGCGGGCTGGCTCGACAGCTTCGACGGGGTGAAGGCGACCGTGAAGGCGGAGCTGCGCCGCGCCGACGGCGAGGTCACCGTCACCGCCGAGGGCTTGTTCATCCTGCCCCGCTGGGCGCGGGAGGAGCTGGCGAAGGCGCGGCCGCCCCAATATGAGTGACCAGGACAGGCGGCTCAGGCGGGGGTGGTCGACTTGCCGCGCTCGCCGGCGTCGGTCAGCCGGGCCTCCTCGCGGGCCCGGGCCTCGAGCTCCTCGCGGGACAGCTGCGGCGCCGCCACCTCGGTGCTCGGCGCACTGACCAGCTCCCGGGCGCCCCGGCCGAGCCGCCCCATCGCCGCGCGGGCGAAGATCTGCTGCTCGGTGGCGGTGCGCTCGGACCGGTCGTTGCTGACGAAGGTGACCGTCCAGCGCAGCAGCGCCGAGACCTGGTTCTTGAAGCCGGTCAGGTAGACGAGGTGCACGCCGAGCCACATCAGCCAAGCGATGAGGCCGCGCAGCCGCAGCTTGCCGACCATGGCGACGGCGTTGTACTTCGAGATGGTCGCCATCGAGCCCTTGTCGAAGTACTTGAACGGCTTCTGCGGAGCCGCGCCCCGCTGCCGGTTGCGGATCTCCTTGGCGGCGTACTTGGCGCCCTGGATCGCGACCTGGGCGACGCCCGGAAGGTGGTCGAGGTTGATCATGTCGCCGACGACGAAGACCTCGGGATAGCCGGGCAGGGTGAGGTCCGGGTTGACCGCGATCCGACCGGCCCGGTCCAGCTCGGCGCCGCTCTGCTCCGAGAGCGTGCGCCCCAGCGGGCTGGCCTGGACACCGGCTGCCCACACCTTCGTCACTGCCGCGATGCGTCGCTCGGTGCCGTCCTTGTCCCGTACGACGAGTCCGCGCTCGTCGACGTCGGTCACCATGGCGCCCAGCTGCACCTCCACCCCGAGGTCCTCGAGCTCCTTCTGGGTGAAGCGGCCCAGCTTCTCGCCGAACGGCGGCAGCACCTGGCCGGCGGCGTCGACGAGGATGACCCGTGCCTTCCGGGTGTTGATCGCGCGGAAGTCCCGTTTGAGCGTGAACCGGGCGAGCTCGGCGATCTGGCCGGCCATCTCGACGCCGGTCGGACCGGCGCCGACGACGACAAAGGTCAGCAGGTGGTCGACGTCCTGGCCCTTGGTCGCCATCAGCTCGGCGAGCTCGAAGGCGCCGAAGATGCGGCCCCGCAGCTCCAGGGCGTCGTCGATGCTCTTCATGCCCGGGGCGAACTCGGCGAAGTGGTCGTTGCCGAAGTACGACTGGCCCGAGCCCGCCGCCACGATCAGCGAGTCGTACGGCGTGACCAGCTCGCGACCCAGCACGTGGGAGGTGACGGTCCGTTGCTCGAGGTCGATGCCGGTGACGTCGCCCAGCAGCACCGTGGCGTTCTTCTGCTTGGCGAGCACCTCGCGCGTCGGCGGCGCGATCTCGCCCTCGGACAGGATCCCGGTCGCCACCTGGTAGAGCAGGGGCTGGAACAGGTGGTGCGTCGTCCGAGCCACCATCGTGATGTCGACGTCGGCCCGCTTGAGGGCCTTGGTGCCGAAGAGGCCACCGAAGCCGGAGCCGATCACGACCACCTGGTGCCGCTTGCCGTTGCGTTCAGCCATGTACGTCATTGTCCCGACCCGGTAACCGGAACTGCAATCGCGAGACCGTCTCGTGGGTCACACGTGCTGCGGCACGAGTGTTCTACAGTGTCGGGGACTGCAGACGGTTGCCGGGGGGTACCGCTGCAGCGTGCCGGCCCTGCACGAGGAATGAGTCGACGGTGCCCTTGACCAAGCGGATGCTCGCCATCCCCGCGGTGCCGCCTTCTGTCCGCGTGGCGCGCCGCTGGGTCGCGGACGTGCTCGAGGAGGTCGGTCGCGACGACCTGGTCGAGAGTGCGCGCCTGGGGGTCTCGGAGCTGGTCACGAACGCGCTGCTGCACGCCGACCCGCCGGTCACCATCCGGGTCCGCGGCACGGTGGAGCACCCCCGTGTCGAGGTGAGCGACCAGTCCCTGGAGCCGCCCTGCCGCGCGCCGGAGAGCACCCACGACGAGCTGCTCCAGACGTTCGGCCGTGGCCTGGACCTCGTGGCCAGCCACTCGGAGAAGTGGGGCTCCGACATCAACTTCCACCGGGACGGCAAGACGGTGTGGTTCGAGCCTGCTCCCGAGGCGCACAGCCCGGACCAGGTGCCGGGCCAGCTGTTCGACGTCGACGAGGCGCTGCGGGAGCGTCCGGCCCCCGGCCCGGCGGACCGCCTGCTGACCATCCGTCTGCTCGACATGCCGCCGCTCCTGTTCGGCCAGCTCCGGGCGCACTTCGCCGAGCTCGGGCGTGAGGTTCGGCTGCTCTCGTTGTCCGAGCCGGACAAGCACCCGGTCGCCGCCGAGCTCGCCCAGCTCTTCCTGGACGTCGAGCACCAGCGGCGCCAGGCTCGGGGAACCGACCGGCTCGACGAAGCCATGCGGCTGGGCCTGGAGAGCGTCGACCTGGAGTACCAGGTCGTCCCGACCGCGCCGGCGACGATGACCAGGGCCGGCGAGCTGCTCGAGGATCTCTACGTCGGTGAGGACCGGGGCCTGCTGCTCACCACGAGGCCACCGACCGAGGTGCTCGCCCTGCAGCGCTGGTACCTCGGACAGTTCGCCAGCCAGGCCGTGGGCGAGCCCCCCGCCCCGTGGCACGGGCCACGCAGCCTGTCCGACGACGCCTCGGCGTGACGCGACCTCCCCTTCGGCAGGGCGTCCCGGTCGTCGCCCTCGGCGGGGCCCTGGGGGCTGTCGCGCGCTGGGCCCTCTCGACCGCCCACCCGGACGCCGCCACCGCGTTCCCGTGGACCGTGTTCGGCATCAACGTGGTCGGCTGCGCCCTGCTGGCCGTCCTGCCCGCCGTCGCCGTGGTCAGGCGCTCCCCCGCCCTGGCCGTCTTCCTCGGCACTGGGGTGCTCGGCGGCTTCACGACGATGTCGACCGCCTCGGAGCAGACCGCCCACCTGCTCGAGACCGGCCATGCGACGACGGCGCTGGCCTACGCTGCCGGCACCCTGCTGGCGGCCGTGGGTGCGGCCGCCGTCGTCGACCGGCTCAGCACACCGCAGGAGCGGTTGACCCTCGAGGACGAGGAGGCCGACGAGTGACCCTCCTGCTCGTGGCGGCCGGTGCCGCCGTGGGAGCACCGCTGCGCTACCTCGCCGGGCACCTCCTCGATCGTCGTACCCACTGGGGCACGCTGCTGGTCAACGTCGTCGGGTCGCTGCTCCTGGGTCTCTGCACCGCCCTCGGCGCCCACGGTGCGACGTACGCTCTGGTCGGGACCGGCTTCTGCGGCGCCCTGACGACGTACTCCGCCCTGGCCGTGCAGTCGGTCAACCGGGGCGGCCTCGCCGGGACCGCCTACGCGGTCGGCACCGTGGCCGTCTGCCTCCTCGCCGCCTGGATCGGCCTGCAGTTCGGGTGAGGGGCCGGACGGGTGCGCGTCGGGTGCGTACCGGCGCGCGGACGCGCGGCATGGCCGCACAGCCGCGCAACCGCACACGGACATGCGAATGTTGCCGACGGGGCGCGTGGGGGCCTCATCGGTCACTCCCGCGACATTCGCATGTGTGGCTGCGGCCCGGGCCGTACGACGACCCGCTCAGCCCCAACCGAGCTCGTGGAGCTTCTCGTCGTCGATGCCGAAGTGGTGGGCGATCTCGTGCACGACGGTGATGGTGACCTCGTCGACGAGCTCGCCGCGGTCGTGGCACATGCGGGTGAGCGGCCCGCGGTAGATGAAGATGCGGTCGGGCTCGCGGAAGGTGTACCAGCTGTCCCGCTCGGTCAGCGGCGTGCCGTCGTAGAGCCCGAGCAGGTCCTCCCCGTCCGGCGGCTCGGCCTCGACCAGGACGACCGCGTTGTCGACGAGGGTCGCGAGCTCCTCGGGGATCTGGTCGAGCGCGTCGCCCACCAGCTCCTCGAACTCCTCGACGCTGATCTCGACCACGCGCACAGGGTAGGCCGCCCGCCGCGGGCCCCGGCCCCGCGGCCGGAGTTGGCCGGCTCCGAGACGCTCCCCTATCCTGTGTCCCGTCGAGGAAGGGCAGTGACCAGCCTCGTGGGCCCCCATCGTCTAGCGGCCTAGGACCCCGCCCTTTCACGGCGGTAGCACGGGTTCGAATCCCGTTGGGGGTGCGATTCGTGACTTGGAGGACCGATGCGTTAGCATTCCGTGGCTCCTGCAAGCAGGAGTCAACAGCCTGGCCCCGTAGCGCAGTTGGTTAGCGCGCCGCCCTGTCACGGCGGAGGCCGCGGGTTCGAGTCCCGTCGGGGTCGCAGAGACGAAGCCCGGACCGAGAGGTCCGGGCTTCGTGCGTTCCGCCCACGGAGGTACGCCGCTCAGCGCACCGGCCGCGGCTCCTGGACCAGCTCGACGTCCTCGGGCAGCCCGTCGAGCGAGACCGGGCCGTCACCGCAGGTCAGGGAGAGGCGGGCGTCGCCGAGCGGCACCTCCTGGGCGTGCAGCTCAGGGATCGAGTCGGGCATCGCGGGGGCGACGTACACCTTCCCCTCCGACAGTGCGGGGTCGAACCGGAGCAGGCTGCGCAGCAACAGCAACGGGGTGGCCGCAGCCCACGCCTGCGGTGAGCACGAGGCCGGGTAGTCGACGGGGCGCGGGAACTCCGCGCGGTCCAGTCCGGTGAACAGCTCGGGCAGGCGGCCGTCGAAGCAGCGGGCCGCGGCCAGGATGCCCTCGGCGACCCGCTGGGCCTCCTCCATGAAGCCGTAGCGGCTCAGCCCCGCAGCGACGATGGCGTTGTCGTGCGGCCACACCGAGCCGTTGTGGTAGCTGATCGGGTTGTAGGCGCCCATCTCGGCGCCGAGGGTGCGCACGCCCCAGCCGTTGGTCATCTGGTCGGAGACGAGATGGGCCGCGACCTGCCCGGCCTTGTCGTCGTCGACGATCCCGGTCCACAGGCAGTGCCCGATGTTGGAGGTGAGCGCGTCGATGGGGCGCTTGTCGCGGTCCAGTCCGACGGCGTACCAGCCCTGGTCGGGCAGCCAGAAGGCGTCGTTGAAGGCACGCTTCAGCTCGCTCGCCTGCTTCTCGTGCTCCGCGACGCCCTGCTCGTCGCCCAGTACCTCGGCGATGCGGGCGCGCGCCCGGTGGGCGCCGTAGGCGTAGGCCTGCACCTCGCACAGCGCGATCGGCGGCTCGGCGATGGTGCCGTCGGCGAAGTTGATGCCGTCCCAGGAGTCCTTCCAGCCCTGGTTGCGCAGCCCGCGGTCGGTCAACCGCTGGTACTCCACGAACCCGTCGCCGTCGCGGTCGCCGTACTCCGCCATCCACTGCAGCGCCCGGTCCGCATGCGGCACCAGCTCGCGGAGGTCTTCCTCGGCCAGGCCCCAGTCGGCCAGCTCGCCGAGCAGCATCACGAACAGCGGGGTCGCGTCGGCGGTGCCGTAGTAGACGTGGCCGCCGCCGAGCGCGAGCGCGGCCTCCAGGCCGAACCGCATCTCGTGCAGGATCCGGCCAGGCTGCTCCTCGGTCAGCGGGTCCTCCTTCTCCCCCTGGTAGCGGGCCAGCGTCTTCAGCGTGCCCAGGGCGAGGTCCTGCCCGATGGGCAGCGCCATGAAGGCGGTGAGCAGCGAGTCCCGGCCGAACAGCGCCATGAACCACGGCGCCCCAGCGGCCACGGCCGCTCGGGACGGGTCGTCGGGGTCGAAGATGCGCAGCGACCCCAGGTCCTGCTCGGTACGCCGCAGGGTGGCCATCAGCGCCGGGTCGGCGCCCCAGACGACGGGCCGCGACTCGGTCCACTCCTGCAGCCGGCGACTCGGCGCGGTGGACTCGATCGGCATGCCGAGGGGATACTTCGGCGCCGCCTCGCGATGGTCCACGATCGGTTGCACCATCAGCGTGGTGCGCCACTCGCCCCGGCCGGGCACGACCTCGCGGAACAGCAGCCGACCGTCCTCCACGATCGCGCCCTCGGCGCTGATCCGCACGGCGCGCTGCGAGCCGGCCCGCGTCGACTCGATCTGCAGACCGCCCTCGACGTGGTGGATCGCCCGGTCGGCGTGGGGCCGGATGCGGCCCTCCTTCACGGCGAACAGGTCGGCGAAGTCGGCGTCGGCGAGGACCTCCACGGTCACGCCGGCCGGCTCCGCGGCGGTGTTCCTGACGATGATGTCCTCGCGGATCCCTGCACCGACGTACCGCTCGCGCTGCACCAGCAGCGTGCTCTCCTGTCCCTCGACCCGAGGGCGCGCCCGGCCGAGGAAGGTGGCGTGGTGGGGCTGGCGGGTGGTGGCGGCCAGGGGCTCCACCGCTTCCCCGTCGACCGTGAGCTCCCAGCTCGCGATCACCCGGGTGTCCCGGTAGAACACCCCCTGCGGCGCGTCACCGTGGATCGCGCCGCTGCTGCTGCTCACGCAGAAGGAGGAGCCCTCGACCAAGGTCACCGTGTCGTCGCCGAGCGCGGTGGACTCCCCTCCGAAATCCCAGCCTCCCGAAGTCATCCGGCCCCGGTGCCCACATCGGGGCGCACTCATGAGCCCGTGCCGCACGCGAACGGCACCCTGCATCGAGCTCGGGGTCGGACCCGGTGCCGGGCTCGGTGCCGGGCTCGGGTCGAGCAGGTGTCAGCCGACCCGCCGGTGGTTACTACCTGCTGGGGGTTCTCTGGGGAGGGAACCATGAAGATCGGTCTGATCACGCCGCCGTGGGTGCCGGTGCCGCCACCGGCGTACGGCGGACTGGAGGCGGTCGTCGACCGGCTTGCCCGGGGCCTCGCCGACGCCGGCCACGATGTCCTCCTGGCCGCACCCGGCAACAGCGACTGCCCGGTCCCCTGCGTCCCGGGCCTGCCGGAGGCGCACCCCGACGCCGGGATCATCGCGGAGACCAACCGGGAGATGCGCCACCTCGTCGGCGCCTACGCCGGCCTGGGTGATCGCGACGTCATCCACGACCACAGCATCGCGGGCCCGCTGTATCGGCATCGCCCATCCGGCGTGCCCGTCGTCGTCACCAACCACGGGCCCTTCGACGACGACACCAACGTGCTGTTCGGGGCGATGCAGCAGGACACCACGATCGTGGCCATCTCGGAGAGCCAGGCGGCCAGCGCCCGAGGCGTGCGGATCGACCGCGTGGTGCACCACGGGATGGACGTCGACCAGGTGCCGGTGGGCAACGGCAGCGGCGGCTACGCCCTGTTCCTGGGCCGGATGAGTCCCGACAAGGGCGCGCACGAGGCGATCGGGATCGCCCGGGCCGCCGGGGTCCCGCTGCGGCTGGCGGCGAAGATGCGCGAGGAGGCGGAGCACGAGTACTTCGACCACGAGATCGCCCCGCTGCTCGGCGCGGAGGTGGAGTACGTCGGGGAGGTCGACGAGGACGAC
The DNA here is from genome assembly GCA_035708765.1 of Marmoricola sp. Lineage (GTDB taxonomy): Bacteria > Actinomycetota > Actinomycetes > Propionibacteriales > Nocardioidaceae > Marmoricola. Next base: position 22,968 of record DASTFI010000118.1, read on the forward strand.
AAGTACCAGCTGCTCGGTGAGGCCGTCGCGATGCTGAACCCGATCCAGTGGGCGGAGCCGTTCGGCCTGGTGATGATCGAGGCGCTGGCCTGCGGCACCCCGGTGGTCACCACGTCCCCCGGCTCGGTCCCGGAGATCGTCGAGGACGGCCGGACCGGGTACATCCGGGACGATCCCGACGAGCTCGCCGCCGTACTCGCCAAGGCCGCGCAGCTCGACCGCGGTGCGTGCCGCGAGGAAGCGGAGAAGCGGTTCACCACCCGGCGGATGGTGCAGGACCACGTCCGGCTCTACGAGGATCTGATCAGCCGGCGATGACGATTGTGGGACTCCGTGAGCGATTCCTGCGAACCACGCGGCAACCGCGCGCGTCACAGGTGTCACAGGGATAACCTGACGCCAATCTCGCGGAGGTGCCGGTATGCCGGTTCGATCGTTCTCCAGCTTTGCCGTCCTGACGCTGCTGCTCGCCCTCGTGCTGTTGGCGGTGGCGCCGGCCAACGCCTTGCCCGTCCGCGCGGACCCGGCTCCCGACGACGTACGCGCCGAGATGTCCCAGCACTGGACCGACCTCGGCGGCGCCGCCGGCCCGCTGGGTGAGCCGGCGGGCGAGCCGTTCGCGATCACCGGCGGCTACCGCTGGGACTTCGCCGGTGGGTCGCTGTTCCGCGCCGACCCGCCGGAGGGCCAGTCCGCCACGGTCTCCGCCGTCCTGGGGACGACCCTCCAGCGCTACGACGAGTACGGCGGTCCCGCCGGCCCGCTCGGCTATCCGAAGGGCGACCCTGCTGCCTTGGCCAACGGCGCGTCGGCCCAGGAGTTCGGCCACGGCAACATCTACACCTCGCGGGCCACCGGTGCCCACGAGGTGGTCGGCGCGATCCTCGGCCGCTACCTCACCCAGGGCGGCCCCGCCCGCCTCGGGCTGCCCACCACCGGCGAGACCGACGTCCCCGGCGTCACCGGCGCCCGGCAGAACATCTTCCAGCGCGGCCGCATCTACTGGTCCCCCCGCACCGGCGCCCACGAGGTCCTCGGCGCCATCCTCGGCCGCTACCTCACCCAGGGCGGCCCCACCCGCCTCGGGCTGCCCACCACCGGCGAGACCGACGTCCCCGGCGTCACCGGCGCCCGGCAGAACATCTTCCAGCGCGGCCGCATCTACTGGTCCCCCCGCACCGGCGCCCACGAGGTCCTCGGCG
>DASTFI010000119.1:0-25377 GCA_035708765.1 Marmoricola sp.
GGTCACCGACCCGGGCGTCGCCGCGACCGGGCACCCGCAGCGCGTCGCCGGTGAGCTGGGCCGGTTCGGCATCGAGGCCGCCGTGTTCGACGGCGTGCACGTCGAGCCGACCGACGCCTCCCTCGAGCAGGCGGTCGAGCATGCCCGCGCGACCGGGCCGTGGGACGCGTTCGTCGCCGTCGGCGGCGGCTCGAGCATCGACACCGCCAAGGCGGTCAACCTGCTCACCAGCAACGAGGGCGAGCTGATGGACTACGTCAACGCCCCGGTCGGCAGGGCGCGGGTGCCGGCACACCCGCTCAAGCCTCTGGTCGCGGTCCCCACGACCACCGGCACGGGCGCGGAGTCGACGACGATCTGCGTCCTCGACGTGCTGGCGCTCAAGGTGAAGACCGGCATCTCGCACGCCCGGCTGCGTCCGACCCTCGCCGTCGTCGACCCCGCCCTCACGCTCACCCAGCCGGCCGGGGTCACCGCCGCCGCCGGGATGGACATCCTCTGCCACGCACTGGAGAGCTACACCGCCCGGCCGTTCACCAGCTACGACCGCAAGGCCCCCGACCAGCGGGTGCCCTACTGCGGGGCGAACCCGATCTCGGACATGTGGTCGGAGAAGGCGATGGCGCTCCTGGCCGGCGCGTTCCGCCGGGCCGTGCGCGACGGCGAGGACACCGAGGCCCGCGAGCAGATGGCCCTGGCGGCGACCTTCGCGGGGTTGGGCTTCGGCAACGCCGGCGTGCACGTCCCGCATGCGAACGCCTATCCGATCGCCGGTCGGGTCCGGGACTTCCACCCGGCCGGCTACCCCGTCGACGAGGCGATGGTCCCGCACGGCATGGCCGTGGCGCTGACCGCACCGGAGGCGTTCCGCTGGACGTTCGAGGCGGAGCCGGGACGGCACCTGCGGGCGGCCGCCCTGCTCGCGCCCGGACACGAGTACGACGGCCCCGACGCGCTCCCGGCCGTGCTCGCCGACCTGATGCGTGACATCGGCCTCCCCAACGGGCTGGCCGCGGTCGGCTACGGCCCCGCCGACGTCGACGACCTCGTGGCGGGCGCCCTGCAGCAGCAGCGTCTGCTGGCGACCGCGCCGCGCGAGGTCACCGAGTCCGCCCTGGCGAGCATCCTGGCGGGGTCCCTCGAGCTCTGGTGAGCCGGCGCCCGGCGCCGAGACAGGAGCCGGGCGCTCGCCGAGCGGATGGGAGGATGGGCGCCATGCCCGCCGACGACCTGACCGCCGAGCTGCGCGCGGCGGGGCTGGCCGACGTCGACGACTCGGCGCTGGCCCGGTCGCTCTACGCCTCCGACGCGTCGCTCTACCGGGTCCCGCCCAGGGTCGTGGTCCGGCCCCGCTCGACCGACGAGGTGCTGGCCGCTCTCGGGGTGGCTCGGGCGAGCGGGGTGCCGCTCACGATGCGCGGCGCCGGCACGTCCATCGCCGGCAACGCCGTCGGCCCTGGCATCGTGCTGGACACCGGCAAGCACCTCAACCGGGTCCTCGAGATCGATGCAGCACGTCGTACCGCTCGCGTGCAGCCGGGCACGGTCCACGCGACGCTGCAGCAGCAGGCGACGGCGCTGGGGCTGCGGTTCGGCCCCGACCCGTCGACGCACACCCGCTGCACCGTCGGCGGCATGATCGGCAACAACGCGTGCGGCTCGAGGGCGCTGGCCCACGGCCGCACCGCCGACAACATCGAGGGCCTCCACGTCGCACTGGCCGACGGGAGCACCCACTGGCTGCGCGCCGGCGCCCCCGCCGGTGGCGCGCTCGGTCGCCTGCAGGACCTCGTCGCCGACAACCTCGGCCTGGTCCGCACCCAGTTCGGCCGGTTCAGCAGGCAGGGGTCGGGCTACGCCCTCGAGCACCTGCTGCCGGAGAACGGCGCCCGGGTCGACCGGTTCCTCGCCGGGACCGAGGGCACCCTGGCCATCGTCCTCGAGGCGGAGGTGCGGCTCGTCGAGGACGCGCCCTTCCGGGCTCTCGCGGTGCTCGGCTACCCGTCGATGGCCGACGCCGCCGACGCCGTACCGGCCCTGCTCGAGCACCGGCTCACCGCCTGCGAGGGGCTCGACCAGCGCATCACCAGCCTCGTCCCGGCCGCGCCCACCCTGCCGTCCGGCCAGGGCTGGTTGTTCGCCGAGGTCACCGGGCAGTCGGCGGCCGAGGCCTCGGCGCGCGCCGAGGCGGTCGCCCGCACTGCGGGAGTGCCGCACCGCGTGGTCACCTCGGTGCCCGAGCAGCAGGCCTTGTGGCGCATCCGGGAGGACGGCGCCGGGCTCGCCGCGCGGACGCTGCGACGGCCCGCGCACGCCGGCTGGGAGGACGCCGCGGTACCCCCGGCGAGCCTCGGCGCCTACCTGCGCGACTTCGACGCGCTGCTGCACGAGAGCGGCCTGGACGGCGTCCCCTACGGCCACTTCGGCGACGGTTGCGTGCACGTGCGCATCGACTTCGAGCTCGACGACGCGCGCGGCCGCGCGAGCTACCGCACCTTCGTCGAGGCCGCCGCCGACCTGGTCGCGGCCTACGGCGGCTCGATGAGCGGCGAGCACGGCGACGGCCGGGCCCGCTCCGAGCTGCTGCCGCGGATGTACTCCGCCGAGGCGATCGCGCTGATGGGCCAGGTCAAGCACCTGCTCGACCCGGGCAACCTGCTCAACCCCGGCGTACTCGTCGACCCGGCGCCGCTGGACGCGTCCATCCGGCTGAGCGCGCCGCCCGAGGGGCCCCTCGCGGGGCTCTTCGCCGAGGTGCACCGGTGCACCGGCGTCGGCAAGTGCGTCGCCGACAACACGCCGGCGGGCGGCGTGATGTGCCCGTCGTACGTCGCCACCCGCAACGAGAAGGACTCCACCCGCGGTCGCTCCCGGGTGCTGCAGGACGTGGTGACCGGCCGGCTCGCCGTCGACGACGACGCCGTCGAGGAGGCACTCGACCTCTGCCTGTCCTGCAAGGGCTGCGCACGTGACTGCCCCACGGGCGTGGACATGGCGACCTACAAGTCCCACTGGCTCCAGGCGCGGTACGACGGCCGGCGGCGCCCCCGTTCGCACTACACCCTGGGCCGGCTGCCGCAGTGGGCGGCGATCACCCCGCCGCGGCTGGCCAACCGGATGCTGCGCAGCAAGCTGCTCGCGAGGATCGCGAAGTCGGTCGCCGGGGTGGACCAGCGCCGGTCGCTGCCGACGTTCTCCGAGCAACCGCTGCGCCCACGCCGTCCGTCGAGGGAGGTGACGGCCCCCGACGTCTGGATCTGGGCCGACTCGTTCACCAACCACCTGTCCGCCCACACCGGAAGGGCTGCCCTCGCGCTGCTCGAGGGAGCCGGGATCCGCGCCGAGGTCATTCCGGAGCCCGCCTGCTGCGCGCTGACCTGGATCACCACCGGCCAGCTCGACCGGGCCCGCGAGATCCTCGCCGAGAGCATCGGACGGCTGCACGGCTACGTTGCCACCGGTGTCCCGGTGGTGGGCCTGGAGCCGAGCTGCCTGGCCACGCTGCGCAGCGACGCCACCGAGCTGCTCGACGACCCGCGCGCGGCCGAGGTCGCCGCCGGGGTGCAGACGCTCGCCGAGTTCCTGACCAGCCGGGGCTGGACGCCGCCCGACCTGACCGGGGTCGAGGTGATCGCCCAGCCGCACTGCCACCAGGCCGCCGTGCTGGGCTTCGCCGCCGACCGCGCGCTGCTCGAGGAGGCCGGCGCAACCGTCACCGTCCTCGGCGGCTGCTGCGGCCTGGCCGGCAACTTCGGCGTGGAGAAGGGCCACTACGAGACGAGCGTGGCCGTGGCCGAGCACACGCTCCTCCCGGCCGTCCGGTCGCGCCGCCCCGGCGCCGTCGTACTCGCCGACGGCACCTCCTGCCGGATCCAGCTCGACGACCTCGCCGACGTCCCCGCCCTGCACCTCGCCGAACTGCTCTCCCAAGCCGGATAGTCCCCGACGCTTGGGCTCGATCCGGCCGTCCCGGCGAACCCAGACGTCGGGGACTATCCAGGCAGGCGGGCGATCCGGGTGGCCACCGCGTCCCCGAACAGCCGGTGACCGGCGGGCGTCAGGTGCAGCCGGTCGGGCAGGTACGGGAGCGACAGGTCGGCGGTGCCGACGTACCCCACGCCGTACTCGGCGCACAGCCGCCGCAGCAGCCGGTCGATCCGTGGCACCTGCGCCGCCCGGGAGGGAGCCGCGGCAGGTCCCACGACCACGACGCGGTAGGCCGCGGTGGGTGGCTGCAGGACGCGCATGAGCTGCGCGAACCCGGAGCGCACCGCGGTCGTGGGCTGGTCGAAGTCGTTGAGTCCGCCCTGGATGACGACCAGGTCCGGGCCCACTGCCAGCGCTCCGCCTGCCCGACGGGCGTAGTCGACGTGACGCCCACAGCTGCTCGCCGTGGCGCTGAAGCCGGAGCCGGAGAACCCGGCGACGTGCACCCGGCCCGGGAGCCGGGTCGGCCACGAGCGGGCCGGGTGGCGCAGCCCGAGGCCGACCGACCACGAGTCGCCGATGACCAGCACGTCCCGACCGCGCCCGGAGGGATGTGCCGCCCGCTGGTGCGAGGCGCTGGCGAACCGCTCGCAGCGCGGCGCCTCGGAGCCCTGCGCGCCGGCGAGCTGGCCGGCGACGAGGACCAGCGCGGTGACCGCCAGCAGCCCGGCCAGCACCGTGGCCAGGGTGCGCACGGGCCGGCCCGCGCCGAGGCGCAGGCCACGGCGTTCGCGCGCGAGCAACGGGCTCGCCACCCCCCGATGGACCACCCGGCGATGATGCGTTCCGCTACGGCCCGGGACAATGGTCCGAACGGGTCATCACCGGTCACGATTGCGTCTCGGACCACGGGGGTCGCCCGCGCGGGGGCGACGACTCGGCTCGTTTTGACCGGTCACCGGGCAGCCGGTAATCTTGACCCTCGTGTCTGGGTCGTCCCAGGCCTGTCTGCGTGCCCCGGTCCCGATCTCGGGGCACTGGCCCTGTTTCGCAGGACAACAGACTGCACGAACGCACCACTCGAGAAGCAACACGATCGTGCCCGGCAGAGCGTCGGGTACTGAGGGAAGAACAGAAAGGGAACCACCCGGTGCCCACCATTCAGCAGTTGGTCCGCAAGGGCCGCCAGGACAAGGTGTCGAAGAACAAGACGCCTGCCCTGAAGGGTTCGCCCCAGCGACGCGGCGTCTGCACGCGCGTCTACACCACCACCCCGAAGAAGCCGAACTCCGCCCTCCGCAAGGTCGCCCGCGTGCGCCTGTCGAGCGGCGTCGAGGTCACCGCCTACATCCCGGGCGTGGGTCACAACCTCCAGGAGCACTCCATCGTGCTCGTCCGCGGCGGCCGGGTGAAGGACCTTCCCGGTGTCCGCTACAAGATCATTCGCGGCTCGCTCGACACCCAGGGCGTGAAGAACCGCAAGCAGGCGCGCAGCCGCTACGGCGCGAAGAAGGAGAAGAGCTGATGCCTCGCAAGGGTCCCGCCCCGAAGCGTCCGATCGAGATCGACCCCGTCTACGGGTCCCCGGTCGTTTCCCAGCTCGTGTCCAAGGTGCTCCAGGACGGCAAGAAGCAGGTCGCCCAGCGCATCGTCTACCGCGCGCTCGAGGGCGCGCGCGAGAAGACCGGCACCGACCCGGTCGTCACCCTCAAGCGCGCGCTCGACAACGTCAAGCCCGCCATCGAGGTCAAGAGCCGCCGCGTCGGCGGTGCGACCTACCAGGTCCCGATCGAGGTCAAGGGCACCCGCGGCACCACGCTCGCGTTGCGGTGGCTCGTGGGCTACGCCCAGGCGCGCCGTGAGAAGACGATGGCCGAGCGCCTGATGAACGAGATCCTCGACGCGAGCAACGGCCTCGGTGCCGCGGTGAAGAAGCGCGAGGACACCCACAAGATGGCCGAATCCAACAAGGCCTTCGCCCACTACCGCTGGTGATCCCGGGCGGGGGCCGTGCCCGACCGGCCGGTCCCCATGCCCACCAGCACCTCCCCCACTTTCGAAGGAACTGAGCTTTCAGTGGCAGTCGACATCACGACGGACCTCAGCAAGGTCCGCAACATCGGCATCATGGCGCACATCGACGCCGGCAAGACCACCACCACCGAGCGGATCCTGTTCTACACCGGCATCAACTACAAGATCGGCGACACCCACGAGGGGTCGGCGACGATGGACTGGATGGAGCAGGAGCAGGAGCGCGGCATCACCATCACCTCGGCCGCGACCACCTGCTGGTGGAAGGACCACCAGATCAACATCATCGACACCCCGGGGCACGTCGACTTCACCGTCGAGGTGGAGCGTTCCCTGCGCGTCCTCGACGGCGCGGTGGCGGTGTACGACGGCGTCGCCGGCGTGGAGCCGCAGACGATGACGGTGTGGCGCCAGGCGAACAAGTACTCCGTCCCGCGGATGTGCTTCGTGAACAAGATGGACCGCACGGGTGCGGACTTCTTCAACTGCGTGCAGATGATGGTGGACCGGCTCAACTCCACCCCGCTGGTGCTGCAGCTCCCGATCGGCGCCGAGGCCGACTTCCTCGGCGTGGTCGATCTGGTCGGCATGCGCGCGCTCACCTGGCGCGGCGAGACGAAGGTCGGCGAGGACTACGAGGTCGAGGAGATCCCGGCCGAGCTGGCCGACCAGGCTGCCGAGTACCGCGAGAAGCTCCTGGAGACGCTGGCCGAGGTCGACGACGAGATCATGGAGAAGTACCTCGAGGGCGAGGACCTCTCCGTCGAGGAGATCGAGGCCAGCATCCGCCGGGCGACCCTGGCCGACAAGGTCAACCCCGTGCTGCTGGGCACCGCGTTCAAGAACAAGGGCGTGCAGCCGCTGTTGGACGCGGTCGTGAAGTACCTCCCCTCGCCCGTCGACGTCGAGGCGATCATCGGGCACCTGCCCGGCAACGACGAGGAGAAGATCGAGCGGCACCCGTCCGACGACGAGCCCTTCGCCGGCCTCGCCTACAAGATCGCCGCCGACCCGCACCTGGGCAAGCTGACCTACGTGCGCGTCTACTCCGGCAAGCTCGAGGCAGGCGCCAGCGTCCTGAACTCGGTCACCGGGAAGAAGGAGCGGATCGGCAAGGTCTACCAGATGCACGCCAACAAGCGCGAGGAGATCGCGTCGGTCGGCGCCGGCCAGATCGTGGCCGTGATGGGCCTGAAGGACACCAAGACCGGCCACACGCTGTCCGACATGGCCAAGCCGGTCGTGCTCGAGTCCATGACCTTCCCGGCGCCGGTGATCGAGGTGGCCATCGAGCCGAAGACCAAGGGCGACCAGGAGAAGCTGGGCACCGCGATCCAGCGGCTCTCCGACGAGGACCCGACCTTCACCGTCAAGACCGACGAGGAGACCGGCCAGACGATCATCGCCGGCATGGGCGAGCTCCATCTCGACATCCTCGTCGACCGGATGAAGCGCGAGTTCCGCGTCGAGGCGACCGTCGGCAAGCCGCAGGTGGCCTACCGCGAGACCATCCGCAAGAAGGTCGAGAAGCACTCCTACACGCACAAGAAGCAGACCGGTGGCTCCGGCCAGTTCGCGAAGGTCATCATCAGCCTCGAGCCGAGCATCGACCCCGAGACCGGGACCGGCGCTGGCTACGAGTTCGTGAACAACGTGACCGGTGGTCGCGTGCCGAAGGAGTACATCCCCTCGGTGGACCAGGGCGGCCAGGAGGCCATGGAGTTCGGCGTGCTCGCCGGCTACCCGATGGTGGACGTGAAGTTCAGTCTCGAGGACGGCGGCTACCACGACGTCGACTCCTCCGAGCTCGCCTTCAAGATCGCCGGCAACCAGGCCTTCAAGGAGGCCGCCAGGATGGCCAGGCCCGTCCTGCTCGAGCCGGTGTTCGCGGTCGAGGTGATCACCCCGGAGACCTTCCTCGGGACGGTCATCGGCGACATCAACTCGCGCCGCGGGCAGATCCAGGCCCAGGAGGAGCGTCACGGGGACATGGTCGTCAACGCCCTCGTGCCGCTCTCGGAGATGTTCGGGTACGTTGGTGACCTGCGGTCGAAGACCTCCGGTCAGGCGTCGTACTCGATGGAGTTCGACTCGTACGCCGAGGTTCCCCAGAACGTCGCCGACGAGATCATCAAGAAGGTCCGCGGCGAGTAGGGTTCGCGGCGACCTCGGCAGCAAACAGCACACACACGAGTCAGTAACAACCAACAGGAGGAGCCCCAGTGGCCAAGGCGAAGTTCGAGCGGACCAAGCCGCACGTCAACATCGGTACGATCGGTCACATCGACCACGGGAAGACCACGCTGACCGCGGCGATCACCAAGGTGCTGCACGACGCTCACCCGGAGTTGAACCCGTTCACGCCGTTCGACGAGATCGACAAGGCTCCCGAGGAGCGGCAGCGCGGCATCACCATCTCGATCGCGCACGTCGAGTACCAGACCGAGTCGCGCCACTACGCGCACGTTGACTGCCCTGGGCACGCCGACTACATCAAGAACATGATCACCGGTGCCGCCCAGATGGACGGCGCGATCCTCGTGGTCGCGGCGACCGACGGCCCGATGCCGCAGACGCGTGAGCACGTGCTGCTCGCCCGCCAGGTCGGCGTGCCGGCCATCGTCGTCGCGCTGAACAAGTGCGACATGGTGGACGACGAGGAGCTCATCGAGCTCGTCGAGATGGAGGTGCGCGAGCTCCTCAACGAGTACGAGTTCCCCGGCGACGACATCCCCGTCGTCAAGGTCGCGGCCTTCCCGGCGCTGAACGGCGACGAGAAGTGGGGCCAGTCGATCCTCGAGCTGATGAACGCGGTCGACGAGTGGATCCCGACCCCGACCCGCGACACCGACAAGCCGTTCCTGATGCCGGTCGAGGACGTCTTCACGATCACCGGTCGTGGCACCGTCGTCACCGGCCGGATCGAGCGCGGCGTGGTCAAGGTCAACGAGGAGGTCGAGCTCGTCGGCATCCGCGAGGGCTCGCAGAAGACCACGGTCACTGGTGTGGAGATGTTCCGCAAGCTCCTCGACGAGGGCCAGGCCGGTGAGAACGTCGGCCTGCTGCTCCGCGGCACGAAGCGCGAGGACGTCGAGCGCGGCATGGTCGTGATCAAGCCGGGCACCACCACCCCGCACACCAACTTCGAGGCCTCGGTCTACATCCTCAGCAAGGAGGAGGGCGGCCGCCACACGCCGTTCTTCAACAACTACCGCCCGCAGTTCTACTTCCGGACCACGGACGTGACCGGCGTGGTGACCCTGCCCGAGGGCCGCGAGATGGTGATGCCGGGTGACAACACCGACATGACCGTCGAGCTGATCCAGCCGATCGCCATGGAGGAGGGTCTCCGCTTCGCGATCCGCGAGGGCGGCCGCACCGTGGGTGCCGGCCGCGTCACCAAAATCACCCAGTGATCTGACGCAGCACTGACCGCTTCACCAGCTCGGCCCCGGACCGTTTCGGTCCGGGGCCGAGCTGCGTTGCACCCCCTTGCCGTCAGTCCGCGGGTGTCGGTGCCGTACGACGGGCCAGGGCGACCGACACGGCGCCGTACCAGAGCGTGATGACCGCCATCGGCAGCAGCACGTTGGTCAGCATCAGCACGGCGGCCGGATAACCCAGGCGGGTCAGCCAGCGGGGGAGCAGGCCGGTGCGCCGGGACACGGCGGTGAGCGCAGCGGCCAGGGCAGCGGCGCCGAAAGCGCACACCGAGACCAGCATCGCGTAGGCCGGCCCGGCCATCAGCACGACCTCGTGCGAGGGCTTCGCCTCGAACATCCTCAGCGCCATCGGCACGCTCAGCCAGATGGCCCCGCCGACCATGGTCAGCACTGCCCACGCGGTACCGGCGAGGGGCACCAGGCGCCGCGCGACCGGTGCGCCGTCGATGCCGGGCAGTGCCTCCGCACGGGCGGCGAGGGCTGCGGTGAAGGCAAGGAGCGCGGTGCCTCCCATCGCGATGAAGCCGCCGGAGACGAACCAGCGGGTGGTCCCGTGCGTCGCGAACCAGGTGGCCACCCCGGTGTCACCGACGCCGGCGTTCGGGAAGTTGTCGAGCGCGAGCCCGGTGACGACGGCGAGGACCGCGAGGAGCCCGCTGAGCGGTGCCACGCGTGGACCGACGGCGGGCGTGTCGGTTGCCCGCGCCGGTCGGGGTTCGGTGGTGGTCGATACCGGCATGGTCATGGTGGTTCCTCTCGGACGGGCCGACGGCGGCTGGGAGGACCGTCGGACGGTGCCCTGACGGTAGGCAGCGCCGAGGTGGGCCGGCGTCGATCGCAGGGCTGACGTCGTGCATCCCGGTTCGATCCAGCGATCGAGGGACGCGCCCGACCCGCGGCGGTACCGTCACCGCGTGGAACAACTCCGCCTCCGCGGTGTGCGGGTGGGCCCGGTCGACGTCGCCTTGGGAGTGCTGGCGCTGGCCCTGCTCGGTGCCGCGGTGCACGACGCGGATCCGGCAATGCGCTACGGCAGCGCAGTGACGGGGGTTGCGGTGCTGCTCCTGCTGGGACGACACCGTCGTCCCACGGCCACCGCGGTCGGTTGCTTCGCCCTCGTCGCCGTGGCGATGCGACTGGCGCCGCAAGCGTCGGCGCTCATGTTCGTGGCCGTGCTGGCCGGCTTCGCTGTCGTGGGCACGGCCCCCAACCGTCGGGCGGCGCTGGCGGGCTGGGCCGTGGGCGTGCTGGTGCTGACCGGTGCGATGGCAGGCAACCCGTACGTCGAGGGCGTCGGTGACGTCGTCCTGACGCTGACGTTCTGCACCATCGTCTGGTCGGCGGGCCTGCTCGCCGCCGAGCGCGGCCGTGCGGCCACCCGGGCCGAGGAGCACGCCGATCAGGTCCGGCTGCGCCGCGACGCCGACCTGGCCACTGCCACCGCGCACGAGCGGGCCCGGATCGCCGGCGAGCTGCACGACGTGGTGAGCCACGGCCTCTCCTTGGTGGTGGTCCAGGTCGTCGCGGCCCGGATGGAGCTCCAGGACCTCGGCGTCGATCCGGCCGGGTCCGTGGACCGCAGGCTCGGCGTGGTCGAGGAGACGGCGAGGGAGGGGCTCGCCGACATGAGACGGCTGCTCGGCCTCCTCGCCACCGCCACCGCTACGGAGGACGCCACCGCGGCCGGGCTGGGGCTGGACCGGCTCCCTGGTCTGGTCGACCAGGCGCGCGCCGCCGGCCTCGCCGCCCGGCTGGACATGGACAGCGCCAGCGACCTCCCCAGCGGGCTGGACGCGGCGGCCTACCGGATCGTGCAGGAGGCGCTGACCAACGTGCTCAAGCACGCGCCGGGAGCCGCCGTGCTGGTCACGGTCCGGCGGCTCCCCGACGTGCTGCGGCTCGAGGTGCGCAACGGTCCCGCGCGGGCCGTGGGCGGCACCCTCGTCGGGGCGGGCGCAGGCTACGGCCTGGTCGGCATGCAGCAGCGCGTTCAGCTCTACGACGGCACCATGGTGGCCGGCCCCGAGGGGGACGGGTTCGCCATCGTGGTCGAGCTCGCCCTGGAGCGGGTGCCGTGACCTCCGTGCTGATCGCCGACGACCAGGTCCTTGTGCGCGACGGGTTCCGGGCGATCATCGAGCGCGAGCCGGACCTCGACGTGGTCGGCGAGGCCGGGGACGGCGTCGAGGCCGTCGAGGTCGTCGACAGGCTGCGTCCGGACGTCGTGCTGATGGACATCCGGATGCCCCGGGTCGACGGGCTCCAGGCAACCCGGCTGCTGATGGCACGACGCCAGCCGCCGCGCATCCTGGTGCTCACCACCTTCGACCGGAACGACTGGGTGTACGACGCGTTGCGCGCCGGTGCGTCCGGCTTCCTGCTCAAGGACGTGCGGGCCGGCCAGCTCACCGAGGCGATCCGCACCGTGGCCGCGGGCGAGGTGCTGCTGGCACCGGCGATCACGCGCCGGTTCATCGAGGATCATCTCGACCGGCACGGGATGCCGGCTGCCGACCCCCGGGTCGCCGGACTGAGCACGCGGGAGACCGAGGTGCTCCGGTACATCGCCCGCGGGCTGTCCAACGAGGAGATCGCCAAGGCGCTGTTCCTCGGTGTCTCGACCGTCAAGACCCACGTCAACCGACTGCTCACCAAGCTCGACCTGCGCGACCGCACCCAGGCGGCCGTCTTCGCCTACGAGAACGGCCTCGTGCGGCCGGGGGACACGGCCGGCACCCTCTAGGCTCTCCGGGTGCCCCCACTCTCCGCCGCGGACGTCGAACGCGCGGCCGTAGGGCTGGCCGCGGTCGTGCGTCGTACTCCGCTCGAGCGCAGCGCCCGCCTCAGCGCCGCTACCGGAGCGGAGGTCCACCTCAAGCGTGAAGACCTGCAGCCAGTCCGTTCGTACAAGGTCCGCGGGGCGCACCACCTCATCTCCTCGCTGTCCGCCGCGGAGCGCCGGCGCGGCGTCGTCTGCGCCAGCGCCGGCAACCACGGCCAAGGGGTCGCTGCCAGTTGCGCGGCGCTCGGCATCGACGCGCGCGTCTACGTCCCGGCCAACACGCCCCGGCAGAAGCGGCAACGCATCCTCGCCCTGGGCCGTGGTCGGGTCGAGCTCGTCGTGACCGGCAGCCGGTACGACGAGGCCAGCGCGGCCGCCCTGGCCGACGCCGAGACCAGCGGCGCCGTCTACGTGCACCCGTTCGACGACCCCCGCACCATCCTCGGGCAGGGCACCGTGGCGCCGGAGCTGGCCGAGCAGGCCGGGCCGGACCTGCACACGGTCGTGGTCCCGCTCGGTGGTGGCGGCCTCGCGGCCGGGACGGCGGTGTGGCTGCGCGAGCGCCGGCCGCGGGTCCGGATCGTCGGCGTGGAGCCGGCCGGGGCACCCTCGATGACCGCCGCGCTGGCTGCCGGCGAGCCGGTGGACCTCGCCGAGGTCGACTCCTTCGTCGACGGCGCCGCCGTGGGGAGGGTCGGCCGGCTCACCTTCCCGCTGGTGCGCGACCTGGTCGACGACGTGGTCACGGTCTCCGAGGGGGCGGTGAGCACCGAGATGCTGGCGCTCTACCAGGTCGACGGCATCATCGCCGAGCCGGCGGGCGCGCTGGCCACCACGGCGCTCCCGCAGCTGGCGGTCCCCGCCGCGGCCCGGGTCGTGTGCGTGGTCTCCGGAGGCAACAACGACGTCAGCCGCTACTCGGAGATCCTCGAGCGGTCGCTCATCCACGAGGGCCTGCGGCACTACTTCCTGGTGACCTTCCCCCAGGAGCCCGGCGCGTTGCGCCACTTCCTCGACGACGTGCTCAGCGAGGGCGAGGACATCGTGGTGTTCGAGTACGTCAAGAAGAACAACCGGGAGACCGGACCGGCACTCGTCGGCATCGAGCTCGAGGCCGCCGGTGACCTCGGCGGGCTGCTGCAGCGGATGGCGGACAGCCGGTTGCACATCGAGCGGGTTCCACCCGGTTCGCCGGTCTTCGCCTTCCTCACCTGATCGGTGGGCGGGGACGGGTGTCCACTAGGCTCGCGCCGTCATGGACCAGCCCCTGCCACCTGCCCGGCCGCACCACAAGCTCACCGACGACGGTCGCCGGATGCGCGAGGTGCTCTCCTACGCCCGCCGTGGCTCCCGGTTCACGCCGAGCCAGCAGCAGGCCTGGGACGCCCACCACGAAGCGTGGGTCATCCCTGACGAAGCCGTGGACCAGCCGGGGTTCACGCTGGCGTCGTGGTTCGGTCGCGAGGCGCCGTTGGTCGTCGAGATCGGCTCCGGCGTCGGGGAGGCCACGGCCGTGCTCGCGGCATCGCGACCCGGGGTCGACGTGCTGGCGCTGGAGGTGTGGCGACCCGGTGTGGCGGCTGCGCTCGACCTCGTCGACCGGGCCGGCGCCACCAACGTCCGGTTCCTGGGCGTCGACGCCGCCTGGGCCCTCGAGCACCTGGTCGCCCCGCGCAGTCTCGCGGAGCTGTGGACGTTCTTCCCCGATCCGTGGCCCAAGAAGCGCCACCACAAGCGCCGCCTGGTGACCGCGACGAACGCCCGCCTGTTCGCCACCCGACTGGCGCCCGGTGCCTGCTGGCGGCTGGCCACCGACTGGCCCGGTTACGCCGAGCAGATGCAGCGGGTCCTGGACGCCGAACCGATGCTCGAGGGCGGACCGACACAGCGGTGGGACGAGCGGCCGGTGACGAAGTTCGAGCGCAAGGGCCGGGCCGCGGAGCGCGCGATCCACGACTTCTGCTACCGCCGGCGACCGTGAGCCCCTCTCGATTTGGTGGTCAGGGCCCCCATCTGCCAAGATAGACCGGTTGCTCCGGCGGGATCGCCGGGGCGCGGACATTGACTACTGAACAGGTTCTCCTGGCTCCCGAGCTCACGTGGGGGTCCGAAGCGCGAGCTTGTGTGGTCACGTGTTCGTGCCGCACCTGGAGATCCCGTTCCGCCCGGCCACCCATGGCCAGGCACAACCCCAGAACAACAAGCCGACCGGTGGTCGGCGTGCGCCCAGGTGTAGCAACAGTGGCGACACGCCCGACCGCGGGGGTCGGAGTTGGGCCGGGGGGAGGAAGGGCGGTTCGCCTCACCGAGCGAGGCGGACCGAGACACGTCGTGAGGACTACGAAGTGAAGGACGCGTGATGGCGGGACAGAAGATCCGCATCAGGCTCAAGGCCTATGACCACGAGGTGATCGACACCTCGGCGCGGAAGATCGTGGACACCGTGACCCGGACGGGTGCGAAGGTGGCCGGCCCGGTGCCGCTGCCCACGGAGAAGAACGTCTTCTGCGTGATTCGCTCGCCGCACAAGTACAAGGACTCCCGCGAGCACTTCGAGATGCGCACCCACAAGCGCCTCATCGACATCATCGACCCCACGCCGAAGACCGTCGACTCGCTGATGCGGCTCGACCTGCCTGCCGGCGTCGACATCGAGATCAAGCTCTGAGGTCTCAGCCATGACTCACACTTTCGAACACAACGTCAAGGGCCTGCTGGGCACCAAGCTCGGCATGACCCAGCTGTGGGACGAGGACAACCGGATCGTTCCGGTCACCGTCGTCGCCGCCGCGACCAACGTCGTCACCCAGGTCCGCACCCCCGAGAAGGACGGCTACAACGCCATCCAGGTCGGCTTCGGTGAGATCGAGGGCCGCAAGGTCACCAAGCCGTCGGCCGGGCACTTCGCCAAGGCCGGCGTCAACGCCCGTCGCCACATGGTCGAGATCCGCACCGCGGACGCCGCCACCTACGAGATCGGCCAGGAGCTCAGCCCCGAGCTGTTCACCGCGGGTGACGACGTCGACGTCACCGGCACCAGCAAGGGCAAGGGCTTTGCCGGCACGATGAAGCGGCACGGGTTCGCCGGTGTCGGCGCCTCCCACGGCGCCCACCGCAACCACCGCAAGCCGGGCTCGATCGGTGCCTGCGCGACTCCGGGACGGGTCTTCAAGGGCACCCGGATGTCGGGCCGGATGGGCACCGACACGGTCACCACCCAGAACATCACCGTGCACGCGGTCGACACCGAGAAGGGGCTCATCCTCCTCCGTGGTGCCGTTCCGGGTCCCAAGGGCGGCCTGCTGGTCATCCGTTCGGCCGCGAAGAAGACCGCTGACATCTCCGGGGAGGCCTGAGCTCCATGCCCGAGAACGCAACTGCCAAGACCGTGAAGGTCGATCTCCCTGCCGAGATCTTCGACGCGACGACCAACGTCCCGCTGATCCACCAGGTCGTGGTGGCCCAGCAGGCGGCGGCGCGCCAGGGCACGCACGCGACCAAGACCCGCGGCGAGGTCCGCGGCGGTGGCCGCAAGCCCTACAAGCAGAAGGGCACCGGCCGCGCCCGCCAGGGCTCGACGCGGGCTCCGCAGTTCGCCGGCGGTGGCATCGTCCACGGCCCGCAGCCGCGCTCCTACGACCAGCGGACGCCGAAGAAGATGAAGGCCGCCGCCCTGCGTGGTGCCCTCTCCGACCGCGCCCGCGCCGGTCGCATCCACGTCGTCGACGGTCTCGTCGAGGGCGACAAGCCCTCGACCAAGGCCGCGGTCGTGGCGCTCAACGGGCTCACCGACAACCGGCGCCAGCTGGTCGTCCTCGAGCGGGACGACGCGCTGACCTGGTTGTCCCTGCGCAACGTGCCCTCCGTGCACCTGCTCGCCGTCGACCAGCTCAACACCTACGACGTGCTGCTGTCCGACGACGTGGTGTTCACCAAGGGCGCCTACGACGCGTTCGTCGGCGGCAAGAAGGACGAGGAGGAGGCCTGATGAGCACCCTGCACAAGGACCACCGGGACATCCTGATCGCGCCGGTCGTGAGCGAGAAGAGCTACGGCCTGCTCGACAACAACAAGTACACGTTCCTGGTTCGCCCGGACGCCAACAAGACTGAGATCAAGATCGCGGTCGAGAAGGTGTTCGACGTCAAGGTCACCTCGGTGAACACCCAGAACCGCCAGGGCAAGGCCCGTCGCACCCGCAACGGCGTCGGTCGCCGCGCGAACACCAAGCGCGCGATCGTCAGCCTTGCCGAGGGCCACCGCATCGACATCTTCGGAGGTCCGGTCTCCTGACCGGGCTGAGTAGGAGAAACGCACATGGCTATCCGCAAGTACAAGCCGACCACCCCGGGCCGTCGTGGCTCGTCGGTCGCTGACTTCGCCGAGATCACCCGGTCCACGCCGGAGAAGTCGCTGGTCAAGCCGCTGCCGAAGAAGGGTGGCCGCAACAACCAGGGCCGGATCACGACCCGGCACCAGGGCGGCGGGCACAAGCGCGCCTACCGCGTCGTCGACTTCCGTCGCTACGACAAGGACGGCGTCCCGGCGAAGGTCGCGCACATCGAGTACGACCCCAACCGCACCGCCCGGATCGCGCTGCTGCACTACGCCGACGGCGAGAAGCGCTACATCATCGCTCCGGTCGGCGTGAAGCAGGGCACTGCGGTGGAGTCCGGCGCCCAGGCTGACATCAAGCCCGGCAACAACCTGCCGCTGCGCAACATCCCCGTCGGTACGACGATCCACTGCATCGAGCTGCGGCCCGGCGGCGGCGCGAAGATCGCCCGCTCCGCCGGCAACTCGGCGCAGCTCGTCGCCAAGGAGGGCTCGCGGGCCCAGCTGCGGATGCCGTCGGGCGAGATGCGCTACGTCGACGTGCGCTGCCGCGCGACCGTCGGCGAGGTCGGCAACGCCGAGCAGTCCAACATCAACTGGGGCAAGGCCGGTCGGATGCGCTGGAAGGGCAAGCGCCCGACCGTCCGCGGTGTCGTGATGAACCCCGTCGACCACCCGCACGGCGGTGGTGAGGGCAAGACCTCCGGTGGCCGCCACCCGGTCTCGCCGTGGGGCCAGCCCGAGGGACGCACGCGCAAGCGCAAGTCCAGTGACGCCCTCATCGTCCGTCGCCGTCGCACCGGCAAGAACAAGCGCTGAGTAGGGAAGAGACGAGATGCCTCGCAGCCTGAAGAAGGGCCCATTTGTCGACGACCACCTGATGAAGAAGGTGGACGCGCAGAACGAGTCCGGCACCCACAACGTGATCAAGACCTGGTCGCGCCGCTCGATGATCGTGCCCGCGATGATCGGTCACACCCTGGCGGTGCACGACGGTCGCAAGCACGTGCCGGTGTTCGTCACCGACTCGATGGTCGGGCACAAGCTGGGCGAGTTCGCCCCGTCCCGCACCTACCGCGGGCACGTCAAGGACGACCGGAAGAGCCGCCGCCGCTGATCGCGGGGCCAAGGAGAGATAGAGCATGAGCACAGTTGAGCGTAGGCGCGTGAGCGCCCGCCGCGACTCGCTGCTGGGCGACGAGCCCGGCGCGTTCGCCAGCGCGCGCTTCGTCCGGATCACCCCGATGAAGGCTCGCCGCGTGGTGGACCTGGTCCGCGGCCTGCCCGTGGACGAGGCCCTCGCGCTGCTGCAGTTCGCGCCGCAGGCAGCCAGCGAGACCGTCTACAAGGTCCTGGAGAGCGCCGTGGCGAACGCGG
This sequence comes from Marmoricola sp., assembly GCA_035708765.1. Classification (GTDB taxonomy): domain Bacteria; phylum Actinomycetota; class Actinomycetes; order Propionibacteriales; family Nocardioidaceae; genus Marmoricola. The sequence goes on from DASTFI010000119.1 coordinate 17,899, forward strand.
AGGGCACCGAGGACCTCGACCGCAACACCCTGGTCGTCTCGAAGGCCATGGTGGACGAGGGCCCGACGATGAAGCGCTGGCGCCCACGGGCCCAGGGCCGGGCCACCCGGATCAACAAGCGCACCAGCCACATCACCCTCGTCGTACAGCCTGCCGAGCAGAAGGGACGGACCGCCTGATGGGTCAGAAGATCAACCCGAACGGGTTCCGCCTGGGCATCTCCACCGACCACAAGAGCCGGTGGTACGCCGACAAGCTCTACAAGTCCTACGTCGGTGAGGACGTCGCGATCCGCAAGCTGCTGTCCAAGGGCATGGAGCGCGCCGGCATCTCCAAGGTCGAGATCGAGCGCACCCGCGACCGCGTCCGCGTGGACATCCACACCGCGCGTCCGGGCATCGTCATCGGCCGCCGCGGCGCCGAGGCCGACCGCATCCGCGGCGAGCTCGAGAAGCTCACCGGCAAGCAGGTGCAGCTCAACATCCTCGAGGTGAAGAACCCCGAGGTCGACGCGCAGCTGGTCGCGCAGGGCGTCGCCGAGCAGCTCTCGGGCCGCGTGCAGTTCCGGCGCGCGATGAAGAAGGCCATGCAGACCTCGATGCGCTCCGGTGCCAAGGGCATCCGGATCCAGTGCTCGGGCCGGCTCAACGGCGCCGAGATGTCGCGCTCGGAGTTCTACCGCGAGGGCCGGGTGCCCCTGCACACCCTCCGCGCCGACATCGACTACGGCTTCTACGAGGCTCGCACGACGTTCGGCCGCATCGGCGTGAAGGTGTGGATCTACAAGGGCGAGGTCGCCGGCACCCGTGCCGAGCGCGAGGCCCAGGCCGCCGCCCGCGCCGGTGCTCCCGGTCGCAACCGCGGTGGCCGCGGCGGCGAGCGCCCCACCCGCGGTTCCCGCGGTGGCCGTCCGTCCCGCGCGGACCGCGGCGGGGAGGCTCCCGCCACCACCGAGGCCGCGGCCGCTCCGGCCGCCGAGGCCGCTCCGACAACCGCATCCACCTCCGGGGAGGGCTGATCCCATGTTGATGCCCCGTCGTGTCAAGCACCGCAAGCAGCATCACCCGAAGCGGACCGGTGCCGCCAAGGGCGGCACCAAGCTCGCCTTCGGTGACTACGGCATCCAGGCGCTGGAGGGCCACTACGTGACCAACCGGCAGATCGAGTCGGCGCGTATCGCGATGACCCGGCACATCAAGCGTGGCGGAAAGGTGTGGATCAACATCTACCCCGACCGTCCGCTGACCAAGAAGCCCGCCGAGACCCGGATGGGTTCCGGCAAGGGCTCGCCCGAGTGGTGGGTGGCCAACGTCAAGCCCGGTCGCATCATGTTCGAGCTGTCCGGTGTCCCCGACGACGTCGCCCGCGAGGCGATGCGCCGGGCGATGCACAAGCTTCCCATGAAGTGCCGGTTCGTCAGCCGTGAGGCAGGTGATTTCTGATGAGCAACAAGGACACCGGTGCCGCGGCTCTGGACGAGTTCAACGACATCGACCTCGAGACGAAGCTGCGCGAGTCCAAGGAAGAGCTGTTCAACCTGCGCTTCCAGGCCGCGACCGGTCAGCTCGAGAGCCACGGCCGCCTGCGTGCGGTCAAGAAGGACATCGCCCGGATCTACACCGTGGTGCGTGAGCGAGAGCTCGGCATCCGCACGGCTCCGGGCACCAAGACCGAAGAGGAGGTCGGCGCGTGAGCGACACCGCCAACACCGTGAGCAGCGACCGAGCTGCCCGCAAGGTCCGTGAGGGCCTGGTCGTCAGCGACAAGATGGACAAGACCGTCGTCGTCTCTGTCGAGGACCGGGTCAAGCACGCGCTGTACGGCAAGGTCATGCGGCGCAACGTCCGCCTCAAGGCCCACGACGAGCAGAACGAGGCCGGGGTCGGCGACCGCGTCCTGATCATGGAGACCCGCCCGCTGTCGGCAACCAAGCGCTGGCGCCTGGTGGAGATCCTCGAGAAGGCCAAGTAACCGACCACATTGCAAGTTCGGCCAGGCTCCATCACCGCAGGTTGATGCGAGAACCGGCACGACAACCAGGAGAAAGAATCCGATGATCCAGCAGGAGTCGCGACTCAAGGTCGCCGACAACACGGGTGCCAAGGAGATCCTCTGCATCCGTGTGCTCGGCGGCTCGGGTCGGCGGTACGCCGGCATCGGCGACGTCATCGTTGCCACCGTCAAGGACGCCATCCCGGGCGGCAACGTCAAGAAGGGCGACGTCGTCAAGGCCGTGGTCGTACGCACCGTGAAGGAACGTCGCCGTGCGGATGGTTCCTACATCCGCTTCGACGAGAACGCCGCCGTCATCCTCAAGGCGGACGGTGAGCCGCGGGGCACCCGCATCTTCGGCCCCGTCGCCCGCGAGCTGCGCGAGAAGAAGTTCATGAAGATCATCTCGCTCGCACCGGAGGTGCTGTGATGAGTGTGAACATCAAGAAGGGCGACACCGTCAAGGTCATCGCCGGCAAGGACAAGGGTGTCGAGGGCAAGGTGATCTCGGTGCTGCGCGACGAGCAGCGCGTGATCGTCGAGGGTGTCAACCGGGTCAAGAAGCACACCAAGTCCCTCAACCAGGGCGGTCGTGCAGGCAACACCGGCGGCATCGTCACCACCGAGGCACCCATCCACGTGTCCAACGTGATGCTGGTCGACGGCAAGGCCACGACGCGCATCGGCTACAAGCGCGTCGAGGTGGACAAGCGCCGCCCCGACGGGTCGACCTACAAGGCCAGCCGCAGCGTGCGCATCTCCCGCAAGTCCGGAGACGAGATCTGATGAGTGAATCGACGATGGAAGCAACCACGACCGCCATGCCGCGCATGAAGGCGCGCTACCGCGAGGAGATCCTCCCCGCGATGCGCGAGCAGTTCGGCTACCCGAACGTCATGCAGGTGCCCGGACTGACCAAGATCGTGGTCAACATGGGTGTCGGCGAGGCCGCCCGCGACTCGAAGCTGATCGAGGGTGCGGTCCGCGACCTGGCCGCCATCACCGGCCAGAAGCCGCAGGTCACCAAGGCCCGCAAGTCGATCGCACAGTTCAAGCTCCGTGAGGGCATGCCGATCGGGGCGCACGTCACCCTGCGCGGCGACCGGATGTGGGAGTTCCTCGACCGCCTGCTGGCGCTGGCGCTCCCGCGCATCCGCGACTTCCGCGGTCTCAACGACCGGCAGTTCGACGGTCGCGGAAACTACACCTTCGGCCTGACCGAGCAGGTGATGTTCCACGAGATCAACCAGGACAAGATCGACCGTTCGCGCGGCATGGACATCACCGTGGTGACCACCGCGACCAGCGACGACGAGGGTCGGGCGCTGCTCAAGCACCTGGGCTTCCCCTTCAAGGAGGGCAACTGACATGGCAAAGACTGGACTGAAGGTCAAGGCCGCCCGCAAGCCCAAGTTCAAGGTGCGCGCCTACACCCGCTGCCAGCGCTGTGGTCGCCCCAAGGCCGTCTACCGCAAGTTCGGCCTGTGCCGGATCTGCCTGCGGCAGATGGCGCACCGCGGCGAGCTGCCCGGCGTCACCAAGAGCTCCTGGTAATCCACCGACAACACGAACGCTGAAGGTCCCGACGAGCTCCTCGTCGCGGAAACCACAACGAGAAAGGGCCAACGCGGCCATGACCATGACTGACCCGATCGCAGACATGCTGACCCGTCTGCGCAACGCCAACCAGGCGTACCACGACTCGGTCACGATGCCCTACAGCAAGCTCAAGGCGGGCGTCGCCGAGATCCTCCAGCAGGAGGGCTACATCACCTCCTGGAAGTCCCACGACCCGTCCGAGGACGAGGTGGGCAAGAGCCTCGAGATCACCCTCAAGTACGGCCGCAACCGGGAGCGCTCCATCGCAGGCGTGCGCCGGATCAGCAAGCCGGGCCTGCGGGTGTACGCCAAGCACACCGGACTGCCCAAGGTCCTCGGTGGCCTCGGCGTGGCGATCATCTCGACCAGCCAGGGCCTGCTGACCGACCGTCAGGCCAACTCGAAGGGCGTAGGTGGGGAAGTCCTCGCCTACGTCTGGTGACCGGAAACCAGGAGGAGTAAGCACCATGTCGCGTATTGGCAAGCTGCCCGTCCCGGTCCCGACCGGTGTCGCCGTCAGCATCGACGACCGCACCGTCACGGTCCAGGGCCCCAAGGGCACCCTGAGCCACACGGTCGCCGCACCGATCACGGTCGAGTCGGCCGACGGCACCCTCGAGGTGAAGCGTCCCGACGACGAGCGGGAGAGCCGGTCCCTGCACGGACTGACCCGCACGTTGATCAACAACATGGTCCTGGGCGTGACCGAGGGCTACGAGAAGAAGCTCGAGATCGTGGGCGTCGGGTACCGGGTCCTGTCCAAGGGCCCCACACAGCTGGAGTTCCAGCTCGGGTACTCCCACCCGATCACGTTCAATGCCCCCGACGGCATCACGTTCACCGTCGAGGGCCCCACCAAGCTCGGTGTCCAGGGCATCGACAAGCAGCTCGTCGGCGAGGTTGCCGCGAACATCCGCAAGCTGCGCAAGCCAGAGCCGTACAAGGGCAAGGGCGTGCGCTACGCGGGCGAGCACGTCCGCCGCAAGGTCGGAAAGGCAGGTAAGTGACGATGGCGATCTCACTCATGGCCGGCAAGCGCACGGCTGGTCGTCAGGCCTCGCGCCTGCGCCGCCAGATGCGTGGCCGCAAGAAGGTCAGCGGCACTGCCGAGCGTCCGCGCCTGGTGGTCACCCGCTCGTCCCGGCACATCTCCGTCCAGCTCGTCGACGACCTGGTCGGCCAGACCTTGGCGTCGGCGTCGACCATGGAGGCGGACCTGCGTGGCGTCGAGGGCGACAAGACCGCCAAGGCGCGCAAGGTCGGCGCGCTGGTTGCCGAGCGTGCCAAGAGCCAAGGTGTCGACGCGGTGGTCTTCGACCGTGCCGGCAACAAGTACCACGGTCGCGTCGCGGCCCTTGCTGATGGCGCCCGCGAGGGCGGCCTGACCTTCTGATTGGGAAGAGGTAGATCTCATGAGCGGACCCCAGCGCGGACAGCGCGCCGGTGGTGAGCGTCGAGGCGGCCGCGACAACCGTCGCGGTGACGCCGACAAGAACGCCTACATCGAGCGCGTCGTCGCGATCAACCGCGTAGCCAAGGTCGTCAAGGGCGGTCGTCGCTTCAGCTTCACCGCCCTCGTCGTCGTCGGCGACGGCGACGGCATGGTCGGTGTCGGCTACGGCAAGGCCAAGGAAGTCCCGGCCGCCATCGCCAAGGGCGTCGAGGAGGCGAAGAAGAACTTCTTCCGCGTCCCGCGCATCCAGGGCACCATCCCGCACCCGGTCCAGGGCGAGAAGGCTGCCGGCGTCGTGCTGCTGCGGCCGGCTGCTCCCGGTACCGGTGTGATCGCCGGTGGTCCGGTGCGTGCCGTTCTCGAGGCGGCCGGCATCCACGACGTGCTGAGCAAGTCGCTCGGCTCGTCGAACCAGATCAACATCGTGCACGCCACCGTGGAGGCCCTGCGCCTCCTCGAGGAGCCCGAGGCCGTTGCCTCGCGCCGTGGCCTGCCGGTCGAGGAGGTGGCTCCGGCCGCCCTGCTCAGGGCCCGGGCCGAGGTGCCCGAGGGCGTGTCGGCGGAGGTGTCCGCCTGATGGCACGCCTGAAGGTCGAGCAGAAGAAGTCGACGATCGGGTGCAAGCAGGCCCAGCGCGACACCCTGCGCACGCTCGGGCTGCGCAAGATCGGCGACGTCGTCGTCAAGGAGGACCGCCCCGAGGTCCGAGGCATGGTCCACGCCGTGCGTCACCTCGTGACGGTCACGGAAGTCGAAGCGGAGGTGGAGTCCCGATGACTCTCAAGCTGCACCACCTGCGTCCGGCCCCCGGCGCCAGGACTGCCAAGACCCGCGTGGGTCGTGGTGAGGCGTCCAAGGGCAAGACCGCCGGCCGCGGCACCAAGGGCACCAAGGCCCGCTACCAGGTCCCGGTCGCCTTCGAAGGTGGCCAGATGCCGATCCACATGCGGCTGCCGAAGCTCAAGGGCTTCAAGAACCCGTTCAAGGTGGAGTTCCAGGTCGTCAACCTGGACCGCATCGCCAACCTCTTCCCCGAGGGTGGCGACGTCACGGTCGAGGACCTCGTCAGCAAGGGTCTGGTCCGCAAGGGCAGCCCGGTGAAGGTGCTCGGCCAGGGCGACATCTCCGTCGCCCTGCGGGTCACCGCCGACAAGTTCTCGGCGCAGGCCAGGGAGAAGCTCGCGGCTGCCGGCGGCACCGCGACCGAGCGCTGAACCAAAGCGTGAACCGGGGCAGGGAGTTCCACCACCAGCGCGTGGCGGACTCCCTGCCCTGTTAGGCTTCCACGGCCCCACGACCAGAGAAGAGGACCTGTGCTCAAGGCGTTTGCCAACGCGTTCCGGACGCCGGACCTGCGCAAGAAGCTGCTCTTCGTCCTGCTCGTCGTCGCCATCTTCCGGCTGGGTTCGCAGATCCCTGCTCCCGGCGTCTACGTCGCCAACGTGCAAGCGTGCTTCAAGGCGACGGAGAACTCCGGCATCTACGGGATGATCAACCTGTTCTCCGGCGGGGCGCTGCTCCAGCTGACCATCTTCGCGCTGGGGATCATGCCCTACATCACCGCGAGCATCATCCTGCAGCTGCTCGTGGTGGTGATCCCGCGTCTGGAGGCGCTCAAGAAGGAGGGCCAGCAGGGCCAGGCGAAGATCACCCAGTACACCCGCTACGTCACGCTCGCCCTGGCCGTGCTCCAGGCGACCGGCATCGTGGCGCTGGCCCGCACCGGCAACCTCCTGCAGAACTGCAACCTGCCGCTGGTCTACGAGAACACCTTCACCACCGCCGCGCTGATGGTCATCACGATGACGGCCGGCACCGCGGTGATCATGTGGCTCGGCGAGCAGTGCACCGAGCGCGGCATCGGCAACGGCATGTCGATCCTGATCTTCACCCAGGTCGTGGCGACCTTCCCGGCCCAGCTGTGGGGCGTGCAGAAGGCCAAGGGCCCGTGGATCTTCGCGGTGGTGGTCGTGCTCGGCCTGGTCATCATGGCGGCGGTCGTCTACATGGAGCAGGCGCAGCGCCGGATCCCGGTGCAGTACGCCCGCCGGATGGTCGGGCGGAAGATGTTCGGCGGCTCCTCGACGTACATCCCGCTCAAGGTCAACCAGGCCGGCGTCATCCCGGTGATCTTCTCCTCGAGCCTGCTGTACCTCCCCGCGCTCGCGGTGCAGTTCAACCAGGGCTCGGACAGCAAGTTCCTGGAGTGGATCGCGGTCAACCTGGTCCGTGGGGACCACCCGATCTACATGGCGGCCTACTTCCTGCTGACCATCTTCTTCACCTACTTCTACGTCGCGATCACCTTCAACCCCGAGGAAGTCGCGGACAACATGAAGAAGTACGGCGGTTTCATCCCCGGGATCCGGGCTGGAAAGCCGACGGAGGAGTACCTCAACTACGTGCTCTCCCGCATCACCTTCCCGGGCTCGCTC
>DASTFI010000120.1:0-119915 GCA_035708765.1 Marmoricola sp.
GCCAGTCGCGAGGTCCGTGTCGTCACGGTGGCCGACGCCGTCGCGTGGTCCGCTGCGCTTCCAGCCGGGCAGACACAGCGCCCCCTGACGCGCGCCTCGGTCAGGTTGACCGCGATCCGAGGATTCGCCACCTACCTGCACGTCGAATGCGTCGCATTGCTGGAGCGGGCCTGACTCGGACCGGCCCCGCTACGCCCCCTCGCCGGTTCGTCCGTCCTGCAGCTCCCGCCAGAGGTCGAGGTGGCCGGCGTGGCGGGCGTACTCCTGGATGAGGTGCAGCAGGATCCAGTGCAGCTGCGGCGCAGACTCCTCGTCGTCGAAACGACCGCCGACGGCAGCGCGGTCCGTGAGCTCGTGCGCCTCCACGATGGTGCGGCTGCGCGCGCCGGCCTCCCGCAGGGCCGCGGCCAGGGCCTGCGGGTCCGCCTCGGGGGAACGCCATCCGCCGTCCTCCGTGGCGTCCCGCCATGGGTCGTCGACCTGCTCGGCGAGGAACCCCCAGCGCAACCACCTTCGCTCGACGTTGGCCAGGTGGTGCAGCAACCCGGCAGCGGTCCAGCCCGAGGGGACCACGCTCTGCTGGAGCGAGTCCGGGTCGAGGTCGGCGACCTTGCCGATGACCACCTCCCGGTAGAAGTCGAGGTAGTCGAGCAGCAGCCCGCGCAGGTCCTCGGTGGAAGCCGGCTCGGGGAAGCGCGTCGGGGACATGCCGCCCATGCTGGCGCAGCGTTAGCGTGCGGTCCATGTCGATGCGCGTGCAGGGAGTCCGCCGCTACCCGGTGAAGTCGATGGGTGGCGAGGCGCTGGGGTCGGTGGCTGTCGACCGCCGCGGGCTCGTGGGGGACCGGTGGTACGCGGTCGTCGACACGGACGGCCGGTTCGCGTCCGGCAAGGACACGCGACGATTTCGGCGCCGGGACGCGGTGTTCGGGTACGCCGCGCGGACCGAGGCGACCGGCGGTGTGGTCGTTGCTCGGGGCGCCGCCTCGTGGATTGTCGGCAACCCGGCGCTGGACGAGGAGCTGTCCACCGCGATGGGGACGCGCGTGCAGGTCCTGCCCGAGGGCGGGGTGCCACACCAGGACGCGGCGGGCGTCTCCCTCGTCGGCAGGGCCAGTCTGCGCTGGTGCGCCGACCGGTGGGGCGGTTCGGCCGACGTGCGCCGAACCCGGTCGAACCTGCTGCTGGAGACCGACGAGCCGTTCGTCGAAGAGTCCTGGGTGGGGCGGGAGATCGGCATCGGCTCGACGCGCCTGCGCGTCACCGGTGCTGCGCCACGCTGCCGGATGGTCGACGTCGACCAGGACGGCGTGCAGACAGGTACCCGCTGGCTGCAGCACCTCGGTGCCGTGCGCGGCCTCGACCTGGCGGTCTACGCCGAGGTGGTCGAGCCCGGCCTGATCAGCGTCGGTGACGTCGTACACGCCGGGTGAGCAGAGCCGCCCTCAACGCGGCAGATCAGTGCGTCGTGCTCCGGCATCGCGCAGGACGTCCTGTCGCAGCGGTGCCCGCAAGGCGCAGCCGAAGGCCGGCCGAAATTGTCGGTGGTCCCTGATGGACTGTGGTCATGACGGTCCACGCGCTCCCGAGGCCCGAGCTGGTTGCTCGGCTGGTCGAGGTGCGCGAGACACTGGGTGATGCGCAGCGGGTCGCCCCGGAGCAGCTTTCGGACCACGAGGTCGAGGAGTCGCTGGTCGAGCTCACCGCCCTGGAGTCCCAGGTGTCGTCCCTGCGGCTGGCTGTCCTCGGCGAGGTGGAGCAGCGGCGCATCGCCGAGAAGCACGCCGCCACCGGCCCGGAGGCGTGGGCTGCCGCGCTGACCGGCGAGAGCGTCGGGCGGGTGGCCGGTGGGCTGCGCATCTCGCGGCAGCTGCGCGAGCGGTATCACCACACAAGGGAGGCGTTCGCCGCCGGCGAACTGCGCCTCGAGCAGGTGCGAGTCATCACCGACTCGCTGCACTACGCGCCGCAGGAGGCCACCGCAGAGCAGCTCGCGACCGCCGAGGAGTGGCTCGTCGGCCGGGCAACCGGCCGGATCTCGCGCACGGGGCGTCCGCTGTCGCCGAAGCGGCTGCGGCAGGTGGCGCGTCGCGCGTTCGCCATCGTCTCCGCCGAGCTGGCGGACGCGCACGAGGAGGCGATGCTCAGCTCGCGTGAGTCGGCGGCCGAGCACGACGCCTACCTGGCCATGCACGACAACGATGACGGGACCTGGAGCGGAAGGTTCGTGATCCCCGAGCTGCATGCGCAGCTGTTGTCACGGGCGCTCGACCGGTTGACCTCACCGCGGCGGATGGGAGCACGGGCCAACGGAGCCGACACCGACGACCCGACCGCACTCGCCGGACCCGGCTGGCAGCGCAGCTCCACGGAGCGGGCCGGGAACGGCTTCATGGAGCTGCTCGAACACCTGCCCGAGCTCGGGTACGCCGCCAACGGCACCACGCTCCTTGTCACCATCGGCCTCGACCAGCTGCGCACCGGCCTCGGTGCTGCCGGCCTCGACACCGGCGTCCACATCTCCGCCAGCGAGGCACGGCGACTGGCCTGTGAGGCCGCGATCGTTCCGGTGGTGCTCGGCGGTGCATCGGTGCCGCTCGACCTGGGGCGCACTCGACGGCTGCACAGCTCAGGACAGCGGCTCGCCTTGGCCACTCAGCACGACTCGTGTGGGATCGGAGGATGTGAGCGGCCGTTCGCCTGGTGCGAGATCCACCATCTCGATCCCTGGTCTGCCCACGGGCGGACCGATCTCGCCAAGGCGCTGCCCATGTGCGGTCATCACCATCGCCGGGCCCACGACGACCGCTACGACCTGCGTCGGCACGCCTCCGGGGAGTGGCGCTTCCATCGACGTGGATAGGTCGGCAGCAGCGGTCCCATGCGCGTGGCTCAGCGCCGCGCCGCGTAGACCTTCCGTACGACGTCCTCGATGTCTGGTTCCTCCACCGAGAGGTCGAGCACCTCGGCGTGCTCGGAGACGGCGGCAAGCACGCGCGCGGCCGTGGTGCGCTCGGCGTCGAAGGAGAGGCGCTGGCGCAGTCCGCCGCCCTCGCTGGAGAGGTGCCGTGCATGGGGCAGGGCCAGCAGATCGGGTGCGGGCTCGGCGAGGTCGACGACCAGGATCCGCTCGGCGCCGACGGTCCGGGAGAGCCCGGCCAGGCTGCCCTCGTAGGCGAGCCGGCCCCGGTCGATGAGCAGGATCCGGTCACACAGGCGCTCGACGTCGCCCATGTCGTGGGTGGTCAGCAGGAGGGTGGTGCCGTGCGTCTCCCGCTCGGCGATGAGGAACTCCCGCAGCCGCTGCTTGGACAGCACGTCGAGACCGATGGTGGGCTCGTCGAGGATGACCAGCTGTGGTGAGTGCAGCAGGGCTGCCGCCACCTCGGCGCGCATCCGCTGGCCGAGCGAGAGCTGCCGCACCGGAGTGGCGAGGAACTCCGCCATCTCCAGCCGCTCGACGAGCTCGTGGGTACGCCGGTGCTCGCTCGCCGCGTCCAGCCCGTGGATCGCGGCGAGGATGCCGAACGACTGACGGACCGGCAGGTCCCACCACAGCTGTGATCTCTGGCCGAAGACCACGCCCACGTGGCGAGCCAACCGTCGACGATCCTGCACCGGGCGGAGCCCGCAGGTGGTCACCTCGCCACGGGTCGGCACCAGGATGCCCGTGAGCATCTTGATCGTGGTGGACTTCCCGGCGCCGTTCGCGCCGATGTAGCCGACCGCCTCGCCCGGCTGCACCTGCACGTCGAGGTCCGCCACGGCGGTGATCCGCCGTCGGCGCAGCCCGTCGCGGACGGCGAACTCGCGCGTCAGCGAGCGGGTCTCGATGATCGGCCGGTCGACCTGTGCGGAGCTCATCCGCCACCTCCCTGGTAGTGCCGCACTCCCCAGCGCCAGCACAGCAGTGCCATCGTCCACGCCCACACCGCGGCGAGAGGGGCGCACCAGCCGAGCCACGCCGGCATCCACTCCGGGCCCGGCAGGCCCAGGATCGCCAGGGCCGGGAGGAAGCCGGTGAAGGCCATCGGGAAGAAGAACCCGAAGACGACCTTCAGGGGACGGTTCCACACCGAGGCCGGCTGGGTGGCGGCATACCGGCCGCCGTAGACGAACGCGTTGGTCATCTCGGCTCCGTCGACCAGGAAGAACTGCAGGCCCGCCGCCCACACGAACAACGCCGAGAAGGTCGCCACCCCGCTCAGCACCGCGAGGACGAGCAGCACGACGATCCCAGCTGTCCAGTCGATGTCGTTGACGGCCAGCGCCCACCCCAGCGCTGCAGCGCCCACTGCCGCCCGGGCGAGGCGGCGCAGGCTGATGTCGCTGGTGACCAGCTGCAGCAGCAGCGGCTGGGGCCGGAGGTAGAACACGTCCAGGGTGCCTGCTCGCACGTACGTCGGCAGGTTGTCGCAGTGCCCGAACGCCAGATCGGCGAGGGAGAAGGAGAGATCGGCGAGCCCGAACACCAGCAGGATCTGGGTGAACTCGAGACCGCCGAGCCGGCCGACGCTGTGGAAGAGGACCCAGACCTCGGCCAGCTCGACGACGCCCACCAGCAGCGAGCTGACCAGGTCGAGCACGAACCCGGTGCGGTAGCTGCGCTGCGCACGGACCCGCGAGGCGAGGACCGCGCGGTAGGGCCGCCAGCGCGAACCAGCCGGTGACACCGGACGTGCGACGCCGGTGGTCAGCTCAGCCACCCTGCACCTCCAGGCGGTGTCGCCCCGCCCGGGTCATCAGCTGGCCGAGCAGCACGGTCACGGCGAGCCACCCGAGCTGCATGAGCACCAGGACCGTCCCGTCGGCGGCACCCACGCGTCCGGACAGCACGTCGGTGGGGTACATCAGCATCGACGGGAACGGCGTGAGCTCGGCGAGCCGGCGCAGCCACTCGGGGAAGAGCCAGATGGGCACGAACAGGCCGGCGAGGAAGCCGGACACGACCATGTAGAGGATCTGCACCCCGCGGTTGTCGACCAGCCAGAAGCCGCACGCCGAGACGAGGTAGACCGTCGTGCACGAGATGACGATGCCCAGGACGACGCTGACGGCGCCCACGACGTACGACGCGGGGCTGGCCGGCAGGTCCATCCCGACCACGAGCGCCCCGATGACGACCGAGGGCAGCCCGCGCGGGAGCAGCGCGAAGAGCGACTGGCCGACCTCCGTGGTCACCGCGGCTGCCTGCACGTCGACCGGGCGCAGGAAGTCCACCGCCACGTCGCCCGTGCGGATCCGCTCCGCCATGTCGCTGCGGCCGAACAGGTTGACCGAGCCGAGCAGTCCCTGCGAGATCCAGATGTAGGCGCTCATCGCGCCCACGTCGTAGCCCGAGAGCTCACCGCCCGCGGCACGGACCGTCGCGAAGAGGATGGCCACCTTGAGCAGCCCGAAGGTCACGTTGGCGACCAGGCCACCGAGCGCCGCGAGCCGGTAGGTCGACTGGCGTCGGACGCCGGCGGCGAGGAGCCGCCAGTAGACCCGGACCACGTCGCGCACAAGCGCGAGAACCTACGCACCGCGACCGGGTCCCGTCAAGGAGCGGGAGCGCTCAGCGCCGTCCGGCCCGGAGGAGCTGGTGCTCCGGGTAGGGGATCGCCGTCGCCCGGACCGGGAACACGTCCAGGGTGGCGTCCCGGCCTCGGCGGAGGCAGTGCGTCGTGCCGAAGCCCGGCAGCGAGAGCGCCCGGCTGGCTCCGGGCGGGGTGAGCAGCAACCGGTCGTTGACGACCGGAGGACAGACGTGCCCGGTGCTCCACTCCAGGATGACGACTGCCGGTTGACCGACGCGCACCACGACGTCGTCGAGCCCGCGGAAGGTGGCGTCGTCCGGCCGATGGGCGACGACCACGTCGATCCGCTCGCCCCGATGCTGCGGTACGACGGAGGAGAACCCGCGCACGGTGCACGGTCGGCCACCGCCGAGCCGCAGCACGACGACGAGCCGCCGGACGCCCATCGTGCGGTCGGCCCGGACCTCCCCGACATGCAGCCGGTCCCGGCACGGCCCCGCGACGGGTCGGACCACAGGCGTGGCCGCGGTCGGCCCACGGTCATCGGGTCCGGGACTCGTCGGGTCGAGGAGGTCCGTGCGCAGCCCCAGGAACGCCACCGTGCCGACGAGGAGGGCCACGCCCGCGACGCCGGCCCACGCGGTGGTCGTCGACGGACTCGGCGCAGCGGCCTCCGAGGCCACCGCCCGGGGCAGGTCGAGCCCGGCCCGCCACCGGGCCGCGTACTCGGGCAGGTCGCGCAGGACCGCTGCGGGCAGCCCGGCCAACACCTGCTCGACGTCGTCCACGTCGACGTCGAGGAACCGGGCCGTGGTGATCGCGTCGACGTCGGCGAACCAGCACAGGTCGACGGCTGCGCCGACCGGCTCCGGCAGGGCGGCCAGGGCCAGCTCGATCGCCAGGTCGCCGGGAAGCGACGCCGTGGGCAACCGCCCCTGGGCGCGCTGCCGCAGGTCGCCCGGGTCCGGGGCTGACGGCGTCTGTTCGGCCACCAGGGCGAGCAACCAGGGCAGCACGTCCTCGGCTCCGCCGGCGCACCGGCGTCGGCGCCGCCAGGCGCGACGGAGCACGGCCTGGGCCAGCGACGCGGCGCCCTCGACGCCGGCCAGCCGTGCGGCGTACCGCAGCACCGCCGGATGGTGCTGCGCCAGCAGCGGCGCGAGGTCGTGGGTAGCACGTCTGCGCACGGCAGCTCCGTCCCGCCAGCGTGGGGTTCGCCTCAGGTCTACACCGTGGGGGAGCATGGCGCCATGAGACTCGGCGTCGTCATCCCTCCGACCGGTCGCTGGGCCGGTCTGGAACAGGAGTTCCGGTGGGCCGAAGGAGTCGGGTACGACGTGGCCTACGTCTACGACCACCTGACCCACCCGACCGTGCCCGGGGCGTGGCTGGCCGAAGGGTTCAGCACGCTGGCGGCAGCCGCCTCCGTGACGCACGCCATCGACCTCGGCACGCTCGTGGCCAGCGCGACCCTGCACTCGCCGGTGGCGCTCGCCCGGGTCGCCGCCACCGTCGACGACATCTCCGGTGGTCGGCTGGTGCTCGGCGTCGGCGCCGGATCGCCCCGGTGCGCGGCCGCGGACCGCGACGAGCAGCCCACCCCGGCGCAGATGGCCGACCGGTTCGCCGACGTGGTCGAAGGGCTGGCGGCGGTCCTGGGCGGTGCCACCTCGTGGCGCGGCCGGACCTACGCCTTCTCCGGGCTGGAGACGGCGCCGCTGCCCCCGGACCGGGGACGGCCGTTCCTCATGCTGGCGGCGCACGGACCGCGAGCGATCGGACTGGCCGCGCAGCACGGCGACGGCTGGAACACCTACGGCGGGCCGGCCTCGGTGGCCCTGGAGCCGGACGACTACTGGCGGTTGCTGGCCGAGCAGGTGGCGCGGATGGACCGCGCCTGCGCCGACGCCGGCCGGGACCCGGCGGGGCAGCGCCGCTCGCTGCTCCTGGGCTACGGCAGGGTGCGGCCGGTCGGCTCCGTGGCGGCCTACGTCGAGGCAGCCGAGCGGGCGCAGGCCACCGGCTTCGACGAGCTCGTCGTCTACGGACCGCACTCGCCGGGCGCGGGGTTCGCCTCCGATCCCGCGGTGCACGCCGAGGCGCTGTCCCGACTGACTGCGTGAGGGCCGCCTGCCGGCCGAGCGGTCTCCACCGACATCGTGTATCTTGATGTCAAGAGACATTGCACGGTGACCTGCCTTCCACCGGCGTCAGCCGGTGGGCAAGATGGGTCGGGTTACCGGAGAGTGCCCAAGAAGAGTGGCCCAGACAAGTGGCCC
Organism: Marmoricola sp.; assembly: GCA_035708765.1. GTDB lineage: Bacteria > Actinomycetota > Actinomycetes > Propionibacteriales > Nocardioidaceae > Marmoricola. The sequence continues at coordinate 7,799 of DASTFI010000120.1, forward strand.
AGACGAGTGCCAGACGAATGCAAGGAGACGGCCGATGGCGAGCGCGGCAGAACGCAAGGACAGCTTCGGTGCGAAGGGCACCCTGGACGTCAAGGGCAAGAGCTACCAGATCTACCGCCTCGATGCGGTCTCCGGTGACGGTCTCGACGTCGCCACCCTGCCGTACTCCCTCAAGGTGCTGCTGGAGAACCTGCTCCGCACCGAGGACGGCGCCGACATCACCGCCGAGGACATCAAGGCACTGGCCGGCTGGGACGAGAACGCCCAGCCCGACCAGGAGATCCAGTTCACCCCGGCCCGCGTCATCATGCAGGACTTCACCGGCGTGCCCTGCGTCGTCGACCTGGCCACCATGCGCGAGGCGATGAACGACCTCGGCGGTGACGCCACGAAGATCAACCCGCTCGCGCCCACCGAGCTGGTGATCGACCACTCCGTGATCGCCGACGTCTTCGGCACCCCCGAGGCCTTCGAGCGCAACGTCGAGATCGAGTACGAGCGCAACCGCGAGCGCTACCAGTTCCTGCGCTGGGGCCAGACTGCCTTCGACGACTTCCGGGTGGTCCCTCCGGGGACCGGCATCGTGCACCAGGTCAACATCGAGCACCTCGCCCGGGTGACCTTCACCCGCGACCTCGACGGCGAGCTGACCGCCTACCCCGACACCCTCGTGGGCACCGACTCGCACACCACGATGGTCAACGGGCTCGGCGTCGTCGGCTGGGGCGTCGGCGGCATCGAGGCCGAGGCGGCGATGCTCGGCCAGCCCGTCTCCATGCTCATCCCGCGGGTCGTCGGCTTCAAGCTGACCGGCGAGATCCCCGAGGGCGCCACCGCGACCGACCTGGTCCTCACCATCACCGAGATGCTCCGGGAGCACGGCGTGGTGGGCAAGTTCGTGGAGTTCTACGGCGACGGCGTGGCGGCGGTGCCGCTGGCCAACCGCGCGACGATCGGCAACATGAGCCCCGAGTACGGCTCGACGATCGCGGTCTTCCCGATCGACCAGGAGACGCTCACCTACATGGAGCTCACCGGCCGGCCGCAGGAGCAGCTCGACCTGGTCGAGGCCTACGCCAAGGAGCAGGGCATGTGGCACGACCCGAGCCACGAGCCGCGCTACTCCGAGCGGCTCGAGCTCGACCTGGCCACCGTGGTGCCTTCCATCGCGGGGCCCAAGCGGCCCCAGGACCGGGTCCGGGTGGACGAGGCGAAGGACTGCTTCCGGTCCGCGCTGCTCGATTACGTCGATGACGACTACGCCATCCCGAAGGGCCGGGTGGACGAGTCCTCGGCCGAGTCGTTCCCGGCGAGTGACTCCCCGGCCGTGTTCAACGGCGAGAGCGCCGAGGACCGGCCGCACGACCACGACCACACGCCGACCGACCGGCGGCCGAGCAACCCGGCCCACGTCAGGCTCGCCGACGGCACCGAGTTCGACGTCGACCACGGTGCGGTGACGATCGCGGCGATCACGTCGTGCACCAACACCTCCAACCCGTCGGTGATGATCGGCGCCGCCCTGCTGGCGAAGAAGGCCGTGGAGAAGGGCCTGCAGCGCAAGCCCTGGGTCAAGACGACGCTGGCCCCCGGCTCGAAGGTGGTCTCCGACTACTACGAGAAGTCCGGCCTGACGCCGTACCTCGACAAGCTCGGGTTCAACCTCGTGGGCTACGGCTGCACCACCTGCATCGGCAACTCCGGCCCGTTGATCCCCGAGGTGTCCAAGGCGGTCAACGACAACGACCTCGCCGTCGTCTCGGTGCTGTCCGGCAACCGCAACTTCGAGGGCCGGATCAACCCCGACATCAAGATGAACTACCTCGCCTCGCCGCCGCTCGTGGTGGCCTACGCGCTGGCCGGGTCGATGGACGTCGACCTGTTCGAGGACCCGCTGGGTCAGGACACCGACGGCAACCCGGTCTACCTCAAGGACATCTGGCCGAGTCCCGCCGAGGTCGAGCAGGTCATCGGCGAGGCGATCAACGCGGAGATGTTCGACTCGAGCTACGAGGACGTCTTCGCCGGTGACGAGCGCTGGAAGTCGCTGCCCACGCCGGAGGGCGACACCTTCGCGTGGGACCAGGACTCCACCTACGCCCGCAAGGCGCCGTACTTCGACGGGATGCCGCAGGACCCGGAGCCGGTCACCGACATCGAGGGCGCCCGGGTGCTGCTCAAGCTCGGCGACTCCGTGACCACCGACCACATCAGCCCGGCGGGCGCGATCAAGAAGGACTCGCCGGCGGGCAAGTACCTGGCCGAGCACGGGGTCGAGCACCGGGACTTCAACTCCTACGGCTCGCGCCGCGGAAACCACGAGGTGATGATCCGCGGCACCTTCGCCAACATCCGGCTGCGCAACCAGCTGGCCCCCGGCACCGAGGGCGGCTTCACCCGCAACCTGTTGGGCGACGCGGACGGCGAGCAGGCGGTGACCACCGTCTTCGAGGCGAGCGAGAAGTACCTCGAGGCGGGTGTGCCGCTGGTGGTGCTGGCGGGCAAGGAGTACGGCTCGGGATCCTCGCGCGACTGGGCGGCCAAGGGCACCGCGCTGCTGGGCGTGAAGGCGGTCATCGCCGAGTCCTACGAGCGGATCCACCGCTCCAACCTGATCGGCATGGGCGTGCTTCCCCTGCAGTACTCCGAGGGCGAGAGCGCCGAGTCGCTGGGCCTGACCGGCGAGGAGGAGTTCTCGGTCACCGGGGTCACCGCGATGAACGACGGCACCACGCCGCGCACGGTCAAGGTGAGGGCCACCCAGGAGAACGGCGAGAGCAAGGAGTTCGACGCGGTGGTCCGCATCGACACCCCGAGCGAGGCCAACTACTACCGCAACGGCGGGATCATGCAGTACGTGCTGCGGAGCCTGCTCAAGACCGCCTGACCACAGCGCTCCACCCGTCAGGACGTCCTGCGCCCCGGTTGCTCCGGCAGCCGGGGCGCAGGACGTCTCGAGCGGGTCAGGCGACCAGGGTCTCCGCGGCGTCGGCGAAGGAGGCCGCCGGCTCGGCGGCAGCGGCCTCCGCTGCCCGCAGACGCGCGGTGTCGCGGCGTGCGAGGGCAGCGTGCAGGGCCTCGCGCAGCCGGTCCGGGTTCAGCCGGGACGGCTTCAGCGAGACCCCGACTCCCGCCTGCACCACGCGACGGGCGATCTCGGGCTGGTCGCGCCCGAAGGGCACCACGACCATCGGGACGCCGGCCCTGAAGGCCTTGCCCACGATGCCCATGCCGCCGTGGCAGACCACCGCTGCGCACTCCGGGAGCACCTGTCCGTGTGGGACGAACCGCTCCACGCGCACGTTGCCGGCCGACTCCAGGCCGGCGCCGTCGTAGGCGTCGGCCAGGGTGAGCAGCACCCGCACCGGCTCGTCGCGGAACGCCTCGACGGTGGCCCGGGCGAGGTCCTCGTCTCCCTGGTACTCGGTCGAGCAGGTGACCAGCACCCAGGGATCGCCCGGCTCGTCCAGCCAGGGCGGGCGCTCGGCCGGCGGGTCCCAGGCCTGGAAGCCGACCACGTGCACGTGCTCGGGGAGGTCGACCCGCGGGTACTCCAGCGGGGGACTGGTCATCGCGATGACGGCGTCCGGCCGGTCGAGGAGGGCGTGCGGGCTGCGCAGCTCGTCGAGCCCGGCGTCGCGCCGGAGCCGGTTGAGCCCCGGCAGCATCGCCTTGCCGAACATGCGCTCCATGACCCTCCACAAGACGGCGTCCCGGACCCGACCCACCGGTCCGCGCATCGGGGCCAGGCCGAGGCCGTACGGCGGGATCCCGCGTCCCACCATCGGCAGCACCGACGGCAGCAGCGTCGCCCGCGGCAGTCCGGACTTCTCAGCCGTGGTGAGGGCGCCGTAGGAGATGGTGTCGACCAGCAGCGCGTCGGGGCGGAAGTCGTCGATGGCGGCGGCCAGGTCGGGTCCGTCATGGCGGCCGCGCTCCATCAGGTCCACCTGGCCGGCGGCCAGGCGCTGGGTATCGGTGGTCGCGCGGTAGTCGGTGACCGGGACGTCGGCCACCTCGGGCGCGACCGGCAGCGCCTCGAGGCCGGCCGCTCGAAGGCTGTCGACGAGCGCGGGCAGGACCCGGAGCTGCACCTGGTGCCCCCGACGCTGCAGCTCGAGGAGGCCCGGGACGAGCGGCAGGGTGTGCCCGACGGCCGGGGTGACGTAGACGAGGAATCGGGACATGGGGTGCTCCTGTGTGCATGGACTTGTTCGTTAGTATGAGACTATATTGATTTGAGTCAAGCACTAAGCGAAGGCGGACTATGCCACGCACGTACGAGATGAGCAGTCGAGCGGCGGCCAAGGAGCGCACCCGAGCCGCGATCCTGGAGGCCGCGCACGCAGCGTTCGCGGGCCGGTGGTTCGACGAGGTCACGATGGCCGACGTGGCGGCGGCCGCCGGAGTCTCGCAGCAGACGGTCGTCAACCACTTCGGCAGCAAGATGGGTCTCTACCTGGCCGGCGTGGCCGAGCTGGTCGCGCCGCGCATCCAGGCGGCCCGTGACGGCGTCGAGCCCGGTGACGTCGCCGCGGTGGTGGATGCGGTGCTCGACGACTACGCGGAGACCGGCGACGGGACCGTGCGCACCGAGGCGCTGGCGCTGCGCGACCCTGACCTCGCGGAGGTCGTGGCCGGAGGCCGACGAGCCCACCGGCTCTGGGTCGAGCAGGTGTTCGCGCCCCAGCTGGCCGATCGCACCGGGTCGGCGCGCGAGCGCCTGGTGACGCTCCTGGCGCTCGCCCTCGACGCCGGGACGTGGCACCGGTTGCGTCGCGCCCAGGGACTCGGCCGCACGCAGGTGCGCGGGCACCTGGTGGAGCTCGTGGACGCGCTGCTCGGCACCCCGGAGCGGTAACGTGGCGGCGTGATCGTCGCCATCAGCATCAGTCCCTCCGGAGCCGACGAGACCGGCGGTGTCAGCGCCGCGGTCGCCGAGGCGGTCCAGGTGATCCGTGACTCCGGCCTTCCGTGTGAGACCAACGCGATGTTCACCAACATCGAGGGCGAGTGGGACGAGGTGATGGCGGTCGTCAAGCAGGCCGTCCTGAAGGTCGCGGAGACCTCGCCCCGGGTCGGGCTCGTGCTCAAGGCCGACCTGAGGAGCGGTCACGACACCGGTCAGCTGACCGCCAAGGTCGACCGGGTGGAGCAGCGGCTGGCGGAGCAGTGAGGACCCAGCGGGTTGCCCGCGAGCAGCCCGGGCGCGGTCGCGCCGGCTGGCCGCTGTGGAACGGCTGAGCCATGGACACCGAGACGCGCAGCTACCACACCGGCGACCACGACAGGGTGCTCGACCTGACCGACGACTGTGCGGCGTACGTCCGTGATCGCGGCGACGGGCTGCTGCACCTGTTCGTGCCGCACGCGACGGCCGGCCTGGCGATCATCGAGACGGGCGCCGGCTCGGACGAGGACCTGCTCACGCAGCTCGGCGAGCTGCTCCCCGCCGACGACCGGTGGCGGCACCGGCACGGCACGCCGGGTCACGGGCGCTCGCACGTGCTGCCGGCGCTGGTGCCGCCGTACGCGACCGTCCCGGTGCAGGGCGGACGACTGTTGCTCGGCACCTGGCAGAGCATCTGCCTGGTCGACCTCAACGTGGACAACCCCGACCGGCAGGTGCGGTTCTCGTTCCTGCCGGGTTGAGTCCCTCGACATTTGAGTCCCTCGACCGAGTCTCGCAGCGAATCGAACGCATGTTCGAAGAACGAGCTACGCTGGTGCCATGACGACGAACGTGGCGCCTCCCGGGTGGCCGGCCCCGGTCCGGCCGCCGGACGCTCCGGACTGGGAGCGGACCGCGACCAACTGGCTGCTCGACATCTGCCCGCCGGAGTACCGCGGCTATCCCGTGCTGCGCCGGCACGCCGTCGTGCTGGCCCGGTTCGCAGCGCTGCACGTCGAGGCGTCGCAGGCGGCGGTCAACGTGGGCCTGAGCGAGGCACGGGGCCGGTTGCGCGACGTGGCGGACGAGACCACGGTGGAGGCCGCGGTGCAGGCGTGGCACCGGGAGTCGGCACGCCTCCTGGGCGTACGTCGTGCGGTCGGCCTGGTGGAGGAGGCGCTGCAGGGTCGCCGCTTCCGGGCCCGTCTGTGAAGACGACGGTGAGGACCCGACGGTGAGCGACGGCGCTCAGGCGGAGAGGAGCTGCGCGACCAGGGCGTCGACGTCGATGTGCTCGGAGCCGCTGGGCACCAGGTGCTCGACCTCGTCGAGGAAGCGCGACACGGTCCGGGACGGCGCCTCGAGGACCAGCTCGCCGTCGGGGGAGCACAGCTCGATCATCACCACGGAGGTGCCGCTGCGCGACAGGCACGGCCAGACGTGGACGTCACCGTCGCCCGTCGGCTCGTACAACCCGCCGCTGAGCAGCTCGCGGGCGAAGGTCCAGACGACTTCCTGGTCGCCGTGGGTCATCCGGAGCGAGACCGCGAAGGGGTCGGCGGGGTCGTAGCGGAGGCCACCGTCCAGCTCGAGGTCCTCGGCAGCGGTCGCGAGCGGCAGCTGGGTCGCAATCACCTGTCGGGAGGTGCTCATCGTTCATCCTCGGGATCGTGGTGGGAAGGTCGCCCGGACGGGCCGACACGGAGGAAACGGAGTTCGCAGAGGTTCATGACACGATTTCGGTACCCGATCTCGACTGGTCCACGTCCGTGTCCGGATCGACCTGATCTGTCGCATCCGAAATGCCTGTTCTGCCCGTGTGTGTGGCGAAGCACTGGTCTGCTTTCGCCGACCCCGGTCGGTGGGCTGGTTCGGTAGGGTCGGGATCGTGGTGGAGGACGACGGGCAGGTGCGCATCGCGGTGGTCCTGCTCGTGGACGGTGCGGGCCGGGTGCTGCTGCAGGAGCGGGACGAGCACGCTCCGCGGGCGGCGAACCAGTGGGGCATGGTCGGCGGCCACGTGGAGCCCGGCGAAGGGTTCGAGGCGGCCGCCTACCGCGAGCTCGCCGAGGAGACCGGCGTGGTCCTCCCGGCGGGGTCGCTGCACGAGTGGCGGCACGGCCACTTCCGGTACGCCGACCTGACCGAGGCGTTCGACTACACCGTCTGGGTCGCCCGGGTCGACCTGCGCGACGAGGACATCGTGGTCGGGGAAGGCCGCCAGATCGTCTTCGTCGCCCCCGGCGACGTGCCGGCGCTGGACACGGCAGAGTCGTGCGCGCACTTCGTCCCCGCGTTCCTCGGGTCGGACACCTATCGCACGCTCGTGCGCGGAGGTGCCGCGTAGACTTCTGCGTTGTCCTCGGGTCTGCTGGGCTTTCTGCTGGGCTTCCGGGACGCCAGGACGCGCACGGACCGACGTACGGAGGGGAAGCACGCATGGGGCTGCTGGAGTCGATCTCCGGACCGCAGGACCTGCGCCGGCTCGACGACCGCCAGCTCACGGAGCTGGCTTCGGAGATCCGTGACGAGCTGATCCGCACGTGCGCCCCGCGGGGCGGCCACCTCGGGCCCAACCTCGGCGTCGTCGAGCTGACGATGGCGATCCATCGAGTCTTCGACTCCCCGCGCGACCGGGTCGTCTTCGACACCGGTCACCAGGCCTACGTGCACAAGATGCTCACCGGGCGGGCGGCACAGTTCGACACCCTGCGCAGCGAGGACGGACTCTCCGGCTACCCGAGCCGGCGCGAGTCCGACCACGACATCGTCGAGAACTCGCACGCCTCGACCTCGCTCTCCTACGCCGACGGGCTCGCCAAGGCCTACGCATTGCGGGGCGAGGACCGGCACGTCGTCGCGGTGATCGGAGACGGCGCGTTGACCGGCGGGATGGCCTGGGAGGCGCTCAACAACATCGCCGAGGGCCGCAACCGACGCCTGGTCATCGTCGTCAACGACAACGGCCGCTCCTACATGCCCACGGTGGGTGGTCTTGCCAACCACCTGACCACGCTGCGCACCAACCCGCGCTACGAGCAGGTGCTCGACCTGGTCAAGAGCAAGCTCAACGGCGTCCGCGGCGTCGGCCCGGCGGTCTACGACGCCCTGCACGCCGTGAAGAAGGGCATGAAGGACGCGCTCGCGCCGCAGGGACTCTTCGAGGACCTCGGCCTGAAGTACGTCGGGCCCATCGACGGCCACGACGAGCAGGCGCTCGAGCAGTCCCTCGCCCAGGCCAAGCGGTTCGGTGGTCCCGTCATCGTGCACGTGATCACCCGCAAGGGCTTCGGCTACGACCCGGCCGAGCGCAACGAGGTCGACCAGCTGCACCAGATCGGGGCCTTCGACGTGGAGACCGGGGAGGCGCGACCCAAGGGCCGCATCTGGACCGACTTCTTCTCCGAGGAGATGGTCGCGCTCGGCGCCGAGCGGCCGGACGTCGTCGGCATCACCGCGGCGATGCTCTACCCCGTCGGGCTGGACCGGTTCGCAGCGGCCCACCCCGACCGCGTCTTCGACGTCGGCATCGCCGAGCAGCACGCCGTGACGAGTGCCGCGGGCCTCGCCATGGGCGGGATGCACCCCGTGGTCGCGATCTACGCGACGTTCCTCAACCGCGCCTTCGACCAGGTGCTGATGGACGTCGCGCTGCACCGGTGCGGCGTCACCTTCGTGCTCGACCGGGCCGGGGTGACCGGCGACGACGGCGCCAGCCACAACGGCATGTGGGACCTGTCGATCTTCCAGGTGGTGCCCGGACTCCGCCTGGCGGCTCCGCGCGACGGGCGCCGGGTGCGCGAGCTGCTGCGCGAGGCGGTGGCCGTCGACGACGCCCCCACCATGCTGCGCCTGCCGAAGGGCCCGCCGCCCGAGGACATCGAGGCGGTCGACCGGGCCGGCTCGGTCGACGTGCTGGTCCGCGACGGCGCCAAGGACGTGCTCATCGTCGGCGTCGGCTCGATGGCCGCCGTCAGTGTCGACGTCGCCGGCCGCCTCGCCGACCAGGGCATCGGGGTCACCGTCGTCGACCCGCGTTGGGTCAAGCCCCTCGACCCGGCGCTGGTCGGACTCGCCCGTGAGCACCGGCTCGTCGTGAGCGTGGAGGACAACGGCCGCGTCGGGGGCGTCGGGTCGGCGCTCCTGCAGCTGCTCAACGACGAAGGGGTGCGCACGCCGTTCCGGCTCAAGGCGATCCCGCAGGAGTTCCTCGCGCACGCCAAGCGCGACCGGATCCTGGAGCGGATCGGGCTCACCCCGCAGGCGCTCGCGCTGTCGGTCGTCGAGGACGTGACCGCTCTCGACGCGGGCCAGCCGCTGGTGGACGTGCACGAGCCCCGATGAGCCCCAGGCTGGGGGCGCGGCCGCCGGGCCGTGCACTGCTCCCGACCCGTCTCGCGCTGCTGCCCGTCGTCCTGGCCCTCCTGGCCGGCCTGCTGGCGGGCTGTTCGGACGAGGACCACGGCCTTTCCTCCGGTGACCGACCCGCCGAGCAGCGCGCCCAGGTCCAGCGGCTGCTCGACGAGCGCGCCCGCGCCGTCCAGGACGGCGACCTGCGCACGTTCCTCCGCAGCCTGGACCGCACGGACACCGGCCTGGTGCGTCGCCAGCGTCGCTACTTCCACAACCTCCAGCAGCTGCCGCTCGAGCAGTTCCGCTACCGGGTCTCCGACCGGTCGTGGTCGGGCCTCCTCGCGGACCCGGCCTGGGGGCCGCAGGTGACCCTGCCGCAGGTGCGCGTCACGATGCAGCTGTCCGGGTACGACGCGATGCCGGTGACACGCGTGACCGGGTTCGCCTTCGGACGCCGCGACGGCCGGCTGCTGATCCTCTCCGACCGCACCCGGTCCGGAGGGTTCTTCCCCGGTGTCCAGCCCGCGCCGTGGGAGATCACCCGGATCAGGGTGCGCAACTCCGGGGCCGTCCTGGGCGTCTACGACCCGCGCAGCTACGCCGACTCCGCCGAGGTGAACCGGACGGTCGCGCAGGGAGTGCGACAGGTCCGCTCGGTGCTCCCGTTCCGCTGGTCGGGCCGGGTCGTCGTCTACGAGTTCGTGGACAAGCGCGTCCTGGACAGCTTCGACAACGTTCCGGGCGGCAACATCACGCACCTGGGTGCCATGACCTTCCCGGTCTACTCCCGGCCGGGAGCCTCGCGCGCGGCCAGCTCACGCTTCGTGCTGATGCCGGGGTCGGTCGCGGCCGGGGAGCCGTTCCTGGGCCGGATCACCCGGCACGAGCTCACCCACGTCGCCCTGGCGCAGCGCGACGACGGGGTCCCGACCTGGTTCGCCGAAGGCGTCGCGGAGTACGTCGGCGCCCGTGAGATCACTCCGTCGCAGCGCCGGATCGCCACCGTCGCCGTCTCCCGCGCCCGTGGTCGGGTCGGCGGGATGCCGGCATCGGGAGGGTTCAACGGCAAGGACCAGGACTGGAACTACGCGCTCGCGTGGATGGCGTGCGACTGGATTGCGGCGCACCGGGGCGAGAGCCGGCTGTGGGACCTGATGAACGCGTTGCACGACGGCGGCCGCGGCACGCCCGACGACCAGCAGGACCCGGTGCTGCGCCGGGTCATCGGCCTCGACAGCGACCAGCTCGCGCGCCGGGCCGCACGCCGCATCCTCGACATCTACGGCTGACCACCGGCTGGCCCGGCGCCGCGGCGCCCCGCTAGCGTCGCCGCCATGGACCTCTTCCGCACCAAGTCCGTGGAGCAGTCGATCGCCGACACGGTCGAGCCGGAGCACGAGCTGAAGAAGGAGCTCACCGCGCTCGACCTGGTGGTCTTCGGTGTCGGGGTCACCATCGGCGGCGGACTGTTCGTGCTGACCGGCACGGCGTCGAAGCTGTACGCCGGCCCGGCGATCGCCATCTCCTTCGTGGTCGCGGCGATCGCCTGCGGACTCGCGGCGCTCTGCTACGCCGAGTTCGCCTCGAGCGTGCCGGTGGCCGGGAGCGCCTACACGTTCTCCTACGCCACCCTGGGCGAGGTGATCGCCTGGATCATCGGCTGGGACCTGATGCTCGAGTTCATCGTCGGCGCGGCCGCGGTCGCCGGCGGCTGGTCCGGCTACCTCGCCAACGTCCTGGCCGGTACGCCGCTGGAGATCCCCGCGTCGATCGCCAACACCCAGGACGGCTTCATGAACCTGCCCGCGGCGCTGCTGGTGCTGGCGGTCACCGGAGTGCTCGTCCTGGGCGTCAAGCTGTCCAGCCGGGTCAACCAGGTCGCGGTGGCGGTCAAGGCAGGCGTCGCGGTGCTCTTCGTGGTCGCCGGCCTCTTCTTCGTCAAGGCCGCCAACCTGTCCGACTTCGTCCCGGCGAGCCAGCCGGCGAAGGACACCGGGACCGGTCTGACCAGGCCGCTGATCGACCTGCTCTTCGGGCTCGAGCCGCTGACCTACGGCTGGGGCGGCATCGTCACCGGCGCCGCGGTCGTGTTCTTCGCCTTCATCGGCTTCGACGTGGTCGCCACCACCGCGGAGGAGACCCGGAACCCGCGGCGGGACGTGCCGATCGGCATCTTCGGCTCGCTGGCGCTGTGCACGCTGCTCTACGTGACGGTGGCGATCGTGCTCAACGGCATGCAGAAGTACTCCACCATCGACGCCGAGGACCCGGCCCCGCTCTCGACGGCCTTCACCGACGTCGGCCACGACGGCATCGCCGACATCATCGCCCTCGGTGCCGCGATCGGCATCGTCGTGGTGGTGATGATCCTGCTGCTGGGCCAGTCGCGGGTCGCCTTCGCGATGGCGCGCGACGGACTGCTGCCCGCCTTCCTCGGCAGGGTGCATCCCCGCTTCCGCACTCCCTACGTGATCACGATCATCGTCGGCGTGGTGGTGGCGGTGCTCGCAGCCTTCACCTCGATCAGCGTGCTGGCCGAGATGGTCAACATCGGCACCCTGTTCGCCTTCATGCTGGTCAGCATCGGTGTGGTCGTGATGCGGCGTACCCGACCTGACCTGGACCGGGCGTTCCGGGTGCCGTGGGTGCCGGTCGTGCCGGCGCTGGCGACGCTGATCTGCTTCTACCTGATGCTGAACCTGGCGGTGGAGACGTGGTTGCGCTTCCTGGTCTGGATGCTCATCGGGTTGGTGATCTACGCGTCCTACGGCTACCGGCACAGCCGGGTCGGGCGACGTGGCGCGCCCCACGCCCGCGACGCGGCATAACGGCGGCCGCTGCACTGTTGGCGCCACTAGGGTGAGTCCGAGGTCCGGACGCGCGCGGACGAAGGAGGAGCGGTGAGCCAGGCACGGTTCGTGCACATCGTCGACGACGTCCCCGAGCTCGAGGGGTACGACGACGGGCCGGTGCTGCTCGTGTGCCTCGACGGGTTCCTCGACGCCGGCAGTGCAGCCGGGCTCGCCATGGCGCAGGTGACCGCCGACGATCCCGGCCGGGTGGTCGCGAGCTTCGAGGTCGACGAGTTCTTCGACTACCGGGCGCGCCGGCCGCCGCTGACCTTCGTGGAGGACCACTACACCGACTACGAGGCACCGCGGCTCGTCGTACGGCTCAACCACGACGAGCAGGGAGCACCGTTCCTCGCCCTGACCGGTCCGGAGCCGGACATCCGCTGGGAGGCGTTCGCCCGCGGCGTGCGCGCGGTCGTGGAGCACTTCGGGGTCCGCCTCGTGGTCGCCCTCGGTTCGGTCCCGATGGCGGTCCCGCACACGCGACCAGTGCAGGTGACCAACCACGCCACCTCCCAGCGGCTGCTCATCGAGGAGAACGTCTGGCGCGGCGAGCTCAGGGTGCCCTCGAGCGCGGTCGCGCTGCTCGAGGTGCGCCTGGGGGAGTGGGGCTTCGACGCGTGTGGCTTCGTGGCGCACATCCCGCACTACGTGGCGCAGTACCCCTACCCCGACGCCGCCGTCGCGCTGCTCGAGCGCGTCGCGCGGGTCACCGGGCTGACCTGGCAGGTCGACGAGCTCGTCACCGCCGGCGAGGCCAAACGAGCCGAGATCGGCGGACAGGTCGCCGAGTCCGAGGAGGTACGCGCAGTCGTCACCGGCCTGGAGCAGCAGTACGACGCGTTCCACGGCAGCCACGACGACCTCCTCGCCAGCGGCGACGAGATCCCCAGCGGGGAGGAGCTCGGCGCGCAGTTCGAGCAGTTCCTCGCCGACCTGGACCAGCCCGAGGACGGTGAGTGATGCCCGCGTCGGTCGACGAGCTGATGGAGCTGCTCGACCTCGAGGCGATCGAGGACAACCTGTTCCGGGGCAGGCAGCCGGACACCCTGATGCAACGGGTCTTCGGCGGCCAGGTCGCGGCGCAGGCCCTGGTGGCGGCGGCGCGGACGGTGCCCGAGCGCTACGTCGTGCACTCGCTGCACTCCTACTTCCTGCGCCCCGGTGACACCGCGGTGCCCATCGTCTACGACGTCGACGACGTCCGCGAGGGGCGGTCCTTCGCGACCCGGCGGGTGCTGGCCCGCCAGCACGGTCGTCCGATCTTCGGGATGACGCTGAACTTCCAGATCCCCGAGAGCGGCTACGAGCACCAGGACGCGATGCCGGACGTGCCCGCCCCCGAGGCGTGCCCGACCCTCAACGAGGTGCTCGAGCGTCGGCACAGCGACGACGAGGCCGGCCGGCACAACGACGAGGTGTTCGAGAAGGAGTGGGCGGCCCTCGACGTGCGCTACGCCGGCAACTCCGGTCCGGGCGGCGGCATCGACGTTCCCGGAGAGCCGGCGCACGCCCGGCTGTGGATCCGGGTCAACGGGCGGCTGCCCGACGCTCCGCTCCCGCACACCGCGGCGTTCACCTACGCCAGCGACATGACCCTGCTCGGCGCGACCCTGATCCCGCACGGCGCCTTCATCGGCTCCGGGCAGGTGCAGGCTGCGTCCCTGGACCACACGATCTGGTTCCACCGGCCGTTCCGCGCCGACGACTACTGGCTCTACGACCAGCACAGCCCGGCCGCCACGGGTGGTCGCGGCCTGGCCCTGGCCCGGGTGTTCACCCCCGACGGGACGCTGGTCGCGACGGTCGCCCAGGAGGGCCTGATCCGTCGCACCTGACCCGCGTGCGAAAGGCGCCTGCCGACCCGGTGTCGGGACGAAAGGCGCCTCTCAGCGGGTGTGCGCGGTCAGGCGTTGCGCGCGCGCCCCACGAGGTGCGGGGCGCCGGACTTCGGGTCGGTCAGGGAGAAGTCCAGCCCGTCGGCGACCAGCCGGGAGCCGAAGGCGACCTTGCCGGGCAGGAAGATCGGCTTCTTGAACTCCACCTCGACGGTCGCGTGGGCGGCCAGCCGGCTCTCGAACGCGGCCACGCAGCGCGCCTTGCTCCACATGCCGTGCGCGATCTGCCGCCGGAAGCCGAGTGCCTTCGCGGTCAGCGGGTAGAGGTGGATCGGGTTGTGGTCGCCCGACACTGCGGCGTACCGCCGGCCGAGGTTGCCGGGGAGGTGCCACACCGTCCCGTTGCCCGGTACGACGTCGAAGGGCGCCCGCTCCGGGCGGACGTCCGCATCGCCCTTCCCGAGACGCAGGTACTCCGAGGTCGACTCCCACACCGCCGCACCGGCGCTGCTCACCGTGGTGACGAAGTCGAACACCTTGCCCTTGGCGTGCGGGCGCAGGTTCGTCGCGGTCGCGGTGACGTCGAGCGTCTCGGACGGCGCGATCTGCCGGTGCCGGGTGATCCGGTTCGCGAGGTGCACGGTGCCGATCGCGGGGAAGGGGAAGGCCGGGTCCGTCATGATCGCCATGTGCAGGCCGAAGGCGAGCATGTGCGGGTAGGTGAAGGGCAGGTGCTGGCTCGGCTCGAAGCCGCAGACCTCGGCGTACGCCGCGACGTGGTCGCGGTCGACCTGCACGCCGTTGCGGTGCAGCACCAGGTCGGGCAGGTCACCCCCGTGCCTGGCCACGCCCGGGATCAGGTTGAGGCCCGGGATGACCGGGAGGGCGGCCCGCACCATCGTGGGCAGGGCCGCGGGTGCGCGGTCCAGGGTGCGCTCGACCATCGGCTCACGCTCCCAGCATCATCTGGCCGCACACCCGAACGACGTTGCCGTTGACCGCGGTCGAGCCGGGACTGGCGTACCAGGCGATCGCCTCGGCAACGTCGACGGGCAGGCCGCCCTGCGACATCGCGTTGAGGCGCTGGCCGACCTCGCGGGTGGCGAACGGCACCTGCGCGGTCATCTGGGTGACGATGAACCCCGGTGCGACCGCGTTGATGGTGATGTCGCGCTCGAGCCGCGGGGCGAGCGCGTCGACCAGGCCGATCACGCCGGCCTTGGAGGCGGCGTAGTTGGTCTGCCCCAGGTTGCCGGCGATGCCGGCGATGGAGGAGACGCCGATGATCCGGCCGTTGTCGTTGACCAGGCCCTGGTCGAGCAGCTCACGGGTGATCCGCTCGGGGGCGGAGACGTTCACCGCGATCACCGACTGCCAGCGGTCCTCGGCCATGTTGGCGAGCTTCTTGTCGCGGGTGATGCCGGCGTTGTGCACCACGACGTCGACGCCGCCGTGCTTCTCCTTGACGTGGTGCGCGATCCGCTGGGGAGCGTCCTTGGCGGTGATGTCCAGGGTGAGGTGGTCGCCGTCGAGCTCGGTCATGACCTCGAGCAGCTCGCTGGCGGCCTGCGGCACGTCGATGCCCAGCACGGTGGCCCCGTCGCGGTGCAGCACGCGGGCGATCTGCTCGCCGATGCCGCGCGAGGCACCGGTGACGATGGCGACCCTGCCGGCGAGGGGTGCGAGCTGGTCGGCGACCGCACCGGCCTCCGGGGTACCGGTGCGACCCAGCCGGGCCACCTGGCCGGAGACGTAGGCGGACTTGGGGGAGAGGAAGAAGCCGAGGGTGGACGCGATCGTGTCCTCGGCGCCGGGCGCGACGTAGACGAGGTTGACGGTGCTGCCCCTGCCGATCTCCTTGCCCAGCGACCGGGTGACGCCTTCGAGCGCGCGCTGGGCGATGTGCTCGTCCACGCTGTCGGTCTGCTCGGGATTGGTGCCGAGCACCAGCACCCGCGCGCAGCTGGTGAGGCTGCGCAGCAGGGGCGTGAGGAACTGCTGCAGGGCGACCAGCTGCTCGGGAGAGGTGAGTCCGGTCGCGTCGAAGACGAGGCCCTTGAACTTCTGCCCGGCCGGCTCGCCTGCGGCAGTCGCCGTGGTGCTCGCGATGCCCAGGTTGTCCAGGCTGAGCGTGATCGCCTTGCCGAGGCGGCCCTCGCCGCCGACCACGACGGTGCCGTCCACGAGCGGAGCGCCCGGCTGGTAGCGCTCCAGCTTCGTGGGGTTGGGCAGGCCGAGGTTCTTCACGACCAGCTGGCCGAGCGGGCTCGCGGTGAAGGACTGGTAGCGGTCGGTCATGTCACGTCTTCCTGTGGGGAACGGAGGTGCGCCGGCGGCACAAGCCTTGCGCCAGCCATGGTGCCCCATGCCGGCCAGAGAAATGTAACGGCACGTGTAACTCAGTGTCCAAAGATCGTGATGTGCAACTCACTGCATTCCCTTTCCACGGGGTGCGCGCAAGGATTGGGCCAGAAGGAATGGACCAGAAGGATTGGACCAGAACGACTGGACCAGCCCGACCTTGCCCACGTCCCTTGCCCACGTCCTGGAACAGGAGCACCCACACGATGCAGTCCCAGCCCCGGCAGTCCCAGCCCCGCCGCGTCGCCGTCCTCGGCGGCAACCGGATCCCCTTCGCGCGCTCCAACGGCGCCTACGCGAAGAACTCCAACCAGGAGATGCTCATCGCCGCCCTCGACGGGCTGGTGGCCCGCTTCGGGCTCGAGGGCGAGACCCTCGGTGAGGTGGCCGCCGGCGCCGTGCTCAAGCACAGCCGCGACTTCAACCTGACCCGCGAGTCGGTGCTCGGCAGCAGGCTGGCGCCGCAGACGCCAGCGGTGGACCTCCAGCAGGCGTGCGGGACGGGCCTCCAGGCGGCGATCTACATCGCCAACAAGATCGCGCTGGGCCAGATCGACGCCGGTGTCGCCGGCGGTGTCGACACCACCTCCGACGCCCCGATCGCAATCTCCGAGAAGCTCCGCAAGAAGCTCATCGCGGTCAACAACGCCCGGGACACCAAGGGCCGCCTCGCGGCGCTGGCCAACATCCGGCCCGGGGACATCGGCCTCGAGATCCCGCAGAACGGTGAGCCGCGCACCAAGCTGTCGATGGGCGAGCACCAGGCGCTGACCGCGCTCGAGTGGCAGATCCAGCGCGCCGACCAGGACGCGCTCGCCGTCGCCTCGCACCACAACATGGCGGCGGCGTACGACGAGGGCTGGCAGGACGACCTGGTCACCCCGTTCAACGGGCTCGAGCGCGACAACAACCTGCGGCCGGACTCCTCGGCGGAGAAGCTGGCCACGCTGAAGCCGGTGTTCGGCAGGGGCGAGGCCGCGACCATGACCGCGGCGAACTCGACGCCGCTGACCGACGGCGCCTCCACGGTGCTGCTCGCCACCGAGGAGTGGGCCGAGGAGCACGGACTGACGGTGCAGGCCTACTTCGTGGACGCCGAGACGGCTGCGGTCGACTTCGTGCACGGTGGCGAGGGACTGCTGATGGCGCCGGCGTACGCCGTACCGCGACTGCTGGCCCGCAACGGTCTGTCGTTGCAGGACTTCGACTTCTACGAGATCCACGAGGCCTTCGCCTCCCAGGTGCTCTCGACGCTCAAGGCCTGGGAGGACCCGGTGTTCAGCAAGGAGCGCCTCGGCCTGGACGCGCCCCTCGGCTCGATCGACCGCAGCAAGCTCAACGTCAAGGGATCCTCGCTCGCCGCCGGGCACCCGTTCGCCGCCACCGGGGGCCGCATCGTCGCCAACGCCGCCAAGCTCCTCGCGACGAAGGGCTCGGGCCGGGCGCTGATCTCGATCTGCGCCGCCGGCGGGCAGGGCGTCACGGCGATCCTGGAGCGCTGAGCGGGTCCAGCCGAGCGGGTCAACCGGTCGTGCGGGTGGCCAGCGCGTGCGCGCTCAGGACGAGGAACTCCTTGACCTGGTCGCTGCTGACCCGCGAGATCGCCGGGATGCCCGGAGACGACTCGTGCACCAGCATCCCGATGCGCGCCAGCTGCAGGGCGCCGAGCCCTGAGGCGTACATGTAGTTCGCCGCCAGGTCGGTGTCCTGCACGCCGAAGTCGCCGGTGGCCACCCCCTCGTCGAGGGTGTCGACCAGGGAGCGCAGGCACTGCGAGATCCCGCGACCCAGGCGGAACAGCGCGCCCTCGCTGATCTGCTCGAGCAGTTCGGGGCCGGGGCGGCGCATCAGGGTCTGGGCACAGTCGACGAACGCGGGGTACCGGAGGCCGAAGTCCGCGAACGCACGCACCACCGCGGTGAGCTGGGCGGCGGGGGAGTCCTGCGGGTCGCGGGCGCCGGCGAGGTGGTCGCGCAGCTCCTCCAGGTAGCGCTCGACGGTGAGGGCGAAGAGCTCTTCCTTCCCGCTGAAGTGCCGGTAGATGATCGCCCGGTTGATGCCCGCGGCCCGGGCGATGTCCTCGATCTGCGCGTCACGGACTCCGGTCTCGTCGAAGAGCCGGCGGGTCGCGGCGAGGATCTCGTTCTCCCGCTGCCGCCGGCGCGCAGCCGCGGTCGGCTTGTCAGCCATGTGTGTCACCCATGTTGCGATGCTAGTGCAACTGGGTGTGACACAGGCGTCCGCAGGGCGAGCACAGCTCAGCGGTGCGCCGGGCCGGCGAGGGCGCGCACGGTCTCGAGGGTGTCGGCCTCCTCGGCGCCCTTGTCGTCGCGGTAGCGCAGCACCCGGGCGAACCGGAGGGCGAGACCCCCGGGATAGCGGGTGGAGCGTTGCAGCCCGTCGAAGGCGATCTCCACGACCTGCTCGGGGCGGACGTGCACCACGTGTGCCGTCCGCGTCTGCTCGAGGGCGAGGAAGCGCTCCGTCTGCCAGGTCAGCATCTCGTCGGTCATCCCCTTGAACGTCTTGCCCAGCATCACCCAGTGGCGAGGGTCGTCGGCGGGGACGTCGGGGTCGCGGGCACCGAGGTGGATGTTGGACAGCCAGCCGCGGCGCCGGCCACTGCCCCACTCCACGGCGAGCACGACCAGGTCGAGGGTCTGCCGCGGCTTGACCTTGATCCACGCCGAGCCGCGCCGTCCGGCGGCGTACGGCGCCTCCGGGTGCTTGAGGATGACGCCCTCCTGGCCCGCGTCGACGGCGGCGGAGAAGAAGTCGCTCGCCTCCCTCGCGTGCTCCGCGAGCAGCCGACCGGTCCGCTGGTGGGACGGCACGACCTGGTCGAGCGCGGCCAGGCGGGCCGAGAGCGGCTCGTCGAGCAGGTCGTGGTCGGTGCCGCCGATGTCGTGGAGCAGCAGGTCGAAGAAGAACGGCCGGATGCCGGCGTCCACGGTCCCCTCGGTGGAGGCGGTGGCCGAGGCGGTCTCCTGGAAGGGCAGCGGCCTCCCCTCGGCGTCGACGCCCAGGGCCTCGCCGTCGAGGATCAACCGGCTGACCGGGAGCGACCGCGTCGCCGCCACGACGCCGGGCAGCCGGGCGGAGATCTCGTCGAGGCTGCGGGTGAACACCGCGACGTCGTCGCCGTCGCGGTGCACCTGGATGCGGATGCCGTCGAGCTTGGTGTCGACCACGAGGGGCACGACACCCACCTTGTCGACGCCGGCGGCCACGTCGGCTGCCGTGCCGGCGAGCATCGGTCGGATCGGCCGTCCGACCTGCAGCGTGAACGCGGCCAGCGCGGCGGCGCCCCCGGTCATCGCGGCGACCGCGACCGGCCCGGTGGGCGCGGAGAACATCGCTGCCCGCCGTACGGTCGCGACCGGCAGCCCGGCGGCCGCCGCGATCGCCTCGAGCATCACGGAGTCGAGTGCGCCCTGGCGGATCTGTCCCGTCATCACCGCGCGCAGGAACTCCTGCTCGGCGGTGGTCATCCGTCCGAACAGCTCGGCGACGGCTGCGGCGCGCGCGGACGCCGAGCCGGCGCCGGCGTGCGCGCCCAGCCCGTCGAGCACGGCGTCCACGTCGGCGAGCTGCAGGCCGGGATCCGGCTGCTCGGCGGGCGTGGGCAGCTCGCTGAGGCTGCGCCAGCCGACCCCGGTGCGGCGCTGGCGCAGGGTGCCCGAGAGCCAGGCGGTGGCGATCTCGAGCTCGGTGACCGGTGTCTCGGTGAGCAGGGCGGCGATCAGGTCGCGCTTGGCGTTGCGCGAGCGGGTGGCGCCGACGGCCCGGGAGGTCTCGGCCAGTCGGGACAGCTGCATGGGGCCCATCCTGCCCGGCTGCGCCGACAGGGCGGGCCGACAGTGGGCCGACAGTGGGGTCGACAGGGGGCCGACAGTGCGGCCGACAGTGCCGCCGCCCGGCCACCTACCCTTGGGCGGTGACGTCGACCTGCCGCGCGGAGCGCCGCTGGCGCCCGGACTGGCCGTGCCCGGTCGGACTGGTGCTGGCCCCGTTGCGACGAGGATCCGGGGACCCGACCTACCGGATCACCGCCGACGGCGGCCATGCCCGCGGGCTCCGGACGCCGGCAGGTCCGGCCACACTGCTGCTCCACGCGGACGCCACCGCCGGCGAGGTTCGGGCCGTCGCCTGGGGTCCGGGCGCCGACTGGGCGATCGAGTCCGTGCCGCGACTGCTCGGCGCCGAGGACGACCCGACCGGCTTCGCCCCGGAGCACCCCGTGCTCGCGGACGCCTGGCGCCGGCACCGGCACTGGCGCATCGGGGCCACCGGGCTGGTGCTGGAGGCGTTGGTTCCGGCGGTCATCGAGCAGAAGGTGACCGGGCAGGAGGCGTTCGGCAGCTTCCGTCGGCTGGTGCGTCGGCACGGTGAGCCGGCGCCCGGGCCGGGCGCCGACCTCGACCTCTGGGTGCAGCCCGGCGCGGCGACGCTGCGCCAGATCCCCTCCTGGGAGTGGCTCAAGCTCTCCGTGGACGGAGCGCGGTCGCGCCCGATCGTGACCGCGGCGGCGGTGGCCGACACGCTGGAGCGAGCGGGCGCGGCGGGGCCCGCGGAGCTCGACCGCCGGCTGCGCAGCGTGCCCGGCATCGGGGTGTGGACCAGCGCCGAGGTCCGCAGCCGGGCGCTCGGAGATGCGGACGCGGTGAGCTTCGGCGACTACCACGTCGCCCGCAACGTGGGCTGGGTGCTGACCGGCGTGCCGGCCGACGACGCCGGGCTGGCCGGCCTGCTGGAGCCCTACCGACCCCATCGGCACCGCGTCCAGCGCCTCGTCGAGCTGGCCGGGCTCCGCCGGCCCCGGCACGGACCGCGGATGGCGCCGCGCCGGCACCTGCCGCGCTGAGCCCGCGGTGCTGGTCATCCACCGGCGCGTGTGCCATCCTCAATGCGCTCTCGACCCAGGAGAACTGCGTGCCGACCCTCCCCGAGCTCGCTGACGCCGCCCCTGCGGAGATCGACCGCTGGTTCCGCGACACCGACGCCCTGACGATCACCCGCGCCGTCCACGACACCGACGAGGACACCCTCGCGAAGCTGCTGGCCAACGCGTCCTTCCGGCACGCCGGCGTGCTCGCGATCCTCGACCGGTTCGCCGAGTTCGCCGATCCCGAGCGGCTGGCCGACCTCCACGGGGTGGTCTGCTTCGACCTCACCGCGGCGGGCGGAGCGCACGAGCGCCACGTCGTCCGGTTCGCCGGCGGCACGGTGACGTCGTACGACGACCCGGCGACCGCCTCGCCGGCGCCGGACGTGACCATCGGCTCGGAGATCGGCTGCTTCGTGCGCCTGGTCACCGGCCAGCGCAACGCGGCCCTGCTCTACCTGGCCGACGAGCTCAGCGTCGACGGCGACGCGATGCTGGCCCTGGCCGTGGGGTCGGTGTTCCGGGTGCCGGGCACCGACACCGCGGTCGTCGACCCGACGACGCTGGACCCGGTCGAGGTCTCGCGTGCCATCTCCGGTGTCTCCACCGCGCACCTGCACGACGTGATGGGCGGTGGGTTCCGCGAGACCGTCGTGGGGGAGGTGTTCCGCCGGATGCCGGACTACCTGGTCGCACGCAAGGCCGCCAAGGCGGACCTGGCCGTCGGGTTCCGCATCGGTGGACGCCCCGACGGCGGCGCCGACCGGTTCCTGGTCTGCGTCCGGGAGGGTGGCTGCCGGGTGGTCCGGGAGCCGGGCGAGGACCTGCGTCGCGACGCGACCCTGGTGCTCGACGGGCCCACGTTCCTGCGGCTGGTGCTCGGTCACGTCAACCCGGTCCGCGCGCTGCTCGGCGGGAAGCTGGGGCTCAAGGGCGACCGGGCGAAGGCGCTGGCGTTCCATGCCCTGATGGACATCCCGAAGCCGTGACGCCGGATGCGCCCGGCTCAGCGCAGCGGGTCCGGCGGCAGGCGCAGGGTCATCAGCGTGGTGGCGAGCATGTCGTAGTGACCGACGAGGAGCAGCAGCTCGATGACCGTGCGCTCGTCGTACGCGCCGGACAGCCGCCACCAGGTCGCGTCGGAGAGGTCCCGCGTGGCCAGCAGCTCCTCTGCGACCTCGAGCAGCAGCCGGTCGCCCGCCGACCAGCCGGGTGCCGTCGAGCCGGTGCGGACCTGCTCCAGCTCGTCCGCGGTGAGCCCGGCCCGGCGACCCAGCCGCGCGTGGTGGGTGAGCTCGTAGTCGCAGCCGCGCACCGCAGCGACGCGGAGGATCACCAGCTCGGTCTCCCGGCGTGGCAGCGTGCCCCCCGGCATCAGCCGGCCGGCGAAGTGCAGCCAGCCCCAGAAGAGGCCGCGGCCGCGGCCCAACGTGGTGAAGACGGCCGGCGGACGGGTGCCGGTGACCCGTCCGGCGATGCGGGAGAAGGCCCAGATGAGGGGACCGGTCTGACGCAGGGTGCCCGGGGGGATTCGCGCGCCGCCGGTCACCGGGCATCCTCGCGGCGCGCACGGGCCACGGCCGGCAGCGCCCGGTTCGCCCCTGCGTTGAGGGCCCTCATGGCGAGGACGTACGCCGGCGGGAAGTACCGCTGCACCAGGTGCAGCAGGTGGATGTCGCGTGAGGTGTACACCCAGTAGCGGTTGCGCCGGACTCCCCGCAGGATCGCTTCGGCGGCCTGCTCGGGCGACACGGCACGCTTGCGGAAGCGGGCTCGGGCCCGGACGAAGGCCTTGCTGGTCGCGTCGATCCCGGCGATGTCGATCGTCTCGGCCAGGCCGGTGTCCACCCCGCCTGGGCAGACGAGGCTCACGCCGATGCGGTGCGGGGCGAGGTCGAAGCGGAGCACCTCGGAGACGCCACGCAGGCCGAACTTGCTCGCCGAGTACGCCGCGTGCCAGGGCATCCCGATGATGCCGGCCGCGGAGGAGACGTTGACGACCTGGCCGCCACGGCCGGACTCGACCATCGGCGGGACGAGGTGTTCGAGGACGTGAATCGGTCCCATCAGGTTGACGTCGACCACGCGGCGCCAGGTGCTGTGCGGCAAGGACGAGATGGTGCCCCACATCGCGATCCCGGCGATGTTCATGACCACGTCGAGGGCGCCGTGTTCCCGGGTGATCGCCTCGGCCATCGCCCGGACGGCGTCGTGGTCGGCGAGGTCGACCGCCTCGGCGTACGCCACCGCACCGCCGGCGGCGCGGATCTCGTCGACGGTGGCGAGCAGACCCGCCTGGTCGACGTCGGTGAGGAAGAGGACCGCTCCCTCGCGGGCAGCGGCCAGGGCGGTGGCACGGCCGATGCCGCTGGCAGCGCCGGTGAGGAAGGTCGTGCGGCCCTCGAGGGAGGGGACGGGAGGTCGCATGACGGGAGCGTAGTCAAGCCGGCGCAGCTCGCCCGGAGTGGACGAGGTATGGACGCGGGGTGCGCGAGGCACTTACATGGGGGTCATGAAGAGCACGATGCAGCAGACGCCCCTGACCATCGGTTCCCTGATGCGGCACGGCACCACCGTGCACGGCGACTCCGAGGTGGTGACCGCGACCGACTCCGGCTCCCGCTCGACGTCGTACGGCGACCTCGGGAAGCGCGTCGCCAGGCTCGCCAACGCGTTGCGCTCCCTCGGCATCGACGGCGACCAGCGCGTCGCGACCTTCCAGTGGAACAACACCGAGCACCTCGAGGCCTACCTCGCGATCCCCTCCATGGGGGCGGTGCTGCACACGCTCAACATCCGGCTCTTCCCCGAGCAGCTCGTCTACACCGCCAACCACGCCGAGGACCGGGTCGTCATCGTCGATGACTCGCTGGTGGGGCTGCTGGCGCCGCACCTGGCCCAGTTCGAGACAGTCACCCACGTGCTGGTGGCCGGTCCCGACGCCGCCTCCGCCGACCTGGAGGCGCTGCGCTCGTCCGGCAAGGAGGTGCTCCTCTACGAGGACCTGCTCGCCGACCAGCCGGAGACCTTCGACTGGCCCGACATGGAGGAGGACGACGCCGCGGCGATGTGCTACACCAGCGGCACGACCGGGCACCCGAAGGGCGTCGTCTACAGCCACCGCTCGGCCTACCTGCACTCGATGGCGGCCTGCGGCGGAAACGTGGCCGGCCTGTCCTTCCACGACCGGATCCTGCCGATCGTGCCGATGTTCCACGCCAACGCCTGGGGCCTGGCCTACGCCGCCCTGATGAGCGGGGCCTCGCTGTGCATGCCCGACCGCTGGCTGCAGGCCGAGCCGCTGGTGCGGTTCATCCAGGAGACCCGGCCCACCGTCTCCGGCGCCGTCCCGACCGTGTGGAACGACGTCCTCGGCTACCTCGACGCCCACGAGGACGTCCGGCTGGACTCCATCAGGTTGATCCTCTGCGGCGGCTCGGCCGTGCCGGTGTCGCTGCAGAAGGCCCTGCTGGAGCGGCACGGACTGGAGATCCGGCAGGCGTGGGGGATGACCGAGACCTCGCCGGTGGCCACCGCCGCCGGCGTACCCCTGGGCGTCACCGGCGACGAGGTCTGGACCTACAAGGGCGGCCAGGGTCGGCTGCTCTGCGGCGTGGAGGGGCGCACCTGTGGCGACGACGGCTCGGTCCAGCCGCGCGACGGATCGGCCGTCGGCGAGGTCGAGGTGCGCGGGCCGTGGGTCACGGCGGGCTACTACAACGCAGACGACCCGGAGGCCGAGCAGAAGTTCCACGACGGCTGGCTGCGCACCGGGGACGTCGGCCTCCTCGACGGACTCGGCTACATCACGCTGACGGACCGGGCCAAGGACGTCATCAAGTCCGGTGGCGAGTGGATCTCCTCGGTGGAGCTGGAGAACGCCCTGATGGCCCACGAGGCGGTCCTCGAGGCAGCGGTCGTCGGCATCCCGGACGAGAAGTGGCAGGAGCGCCCGCTCGCCTCCGTGGTCGTCAAGGAGGGTGCCACGGTGACCCCCGAGGAGCTGCGCGAGTTCCTGGCCAAGGACTTCGCCAAGTGGCAGCTGCCGGACGCCTTCGCCTTCATCGACCAGGTGCCGCGCACCTCGGTCGGGAAGTTCGACAAGAAGGTGCTGCGCAAGCGGTACGCCGACGGGGAGCTCCAGGTCCAGGCAGACGGGTGAGCGGGTCGGCCCGCAGGGCGGCTACAGCAGGATCTTGAGGGGCTTCAGCACCCACTCGGTCGCGCGTCGCTCGACGCCGCGGGAGCGCCAGTCGCGCGGCATCAGCTCACTGCTCTGGCGCATGTCGGAGCAGTAGATCTCCTCCATCACCGCGGCCATGCCGGGGTCGATGAACTCGACGTTGATCTCGTAGTTGCCGGTCATCGACAGCCGGTCGATGTTGGCGGTCCCCACGGTGGACCAGTTGCCGTCGACGGTGGCGGTCTTGGCATGCACCATGGCACCGTTGAAGCGGAAGACCCGGACGCGGGCGTCGAGCAGCTGCGCGAAGTAGCCACGGGCGATCCAGTCGGCCACCACGTGGTTGGACTTGTGCGGCAGCAGGATGCGCACGTCGACACCGCGGGCCGCGGCCGCCTTGAGCGCATCGACGAAGTCCTGGTCTGGGATGAAGTAGGCGTGCGTCAGCCAGACGTTGCTGCGGGCCCGGTTGATGGCCTCGAGGTACATCGACCGGATCGGGAACATCCACTGGAGCGGGAGGTTTCGGTGCACCCGGATCCGCGGCTCCCACGAGGTCTCGGGTGACTGCAGCAGCAGCGGCCGCAGGTGGCGTCGGGTGAAGGTGGTGCCGGCGCTGCGGTGCTGGTTCCAGAAGTCGGCGAAGCTGCGCTTGAGGTCCCACACCGCCGGCCCGGTGATCCGGACGTGCGTGTCGCGCCACTCCGTCGCGTACGGCGTCCCGATGTTGTAGCCCCCGACGAAGGCGACATCGTCGTCCACGACCAGGATCTTGCGATGGTCGCGACCGTAGCGGCGCAGGTCGAAGAAGCGCCAGCCGGCGTTGTAGATGGGGAAGCGCAGCACCCGCATCGTCCGTGGGAAGCGCTTGAACCAGGCCGGCACCACGATGTTGGCGAAGGCGTCGTAGATGACGTGGACCTCGACGCCCCGGTCAGCTGCGTCGGAGAGGGCGGACTTGAACTGCTGCCCTACCGGGTCGCCCTTCCAGATGTAGGTCTCGAACAGCACCATGTGCCGGGCCCGCGCGATCGCGTCGAGCATGTCGGCGTAGAGGTCCTGACCGTAGGTGTAGGTCGTGACGGTGCCGGAGCCGATGTCGGTCTCGCGCGGCGGAAGGGTGGTGAACCGCTCCGGCTTCTTGCCGCGACGCCGCCACGAGTCGACCAGGGTGAGCACGACACCGACGAGCAGTGGCAGCCCGAAGAAGGCGAGGAGCGCCCGCTTCAGGGCCGGCCACAGGTGGCGCGCGCCCGGCATCGTCGCGCGGCGGAGGTTCACGGCGCCGAATCTAGCCGTTGGCGGGCCGGTCACCGGGATAGGTCACCCCGATCTGCTCACGCAGGGCGTCCATCTGGCGCATGATGCGCAGCGTCTGCGCGTGTGGCACCAGCGGGCTCTCGAGCTCGCCCGCGCGCAGGCAGCGCATCACCTCCGCCGCCTCGTTGCCCAGCCCGGTGCCGACGAGCGGCTCGGGCGGATCGAGCTGGACCGGCTCGCGGAAGGCGCCCGCCGCTGCGTCGTACTCCACCCAGCGCACCAGCTCGGGGTGGTGGAAGGGTGCCGGGATGTCCAGCCGGCCGCGGTCGGTGGCGAGCCAGGCGGTGCGGGGGGAGTGGGCGGTCATGGTCGCGGTCAGCGCGGCCACCGCTCCGGACGGGTAGCGCGCCGCCATCACGAGGTTGAGGTCGACGCCGGCGGGGGAGAGCGCCGCGACACCGTCCAGCGCGTCCGGCTCGCCGAGGAGCAGGTCGGCGAGGGTCAGCGGGTAGACCCCCATGTCGAGCAGTGCGCCACCGCCCAGCTCGGGCGCCAGCAGCCGGTCCGTCTCGGGTCGGTCGACCACCCAGCCGAGGTCGGCCACCAGCTGGCGCGGCGCGCCGAACTCACCGGCGCGCACGCGCCGGGCCAGGTCGCGGACCAGCGGATGGCAGGCCATCCACATCGCCTCCATGAGGAACAGCTGCTTCTCGCGGGCCAGCGCGACGAGGTCCTCTGCCTGTGCGGTGTTGAGGGTGAGTGCCTTCTCGCACAGCACCGGCTTGCCCGCTTCCAGGGCCAGCCGCACGTGCTCGTGGTGCAGGCCGTGCGGACTGGCGACGTACACGACGTCGACCCCGGGGTCGTCCACGAGGGCCGCGTAGGAGCCGTGCGCCGTGGGCGGGCGCTCCTGCCCGGTCAGCTCGGGTGCGAGGTCGGCGACGAACGCCGCCGCCGACTCCGGCCGGCGGGCTCCGACAGCGGTGAGCTCGGCGTCCGGCAGCAACGCCAGGTCGCGGGCGAAGGCGTGCGCGATCTTGCCGGTCGCCAGGATGCCCCAGCGGATGGTCTCGGTCATGGCGCCGACGTTATCGACTCCGGGGTTGTCGGCGCTGCCACGTAGGCTCGACGCCATGCGTCCTGTGACCGATCTCGAGCGCCGGGTGGCTCCGTTCCAGGTGATCTCGGACTACCAGCCCTCTGGTGACCAGCCCGCTGCGATCGAGGAGATCGAGAAGCGCATCAAGGCCGGCGAGAAGGACGTCGTCCTGCTCGGCGCCACCGGCACCGGCAAGACCGCGACCGTCGCCTGGGTCGCCGAGCGGCTGCAGCGGCCGATCCTGGTGATGCAGCCCAACAAGACCCTGGCCGCGCAGTTCGCCAACGAGCTGCGCCAGCTGTTTCCCGACAACGCGATCGAGTACTTCGTCTCCTACTACGACTACTACCAGCCGGAGGCCTACGTCCCGCAGACGGACACCTACATCGAGAAGGACTCCTCGATCAACGAGGAGGTCGAGCGGCTGCGCCACTCGGCGACCAACTCGCTGCTGACGCGTCGCGACGTGATCGTGGTCTCCACCGTCTCCTGCATCTACGGCCTCGGCACGCCGCAGGAGTACGTCGACCGGATGCTGCGCCTGCGGGTGGGGCCCCAGGAGCCCGGGATGGATCGCGACGAGTTCCTCCGACACCTCGTCGAGATCCAGTACACCCGCAACGACCTCTCCTTCACCCGGGGCACCTTCCGGGTCCGCGGCGACACCCTGGAGATCTTCCCGGTCTACGAGGAGCACGCGGTGCGGGTGGAGTTCTTCGGCGACGAGATCGAGCGGCTGATGACGCTGCACGCCGTCACCGGTGAGGTGCTCACCGAGGACGAGGAGCTCTACGTCTTCCCGGCGACCCACTACGTCGCCGGCCCGGCGCGGATGGAGCGCGCCATCACCGGCATCGAGACCGAGCTCGAGGAGCAGGTCGGCACCTTCGAGAAGCAGGGCAAGCTCCTCGAGGCGCAGCGGCTGCGGATGCGCACGTCGTACGACGTCGAGATGATGCGCCAGGTCGGCTCCTGCTCCGGGATCGAGAACTACTCGATGCACATCGACGGCCGCAGTCGCGGCAGCGCTCCCAACTGCCTGCTCGACTACTTCCCCGAGGACTTCGTCCTCGTCGTCGACGAGTCCCACGTCGCGGTGCCGCAGATCGGTGGCATGTACGAGGGCGACATGTCGCGCAAGCGCAACCTTGTCGACCACGGCTTCCGGCTGCCCAGCGCGATGGACAACCGGCCGCTGAAGTGGGAGGAGTTCCTCGACCGCATCGGCCAGACGATCTACCTCTCCGCCACCCCGGGCAACTACGAGATCGCCAAGGGCGGTGGCATCGACAACGTCGTCGAGCAGATCATCCGTCCGACCGGCCTGATCGACCCCGAGGTGATCGTGCGGCCGACGAAGGGCCAGATCGACGACCTTATCCACGAGATCAACGAGCGCGTGGAGCGCAACGAGCGGGTGCTGGTCACCACGCTGACCAAGAAGATGTCGGAGGACCTGACCGACTACCTCCTGGAGAACGGCGTCCGCACCCGCTACCTCCACTCCGAGGTCGACACGCTCAAGCGCATCGAGCTGCTGCGTGACCTGCGGCTGGGGGAGTACGACGTGCTCGTCGGCATCAACCTGCTCCGCGAGGGCCTGGACCTCCCGGAGGTGTCGCTGGTGGCGATCCTCGACGCCGACAAGGAGGGCTTCCTCCGGTCCGACAAGTCCCTCATCCAGACCATCGGCCGCGCCGCGCGCAACGTGTCCGGGCAGGTCGTGATGTACGCCGACCGGATCACCCCCTCGATGGAGAACGCCATCGACGAGACCAACCGGCGCCGGGCCAAGCAGATCGCCTACAACAAGGCCCACGGCGTCGATCCGCAGCCACTGCGCAAGAAGATCGCCGACATCACCGAGATGCTCGCCCGTGAGGACGAGAACACCGAGGAGCTGCTCGCCACCTGGGGCCAGGGCAAGGGGAAGAAGAAGGTCGCGCCGGTCCCGGGCCTGTCGCGGATGAAGGAGACCAACCCCGACCTCGCGGGGCTGCCGTCGAGCGACCTGGCCGAGCTGGTCCAGCAGCTGACCGAGCAGATGCACACCGCCGCGGCCGAGCTGCAGTTCGAGGTCGCCGCCCGGCTGCGTGACGAGATCAGGGACCTGAAGAAGGAGCTGCGCCAGATGATCGAGGCGACGAAATGAGCGCTGCGGCTGGCTGACGGAGCCGACCGCCCGCTCAGCCGCTCGCACTCCGCATCGCCGGCGAAGTCCCGGCGCGGTCAGCCGCGCAGATGGGCCTCCAGCACCTCGGGCATGATCAGGCTGGTGTCCAGCCGCACCCCGGGCACGTCGGTGTCGACCAGGCGTCCGTAGTGGCCGAGCTCGAGGTCGGTGGCGGTCACGGTGTACGTCGCGGCGTCGTCGAGCTCCCGGTCGCCGATCAGGACGACGCCGTCCACGACCCGCGCCCCGGCCGTGGTGAGGCCCTGGTAGCGCCGTCCGCGGAACACCCGCGGCGCCAGCTCGCCGTACTCGCACGAAGCCCCACGGAGCAGCATCGACCGCAGCAGCCGACCCGGGACCTGCGCGGTGGCCGGATTGCCGGGGGAGGAGCAGGCGGCGTAGACGTCACGCCGGCGCACCGTCCCCGCCGGCAGGCCGGCCTCCAGGGTTCCGGTGACCAGCAGGCCGACATCGGCGGGACACCGGTGCAGGAGCGCCGACAGCATCAGCTCCGCAGCGGCGGTGGTGGCGCCGTCTCCGTGGGGTGCCGGCGCGGGAAGGCTGCCGACCGTTTCGTCGAGCCAGTCCTGCAGGTCTGCCTCGGCCCGGACCAGCTCGGCGACCACGGCCGGGTCGGGTGCTGTCGATTCCGGGACTTCCTCGAGCGTCATCGAGACCACCTGCACCGAGTCGCCGATCTCGACGACGATCCGGCCGAGGAACTGTCCGAAACACCCCGCGTGCGCCATCGGGACGCCCCGGTCCCGGCGCCCCTGCGGGAACGGCTCGTGGGTGTGGCCGCCGACGATGAGGTCGACCGCACCCCTCAACGCCCACGAGATCGCCGCATCCGCGTCCTCCCCGCAGTGACTGAGCAGCACCACGAAGTCGGCCCCGGCATCGCGGAGCGTGACCGCCTCGTCACGGATCGCGGTGACCCGGCCACGCTCGGTCAGCCCGAAGGCGCGCTGGTAGCTGGGGTAGAAGTCGGTGGCACCGACCACCCCGACCCGGAGGCCGCCCGCGCTCAGCAACCGGGACGGGCGTGAGCCCGGCAGCGGCGCCTCGTCGAGCAGCAGGTCGCAGGCCAGCGGCTCATGGCCCAGGGCCGCGGCGTACGACGGCAGCGCCGCCGGTCCGTAGCGCAACAGCCCGCCGTTGCCGACGACCGCCGCGTCGACCCCGGCCGCACCGAGCAACCGCCACCCGGCCACCCCGTGGCTGAGCGCGGAGAGCTCGACGCTGGCGTCCTCGATGTCGCCGCCGTCGAGCAGCAGCACCGGGTGCTCCGCCTCGGACCGGATCTGTCGGGCCCGGGCGGCCAGCCGGGCGAGCGCGTCGTACCTCCCGTGCACGTCGTTCCAGTGCAACAGCTCGAGCTTCATCGCGCTCCTCCTCAGCGGTTGCGGCGCTCGCTGGCCATCGCAATGATCCGGGCGAGCAGCAGGCCGAGGTACATCACGCCGGTGAACTGCTCCAGCATCACCACCGAGCGGGCGTGGGCCAGCGCCGGCACGATGTCGGAGAGGCCGGTGTTGGTCAGCGTGGTGAAGGACAGGAACAGCAGGTTGAACCAGGTCTGCGGGTCGGCCGAGGCATCCAGCCCGGAGAACGACCCCGGCCAGACGACCTCCACGGCCTGGAAGATGTAGCAGTAGCCCCAGGCGACCACCGTGAAGGCAGCGCCGACGGCGTAGAACTCGTCGGCGGTCACGTGCGTGTCGTGGAACAGGTACCGGATGAGTCCGACCGCGACGTAGAAGTAGAAGGGCGCGTGCAGCAGCGAGCTGATCAGCACGACGGTGTCGTCGCGGGCGGAGACGGTCTCCAGCACGGTCAGCACGAGCGCCGGCAGGCCGAGGGAGAACGCGACCACGTTGAGGGCGGGGGTCCGACGCACCGCCCATAGAGCCAGGCCGACGACGAGCATGGACACCACGCCGAGGATGGTCCGGCCGACCGGAGCGTCGTTGAGGAACGGGTAGAACAGCACGGCCCCGACCTGGCACACCAGCAGGATGGCGGAGGGATGCTCGCGGAGGCGGCGCCGGACGTCGGTGACCGCTTCCTCATCCACGACGACGGAGTCTAGGCGGCTCCTTCGTGAGCTGCGTCACGACCCCAGCCGTCCGTGACCGATCGGGAGGCGTCTCGTTCTCCTGCACAAGAGGGTGGGGCAGCGGGGGAGTTGCCCCGAAAGAGAACGTGTTCTAGTTTTGGCGTTCGACTCGACACCGACAGGGCCGGACCAGGGAGGGCATGTGGCGATCTCGGTTGCATCCGTGGTCCGCGGGCCGGGTGAGATCGCCGCCATGGTCGTCGACGTGACCAGGGCCGTGTTCACCGCACGCTTCCAGACCCGTGAGTTCATCGAGCAGGCGTGGTTCATCACCAGTGTCACGCTGATGCCCACCATCCTCGTCTCGATCCCGTTCGGCGCCGTCATCTCGCTGCAGGTGGGCAACCTGACCGGCCAGCTCGGAGCCCAGTCCTTCGCTGGGGCCTCCGCGGTGCTCGCGGTGGTCCGCGAGGCGGCCCCCATCGCCGCCGCGCTGATCATTGCCGGGGCAGCCGGCTCGGCGATCTGCTCCGACATGGGCGCGCGGAAGATCCGCGAGGAGATCGACGCGATGGAGGTGCTCGGCATCGACCCGATCGAGCGCCTGGTCGTGCCGCGTGTGCTCGCCACCGTCTTCGTCGCCGCGATGATCAACGGGATCGTCATCGCGGCCGGGATCGGCGGCGGCTACTTCTTCACCGTGATCATCCAGGGCGGCTCGGCCGGTGCCTTCCTCTCCTCGTTCACCGCACTGGCGAGCCTGCCCGACCTCTACGTCAGCATGGTCAAGGCGATCCTCTTCGGTTACCTGGCCGCCATCGTGGGGGCCTACAAGGGCCTCAAGGCGGGCGGCGGGCCGAGCGGCGTCGGCCGGGCCGTGAACGAGTCGGTGATTATCGCGTTCATGCTCCTGTTCGCGCTGAACTCGATCATCACCGCGATCTACTTCCAGCTCGTCCCGCAGAACGGACTCTGAGCAGTGTCCGCCCTCACCGAGCTCGGATCGGCCTTCGTCAAGGAGCGCCGCCACGGACTGGAGCAGCGCGGCGACCAGCTGCTGTTCTACGTCAAGGCGCTGGCCTGGACGCCCCGGGCGATACGCCGCTACAAGCGCGAGATCGCCAGCATCCTGGCCGAGGTCGCCTTCGGCGTGGGTGGCCTGTCCGTCATCGCCGGCACCGTCGGCGTGATCGCGTTCATGGCGTTCTTCGCCGGCACCGAGGTGGGCATCCAGGGCTACGCCTCGCTCAGCCAGATCGGCGTCGCCAAGTTCACCGCCTTCATCTCCGCCTACTTCAACACCCGCGAGGTGGCGCCGCTGGTGTCCTCCATCGCCCTTGCCGCGACCGTCGGGTGCGGCTACACCGCCAGGCTCGGCGCGATGCGGATCAGCGAGGAGATCGACGCCCTCGAGGTGATGGGCATCCCGTCGTTGCCGTTCCTGGTCACCACCCGGATGGTCGCCGCATTCCTGGCAGTGATCCCGCTGTACATCGTGGCGCTGTGTGCGTCGTACCTCTCGCCCCGGCTCATCACCACGATGATCTACGGCCAGTCGGCGGGCACCTACGACCACTACTTCATCCAGTTCCTGCCACCGGTCGACATGCTCTGGTCGTTCCTGAAGCTGATCGTCCTCGCGGTGCTGATCATCCTGATCCACTGCTACTACGGCTACACCGCGTCGGGTGGCCCGGCGGGGGTGGGCACGGCGGTCGGCAACGCCATCCGCAGCTCCATCGTGACCGTCGTGGTCGCCGACTTCTTCCTCAGCTTCGCCATCTGGGGCTCGACCACGACCGTGCGGATCACGGGGTAGCCGATGCTGGTGAACATCACCCACGACACCGGACGCGAGCACGCCCGGCTGATCGTCGCGGGCACCGTCTTCGTCGCGGTGACGGCACTGCTCATCGGACTCTCGATCGCCATCTACGACAAGGCCTTCGCCGACTCCACCATGGTGACGATCAAGGCCGAGCGCGCGGGCCTGCAGCTGGTGAAGTTCGGCGACGTCCGGATGCACGGGGTGCTCGTGGGCCGGGTCGACTCGGTGCGTCAGGACGGCCACCAGGCGAGCATCCGGGTGGCGCTCGACCCCGACGAGGCCCGCACGATCCCGGCCAACATCACCGTGGAGATCCTGCCGACCACCCTGTTCGGGCAGAAGTACGTCGCTCTCGTGGACCCCGAGCGGCCGGCCCGCCAGATGCTGCGCGACGGGACGGTGATCCCGGCGTCGCGGGTGCGCACCAACGTGGAGCTCTCCCAGATCCTGGCCAACCTGTTCCCGCTGCTGCGCGCGATCCGTCCGGCCGACCTCAACACCACCCTGCACGCCCTCGCGACCGCCCTGTCGGGCCGTGGCGAGGAGATCGGCCAGACACTGGAGGACCTCGACCAGTACCTGACGGCGATCAACCCGCACCTGCCCACGCTGCAGCAGGACCTGTCGCTGCTCGCCGACGTCTCGCACACCTACGACCTTGCGGCGCCGGACCTCTTCCGGATCCTCGACAACGCCACCACGACGGCGCGCACGGTGACCTCGATGAAGGACCAGCTCGCGGGCTTCATCGACGGGGTCACCACGCTGGCCGGGACCGGTCGCCGGGTGCTGGCGGCCAACGAGCAGGCGATCCTGCGCGAGGGCCGGCTGGCGGTCCCGCTGGTCGGCCTGCTCGACACCTACTCGCCGGAGTTCCCGTGCGTCCTCGAGGGCGCCGACCGCTACACCGACCGGCTCAACCAGATCTTCTCGACCGGGCGGGTCAACCAGACAATGAGCTTCGCGGCCGAGCAGCGGCCGCCGTACGGTCCGCAGGACCGCCCGGAGTACGGCGAGATCGGTCACGGGCCCTGGTGCCTGGGCCTGCCGAACCCGGGTCGCCAGGTTCCGTTCCCGCCACTCGACCTCGCGGACGGGGCGGAGTGAGATGACCACGAACCGCAACCTCAGGACCACCACGGCCGCGCTCAAGCTGGGCGTCTTCACGCTCGTCTCGATCGTGGTGACCGGCACGCTCGCCGCGATCATGGGCAACTTCGGCTTCGGGAGCCAGACCGAGTACGAGGCCGTGTTCAGCAGCGCGAGCATGCTCCAGGAGGGCGACGACGTGCGCATCGCCGGTGTCTCCGTCGGTGAGGTGAAGGACGTGCGCATCGCCGACCGTGACCGGGCGCGGGTGACGTTCCAGGTGAAGAGCGACGTCCCCCTCACCACGGCCAGTCGCGCGGAGATCCGGTTCCTCAATCTCGTCGGCACCCGCTACCTGTCGTTGACGCAGGGCACGCCGGGTGCGGCGCGGCTGACGGCCGGTGGCACCATCCCGGTCTCCCGCACCAGCCCGGCGCTGGACCTGACCGAACTGTTCAACGGCTTCCAGCCGCTCTTCCAGGCGCTGAACCCCGACGAGGTCAACGAGCTCTCGATGAACCTCGTCCGGGTGCTGCAGGGAGAGGGCGGCACGGTCAAGAGCCTGCTCGCCAGCACCGCCTCGCTCACCAACTCACTCGCCGACCGCGACGAGCTGATCGGCCGGGTGGTCGAGAACCTCTCGACCATGCTCGGCACCGTCGACCAGCGGCACGACCAGCTCAACCAGCTGGTCATCCAGCTGCGGACCTGGATGAGCAACCTGGCCCGGGACCGCACCGCGATCGGTGACTCGCTGCAGAACATCTCCGGGCTGACCCGCGAGGTGGCCGGCCTCCTGACCCGGGGACGGCCGTTGCTCAAGGACGACATCGCGCAGCTGCGCACCCTGCTGTCGACGCTCAACGAGCCGGGCAACCAGAAGGTGCTCGACGAGGTGTTCGACCGGCTGCCGGTCATGCTGGAGCGGCAGACGCGCACCGGCACCTACGGATCCTGGTACAACTACTACCTCTGCGACTTCCAGGGCAAGATCATCCTGCCCGACCTGGGCCTGCCCGGTGGTAACGACTCCGTCCCCGGCCTGAAGCAGATCCAGCAGAAGCTCGACAACCTGAGCTTCCACAGCACGGCCGCGAGGTGCGACGGCTGATGGCACGACGCTCCGACCACGCCATCCTGCGCCTGGGCACCGTCTGCCTGCTGGTGCTGCTCGTCGTGATGGCGGCCGCGTTCAACCTGCAGAAGTTCCCCGGCTTCCGCGGCACCGGCTACCACGCCGAGTTCAAGGACGCCAGCGGGCTGCACGAGGGCAACATGGTGCAGATCGCCGGGGTAAGGGTGGGGCGGATCAACGACGTGAGGATCACCGGCGGCCACGTCACCATCGACTTCGACGTGCACGGTGCGGAGTTCGGTCCGGACAGCCGCGCCTCGGTCGAGGTGCTCAACCTGCTGGGCGAGAAGTACCTCGAGATCCGCCCGGAGGGCTCGGGGACGATGGCCGGGGGCGGCACCATCCCGGTCAGCCACACCATCGTCGGCTACGACATCGTCGGCACCCTCGGAGAGCTCACCGACCGCACGGAGAAGATCGACGTCGACCAGCTGTCGAAGGCGCTGACCAGCCTGGGCGACACCCTTGACGCGGCCGCACCGGAGGTCCGGAGCAGCTTCCGCGGGCTCTCGCGCATCTCACGCACCATCGCGAGCCGCGACGAGGGCATCGAGCAGCTGCTGCACCGTGCCGACCGGGTCACCCGACTGCTCAACGACCGCAAGGGCGACCTCGTCACCCTGATGAAGCAGGGCGACCTGGTCTTCCGTGAGCTGATCGCTCGCCGTGACGCCATCCACGAGCTGCTCGTCAACGCCCGCCGGCTCGGGGTCCAGCTGCGCGGGGTGGCGCGCGACAACCAGGCGCAGATCGGACCGGCGCTCGCCGAGCTGCACACGGCCGTGACGTTCCTGCAGGCGCGACGCGACCAGCTGCAGAAGACGATCCACAACCTCGGTCCCTACGCCAGCATCCTCATCAACATCGTCGGGACCGGACCGTGGTTCGACGCCTACGTGCCCAACTTCGGTGGGCTCGCCACCGGCGAGTTCGTGCCCGGACCGAGGAAGGAGTGATGGCGGTGAGGAAGCTGTCCCGCTCCGTGCGCCCGTTCCTGGTCGCGGCCCTCGTGCTGCTGCTGACCGCTGCGGTGCTGGTGTTCACCCGGGGCCCGTCCGAGCGCACTGCAACCCTGCACTTCGCCCGCACCGTGTCGGTCTACCCCGGCACCGAGGTCCGCGTCATGGGCGTGCAGATCGGCGAGGTGACCTCCGTGGTCCCGCAGGGCGACAACGTCAAGGTCGAGATCGCCTATGACGACCACTACCAGCTCCCGGCGGCCGCCAAGGCCGCCATCGTGACCCCCACGCTGGTCGCCGACCGGTTCGTCCAGGTCGTCCCCGCCTACACGGGCGGACCGACCCTCGCCGACGGGGCGGACGTCCCGCTGGCGCGCACCGGCACCCCGGTCGAGCTCGACGAGATCTACCGCAGCCTCTCCGACCTCACCGTCGCGCTCGGCCCCAAGGGCGCCAACAAGGACGGCAGTCTCGACGCGCTGCTGCACGCCGGGGCCAAGGCCCTCGATGGCAACGGCGCGCTCGGCAACCGCACGATCAAGGACCTCTCGGCAGCCGTCGGCACCTTCGGCGACAACAGCGGTGAGCTGTTCTCCTCCGTGCAGAACCTCTCCCAGCTGACCCGCGTGCTGGCCGCCAACGACCAGTTCGTCAGCCGGTTCATGGGCGACCTGTCCTCGGTGTCGGCACAGCTCTCGGGCGACCGCGGTGAGCTGGCCCAGGCACTGGCCGCGCTGGCCCGCGCGATGGGCACGGTGCGCAGCTTCGTCAAGGACAACCGTGCCGCGCTCGTCTCCGACGTGCGCGGCCTGACCGACATCCTCGGGATCATGGCCAAGGAGAAGGAGTCCCTGGACACCGTGGCCCGGCTGAGTGCCCTGGGCCTGGGCAACCTCACCCTGGGCTTCGACTCCAAGACGGGCACCCAGGGATCCCGGGTGCAGTTCACCCCGATGCTCTACGGTCTCCCCGACGTGATGTGCGACATCGTGGTCAACTCCGGCCAGTTCCCCGGCCGGCAGGCGAAGACGGTCTGCACGCTGCTCAACGAGATCCTCAAGCCGGTGGTGAAGTCCCTGCCGCGCCAGGGGTTCCCGGGCCTCCCGGCCCAGCAGCCGCTGCCGGGACTCGACTCGCAGGCGCCGCCGAAGAGCCTGGCCGAGCTGCTGGGCGCCCTGGGCGGAGGCGGTTCCTGATGGCGACCCTGTCCCCGGCACGCCGGCCGGCTGCCCTGCTCGCTGCCCTGCTCGCGGGTCTGCTGCTGGTCTCCGGCTGCTCGTTCGACGGTGCCTACGACCTGCCGCTGCCCGGCAACGCGGTGGACAAGTCCGACGGCTACCTCGTCACCGTCGAGTTCCGCGACGCGCTCAACGTCGTACCCCGAACGGCAGTGATGGTCGACGACGTCGTGGTCGGCCAGGTCGAGGAGGTCGAGCGCAGGGGCTGGCACGCGGAGGTGCAGATCCGGGTCCGCAAGGACATCGACCTGCCGCAGAACGCGGTCGCCGAGGTGCGCCAGACGAGCCTGCTGGGCGAGAAGTACATCGCGCTGCTCGACCCGCCCGAGGGCACCGCCGTGGCCGCGCGCCTCTCCGACGGCGACACCATCCCGCTGTCGGCGACCGGCCGCAACCCCGAGGTGGAGGAGGTCCTCGGCGCCCTGTCCATGCTGCTCAGCGGCGGCGGGGTTGGCCAGCTCAAGACGATCAGCGTCGAGCTCAACAAGATGCTGGAGGGGCGCACCGACAACGTCCGACACGTGCTCGCCCAGATCGACGCCCTGGTCGGGAGCCTCGACCGGCAGAAGTCCAACATCATCTCCGCGATGGAGTCGATCGACCACCTGGCGGCGACGCTGAACCGCGAGAAGAAGACCTTCGACGACGCCCTGGACGCCATGGGTCCGGCGCTCGAGGTGCTCAACGAGCAGCACCGCGCCCTGGTCACCATGCTGGAGCAGCTCGACCGCCTCGGGGCGGTCGGGACCCGGGTGATCCGCGGCAGCAAGGACGACCTCCTGGCCAGCCTCCGGCACCTGCGTCCGGTGCTGACCAAGCTGAACGAGGCGGGGGACTCCTTCCCCCGCGGCCTCTCGATGCTGGCGAGCTTCCCGTTCCCCAAGGAGGCCGGTGACATCGCCCGCGGCGACTACGCCAACGCGCTGTTCAAGGTGGAGCTGGACCTCAACAAGATCCTGAAGGCCCCGAGCACCCAGCTGCCGAACCTGATCAACGTGTGCTCGGCCACCCCGCTCGCTCCGGTCTGCAAGACCCTGGACGACAAGGTGCTCAGCCAGCTGTGCCTGCTGTTCCCGGACAACTACCTGTGCGGCGGAGCCGGGCCGCTGCTGCCCGGCCTGGACGGACGCAGTCCGCTCGGCGCGGTCACCGAGCTGTTCGGTCCGCGTACACCGGCGCCGACGGGCCGAGCCGGAGAGGGTGACCGGACTGCTGACGGGTCGGCTGACGGGTCGGATGGCCCCGGGAGCGGCCTGGGCGGGCTCCTGGGAGGACTGTCGTGACGCGCGGGGTGAAGATCAGGCTGATGGCGTTCCTGGTGCTGAGCGCGGTCGGCATCGTCTACGTGGCCGGCGCCTACCTCGGCGTCGTGGACCGGGTGCTGGGTCGCGGTCTGCACGTCCAGGCCACGCTGCCGACCTCGGGGGGCCTCTTCGAGGGATCCGAGGTCACCTACCGCGGGCTGAAGGTCGGCAAGGTCACCGCGATGGAGGTCATCCCGTCCGGCGTGCGTGTCTCGATGACGCTGGAGGACGAGGCGAAGATCCCGCAGGACTCACCGATCTTCGTGCACAACCTCTCCGCCGTGGGGGAGCAGTACCTCGACATCGCGCCCACCAGCGCGAAGGGGCCCTACCTCGACGACGGCGACACCCTCGTCGGGAACGCCGCGAGCATGCCGGTCCCCGAGGAGCAGCTGCTCACCGAGCTCAGCTCCCTGGTCAACTCCGTCAACCGCCACGACCTCACCACGGTGGTCAGCGAGCTGGGCCAGATGTTCCGAGGCACCGCCGGTCCGCTGCAGCGCATGGTCGACTCGGGCAGCGAGCTGGTCCGGCAGGCCCGCGCGCACCAGCAGGAGACGATCGACCTGTTCGACACCGGCCGGACCGTGCTGCAGACACAAGCCGACCACGAGGCCGACATCCGGTCCTTCGCCCGCGACCTCGCCGATGTGACCCAGACGCTGCGATCCTCCGACGGCGACGTACGCACGATCCTGCAGGGCGGTCCGTCGACCGTGCGGCAGGTGGACCTGCTCCTCCGCGGCCTCGAGCCGACGCTCCCGGTGTTCCTCAGCAACCTCGTGACGGTCAACCAGGTGCTCACCGCCAACCTGCCCAGCATCGAGCAGACCCTGGTGACCTTCCCGCGGGTGCTGTCGTCGGGCTTCACCGGCACGCCGGGTGACGGCTACGGCCACATCAACCTGCAGCTCAACAACTCGGTGCCGCCGTGCATGCAGGGCTATCTGCGGGCAGAGCGGTGGCGCAACGCGACCGACCAGAGCGACACCCCGGTCTTCCCCGCGAAGTGCCGCGATCCGCGCGCCCAACCCGGCTACGACGGGGCTGACGGGCCGCCCATGAACCAGCGCGGGGTCAACTTCGCGCCGTCGTACGGCACGGCCAGCGCGAACGGCCGCTCCTACGACGTCTCCGGGTACGATCCGGGCACCGGTGCCACCCGCACCGGCGACGGCCGGCCGGTCGTCATCGGCCAGTCGGGAGGGTGGGCGAACGTGTTCGGCGACAGCTCGTGGCAGTGGATGCTGGTCGGGCCGGTGACCGCGGGTGAGTGATCCCGCAAGCGCGCCGACCCTCCGGCCGGCGCCTGGACCCGACCGGCGCCCGGTACGTCGTCGGGGTGTCGCGAACGCCGCCCTCGCCGTGCTCGTGCTCGCCCTGCTCGGCTGGGCTGCGGCCATCCTCGCGCAGGGCCCGGCTGCGGTGCCGGACGTCCTCGCCCCCGCTCACCAGCCGACGGCGGAGCAGCGGCAGCTGCTGGCCTACGACGACGTGAAGGCGGCCGCCCGCGAGTGGACCACCGACTTCCTGCACGTCGACTACCAGCACATGGACCCGATCATGGAGCGGGTGCTCGCCGGCACCGCACAGCCGTTCAAGGGCCAGTACTCGTCGTCGCGGGAGAACCTGCAGCAGCTGGCGAAGATCAACCGGTCGGTCGCGACCGGCAAGGTGCTGCAGGTCGGCGTCAGCGAGCTGGACGGTGACAAGGCCACCCTCTACGTCGCGGCCAACTCCGACGTGTCCAACAAGAACACCAAGAAGCCGCAGAAGCGCTACTACCGGATGGAGCTGACGATGGTCCGCCACGGTGGCGAGTGGCTCACCTCCCAGCTGACCTTCGTGGGGTGACCGTGACCGAGCTGAAGCCCGACGAGAAGGTGTGCCCCTACTGCGCGGAGGTGATCAAGGCGCAGGCGGTTCGTTGCCGCTGGTGCCGGGCCGACCTCACCGAGGCGTCGGCGGCGACGGACCAGGCTCCCGAGGACGCGCCTGCGGAGGGGCCGACCGAGGTGCCGGAGGAGCGGGTGCCGTTCTGGGCCGGCGCCCGGCTGTTCGGCGTACTGCTCGGCGCACTCGCGGGCCTGCTGGTCGTGGTGGTCGTCCTGGTGCTCAGCCGGGGCCGGGAGCCCGCCGTGTCGACGACGGGCCCGGACGCCGCGGCCGTCCAGCTGGCCGACCCGGCGGCCCGCGACGCCGCCCTCTCCGCGGCGACGAAGCTGACCGAGGCGACGCTGAGCTACAAGTGGAACACCCTGGCGGCCGACCGCCGGAAGGCGGAGGCAGGGATGACCGCGGAGTTCCGCCGGCAGTACGAGGACGCGATGGGCACGGTCGACCAGCAGACCCGACACAACCAGGTGGTGCTGCGGGCCGACGTGGTGGCGGCCGGGCTGGTCTCCGCCGACCAGCACCAGGCTCGCGTGCTGGCCTTCACCAACCAGTCCACGACGACCAAGGACAGCGACACGCCCCGCATCGACCAGAACCGGGTGCTGGTCACCCTGACCCGCGCCGATGGAGACTGGCGACTGTCCGCCATGAGTGCGTTCTGATAAACTAGAACACGTTCTAACCGAGAGGAATCCCCGTTGGCTGCAGACCCCACCGAGGTGTCCTCCCCGCCTGTCACGAGCGCCGTGGAGACCGACCTCCTGATCGTGGGAGCAGGTCCGGCCGGCCTGTTCGGCGCCTACTACGCCGGCTTCCGCGGCATGTCGGTCGCCCTCGTCGACTCGCTGCCCGAGCTCGGCGGCCAGGTCTC
Organism: Marmoricola sp.; assembly: GCA_035708765.1. Taxonomy (GTDB): domain Bacteria; phylum Actinomycetota; class Actinomycetes; order Propionibacteriales; family Nocardioidaceae; genus Marmoricola. The sequence continues at coordinate 50,073 of DASTFI010000120.1, forward strand.
GGCGCTCTACCCGGAGAAGGCGATCCTCGACGTCGCCGGCTTCCCCAACGTGAAGGGCCGCGAGCTGGTCGCCGACCTCGTCGAGCAGGCAGCCTCTGCGAGCCCGACCTACCTGCTCGACCGGACCGCGACCACCCTGACGGTGGATCCCGACTGCGGGGTCACGATGGGTCTTGACGACGGCACCGTCGTGCACGCGAAGGTCGTCATCATCACCGCCGGCATCGGCAAGTTCACCCCCCGGCCGCTGCCCGCCGGCGAGGGTTGGGAGGACCGCGGCCTGGTCTTCTTCGTCCCGTCGTTCGAGGAGTACACCGGCAAGGACGTGGTCATCGTGGGCGGCGGCGACAGCGCCTTCGACTGGGCGCACCACCTCGAGCCGATCGCGGGCAACATCACCCTGGTGCACCGGCGCGACCAGTTCCGGGCCCACCAGGCCACCGTCGACGCCGTCCTCGCCAGCCGGGTCGAGGTGATCACCAAGGCCCAGGTGACCGCGCTGGTGGGCGACGGTGCGGTCGAGAAGGCGGAGATCACCACCAACGACGACGAGGTGCTCATCCGTCCCGCGCAGGCCGTCGTGGCGGCACTCGGCTTCGTCGCGGACCTCTCCGCGATGAAGGAGTGGGGCCTGGAGTTCGACAAGCGGCACCTCAAGGTCGACACGGCGATGCGCACCAACCTGCCGCGGGTCTTCGCCGCCGGCGACATCACGGAGTACGACGGCAAGGTCCGCCTCATCGCGGTCGGCTTCGGCGAGGTGGCCACGGCGGTCAACAACGCCGCGCCGCTCGTCTTCCCCGACCAGGGCGTCTTCCCCGGGCACTCGAGCGAAGGATCGTGAGCCATGCCGGCGAGTCGTGACGCGGTGCGGATGAGCCCGGCAGAGCTGTCGGCGTTCCTGGCCGCCAACAAGAAGGTGCAGGTCGCCACCAACGGACCGGACGGCTTCCCCCACCTGACCACGCTGTTCTACGCGATCGAGGACGAGCGGCTGGTCTTCTGGACCTACGGCCGGTCGCAGAAGATCGCCAACCTGCGCCGCGACCCCCGCCTGACCTGCCTGGTGGAGGACGGCGACGACTACTTCGAGCTCCGCGGCGCCAGCATCCGCGGCACCGCCCGGCTGGTCGAGGAGTACGACGAGGTGCTGGCCGTCGGACGCCGGGTCGCCGACGTGATGGCCGACGGAGCCGACCTCGGCGAGCTGGGGGAGCAGGTCGTCACCGGCCAGGCCCGCAAGCGCGTCGCCGTCGTGGTCGAGCCCGAGAAGGTCGCGACGTGGGACCACCGCAAGATGTCCGCACTGCCCGGTGCGGCGGGCTGACCCAACCCCGAGAAAGGTGACGTGACGATGCCGAAGATCAAGGTCGACTACGACCTCTGCGAGTCCAACGCGCTCTGCGAGGCACTGGCGCCGCAGAACTTCGAGGTCGACGACGACGACAACCTGCAGGTGCTCGACCCCGAGGTCACCGACGCCAACCGCGACGTCGTCATGCAGGCGGTCGCCGCCTGCCCGAAGTCGGCGATCAGCGTCGTCGACGACTGACCGCTTCCGGTGGCCGGGACCAGGATCCGGACCGCCGCCGGCCACCTGACAACCTCAGCCCACCCCGACAGCACCAGGAGCTCTTGCCCGCATGCCTGACAACTCTGCCCCCACCCTCGACGGCCGGGTCGCGATCGTGACCGGGGCCGGCCAGGGCCTCGGCCGCGCCGAGGCGCTCGAGCTCGCCCGTGCCGGCGCCGCGGTCGTCGTCAACGACCTTCCCGGAGCCGGCGAGGAGACCGTCGAGGAGATCCGCGGGCTCGGCGGCACCGCCGTGGTGGCTGCCGGCGACGTCGGTGAGCGGAGCACCGCCGACGCCATGGTCGCGGCGGCGCTGGCGCTCGGTGGTCTCGACGTCGTCGTCAACAACGCCGGCATCACCCGCGACAAGATGCTGTTCAACATGACCGACGAGGAGTTCGACCTCGTCGTGCGGATCCACCTGCGCGGCCACTTCCTGCTCTCGCGCAACGCCGCGTCGTACTGGCGCAGCCGCTTCAAGGGCACCGGGCAGCCGGTCGACGCGAGCATCGTCAACACCGCTTCCGAGGCCTTCCTGGCCGGCTCCCCGGGGCAGGCCAACTACGCCGCGGCAAAGGCAGGCATCGCCGCCCTCACCCTGTCCACCGCGAGGGGCCTGGGGAAGGTGGGGGTGCGCGCCAACGCGATCTGCCCGCGCGCCCGCACCGCCATGACGGCGGAGGTCTTCGGGGCCGACACCTCCGGTGCGGCGATCGACCCCTACGCGCCCGAGCACGTGGCCCCCCTGGTGGCCTACCTCGCCTCGCCGGCCGCAGCGCGGATCACCGCCCAGGTCTTCGTCGTGTACGGCGGCATGGTGGCCCTGCTCGCGGCCCCGGTCGTGGAGCAGCAGTTCGACGCCGCCGGTGGCACCTTCGACCTTGCCGAGCTCGACCAGAGCCTCGGCGGCTACTTCGAGTCCCGCGACCCTGCGCTGAGCTTCGCGGCCGACTCCGTCATGCAGCTCAGCCGAGGAGAGTGAACATGTCCCGACTGGCAGGCAAGCGCGCCATCGTCACCGGCGGTGCCCAGGGGCAGGGCGAGGCCATCGTCCGGGCCTTCGTCGCCGAGGGTGCCCAGGTGGTCATCGCCGACATCGCCGAGGACGCCGGCCAGGCGCTCGCTGAGGTGCTCGAGAAGGAGCAGCCCGGTGCGACGTACTTCCGCCGCCACGACGTGTCCGACGAGGCGTCGTGGACGGCGCTGGTCGAGGAGGCCGACGAGCGGTTCGGACCGGTCAACGTGCTGGCCAACAACGCCGGCATCCTGCGCTTCGCCGAGCTGGAGAAGATGGCGGTCGAGGAGTTCGAGCTGCTGTTCGACGTCAACGCCAAGGGCTGCTTCCTCGGCATGAAGCACGTCGCCCGCACGATGCGCAGGAACGGCGGCGGATCCATCATCAACGCCTCGTCCATCGAGGGCCTCGGCGGCATGCCGCTGTGCACCGGCTACACGGCGACGAAGTTCGCCATCCGGGGCATGACGAAGGCCGCCGCCCTGGAGCTCGGGCCGAAGGGCATCCGGGTCAACTCGGTCCACCCCGGCATGATCGACACCCCGATGACCCGCGTGCACGGCGGCGACGCCGCAATGGAGTACGGCGCCTCGAAGGTGGCGCTCAAGCGGGTCGGCACGCCGGCGGACGTCGCGCCGCTGTACGTCTACCTCGCCAGCGACGAGTCGTCCTTCGTGACCGGGGCGGAGTTCGCGATCGACGGCGGCGCCACCGCAACGCACGCCTTCGGCGGCTAGCCGGGTGATCCCAGACGGTCAGGCAGTCGGTCCGGCGTCGGTCGTCAGCGGAGCACCAGGCGGACGGCGGTCTCGATGTGGTCGCCGACCTCCTCGGCGGTGGACCGGCCGGTGACCCAGGAGACCAGCGCGGAGAGCCACACGTCGCTGATCACCCGGGCGACGGCGATCTCCTCGTCCGAGGGCTCCGCGCCCTCGACGAAGTCGGCGCCCTTGATGGCCCGGTTCAGCATCCCGGTCAGCTGCATGCCGACCACGTGGATCTCGCGGGCGACCGAGGAGTCGGCGAACATGAACGCGCGGGTCAGCGCCTCGGTGAGCTGGGGGTCGCCCTGCATGCCCCGGGTGGCCCGCTTGAGGACGTAGATGACCCGTTCGACCGGGGTGTCGCCCGGGACCGGCTTGCGCGAGACCATCTCCTGCGTCTGCTCGAACTGAGCGGCGAGCGCGGAGACGAGCAGGTGGATCTTCGAGGGGAAGTAGCGGTACAGCGTGCCCAGCGCCACGTCGGCCCGCTCGGCCACCGCACGCATCTGCACGGCGTCGAAGCCACCCTTGGAGGCCAGCGCGATGGTGGCCTCGAGGATCCGACGCCGGCGGTCGCGCTGGGCCGCCGAGCCCTCGCCCTGGGCAAGCGTGGAGGCGGCGTCGATGGTGGTCGCGCTGCCCGACGAGTTGGCGGTGGCCAAGGTCTCACTCCTCTGCTGTGTGTTTCCGTGCCCGCAAACCGCAGAATTGCCGCGTGCCCGTGAGTCGTGCCCGTGCTGACGGGGCGTCTTGACCTGACCGGGTCCGCCGATCAGGCTAACAGTCGCGTTCGGCATAATAGAAACACGTTCCACTAGCAGACCGGTGAAAGGCGGGCCGTTGCGCATCGCACTGTTGTCCTACCGCAGCAAGCCCCATTGCGGTGGACAGGGCGTCTACGTCCGCCACCTCAGCCGCGAGCTGACCGCGCTGGGCCACAGCGTGGAGGTGTTCTCCGGCCAGCCCTACCCCGAGCTCGACGAGGGCGTGGCGCTGACCAAGGTGCCCAGCCTGGACCTCTACCGCGAGCCCGACCCGTTCCGCGTCGTGTGGCCGTGGCAGTTCCGCGACCTCGTGGACGTCGAGGAGTTCGCGATCATGTGCACGGCCGGGTTCCCCGAGCCCCGCACGTTCGGCAAGCGGGTGCTCAAGGTGCTCGCCCAGCGCGCCGGCGACTTCGACGTGGTGCACGACAACCAGGTGCTCGCCCACGGCATCGCGCGGATCGAGCCGGAGCTCGGGCTGCCGGTGCTCACCACCCTGCACCACCCGATCACCTTCGACCGCCGGGTCGACATCGCGGCGGCACCGACACTGCGCAAGAAGCTCAGCCTGCGCCGGTGGTACGGGTTCCTGCGCATGCAGGGCCAGGTGGCCCGCCGAGCCCGCTGGATCCTCACGCCCTCGGAGTCCTCGCGACGCGACGCCGCGCGTGACTTCGGCATCGACCCCGCGAAGATGCAGGTGATCCCGCTCGGCGTCGACGACTGCTTCGTCCCGCCCACCGAGCCACGGGTGCCCGGCCGGATCCTGGCAATGGCCAGCGCCGACGCGCCGATGAAGGGCATCTCCACCCTGCTCGAGGCGTTCGCCAAGCTGCGCACCGAGCGCGAGGAGCTCGAGCTGGTCCTGGTGACCAGGCCGACCCCCGGTGGCCGCACCGAGCGACTCATCGACGAGCTGGGGCTCACCGACCACGTGACCTTCGTCAACGGCATCAGCGACGTGGAGCTGGTCCGGGTGATGGGCTCGGCCGAGGTCGCCTGCGTGCCGTCCCTCTACGAGGGCTTCTCGCTCCCGACCGCCGAGCTGATGGCCTGCGAGACCCCGCTCGTGGTGAGCCGGGCCGGCGCGATCCCCGAGGTCGTCGGCACCGACGGGCTCTGCGCCGACCTGGTCACGCCCGGTGACGTGGGCGAGCTCGCCCGCACGCTGGCCGAGCTGCTCGACGACCCGGAGCGACGCCGCCGGATGGGCAGCGCCGGCCGTGAGCGCGCCCAGGAGCTGTTCAGCTGGCGGGCCGTCGCGCGGGCCACCGCTGCGGCGTACGAACGTGTGCTCGCCGACTTCCACGGCTCGACCCGCTCCACCACCGAACAGGAGACCCATGCTCACCGTTGACTTCGACCGGCTCGCGCTCCGCCCGGGGGACCGGGTCCTCGACATGGGTTGCGGTGCCGGCCGGCACGCCTTCGAGATGTACCGCCGCGGCGCCGACGTGATCGCGTTCGACCAGGACGGTGACGAGCTCGCCGGCGTGCTCGAGATCTTCGGTGCCATGAAGGAGGCCGGCGAGGTGCCCGCGGGAGCCGAGGCCGACATCAAGCAGGGCGACGCCCTCTCGCTGCCGTTCGCGGACGGCGAGTTCGACCGGGTGGTCGCCTCCGAGGTGCTCGAACACATCCCGGCAGACCTGCAGGCCATCGGCGAGCTGGTCCGGGTGCTGCGTCCCGGAGGCACGATGGCGGTGACGGTGCCGCGCTGGCTGCCCGAGGTCGTCTGCTGGCAGCTCTCCGACGACTACCACAACGCTCCCGGCGGGCACATCCGGATCTACTCCGACAAGGAGCTGATCGACAAGGTCAGCAAGGCCGGCATGGAGTTCGAGGGCAAGGACCACGCCCATGGCCTGCACACGCCGTACTGGTGGCTCAAGTGCGCTGTCGGGGTCGACAACGCCGACAACCCGCTCGTGAAGGCGTTCCACCAGGTGCTGGTCTGGGACATCATGCAGTCGCCGCGTGCCCTGGGCCGCCTCACTCGCGCGGCTGACCGGCTGCTCAACCCGGTGCTCGGCAAGAGTCTGGTGCTCTACTTCCGCAAGCCCCTGTGAGGTCGCGGTGAGCACGGACCGGCACCGCGTCCCTGCGGTCGAGGGAGTGCTGACCGCCGTCGACCTGGCGCGGACGGCGGACTCGATCGCTGCCATGCAGGAGCCCTCCGGGGCGATCCCGTGGACGCCGGGCCAGCACGTCGACGTGTGGAACCACATCGAGGCGGCGATGGCGCTGCTCACCTGCGGGCGCGTCGCGGAGGCGGAGCGCGCCCATGCGTGGGTACGCCGCACCCAGCGCCACGACGGGTCCTGGCCGATGAAGGTCGCCGGCGGCCAGGTCGAGGACGCCAGCGGCGAGACCAACATGTCGGCCTACCCGGCCGTGGGCGTCTGGCACCACTGGCTGCTGCGCCGGGATCTGGCGTTCGTCGAGCAGATGTGGCCCGTCGTGCGGCGCGGGCTCGACTTCGTGACCGGAATGCAGCTGCCCTTCGGCGGGATCGCGTGGTCCCAGGAGTGGGACGTCGCGCCCGACGGCACCCGCCTTCCGGCGAAGGTCAACGAGGAGGCGCTGCTCGCCGGCAGCTCCAGCATCTACCAGTCGCTGCGCGCCGGCGTCGCGCTCGCCGACCTGATGGACGATCCGCAGCCCGGGTGGGAGCTCGCCGGGGGGCGCCTCGGCCACGCCCTGCGCGAGCACCGCGACCTGTTCCTCGACAAGGCCACCTTCTCGATGGACTGGTACTACCCGATCCTCGGCGGCGCCGTCCGCGGGCGCGCCGGGATCGACCTGGTCGCGGAGCGCTGGGACCGGTTCGTCGTACCAGGGCTGGGCATCAAGTGCGTGGACACCAACAACTGGGTGACCGGTGCGGAGACCTGCGAGCTGGTGATGGCGCTCGACGCCCTCGACGACCACCAGCGCGCGGTGCGGCTGTTCGCGGACATGCAACATCTGCGCGACCTCAGCGGCGCCTACTGGACCGGTTACGTCTACCCCGACGACGTCAACGGCCAGGGCAGCGACTCCGTCGGCGCGTTCTGGCCCCAGGAGCACACCACCTACACCGCCGCCGCGGTGATCCTGGCGGCCGACGAGCTGTCGCGGACCACCCCCGGCTCGGGCATCATGCGCGGCGACACCCTCGGCGCCCACTTCTCCGAGCTGGCCCTTGAGTGCGGCTGCGAGTCCGTCACCACCTCGCCCTCCTCCCGCTGACCCGCCGAGGCGTCACTTCGCTGCAGCCCAGAACCGCCGAGCCGTCAGGTTGCTGCAGCCAAGAACCGCCGAGGCGTCACTAGAGTGCGCCCGTGACCACCATGCCGCCCGACCTGCTGACCCACGCCGTCGAGGCCAAGGGCTTCATGCCGCCCGAGGAGGGCGCCTTCCTGCACCGCCTCGCCCGGCAGCACCTGCCGCACGGGCCTGGGCTCGAGATCGGCACGTACTGCGGAAAGTCGGCGATCTACCTCGGTGCGGCCGCCCGGGCGGCGGGCAGCGTCGTGTTCACGGTCGACCACCACCGGGGTTCGGAGGAGAACCAGGCCGGCTGGGAGCACCACGACGCCAGCCTCGTCGACGAGGAACTCGGCCGGATGGACACCCTGCCCGTCTTCCGGCGGACCCTCGCGCGGGCCGGTCTCGAGGACGAGGTGGTGGGCGTCGTGGGCAGGTCCACCACCGTCTCGTCGTACTGGCGCACCCCTCTGGCGCTGCTCTTCATCGACGGCGGCCACGCTGAGGTGCACGCCCAGAACGACTACGCCGGTTTCGCGCTGTGGGTCCAGGCCGGCGGTGCGCTGGTCATCCACGACGTGTTCGAGCGCCCGGAGGACGGTGGCCAGCCACCCTTCCACGTCTGGCAGCGCGCAGTGGACAGCGGCTGCTTCGAGCCGCAGGAGACGCTGGGCTCGATGCGCTGGCTGCGGCGGGTGCACGGAGATGCGGGAGACCCGGTCGGTTGAAGGTGACGCCTCGGTGGCCCACGGCTGCAGCGAAGTGACGCCTCGGTGGCCCACGGCTGCAGCGAAGTGACGCCTCGGCGGTCCCGGGCAGCAGACAAGTGACGCCTCGGCGGGCAGGGGCATGGCAGAATGAGAACCTGTTCTAGTACGACGGACGGGAGCCGCATGTCGATCGGGATCAGCGTCGAGCACGCCGAGCTGGCCGCCTCGGTGCGCAAGTGGGCCGAGGCCGCGGGCGCGGTCGAGGCGGTGCGTCGCGCCGATGCAGACGGTGCGGACCTGCGCGGGTGGAGCGAGCGGTACGCCGAGCTGGGACTGGCCACGATCGCGGTGCCGGCCCCGTACGGCGGGGAGGGCAACGTCCTGGACCAGGCCGTCGCGCTGGAGGCGGCCGCCTACGCACTCGTGCCTGGTCCGCTGCTCACCAGTGCCGTTGCCGGCCTGGTGATCACGGACGACGGTCTGCGCGGCGCGCTCTCCCGTGGTGCGGTGTCCGTCGGACTGGCCGTCGACGGCGTGGTGCTGGACGCGGAGGCCGAGCAGCTGCTCGTGGGCAGGGCCGGCCACTGGCACCTGGTCGACACGGCCGACGCCGCGGTGCGGCTCACCGGCTCCGTCGACCTGACCCGCAGCTTCGGCACGCTCACCGAGCTGCCTGAAGGGGCGCTCCGCGTGGAGCTGGACGACGAGCGGTCCCAGGACCTGGTCCAGGCGCTCGCCGCTGCGGAGGCTGCGGGGCTTGCCCGCTGGTGCCTCGACACGGCGGTCGCCTACGCCGGCGTGCGCGAGCAGTTCGGGCGCAAGATCGGTGCCTTCCAGGCGGTCAAGCACCTGTGCGCGGAGATGCTCGAGACCAGCGAGGCCGTCACCGCGGCAGCCTGGGACGCGGCGCTGGCGATCGACGGCGCCGAGCCCGACGAGCGCCGGCTGGCGGCGCTGGTGGCGGCGGTGACCTGCTTCGACGGCGCGGTGGCGGTGGCGAAGTCCTGCATCCAGGTGCTCGGGGGCATCGGCTTCACCTACGAGCACGACGCCCACCTCTACCTGCGCCGGGCGCTGGCGCTGCGGTCCTTCTTCGGGGGGTCACACACGTGGGCGGCGGACCTCGCCCGGCACGCGGCCACCGGGGTGCGGCGGACGAGCGCGGTCGACTTCGAGGGTCGCGACGAGCCGTACCGTGACGAGGCTCGCGCCTCGGCCGAGCGCGTCGCCGGCCTGCCGGAGCCGGAGCGACGCGAGGCGCTGGCGGCGTCCGGCCTGCTGGCGCCGCACTGGCCGGCGCCGTACGGCCTGGGCGCCGACCCGGTGCAGCAGCTGGTCATCGACGAGGAGCTGCAGCGTGCCGGCGTCCAGCGGCCCGACCTCAAGATCGGCGCCTGGGCGGCGCCGACCATCCTGCGGCACGGTGACGACGCGCAGCGCGAGCGGTTCCTCGGCCCGACCCTGCGCGGGGAGATCCGCTGGTGCCAGCTCTTCAGCGAGCCGGGCGCCGGCTCCGACCTCGCCTCGCTGCGCACCCGGGCGGTGCGCGACGACGCGGCCGGCGGCTGGCGGCTGACGGGCCAGAAGGTGTGGACCTCGCTGGCCCACGAGGCCGACTGGGCGATCTGTCTGGCGCGCACCGCCGACCCGGAGACGGGTGGCAAGCCGCACGCGGGCATCAGCTACTTCCTGGTGGACATGCGCGCGGCCGGCATCGAGATCAGGCCGCTGCGCGAGCTGACCGGTGAGGCGATGTTCAACGAGGTGTTCCTCGACGACGTGCTGGTGCCGGACACCGACGTGGTGGGTGACGTCGACGGCGGCTGGCGGCTCGCGGTCGCCACGCTGGCCAACGAGCGGGTGGCGATGGCCGGCAGCCGGCTGGGCGACTCGGTGGAGCGTGCGGTCGAGCTGGCCGGCGCCGACGGCGAGGCTGCCGTGGGTCGGGCGGTCGCCCTCGCGACCGTGGTCGGCCTGCTCGGCGTCCGCTCGACGTTGCGCTCGCTCGCGGGCCAGGGACCCGGGGCGGAGTCGAGCGTTGCCAAGCTGCTCGGTGTGCGCAGCCGCCAGGACTCCGCCGAGCTCGTCGTCGAGCTGCTGGGGCGACGCGCCCTGACCGACGACGCCCTGGCGACCGCCGCCAACCACGAGCTACTGCTGACCCGCTGCCTGTCCATCGCCGGAGGTACGACGCAGGTGCTCCGCAACGTCGTCGGCGAGCGGGTTCTCGGACTTCCGCGCGACTGAACCGCCCTCGGACGTCGCTTCGCGACGGGTGGCGCGGTGCCACTCGAGCCAGCGTTCGACCGCCTTGATGACGTGGTGGCTGCGGATGGAGCCGAAGACCTCGAACGCGTGCTGGGCGCCGGGGAGCTCGCTGTAGGTCACGCTCGCGTCCGACTTCTCCCGGAGCATCCGGACGAACTGGCGCGCCTGGCCGACGTCGACGAGCGAGTCGTTCGCGCCGTGCAGCACGAAGAAGTCGGGAGTGTGGCCCGCCACGTGGGCCAGCGGCGACGCCCGGACGAAGTCCTCGAGGTGCTCGCGCGGGTCCTTCCGGAACACCCGTGGTCCCAGGAACCAGTCGCGCATGCCCACCGCGTGCTGGTCACCCGTCAGCCCGGCAAGGTCGTAGACGCCGTAGAACGGCACGCAGGCCGAGACGTGCGTGTCGGCGTCCTCGAATCCCGGCTGGAACTCCTTGACGTCGGGGGTGAGGGCCGCGAGCGCGGCCAGGTGCCCACCGGCCGACCCTCCGGTGATCACGATGTACGACGGGTCGCCGCCGTACTCGCCGATGTGCTGCCGCACCCAGTCCAGGGCCTTCTTGACGTCGATGATCTGGGCGGGGAACGGGTGCTTCGGCGCGAGGGCGTAGTTGCTCGCCACGCAGATCCAGCCGCGCTGGGCCATCCGGTTCATCAGGAGCAGGCCCTGTTGGGACTTGTCCCCGATGGTCCAGCCCCCGCCGTGCACCTGGAACAGCACGGGAGCACCGTGCAGGTCCACACCCCTGGGCCGGTAGATGTCGAGCCGGGCGCGGCTGCCACCGACGCGGTAGTTGATGTCCCGGATGACCTCGACGCCGGGATCGGTGAGCTTGAACGGTCGCGCCAGCTCGCGCCAGGTGCTGTGCGGCGGCACGTCCAGCGGCTGCTCGAGCCGGTCGAGGTAGTCGGCGCCCAGGCTCTCCTTCAGGGTGCCCTCGACGGTCTCGCCCGAACCCATCGCACCGCGCACCAAGTGGCCGAGGGTGCCGATGCCGACGGCCGCCGCGACGAGGCCCAGCCGGCTCGTCGCACGATTGCCGGCACCGCGGCGACGGCGCCGACGCAGGGTGAGCTCGGCCGCGGTGTCGGCCGCGGACAGCGCGAGCAGCTGGGGCGCCAGCTCGCTGGTGAGCCAGCCGGCCGCGAAGGCCGGGATGCTGCCGTAGCGGCCGCCGAGGGGCCGGACCGCGTTCGCTGCCAGACCGGCGATGACGAGCTGGCGGGCGGCGTACGAGAAGGCCATGGCGGGGAGCCTACTGGGCGGTTCGACGTCGACCGGTCACCTGGTGCGCGCCCGGTGGATGCTCTCGACCCGCCCCGCGGTGGTGTCCACCGCCTCCACGAGCACGGGCACGAACCGGTCGGCCTGCAGCACGCAGCCGGCGTGCCCGACCGGTGTCTCGTGGACCGTGGCGCCCGGGATGGCGGCGGCGACTCGCCGCTGGCCGTCGGGCGAGAGCACCTTGTCGCGGGCGGTGACCACGACCGCCGTCGGCACGTCGATGCGCGGCAGCCAGGGCGTGGAGTGGAACCGGCCCAGGGACGCCACCGCCTGGCCGATCGCCCACGGGCTGGTCTGCCGCCACTCCTCGAGCGCCCACTCCTGGGTGTCGCTGGCCTCGGTGTCGACCAGCGCCTCCGCCGTGCGCAGCGCACCGCGTTGCAGCGTCCGTGACCGGGCCAGGGCCCGCAGGCTGCCCATGCCGAACTCCATGCCCGCGTGGAACAGGCGCTCGGGTGCCGTGTTGCGGAAGTGGTCGGTGGTCGCGGCGAGCACCAGCCCGCCCACGACGTCGGGGTGCTGGCGCCAGACCCGCTGGGCGATGATGGAGCCCATCGAGTAGCCGGCCACCACGGGATCGACGAGGTCGAGCGCCGCGATCACGACGGCCACGTCGTCGGCACAGTCCGAGACGGCGAAGCTGTCCGACACGATGCCGCGGCCGTGCCAGCGCTGGTCGAAGGTGATCACGCGGTAGCGCTCGGTGAGCGCCGCCAGGGCGGGGAACCAGGTGAGCAGGCCGGTGCAGCCGACCGCGTGCAGCAGGACGACGGCCGGTGCGTCCGGGGTCGGGCCGGCCAGGTCGGTCAGCCAGGTGCGGCCGCGCCGCGGCAGCTCCAGCCAGCGACCCTCGGGCACGGTGAAGTCGGGCAGGCGCACGAGCTCCTGGAGTCGGCCCTGCACCCGTCCGCGCAGCCGTTCGCCGAGGTCGTCCATCAGCACGGGGCACCTCCGGGAGCAGCGATCTCGGCTAGAGTAGAACACGTTACAGAAATCATCAGGAGGTGCACGTGGGCGCGCAGACACAGGAGGATGCCCGTTCGGTGGTCCGGGGCGTGCTGGAGGACGTCCTGGCGAAGGGTCCGGAGGGACGTCGCGGCACCTGGGCGGCCTGCGCGGAGGCAGGTCTGCTCGCCCTGGCGGTGCCCGAGACCCACGGTGGCGAGGGCTTCGGTGTCGGCGAGGTGCTGCTGCTCGTCCACGAGGCCGCCCAGCGGGCGGTCGACCTGCCCTTCCGGCACACCCTCGCGACGGGCCTGCTGACCCTGGTCGAGGCCGGCACTCCCACCCAGCGGGACGCGCTGCTGCCCCGCGTGGGCGCCGGAGAGCTGCACCTGGTCGCCGCGACCGACGAGCCGGGGACGGCACTGCCCGCCGAGCCCCGCACGACGTACGTCGACGGCGCCGTCACCGGTCGCAAGGTCGGGGTGCCGGTGCTCGCCGGCGCGACCCGGCTGCTGGTCTCCACCGACAGCGGGGTGGCGCTGGTCGACCCGGCCGGCCCCGGGGTCAGTGCACACCCGACGCGCGGGTCCTCGGACCAGGCCGAGGCGACCTACCGGTTCGACGCCGCCCCCGCAGAGCTGCTGACGGACGCCGCACCCACGGTCCTGCGCCGCTCCGCAACCGCCGCGCTGCTGGTGCACGGGGCCGGGCTGCTGGCCGGCGCCCGGGACCTCACCGCGGGCTACGTCAAGGAACGCACCCAGTTCGATCGGCGGCTGGCCGAGTTCCAGGCAGTGGCCCTGCAGGTCGCCGACGTCTTCGTGGCCTCGCGGCTCACGTCGCTGGCGGCCGGCGAGGTGGTCCGCCGGCTGGTCGCCGGCGAGCCGGTCGACGACGACCTCGCTGTCGCAGCGGCGTGGTACGCCGCACGAGCCCCGCGTGCGCTGCAGACCTGCCACCATCTGCACGGCGGGATGGGCGTGGACGAGACCTACCCCCTGCACCGCTACTTCGCGCGCGTGAAGGACGTCGTCCGCCACCTCGGGGGGACGGCAGCCACGCTCTCCGCGGTGGCTGTGCAGGAGGGCGCCGGGAAGGACCTCGAGCTCACCGAGGAGCAGCGCCGGTTCCGTCAGCAGGCACGCGCCTACTTCTCGGACCTGGTGCGCCCGGAGGACCGGGTGGAGATGATGACCGACCGGCACGGGCCGGCCTACCACCGGATCATCAAGCAGATGGGCAGCGACGGCTGGATGGGCGTCGGCTGGCCGGTGGAGTACGGCGGGAAGGGCCTGGGCGGCATCGAGCAGCAGATCTTCGCCAACGAGGCGGCGCGCGCCGACGTGCACCTGCCCAGCGTGACCCTGCAGACCGTGGGCCCGACCCTGCAGGCCTTCGGCACCGAGAAGCAGAAGGGCCTGTTCCTGTCCCGGATCCTGACCGGTGACGTGCACTTCGCGATCGGCTACTCCGAGCCCGAGGCCGGCACCGACCTGGCCGCACTGCGCTGCTCGGCCCGCAGGGATCCGGCGACGGGCGACTGGATCGTCAACGGGCAGAAGCTCTGGACCACCGGTGGACACGCTGCGGACTACATCTGGCTCGCGGTGCGCACCGACCCCGACGCCCCCAAGCACAAGGGCATCTCGGTGCTCATCGTGGACACCCGCGACCCGGGCTACTCCTGGACACCGATCATCACCTCGGACGGGTCGCACCACGTGAACGCGACGTACTACAACGACGTCCGGGTGCCCGCGGACATGCTGGTCGGCGAGGAGAACGACGGCTGGCGGTTGATCACCACCCAGCTCAACCACGAACGCGTGATGCTCGGACCGGCCGGACGGATCGAGGGCCTGCGCGACCTGGTGCTCGACTGGGCGCGCGACCGCACCACTCCCGACGGGACGCCGGTGCTGCAGGTGCCGTGGGTGCGCGAGACGCTCGCCCGTGCGACGGTGAGCTTCCGGTTGAACGAGCTGCTCAACTGGAGCGTGGCCAGCGGGTCGACGACGGGGCGGGCGGCGATCGCGGACGCCTCCGCCTCGAAGGTGTTCGCCTCCGACGAGGTGCAGGCCCTCGGGCTGGCACTCGAGGAGATCGTCACGGCGTACGGCGACCCGGCCGAGGAGGGGACCGCCACGCTGGGGCACTACCTGGACGCCACCTCGAAGCGCAACCTCGTGCTGACGTTCGGCGGCGGCGTCAACGAGGTGCAGCGGGAGCTGATCGCGATGTTCGGGCTCGGACTCCCGAAGGTGCCCCGATGAATGCCACCAACCCGACCGACATCCCCGACGACGTCGACGCGCGGGTCCGCAAGGCGGCCGACGAGCTGATGGCGCGGGGTGTGTGCTCCACGCGGGAGGCGCGCGACCCGGTGAGCCAGCCGACGATCAACAACTGGGTCGAGGCGATGGGCGACCGCAACCCGCGCTGGCAGCAGGGCGAGGCGCCACCGGCCATGGCGCAGGTGTGGACGATGTACGGCCTCGGCGGCGAGCCGGATCCCGACGACCCGCTGCACACGATGATGGGCGTGCTCACCGACGAGGGCTTCACCGGCGTGCTCGGCACCAACAGCGACCAGACCTACGACCGGACACTGAGGCTGGGGGAGCGGCCTCGCCTCGAGATGCGCCTGGAGTCCGTGGTCGGCCCCAAGCGCACCGGCATGGGCGACGGCTACTTCGTCACCTCGCGCTCGGAGTGGTTCGTGGGCCCCGAGGACGCACCGGAGCGGGTCGCCACGATGCTCTTCCGGGTGCTCAAGTTCATCCCGCGCCGGAAGGCCGCAGGCCCGGGTGCCTTCGTCCTCCACCCGACCCGCAGCCGGGACACCGAGTTCTTCTGGGAGGGCACGGCGGCGGGGGAGCTGCGCATCCAGAAGTGTGCCGGCTGCGGCGCGCTGCGGCACCCGCCCGGCCCGAGCTGCCCGGTGTGCCACGCGCTGGACCGTGAGTACGTCGTGTCCGCCGGACGTGGCGTGGTGTTCTCGCACGTCACCCACCACCACCCGCCGATCCCCGGTCACGAGCTGCCGATCGAGCTCGCCCTGGTCGACCTGGCGGAGGGCGTCCGGATGGTCGCCACGGTCGACGAGCCGGTGGAGATCGGTGACGAGGTGGCGGTCTCGTTCCGCCGGATCGACGACGACCTGACGTTGCCGGTGTGGCGTCGTGCCGCCGGCATCGCGAGCAAGGAGGCGAGTGATGGCTGAGCCCCGGACGCTGCCCGAGTGGCTGCCCGAGTGGTCGGTCGAGATCACCCCCACGCTGGTGGTGAGCACGGCGATCGCGACGCGTGACTTCCAGGACGTGCACCACGACCGTGACCGCGCGCAGGCCGCCGGGTCGAAGGACATCTTCGTCAACATCCTCACCAGCCAGGGCCTGGTCCAGCGCTACGTGACCGACGTGCTGGGCCACGACCTCGACATCGCCGCGATCGACGTGCGCCTCGGCGCCCCGGCGTACCCGGGGGACACCCTGGTGTTCAGCGGTGAGCGCGCCGGTGACGTCGTCAGCGTCACCGGCCGGGTGTCGCTCGGTGACCACGTGATCGGGAAGGTGACGCTGCGTTGAGTGCGAGTCGCGGACTGTCCGGCCGGGCCGCGGTGGCCGGCATCGGCGCGACCGAGTTCTCGAAGGAGAGCGGCCGCTCTGAGCTGCAGCTGTCGGTCGAGGCGACGCTGGCTGCGCTCGCGGACGCCGGGCTGGCGCCGTCCGACGTCGACGGCCTGGTCACCTTCACCATGGACACCACCTCCGAGATCGCCCTCGCGCGCGAGCTCGGGATGGGCGACCTGCGGTTCTTCAGCCGGATCAACTACGGGGGCGGTGCCGCCTGCGCCACGGTGCAGCAGGCCGCGATGGCCGTCGCCACGGGCGTCGCCGACGTCGTGGTCTGCTACCGGGGCTTCAACGAGCGCTCCGGACAGCGCTTCGGCCAGACCGCGGTCTGGGCCAACGCGCAGGTGAACACCAACGGCCTCGACAACGCGTGGACCTACCCGCACGGCCTGACGACGCCCGCCGCCACGGTGGCGATGCAGGCGCGGCGCTACATGCACGAGTACGGCGCCACGTCGGCCGACTTCGGACGGGTCGCCGTCGCGGACCGGCGCCACGCCGCCACCAACCCCGAGGCGTTCTTCTACGGCAGGCCGATCACGCTCGAGGACCACCAGGCCTCGCGGATGATCGCCGCGCCGCTGCGGCTGCTCGACTGCTGCCAGGAGAGCGACGGCGCAGTGGCGATCGTGGTCACCTCGCCGGAGCGCGCCGCCGACCTGCCCCAGCGGCCGGCGCTGGTCACTGCGGCCGCCCAGGGCAGTGCGGCCGACCAGTTCGTGATGACGTCCTACTACCGTGACGACATCGGCGTCCCCGAGATGGGGGTGGTGGGTCGGGAGCTGTGGCGGCAGTCGGGCCTGGGTCCCGACGACATCCAGACGGCCGTGCTCTACGACCACTTCACGCCGTACGTGCTGATGCAGCTCGAGGAGCTCGGCTTCTGTGGCCGGGGTGAGGCGAAGGACTTCATCGCCGACGGCGCCATCGAGATCGGCGGCAGGCTGCCGGTCAACACCCACGGCGGTCAGCTGGGCGAGGCCTACATCCACGGGATGAACGGCATCGCCGAGGCGGTCCGGCAGGTGCGCGGCACGTCGGTCAACCAGGTCCCGGACGTGGCGCACGTGCTCGTCACGGCGGGCACGGGCGTCCCGACGAGTGGGCTGGTGCTGTCAGTCGAATGAGCCGCCGGTGGCCTCGAGCAGGGCCCGGGCAGACGCGCGACCGGACTCGACCATGGTGTCGAGCTGGTGGAACTCCATCATCCCGACGCCCATCGACGGTGGAGAGATGACGTAGGCGCCGGCGGCGCGGGCCCGGTCGACGGCTCCGCTGCTGCCGATCATCATCGTGCGCAGCAGCGTCTCGCCGAGGGACGGCATCCGCGGCTGCCGGTCGCCGCGCGGTTCCGAGCCGCCGACGCCCACGTTGACCGCGATCAGCGGGCCCTCCTCGCGCTCGGTGAGCAGGCGGACGGGAAGGTTGTTCAGGACCCCGCCGTCGACCAGCAGCCGGTTGCCCGATCGCAGGGGTGGGAACAGCACGGGCAACCGCAGCGACGCCGCCACCGCCTCCCACAGCAGCCCGGACCGGTGTGGTGCGGGCTTGCGAGCCAGCAGGTCGGTGGAGACGCACCGGAACACTCGGGGCAGCCCCTCGATGCGCGTGGTCGTCCCGAGGTGTCGTCGGAGGACCTCGTTGACCCGCCTTCCCTGGGAGAGGGCGGTGACCGGCACGGTGTAGTCCCCGAACGGCTTGCCGCGGACCAGCTCGCGGTAGACGTGGTCCTCGAGCTCGGCGGCGCTGATGCCGGTGGCGTAGAGCCCGGCGACGAGCGCACCGAGACTGGCCCCGGCGACCCGGTCGACGTGCACGCCCGCCGCCTCCAGCTCGTGCAGCACCCCGATGTGGGTCATCGCGCGAGCTCCGCCGCCGGCCAGCACCAGCCCGAGTGAGCGGCCGGCGAGCCGAGCCGCGAGCAACCGAAGGCCACTGTCCAGCCCGTGCTGGGTGACCGTGGTGACCTGCCACGGGTGGACTGCGTCGCACCAGGCCGCGATCGCGGTGTCGTCGGGCCGGTTGCCGACCAGCACCACCTCCGGCTCGGGGTCGGCCGTCCATCCGGACGGTGGTGGCTCGTCCGCCCGGGCCACCAGCACGACCACGTCGGCCTGGCGCAGGGCGAAGTCGCCGCGCTCCGTGTCGATCCGGCCGTGGAGCAGGACCCGCTCGTGGTCCCGCTCGGCGCGGGCCAGCGCCTCCGGCGCGGCCTCGGCCAGGACGACGAGGGACCGGTGTGTCGCGATCTGCCGCTGCAGGGCATCGACCACCTCCTCGACCGGCGATCCGGAGGACAGGCCGACCACGGACACCACGCTGGGCTGGCTGCTGCCCTCGCGGTGCAGGGGGACCGGCGACTGGAGGTCTTCGGCGAGGGCGGTGGCGATCGCCATCCCGGCGGCGGGCTCCTCGGCGACGGCACGCGCGAAGTCCGGACGGGCAACGGCCAGCAGCTCGCTGTCGCGGCGGGCACGCACGGACGCGGACCGTGCGTGTCCGGTGAGCAGCGCGAGCTCGCCGAACATCGAGCCGGCGCCGAGCTCCCGGATGAGGCGTCCGTGTCGCTCGACCGCGAGCCGCCCCGACACGACGACGTACATCTCCTCAGCAGGGTCGCCCTGCCGGAACAGCCACGTGCCTGCCGGCAGCGTCTGCGGCCGCCCACAGGCCAGCAGCGCGGTGCGGACCTCGCCGGGCAGCCGGTCGAGGTAGCTGCTGTGGTCGGCCGGCGTCGGCACGGAGACCTGCTCCGGGAGCCGGAGCGCGGCTGCTCCGAGCGCGGGTGCGTCGCCGTCCTCGGCGACGTCGGTGCGCACACCGCGGAGCAGTACCGCTCCGGCTGCGGAGAGGGCGAAGCACAGGGCGCAGAACAGCCAGCCGTCGCGCAGCACGTCGGAGGCGTTCGCGGGCGTGGGGGTGCCGATGATGACCACCAGTACGGCGATGCCGAGCACACCGCCCAGCTGACGCGTGCTCGAGGTGATCGCCGAGGCCGTGCCGAACCGGCCGCCGGGGACCACGGCGAGGGCCGCGCTGGTCAGCAACGGGAGAGTGGCGCCGACGCCGATCCCGCTGAGGACCTGACCGGGCAGCCACTGGCTCCAGAAGGCGGGCTGGTCGTCCAGGACGAGGGGGTACCAGAGGTAGGCGGCCGCCCACACCAGGGCTCCGGGCACGATGATCCGCCGGAACCCGTGCGCCTGCGCCACCGGTCCGAGCGCACCGGCCACGACGGCTGCGACGAGCGCCCCGGGGACCAGCGCCAGGCCGGCCCTGAGGATGTCGTAGCCCCACACGTACTGCAGGAACAAGATGTTGGTCAGCATGTAGGCGTAGAACCCCATGCCGGCCACGACCGTGACGACGTTGGCGACGGCGAAGGGCGGGATGCGCAGCAGCTCCGGGTCGAGCACCGGCTGGGCGTGCGCGCGGGAGCTGGCCACGAAGGCGATCGTGAGCGCCACGGCGGCCACGAACGAACCGAGCACACCCACACTGGCCCAGCCCCAGTCGTTGCCCTGGACGATGCCCAGGGTCACCACGCTCAGGGCGGCGGCGAGGAGCAGCGCACCGCGCACGTCGGGCATCCGGCGTCGCCCGGGCGCACGACTCTCCACCACGAACCGCCGGGTGAGCAGCCAGGCCGCGAGGCCGAAGGGCAGGTTGACCAGGAAGGCCCAGCGCCAGTCACCGACCTCGACCAGCGCACCGCCGACCGGTGGACCCAGGCCGGCCGCGACCGCCGCGGTGGCGCCCCACAACCCCACGGCGTGGCTGCGGTGCTCGGCGGGGAAGGAGTCGATCACCAGGGCGAGGGAGGCCGGGACCAGCATCGCGGCACCGGCCGCCTGCACCATGCGGAACCCGACCAGCACCTCGAGGCTCGGGGACACCGCACACAGCAGCGAGGCGACCGTGAAGAGGACCACGCCGCCGGAGAAGAGCCGACGTCGGCCGATCAGGTCGGCGAGCCGCCCGAAGATCACCAGGAAGGAGGCGAAGACGATGTTGTAGGCGTTCAGCACCCACGACAGTCCGCCGATCGACGCATCGGGGAACGACTCCCGGATGCTCGGGAAGGCCACGTTGACCACCGTCGCGTCGAGGAACGCCAGGAAGGCCCCGAACGACGCCACCAGGAGCACGGTCTTCGGCGCCACCCGGGCGCCGCTGCCGTGCCGGGGTCTCTCGCGTGGTGCGTCCTCCGGGTCGACCTGGCCGGTGGTGAGCTGATCTGTCATCCCCGTCCCCTCCACGGCCAGTGTGTCGGCGTGCCGGGGCGGGCGCCAGTCCCACAAACGGTGGCGTACCGGGACGAAGGGACCGAAGGATCAGGCCCGCGAGACCACGCAGTCGGCGAGGACGGGTGCGCCGTCGCGGTCCGCGCGTGGGCTCGCGACGGTGGCCGAGACGACGGCACGGTCGCCCTCGTCCCACGCCTGCACCCGGATCGTCTCGCCGGGGAAGACCACCCCGGCGAACCGGGCAGCGAAGCCCGTCACTGCCGCCGCGTCGCCGCCGAACAGCTCGTCGGTGACGGTCCGGAGCACGATCCCGTAGGAGCACAGGCCGTGCAGGATCGGTGCCGGGAAGCCGGCCGCCCGGGCGAATCCGGGGTCCGCGTGCAGCGGGTTGCGGTCGCCGCACAGGCGGTAGAGCAGGGCCTGCTGCGGCGTGACGTCGTACGACGTGTCGCAGTCGGGCCCGCGGTCGGGGATCTCCACCTTCGCCGCGTCGCCGCGGTCGCCGCCCCAGCCGCCCTCGCCCTTGACGAAGATGGACGAGCGCACCGTCCACAGCTCCTCCCCGGCGTCCGAACGGGCGGTGCCCTCCTGCCAGATGACCGCCGCGCTGCCCTTGTCCCACACGTCACTGATCCGCGTGGAGAGCGTCGCTGCCCCCGCGGCCGGCAGTGGCCGGGTGAGGCTCACCTCCTGCGCGCCGTGCACCACCTGGGCGAGGTTGATGTCGCAGCCGGGGAGGTCCAGCGCAGGCGCCGCGGTCTCGTGGAACGTGGGCGCCACCACCGCGAAGCTGGGCAGCACCTGCAGGTCGGGTCCGTCGAAGGTGTAGCGCAGTGCCCTGGGGTCCAGGTTGTCGCCCGGAGCGCAGCCGGCCCCGATGCCCAGGTGGTAGAGGAGCACGTCGGAGGTGTCCCAGGAGAAGCTGCGCTCCGGCAGCTCGGCACCGATGGCGACGTCGGGATCGATGGGCATCAGGAGGCCTCCTGGCTCGGGTGCTCGACCGGGGAAGGAGCGGCCTCGGCGCCGGCGAGGTCCTCGGCGGCCAGGTAGCCGAACACGAGCGCCGGCCCGATGGTGCCGCCCGGTCCCGGGTAGGTGTGGCCCATCACCGAGGCGGACGCGTTGCCGGCGGCGTACAGGCCGGGCAGCACGCTGCCGTCCGGACGCAGGACGCGTGCCCGCTCGTCGGTGAGCAGGCCGCCCTTGGTGCCGAGGTCGCCCGGCACGATGCGCACGGCGTAGAACGGCGCCTCGTCGATCACGTGCAGCGACGGGTTCGGGGTCACGGTCGGGTCGGAGTAGTACTGGTCGTAGGCGCTCTCGCCCCGGTGGAAGTCCTCGTCCACTCCGGCCTCGGCGAAGCCGTTGAAGCGCGCGACCGTGGCCGCCAGTGCCTCGGCCGGCACGTCGATCTGCTCCGCAAGCCCAGCCAGGGTCGCGGCCTTCCTGATCACCCCGTGCTTGTACCACCGGCCCGGGAAGGGCTGGCGCGGCGAGAGGCCGGCGAAGAGGTACCGGTTGCGGTAGCGCTGGTCGATGACCATCCAGGCGGGCACGTGCGAGACGCCGGTCGCCTGTCCCGCGTAGATCGCGTGCGTCGCCTCGACGTAGGGCAGTGCCTCGTTCATGAAGCGCACACCCGCGGAGTTGACGATGATCGAGCCGGGCAGGTTGCGCTCGGCCAGGCAGAACCACGGGCCGCTCGGCAGCGGGATGGTGGGCCCCCACCAGGCGTCGTCCATCAGGTCGGTCGCAGCCCCGGCGGCCATCCCGGCCAGGTGGCCGGCGCCGGTGTTGCTGGCCGCGCCGGTGCTCCACGCCGCGTCGGTGGGGTGCGGGAGGTACTTCTCCCGCAGCTCCTGGTTGTGCTCGAAGCCGCCGCTGCCCAGGACGACTCCACGCCGTGCCCGGAGGGTCTCCGGGCGGCCCTCGCGTTCCACCGTGACGCCGACCACGCGGCCGTCCTCGACGATCAGGTCGGTCAGGGCGGTGTCGTAGCGGATCGGTACGCCGGCGTCGACGAGTCCTTGCCGCAGCCCGATGGCGATGGCGTTGCCCATGGCATGCATCTTCCGCCGGAGCAGGATCGCCACCATCCGGCGCACCAGCACCTTCGCCATCGTCAGGGGACCGCGGAGGGTGCGCATCCCCAGGCTGATCTTGCGGAAGTCGGCCTGGGTGACGATGAGGTTCGCGGGCGCCTTCGTGTACGCCGGGTGCAGCCGGTCCAGCTCCTCGCCGAGGAACCGGGCGTCCATCGGCACCGGCTCGACGCTGCGGCCCCGGGGCCGCCCACCCGGCTGCTCGGGGAGGTAGTCGGCGTAGTCGGGGACCCACGTGAACCGCACCGGGGTCCTCTCCCGCAGGAAGTCGAGCACTTCCGGACCCCGGTCGAGGTAGGTGTCGCGACGGGTCTTCGGCACCACGTCCCCCACGATGGCGTCGAGATAGG
Source organism: Marmoricola sp. (assembly GCA_035708765.1). Taxonomy (GTDB): domain Bacteria; phylum Actinomycetota; class Actinomycetes; order Propionibacteriales; family Nocardioidaceae; genus Marmoricola. The sequence continues at coordinate 72,979 of DASTFI010000120.1, forward strand.
CAGCCGCCCGGTCCCGGTCACCGGGATCGACCTGCCCGGCGTCCCGGAGCGCGTAGTTGCCCGGGATCCAGACGCCGCCGCCGGAGCGTGCCGTGGAGCCGCCGAAGTAGCCGCTCTTCTCGACCAGCACGACCGAGAGGCCCTGGTGGGCGGCCCTGAGCGCGGCGGTCATCCCCGCTCCGCCCGCGCCGACGACGACGACGTCGTACTGCGTGTCGTGCCCGGCCGTCCGCGGGTCCATCTGCGGGTCCACATCCGGGGTGCCATCGGCGGGTTGGCGAGGGGCGGTCATGGCGCAAAACTGTAACAGGTTCTAGAATGCCGCCATGCTTCCCGAGGACGTCCGTCGTGAGGTCGCGGCCGCGTTGCGCCGGGCCGAGGCCGACCAGCAGCCGATCGCCCCGCTGCGCGAGACCTGGCCGGAGATTGACGTCATCGACGCCTACGAGGTCCAGCTGCTCAACATCCGGCGCCGGATCGCCGGTGGTGCCGCCGTGCACGGGCACAAGGTCGGGCTGTCCTCGAAGGCGATGCAGCAGATGATGGGCGTGGACGAGCCGGACTACGGCCATCTCCTCTCCGACATGGAGGTGCCGGCCGATCGGCCTGTCCCGGCCGCGCGCTACTGCTACCCCCGTGTGGAGGTCGAGGTCGGGTTCGTCCTGGGCAGGACGCTCCCGGGCAGGGGGTGCACGCTCGAGGACGTGCTCGACGCCACCGAGTACGTCGCCCCCGCCATCGAGCTGATCGACTCGCGGATCACCGACTGGGACATCCGCATCGCCGACACCATCGCGGACAACGCGTCCTCGGCCGGCTACGTGCTCGGACCGGAGCGGGTCAAGCCCGACGAGCTGGACCTGACCGCGATCGAGGCGCGACTGTTCTGCAACGGTCAGCAGGTCGCCGAGGGCCGCTCCGACGCGGTGCTGGGCAACCCGGCGACCGCGGTGGCCTGGCTGGCCGACAAGGTCGCCGCCTTCGGCGTCGTGCTGGAGGCCGGCCACGTCATCCTTCCGGGCTCGGTGCACCGGGCGATCGACGTCCGTCCCGGTGACCGGTTCCGTGCCGACTTCGACGGCCTCGGCTCCGTCACCCTTGACTTCGACTGAGGAGTGAGATGAAGCAGACCGCCGCGATCGTCGGGCCGGGCAACATCGGCACCGACCTGATGTACAAGTTGCTGCGCAGTGAGGTGATCGAGCCGCGCTGGATGGTCGGAGTGGACCCCGAGTCGCCCGGGCTCGCCCGCGCGGAGAAGGAAGGCCTGGTCGCCACGGCCGAGGGCGTCGACTGGCTGCTGAAGCAGGACGAGCTGCCGGACCTCATCTTCGAGGCGACCAGCGCATACGTGCACCGCGAGTACGCCCCTCGCTACGCCGAGGCCGGCATCCGTGCGGTCGACCTCACCCCGGCGGCCGTCGGCCCTGCGGTGATCCCGGCGGTCAACGGCGACGAGCATGCCGACGCCGAGAACGTCAACATGATCACCTGCGGCGGCCAGGCCACCATCCCCATGGTCGCCGCGGTCTCCCGGGTCACCCGGGTGGCCTATGCCGAGATCGTCGCCTCGGTCGCGTCGCTGAGCGCCGGCCCGGGCACTCGCCAGAACATCGACGAGTTCACCCGCACCACCGCGCGCGGCGTCGAGACGATCGGCGGCGCCGAGGTCGGCAAGGCGATCATCATCCTCAACCCCGCCGAGCCGCCGATGATCATGCGCGACACGATCTTCTGCGCCGTCGGCCCGGAGGTGTACGACGACCAGCAGCCGGTCGCCGCGTCGATCCACCGGATGGTCGAGGCGGTGCAGCAGTACGTGCCGGGCTACCGGCTGCTGCAGGAGCCGCAGTTCGACCCGCCGAGCAACCAGACACGCGGGCAGACCAAGGTCAGCGTCTTCGTGGAGGTGGAGGGTGCGGGCGACTTCCTCCCGTCGTACTCCGGGAACCTGGACATCATGACCGCCGCCGCGACGCGTGCCGGTGAAGGGATGGCCATGAAGGGACACAGCGCATGAGCACCTCGACCGACAACGTCTCCGGCAACCCGGCCCTCAACGAGCTGTCCCGGAAGTGGACCGACACCGACCCGGACAGCGGCCTGGACATCCGGCTCACCGACACCTGCCTGCGCGACGGCTCGCACCACAAGCGGCACCAGTTCACCGCGGAGGAGGTGCGCTCGGTCATCGGCGCGCTGGACGCGGCCGGAGTGCCGGTGCTCGAAGTCACCCACGGTGACGGACTCGGCGGCTCCAGCTTCAACTACGGCTTCAGCCACACCCCGGAACAGGAGCTCATCAAGATCGCCGCGGACACCGCGAAGCAGGCGAAGATCGCGTTCCTGATGCTGCCCGGCGTGGGCACCAAGGACGACATCCTGATGGCCCAGGACAACGGCGGCTCGATCTGTCGGATCGCCACCCACTGCACCGAGGCGGACGTCTCCGAGCAGCACTTCCGACTGGCTCGCGAGCGGGGCCTGGAGACGGTCGGCTTCCTGATGATGAGCCACAGCCAGCCGCCGGAGGTGCTCGCGAAGCAGGCTCGGATCATGGTCGACTCCGGCTGCCAGTGCGTCTACGTGGTCGACTCCGCGGGGGCGCTGATCCTCGATGGCGTCTCCGACCGGGTGGCGGCGCTCGTCGCGGAGATCGGCCATGAGGCGACCGTCGGGTTCCACGGCCACGAGAACCTCGACCTCGGCTGCGGCAACACCGTGATGGCGGTGCGCGCCGGCGCCACCCAGATCGACGGGTCGGTGCGCCGCTTCGGCGCCGGCGCGGGCAACACGCCGCTGGACGCCTTCGTCGGCATCTGCGACAAGCTCGGGTGGAAGACCGGCGTGGACTTCCTGTCGATCATCGACGCCTCCGAGGACGTCGTCCGCCCGGCGATGCCGGAGGAGTGCCGGCTGGACCGGATGACGATGATGATGGGCTACGCCGGTGTCTACAGCTCCTTCCTCAAGCACGCCGGCAACGCCGCGGAGCGGTACGGCGTCTCCGGTGCCGAGATCCTCGCCGAGGCCGGCCGGCGCAAGCTGATCGGCGGCCAGGAGGACCAGCTCATCGACATCGCGCTGCGGTTGCAGGCGGCATCCGGGGGCTGATCACCGGCCGTTTGGGTACCGCACCGGCGTCCTCGACGCCACAGGAGGAGATGCTGCGATGGGTGCCCTGGCGGTCGCTGTGCTGGTGATCCTGGTGCTGCTGGTGATCGGGTTCTTCGTCTTCATGATCGGTGTGCTCACGAAGAGCTCGGCGGCCGGACACATCAATCCCGACGAGGCGGCCGAGTCCGCCTACCACGTGAGCTATCTGGTGCCGGAGGGGCAGGACCCGGCGGTGGTCCGCGCGGCCCTCAAGGAGGCCGGCTACGACAGTGCCGCCCAGGTGCACCCCGAGGGCGAGATCCTCACCATCGTGCTGCACGACGGGACCGGCGCCGACAAGGAGCGCGTGCGCGAGGTCCTCGCCAACGAACGGGCCACCTTCTTCGGCGGGCCGCAGGTCGTGCACACCACGCCGGTGCGGTTCGTCGACGAGTCGCCCTAGCGTGCTGCACGGTGCTCCCGGTCAGGCTCCCGGTCAGGCTCCCGGTGAAGCTCCCGGTGAAGCTCCCGGTCAAGCTCCCGGTGAGCGGCACGTCGTTGCGCGGGTACTAGAACGTGTTCTAATATTGCTCCTGTCCGACCTAGACAGGAGAAGTCGATGACCAAGGCTGTGCTCGACGGCGTCCGTGACCTGCTGCCCGCCCTCCGGGAGCGCGCCGACGAGGCCGAGCGCCTCCGGGTGGTTCCCGAGGCGTCGATCAAGGAGCTGGAGGAGACCGGCTTCTTCCGGATGCTGCAGCCTCGGCGGTACGACGGTCTCGAGGGCGACCCGGTGGACTTCTACACCGCCGTGCGCCAGATCGCCTCCGCCTGCGGGTCCACCGGCTGGGTCTCCAGCGTCCTGGGCGTGCACCCGTGGCAGGTGGCCCTCTTCGACGACACCGCGCAGCAGGCCGTGTGGGGGGAGGACTCCACCGTCCGGCTCAGCTCCTCCTACGCCCCGACGGGCAAGGCGAAGGCCGTCGACGGCGGCTACCAGCTCTCCGGGAAGTGGAGCTTCTCCTCGGGCTGCGACCACGCCACCTGGGTGCTGCTCGGCGGGCTCGTCTTCAGCGACGAGGGCAACGTCGTCGACTTCAAGACGTTCCTGGTCCCGCGCGAGCACTACCAGGTCATCGACGTCTGGAACGTGGTGGGCCTGCGCGGCACCGGCTCCAACGACATCCTCGTGGAGGACGTGTTCGTCGCCGAGGAGTTCACCCTCTCGATGAGCCAGACCGGCCAGTGCAAGGGACCCGGCCAGGAGGTCAACACCGCCGAGCTGTACAAGCTCCCGTTCCACTCGATCTTCACCACGACGATCTGCACTCCGATCATCGGGATGGCCAGCGGCGCCTACGCCGAGCACGTGGAGATGCAGCAGAAGCGCGTGCGGGCGGCGTACCTCGGTGAGAAGGCCTCGCTCGACCCGTTCGCCGCGGTCCGGATCGCCCGCGCCGGCAGCGAGATCGACGCCGCCTGGGCGCTGGCGATGAACAACATCCGCGACGAGCAGGCGTGTGTCGCCCGGGGCGAGCAGATCCCGCTCGGTCTGCGCCTCAAGGTCCGTCGCGACCAGGTGCTGGGCACCCAGCGGGCGATCGACGCCATCGACGCGCTCTTCGAGGCCTCCGGTGGCCGCGCGCTCGCCGAGGGCACCCACCTCCAACGTGCCTGGCGCGACGCCCACGCGGGCCGGGTGCACGCGGCCAACGACCCCGAGCGGGCGCTGCAGATGTACGGCGCCCACGAGTTCGGGCACAAGATCGACCCGGGGATGTACTGAGTGATCGACTCCAGCACCGACTTCAGCCAGGAGGCGACGCGCCGCAAGGCCGACGTCCGTGGCATCAGCCTCACCTACTACGAGGCCGGTCCCACCGCGACGCCGGGCCTCGGCGATGACCTTCCGCTGGTGATGCTGCACGGCGGCGGCCCCGGCGCCTCGTCGTGGTCCAACTTCGGTCCGGCCCTGCCGGGCTTCGCGGCGGGCTTCCGCACCCTGCTCGTCGACCAGCCGGGCTTCGGGGGGTCGGACAAGCCTGCGGTCGAGGGCAACTACTACCGCTTCTCCGCCCAGCACGTCCTGGAGCTGCTCGACCAGCTCGGCATCGAGCGGGTGCACCTGCTCGGCAACAGCCTCGGAGGCGGGACGGCGATCCGGCTCGCGCTGATGGCGCCCGAGCGGGTGGGCCGGCTGGTGCTGATGGGCCCCGGCGGCCTGTCGCTGAACCTGTTCCACGCCGACCCCACCGAGGGGGTGCAGCGGCTGATGGACTTCGGGGCCAACCCGTCGCGTGAGGCGCTGCGGGCGTTCATCTCCACCATGGTGGTCAACCAGGACCTGGTCACCGACGAGCTCGTCGAGCAGCGCTTCGCCGACGCGACGGCTCCGGGTGCGCGGGAGGCGATGACCTCCCTGGGGATGTCCTTCTGGAACCCCGCGACAGCCGAGGACGGGATGCTCTGGCGGGAGGCGCACCGGCTGCGCCACCCCACGCTGCTGACCTGGGGACGCGAGGACCGGGTGAACCCGCTCGACGGCGCCCTGGTGGCGTTGAAGACCATCCCGAAGGCCTCGCTGCACGTCTTCCCGCGGTGCGGGCACTGGGCCCAGATCGAGGCGGCTGAGGAGTTCTGCGAGGTGGCGACCGCGTTCCTCGCTCGTCATCGGGAGAGGACGGCATGAGCATCGACATCCGGTCCATGGGCTACGTCCGCGTGGCCAGCACCGACCTCGACGCGTGGCGCACCTTCGCGGGGAAGGTGCTCGGCCTCGGCGAGGGCCGCGGTCCCAACCCGGAGCACCTCTACTACCGGATCGACCAGGTCTCGGCGCGCCTGGTGGTGTTCCCCTCCGACAAGGACGAGCTGGCCGCGACCGGCTGGGAGCTGGCCGACCACCGGGCCCTGCAGGACGCCCGCGAGCACCTGCAGAAGGCCGGGGTCGGCTTCGAGGAGGGCACCGCCGAGGAGCTGGCCGACCGACGCGTGCAGGAGCTGGTCCGGTTCACCGACCCCTGGGACAACGTCTTCGAGCTGTTCCACGGCATCACCTACGAGTCGCGCCCCGTGGTCACGCCGTACGGTGCGGACTTCGTCACCGGTGACCAGGGCATGGGCCACATCGTCGTACCCGTCGCCGACGACGTGGAGGCGCTGCGCTTCTACACCGAGGTGCTCGGGTTCCGGCTGCGCGACTCGATGAGCATGCCGGGCGAGTTCGTCGGCAAGGAGCCCGGCAGCAAGGTGTGGCTGCGGTTCCTCGGCGTGAACCCGCGGCACCACAGCCTCGCGTTCCTTCCCCAGGGTGATCAGGGGCCGAACCCGAGCAAGTGCGTGCACGTGATGCTCGAGGTGGCCGAGCTCGACGACGTCGGGCGGGCGCTGGAGCGGGTGCGCAGGCACAAGGCACCGCTGTCGGCCACGCTCGGGCGGCACATGAACGACGAGATGGTGTCGTTCTACGTCAAGTCACCCGGTGGTTTCGACGTGGAGTTCGGCTGCGACGGCCTGGAGGTCGACGACGCCCGCTGGGTGGCCCGGGAGAGTACGGCGGTCTCGTACTGGGGCCACGACTTCGGGCAGCGCTAGGCATTTGGTATGACTCGACCCATGACGCGGCACGAGTCGGACCGGACGACGGGTGAGATCCCCGACGGAATCCGGGGCGACGCGAAGGAGACCTGGCCCAGCCCCGAGCTGGTGCGGTCCTTCTTCGGCAACGACCTCGACTTCGAGCTGCGCCTGGGCGAGCACTCGCGGATCCCCGACGACCCCGCGGCCGCTGCCCGGGCACGCAGGTTCCGCGACGTCCTGGGGCTGTTCGGCTCCGGCGTCACGGTGGTCACCTCGATCTCCGACGGCGCCCCGGTGGGGATGACCTGCCAGTCGTTCTCCTCGGTGTCGCTGGAGCCCCCCCTGGTGATGTTCTCCCCGGCGAAGAGCTCGCGAGCGTGGCCGCTCATGCGCCAGGCCGGGTTCTTCTGCGTCAACATCCTCGCGGCCGGTCAGGACGACCTGTCCAACGGCATGGCGACGAAGGGCGTCGACAAGTTCGACGGCGTCGCGTGGGTGACCGGGCGCACCGGGGCGCCGGTGCTGCGGGGCGTGCTGGGCTACGTCGACTGCAAGGTCGAGAAGGTCGTCGAGGCCGGCGACCACTACGTCGTGCTCGGCCGGGTCGAGGAGCTCGGCTTCGGGGACGGCACCGACGAGTCCGTGACCGAGCCGCTGTTGTTCTTCCGCGGTCGCTACGGCGGATACACCGCGCTGCCGGAGGCCTGAGCAGCCTCCGGGTCGTGCCGGTCAGCCGGGCCTGTGGATTGCGCCAGCGGGAGATCGGCCGATCCTGCGAGGCTCGTGGCCATGGAGTCTCGGGACACACCCATCGAGCCGGCCCTGCATCCGCTGGTCTCCCTGCTGCCGCTGGGCCAGCCGTTCACGCCGGCCATGGCGGCACGCGTCGGGATCGACCGGACCGCACTCGGCCGGATGCTGCGCGCCGGCGTTGTCCGCCGGCTGGTGCGGGGTGTCTACGTCGACGCCACCGTCGCGCCGGACCGCGACCTGCGGGCCAGGGCGCTGGCGCTGGTGGTTGCTCCGCAGCGCGTGGTCACCGGCCGGGCGGCGGCCTGGCTGTACGGCGTGGGAGCCGCCGATCCCGCCGGCCGGCTGGAGACGGTGGCCGCGAGCTCGCGAGTGGTCCCCGCGCGTGACGTCACCGAGGTCGCCGGTCTTCGCGTCACCACACCGGTGCGCACGGCCCTCGACGTGGGCCGCACGCTCGCGGCCGAGGACGCCGTGGCGATGCTGGATGCGTTCCTGCGCGACGGCCTGGTCCGGCACCGGGAGCTGGTGGCGGCGCTGCCGGGGGTGGCCAGAATGCGCGGGAACGTGCAGCTCCGCTCGCTGGTCGCGATGGCGGACGGCAGGGCGGGCTGTCGGGCCGAGTCCGTGCTCCGGCTGCGTTGGTACGCCGCCCGGCTACCGACCCCGACACCGCGGGTCGTCGTCACGCCCGGCCTGTGGCTGGAGCTCGCACTCCCGGCGCGGCGGTTCGCCGCGGCCCTCTCCGGCCGCCTCACCGAGGCCCAGCTGCAGGCACTGCAGGCGCGCGGCTGGCGGGTCGTCGTACTCCCGGAGGAGCGGCTGCTCGCCGCCGATCCGCACTTCGTGATCGGTCACCTCGAGCGTGAGTACCTCCAGCACCTGCTCGACCAGGTCGGCTGAGCGGGTCGACGGCAGCACCGGCTCGTTTGAGCAGGGTTACAGTCCCGTCATGGAGCAGCCCACCACGGACGAGCAGACCTGGCCGCGGACGTGCCCGCAGTGCGGCACCGAGCTGGCGCACGCCACCGTCGACTTCGACAAGACCAACCGTGACGACCCGGAGTTCCAGGCGGGGGAGATGGTGATGGTCGACTACTGCCCCAACCCCGAGTGCCCCACCAACGCCGCCGACTCTTGAGCTGCCCCCGTCGTCAAGGTAACTTGACGGCAAGGAGGTGCTGGAGATGGACACGCTCAACGACGTGGGCGACAGCGGTTCCCCGGCTGAGCGCCTGGCCCGCGTGCGGGAGGAGCGGCACCGGCTCGCTCGGGAGGAAGCCGTTGCGGTGCGCCGGGCGCGCCAAGCAGGCCTGAGCTGGGCCGAGATCGGCACGCTGCTGGGCGTGAGCAAGCAGGCGATGCACCAGAGGTACGGCAAGCGGGCGTAGGCCTGACGCCAAAACTCTGTTCGAACGCGTGAGCGTTTGTGTCGGTTGCCGGGTCCAGAGTCGTCCTCGTGGCGGACACCTCGGGGACGATCGACCAGCAGCCCGTGCTGTTGCGGTTCACCGCTGCGCTGGATGCGGCGCTGGACCGGTTGGGCGATCCCGACCCGGCATTCCTCAGCACGAGTGAGCGGCGGCGGGCGCTGCTGGAGCTGGCCCGTGAGGAGGAGCGGATCACTGCGCTGAGGGTGCGGGTCCAGGGCGCCGCGGACGATGTGGCCGAGGATGTGGGCGCACGGGATGCCGGGGTGGTGCTGGCGAGCTGGACCCGGCGGGACCGGCGCCGGGTGGCGGCCGAGCAGCGGCTCGCCGATGCGCTGCAGCGACGCTCGGCGGCGACCGGGGTGGCGTGGCGCGAGGGCCGGCTCAACGGCGAGCAGGCCGCGGTGATCGCCGCGGCGCTGGACCGGCTTCCCGCGACGGTGGCACCGGAGCTGTTGGGCAGGGCCGAGGAGCACCTGGTCGACCAGGGCGGGCACCACGATCCGCACGGGTTGCGGGTGCTGGGCTCCCGGATCTGGGAGGTGATCGCCCCGGACGAGGCCGAGGAGCAGCTGAGGCGGGCCGTGGAGGCCCAGGAGCGTAACGCCCGTGCCGCGACGAAGCTCAACCTGCACCGGATGGGCGACGGGTCGACCCGGCTCTGCGGCCGCATCCCGGACGGCGTGGCCACCCGGCTTGCGACACTGCTGGAGGCCTTCACCAGCCCCCGTCGGGACCACCTCTCCGGTTCCGTTCGGGACCCTGGGACCGGAGAGCGGCTGCCCGCGGAGCGGCTGCGCGGGCAGGCATTCTGCACCCTCGTCGAGCACGCCGACCCCGATCGGCTGCCCCGGCACGGCCAGGCGGCGACCAGCGTGCTGGTCACCATCGACCTGGACCGGCTGCGCGCCGACCTCGACGCCGGGGCACTGCTGGACGGGACGCCGCTGTCCCCCGGAGAGGTGCGCCGGCTCGCCTGCAGCAGTGAGATCATCCCGCTGGTCCTCGGCGGAGACGGTGAGATCCTCGACCAGGGCCGCGCCAGCCGGCTCTTCACCACACCCCAGCGCAAGGCGATGGCGGTGCGTGACCGGCAGTGCCGCGCCGCCGGCTGCAGCGTGCCGGCGCCCTGGTGCGAGGCCCACCACCTGCACCCGTGGTCGCAGGGCGGCAGGACGGACCTCGCCGACGGGCTGCTGCTCTGCTCGTTCCACCACCACCGCATCCACGACCCTGCCTACGACCACCAGCACGCCCCTGACGGCGGGGTCACCTTCCACCGCAGGACGTGAGGAGCCGTGAGACTCAGCGGGCGCGGGACTTCTGGTCGCGACCAGCCGACGGCCACAGCGAGGGGAGGGATGCGACCACGTAGGTGATCCCGCTCACGATGTTGCCCTCGGACGGCGCCGGGTGGTCGGCTGCGGCCAGGCACACCACCAGGTCCATCCCGCGACAGCTGGCCTGGACGGCGTGGAACTGCTGCCCCGTCCGGCTGTTGGTGCGCGTCTCGACTTCGGTGACGCGTGCCGTGACGCGGGCGTAGGGCTCCGCATCAGTCCTGCCACTGTCGCTACTGCCGTCGAACAGGCCGAGCGACGCAAAGGACTCCGCTGCCAGCCGGGGCGGCCAGGGGAAGCCCGGCGGGAGCTCGGCGGGGCGTGGTCGAGGGTCGCCGGGTGTCGCGACGCTGTCGTCGGAGGTGGCAAAGGCGGACTCGTCGGCATGCACGGACACGTCCAGGCCGAAGACGGTGAGGGCAGCGGCTCCCGACGCTCCGTCCGCGGGCAGGAAGGCTGCCTGCTCGAGCTCGCACAGCAGGCGCGTCGTCTGCTCTCCCTCGGCGTCGAGGACGTCTGCCACGACGTACTCACCCTGTCGCTGCGCCCCGCCCAGCGACACGCCGGTGCGGGCCGCGAACGAGGGCACCAGGTCGACGATGTCGTCGCCGGAGACGGTCAGGGTGAGCCGCGCGCCGGACTCGTCGGTCCACTGCAACACGTCGGCTCCGCCGTCGGTGCGGCCGACCGGCCGCATCGCACTCTCGACTGCGTTGAGCAGGTCGAGCAGACCGTCCTCCGACTCCGGCTGGAGCCCGATGCACCCGAGGTTCGACGCCATGGCTGCAGTGTGGCACCCGCCGCGACCGCGACCGGGACCGCCTCAGGCCCGTTCGGCCTCGAGCGTGCTGATCGCCTCGTGGATCGACAGGGTGCGCCGGGCGGACTCCACATGCAGGTTCTCGATCATCCGGCCGTTGAAGGTCACCACGCCACTGCCGTGCCCGTCCTCCCAGGCCTGCAGGATTCCGCGGGCGTCCTCGACGGCCTCGGCCGACGGCGCGAAGGCCTCGTTGGCGCCGGCGACCTGTCCGGGGTGGATCAGCGTCTTGCCGTCGAAACCCATCTCGCGGCCCTGGCGGCACTCGGCCAGGAACCCGTCGGTGTCCTTGACGTTGTTGTAGACGCCGTCGACGATCGCGATCCCCGCGGCCCGCGCGGCGAGCAGCGCCGTGTGCAGCGACGGCAGGATCGGCGCCCGACCGGGAACGTGCTCGGCGTAGAGCTCCTTGACCAGGTCGTTGGTGCCCAGCACCAGCACGGAGAGCCGCTCGGAAGCGCGAGCGATCGCCAGGGCGTCGAGGATCGCGACCGGCGTCTCGACCATCGCCCACAGCATGGTGTGGTCGGGAGCCCCCGCCTTCTCCAGCCGGTCGACGAGCTGCTGCACCTCGGCGGCGCTGTTCACCTTCGGAACCACCACGGCCGCGGGACCCGCCTGCGCGGCCGCGGTCAGGTCGTCGTCGTGCCACTCGGTGCCGATGCCGTTGACCCGGATCGTGACCGTGCGCCGGCCGTAGTCGCCGCTCGCGGCCGCCGCACAGGCCGCCTCACGGGCCGTCGCCTTGGCGTCCGGTGCGACGGCGTCCTCGAGGTCGAGGATGAGCCCGTCGCAGGGGATCGACTTCGCCTTCTCCAGCGCCCGCTCGTTGGAGCTGGGCATGTAGAGGACCGAACGCAGCGGCGTGAAGTCACCCATCAGGCGTCGACCTCGATCGCGTCGTACTGCTTCCTCAGCTCGGGGTCGATCGCGGCCAGCTGCTCGGCCAGCTGCACCATCACCTGGCACTGCTTCACCGAGGCGTCGTCCTCCATCTTGCCGTCGATCATGACCGCTCCGGTGCCGTCGCCCATGGCCGCGATCACCCGCTTGGCGTGGGCCACGTCCTCGACACTGGGGGAGAAGACCCGGTTGGCGATGTCGATCTGCACCGGGTGCAGGGACCAGGCGCCGACGCAGCCCAGCAGGAACGCGTTGCGGAACTGGTCCTCGCAGGCGACCGTGTCCTTGATGTCACCGAACGGGCCCCAGTAGGGGAAGACCCCGTGCATCGCGCAGGCGTCGACCATCCGCGCGATCGTGTAGTGCCACAGGTCCTGCTGGTACGTCGTCCGCCCGGCGTCGTACTGCGGCACGCCCTCGGCGCTCCTCGGTGCGTCCTCACGGACCAGGTAGCCGGGGTGGCCACCCCCGACGCGGGTGGTCTTCATCCGCCGGTCGGCGGCCAGGTCGGCCGGGCCGAGGGAGAGCCCTTGCATCCGCGGGGAGGCGCCGCAGATCTCCTCGATGTTGGCCACGCCGCGCGCCGTCTCCAGGATGGCGTGCACCAGCAGTGGCTTCTCCAGTCCGGCCCTGGCCTCGAGCTGGGCGAGGATCCGGTCGATGTAGTGGATGTCCTCGGCACCCTGCACCTTGGGCACCATGATCACGTCGAGCTTGTCGCCGATGGCGGGGACCAGGGTGGTCAGGTCGTCGAGCACCCACGGGGAGTCCAGCGCGTTGATCCGGGTCCAGAACTGGGTGGGTCCGTTGCGCGAGCCGAGGTTGCCCACCTCCTGGCCGATCTGCACCAGTCCCGCGCGGGCGGTCTCCTTGTTCTCCGCCTTGACGGCGTCCTCGAGGTTGCCGAGCAGCACGTCGGTCCGGCCGACCATGTCCGGCACCTTCGCGGCCATCTTCGGGTTGCCCGGGTCGAAGAAGTGGATCGCGCGGGAGGGAAGAGCGGGGATCTCGTGGAGCGGGGCAGGGGCGCCGACGGCGAGGGGCGTGAAGAAGTCCTTGGCAGTGCGCATGGCCGGACGCTACCGCGCAGCCGCAGCGCTCTGGTATGACGCAGCCCACGGCGGACGACCGAGAACAACAGCCACGTGGGCAACGACTACCACACGGAACACAGAGGCCACATAGCGCATCTACAGGCACATCCGCAATAGCACGACGCGGTGATGTGCAACGACCACTTTGCTCACTATGTTCACGCCAGTCCCTGCAGAGTGGAGAAAGATCATGTCGGGTCGGCGTGTCGGGCTGCTTCTGGCGGCCTCCATGGGTATTGTCCTCACCTTTTCGGCCGTGGTGAGCGCGGGCGCGCCGGCGCAGGGCACGTCCTTCGGTGGCGCCGGACTGGTGCACGTCCAGGGTCTGCGCTCGGTCGCGGACGCGGCGTTCTACCGGCACGTCCTTCCCTCGTCCCGGGTCAACACCGGCTGGTCCGGCTCGGTGTCCGGCTGTCGCCCCGGAGCGATGAGCCTCGGTGCCCGACGTGCCACGCTCGACCTGGTCAACACCTATCGCCGGATCGCGGGACTGCGGGCGGTCTCCTTCGGTGGGGCCCTCAACGGCAGTGCCCAGCGGGCGGCGCTGATGATGGAGGCGGCCGGAGCACTCAGTCACACTCCGCGTCGTTCCTGGCCCTGCTGGACCCGCGGTGGCGCCACCGCCGCCGGCCGGTCGAACCTGGCGCTGATGACGAACCCCAAGTGGTCCGTGCCCACCTACCTGACCGATCCGGGAGCGGGCAACCGCGCCGTGGGCCACCGACGCTGGATCCTCGACCCGCGGCAGACCACGATGGGCGTGGGCCAGACCCGTCGGGCCAACGCGCTCTACGTGCTCGACACCGGCAGCTGGTCCTGGCAGGCGGGCGCCGCACCGCTGCAGGCGTGGCCCACGGCCGGCTACTTCCCGGTGGCGCTGGAACCCGGCGGACGCTGGTCGCTGTCGTCGGCCCGGCCGGCGTACGACCTCAGCCGCACCCGGGTCACGGTCACGGGGCCGGCCGGCACCCGCCTGGACCTGACCACGTATCGAGAGCGCGGGGTGCTGTCCTGGGACCTGGGCGGACGGATCAGCCGGCGAGCCGCCCGGGAGGCGACCTACACGGTCTCCGTCACCGGCATCCGGCGCAACGGCGTGGTCCTCGGGCCGCTCACCTACCGGGTGACCCTGCTGCCGTTGCACCCGCTGCGGACCACGGCCACACCCACCGTCGGCGGCGAGCCGGCCGTCCGGGCCGCCGCAGGCGCGGTGCTGCGCGCCGGCCACGGCACCTGGACACCGGGCACGGAGGTGGGTCGGTATGCCTACCAGTGGCTGCGCGGCGGCGTCCCCGTCCTCGGTGCGACGGCGGCGTCCTACGCCGTGCGTGCCGAGGACGCCGGCCGGCTGATGTCGGTGCGGGTGCAGGCGCTGCCCCGGACGGCGAGCTACCGGAGCGGGAGCGCCAGCAGCACCGACGCCGCGAGCCAGGTGCGGTGAGCGACGGGGCCTAGGCTGCGGACCATGAGTGCACCGTTCCGGGTCGGCTACGTGCCCGGCGTGATGCCGGACACGTGGCAGCGTCGCTGGTCGGAGCGCTCGCGCCGGCCGCTGGAGCTGGTCCGGGTCGAGGTCGCCGACCAGGAGCCGGCGATCCGGGAGGGGCGCGTGGACATGTGCCTGGTCCGGGGTCCGGTCGACCGGGAGGGGCTGCACCTGATCCCGCTCTACGAGGAGGTGCCGGTCGTGGTGGCCTCTCGCGAGCACCCGGTCGCGGCCTACGACGAGATCGCCCTGTCCGAGCTCGCCGACGAGCACCACCACCAGGTGCCTCCGCTCACGCCGGCCGACGCGGTGGCGGCTGTCGCAGCCGGCACCGGGATCGTGGTGCTGCCGCTCTCGCTGGCACGCCTGCACCAGCGCAAGGACGTGGTCGCCGTGCCGCTGACCGACGTGGCGACCTCACCGGTGGGGCTGAGCTGGCTGGTCGAGCACGACGACCCCGACCTCGAGACCTTCATCGGCGTGGTCCGGGGGCGCAGCGTCCGGAGCAGCCGCGGGCGCTGACCGCGACGGTGGTGCGGCCGCCCGTCGGCACACCTAGGTAATTCTTCCGATGCCCCCTGCTACCTCAGGCCTGCACGCTGAGGCACACAGACGAGGGGAGAAGAGTTGTCCGACCTGCCTTGCCAGGCCCATCCTGAGCTGTACTTCGCGGAGTCGCCACAAGCGCTCGCGGACGCGCAGCGGCTGTGCCGCGGCTGCCCGGTCCGTGACCTGTGCCTCGCCGGGGCGCTCGAGCGCCGCGAGCCGTACGGCGTGTGGGGCGGCGAGATCATCGTCCAGGGCGAGATCGTGCCGTTCAAGCGTGGTCGCGGCCGTCCGCGGAAGGCCGTCGGCAAGGACGCCGGCGTCGCCTGATCCGCGTGTGCCCGGTCAACCGAGCAGCTCCGCGCGCAGGCGGTGCGGTGCGCCGACGAGCTGGCCGAGGGCGTGGGCCCGCTTGAACACGAGGTGCGCGTCGTGCTCCCACGTGATCGCGATGCCGCCGTGGAGCTGGATGGTCTCCCCGGCGACCTTGGCGAGCGCCTCGGTGCAGTAGCTGCCGGCCACGCGGGCCAGACGACGCAGCGTGGCAGCGTGGTCGGTGCTCGGCTCGTCGAGGTACGCCGCCGCCGCGGCCGTCGCGCTCCAGCTCGCCGACCGCGACGCCTCGAGGAGCACCAGCAGGTCGGCCATCCGGTGCTTGAGCGCCTGGAAGGAACCGATCGGCCGGCCGAACTGCACGCGGTCCAGGCTGTAGGCGACGGTCATGTCGAGACCGCGCTGGAGGGCACCGACCTGCAACGCGCTCACCAGGGCGGTGGCGATGTCGCGCACGTCTGCCGGGTTGTCGGCCGGAGCGTCGGCCGGGTTGTCGGCCGGAGCGTCGGCCAGCCCCAGCCGCAGGGTCGGGTCCATGCTCGGGCTGCGGTCGTCCGGGGCGGCCTCGAGGACGACCCGGCCGAGCTGGAAGGGCAGCACCTCGCCCCCGGCGAGCCTGGGCAGCAGCCTGCTCTTCTCCTCCTCCGAGCCGTGCAGGAGCAGCTGGGCCACGTGCAGTGTGCTGGCCAGCAGCGGGTTCGGGGCCAGGTTGGCGCCGAGCTCCTCGAGCACCACGGCGGACTCCACGAGGCCGGCGCCGACGCCGTCGTACTGCTCGGGGACCGGGAGGGCGGCGACGCCGATCTGCTCGCACAGGGAACGCCACAGCTGGAGGTCGTAGCCCTCGGCCGTGCCGAACGCGGTGCGCACCGCCGCGCTGTCGGAACGCCGCTGCAGCAGCTGCCGCACGATGGCGGCGAGCTCGCGCTGCTCCTCGGTGCGCGCGTGTCCGGTCGTCGAACCGGCCATCAGGACGCGCTCCGTGTGTCTGCCGTGAGCGCGGCGAGCACCCGCGCGCGATGGTGGGCCGGCGTCCCCCACGCGCTGAGCAGCGCCCGCACCCGGTTGAGCCAGAGGCTGAGGTCGAACTCCGCGGTGTAGCCGATCGCGCCGTGCACCTGCAGGCCACTGCGCGCCGCGAGCTGGGCGGCGTCGCCGGCCGCGACCTTGGCGGCCGACACGGGCACCGCGCCCAGGGCCGCGCCGAACACGACCGGGCGGGCGAAGTCGAGGGCGATCCGGACGTCGGCGAGCCGGTGCTTGATCGCCTGGTAGGAGCCGATCTCGCGGCCGAACTGCTTGCGCTGCTTCACGTAGGCCACCGAGTCGGCCAGGATCCGCTCACCGCAGCCCAGCAGCTGGGCGGCACTGGCCAGGGCGGCGCGGTCGAGGGCGACGCCGTCGAACGGCGCGCCGGTGTCGGCGCCACTCACCTCGAAGAGCCGCCGGGTGCTGTCCACGGAGGCGTGGCCGGCGCCGGCGGTGCCGTGCAACAGCCGCGCCACGTCGGCGTCCACGGCGTACGGCGCCACCGGCGGGGCCGCCGCGGTGACCATGCTCCCGTCGGCCTGGGGTGCGAGGGCGGCCGACTCGATCCAGGGACCCACCGCGAGCTCGTGGCCGAGGACCTCGAACGCGACCGCGAGGTCGACCAACGTCCCCCCGAGCCCCCCGGCGTCCTCCGGGGCGACCAGTGCGGTGACCCCCTGGTCGGCGACCCGCTGCCACAGGTCGACGCCGGGGGCGGTGTCGCCGCTGGCCCAGGCCCGGGCGACGGCCACGGAGTCGGCCCTGCGCATCAGGTCCGTCAGCGACCGGGCGAACCCGACCTGCTCGTCGGTCAGCTCGAACCTCATCGGCGGGCCTCCCCGTGCTGGGTCTCCTTGGGCTTGGTCTCCCCGTGCTTGGTCTCCCCGTGCTTCATCTCCCCGTGCTTCATCTCCCCGTGCTTGATCCCTGCGGGCCTGGTCTCCTTGGGCAGGCCGAGGATCCGCTCGGCCACGATGTTGCGCTGGATCTCGTTCGTGCCCGCGTAGATCGGCCCGGACAGCGCGAACAGGTAGCCGTCCATCCAGAGGCTGCTCGCCAGCTCCGCCTCGGCCCCTAGCAGGTCGAGGGCGGTCTCGTGCAGCGCGACGTCGAGCTCGCTCCAGAAGACCTTGTTGACCGAGCCGGCCGCACCCATCTCTCCGCCGCCGGCGAGCCTCGTCACCGTTCCCCAGGTGTAGAGCCGGTAGGCCTGCGCGGCGATCCAGGTGTCGACCACCCGCTTCGCGACGTCGTCGACGGCGTCCGGCTGCCCCGGAGCCTGGTCCCGCCACAGCTGCACCAGGCGGTCCGACGTCGCGCAGAAGCGACCCGGGGAGCGCAGCGACAGGCCGCGCTCGTTGCCGGCCGTGCTCATCGCCACCCGCCAGCCGTCGCCGGGAGCGCCGAGCACGTCGGAGTCCGGCACGAAGACCTCGTCGAAGAACAGCTCGGCGAAGCCGGGCTCCCCGTCGAGCTGGGCGATCGGGCGGACGGTGATCCCCTCGGCGTCGAGCGGGAACAGGAAGTAGGTGAGGCCGCGGTGCCGCTCGGCCCGAGGGTCCGAGCGGAACAGGCCGAAGCCCCAGTCCGCGAAGGCCGCGCGCGACGACCACGTCTTCTGGCCGTTGAGCACCCAGCCACCGCGGTCCTCGTCACGGGTCGCGGTGGAGCGCAGCGACGCGAGGTCGGAGCCCGCCTCCGGCTCCGACCACGCCTGCGCCCACACCTGCTCACCGGTCGCCATCGAGGGCAGGAAGCGCTGCTGCTGCTCGGGGGTGCCGTGGTCGAAGATGATCGGGGCGAGCAGGAAGATGCCGTTCTGCGAGACGCGGCCCGGCGCGCCGGCGCGGTAGTACTCCTCCTCGAAGAGCACCCATTCGACCAGCGAGGCCTCCCGGCCTCCGAGCGTCCGGGGCCAGGAGACGACGGACAGCCGCGCTTCGGCGAGGGTGCGCTCCCACTCCTGGTGCGCGGCGAAGCCCGCGGCGGTGTCCATCGAGGGCAACGGCCGGGGCGGTACGTGCTCGGCGAGCCAGCCGCGCACCTCGTCGCGGAAGGCGAGCTCGCGCTCGCTCAGGTCCAGGTCCATTCAGCGACCTCGCAGTTCGTTCTTGAGCAGCTTTCCGGACAGGTTGCGGGGGAGTGCGTCGACGATCTCCACGCTGCGCGGCACCTTGAAGTTGGCCAGTCGTTCCCTGGCGAAGTCGACGACGACGTCCTCGCTCAGCGTCGCGCCCGCGGCCGGGACGACGTACGCCTTGCCGACCTCGCCCATCCGGTCGTCCGGCACGCCGACGACGGCGACGTCGGCGACGCCGTCGAGCCGGGCCAGCGCCTGCTCCACCTCCGCGGGGTAGACGTTGAAGCCACCGGAGATGTACATGTCCTTGAGCCGGTCGGTGATCGAGAGGTTGCCGGCGTCGTCGAGGCGGCCCACGTCCCCGGTGTGCAGCCAACCGTCCCCGTCGATCGCCTCCGCGGTCGCCTCCGGGTCGTCGAGGTAGCCGAGCATCACGTAGTCGCCGCGCACGAGCAGCTCGTCCTGCTCGCCGATGCGCGTCTCCATGCCCGGAACGGCTCGTCCACACGTGCTGGCCACGGTCTCGGCGCTGTCGCCCTCGCGGCACATCGTCACCACCACCGCCTCGGTCATCCCGAAGGCGGTGACGACGTGGTCGATCGCGAGACCACTCGCCGCGCGCATCTGCTCGATGAGCACGACCGGCACGACCGCGGCGCCGGTGACGGCCAGGCGGAGCGAAGCGAGGTCGAAGTCGGCACGGTTGGGGGCGTTGAGGAGCGAGGAGAAGATCGTCGGCGCACCGGGCAGCACCGTGATCTGCTCGTCCTGGATCAGCCGCATCGTCTCGTCGACGTCGAAGGTGGCCACGGGGTAGAGCGTCGCTCCGGTCAGCAACCCGGTGACGATGCCGACCTTGTAGCCGAAGGAGTGGAAGAAGGGATTGACCACCAGGTAGCGGTCGTCGGCGTCCACCCCGCCCAGCGACCCCCAGGCGTCCGCGACGCCCACGGTCTGGCGGTGCGCACTCAGCACCCCCTTGGACCGCCCGGTGGTGCCGGAGGTGAAGAGGATGTCGGCGACGTCGTCCGGTGCCACCGCGTCGGCACGGGCCTCGACATCTTCCGCCGGCACGCCTGCGCCCGCCTCGCGGAGCCCGGCCAGCTCGGTGATGTCCACGACGCGTCGTACGGCGGCGAGCTCGCTGGCGTCTTCGAGGTCGGCGACCTGGGTACGGCCCAGGAAGCCGTCCGCCACCACGACCACGGCTGCGCCGGTGCGGTCGACGATGTCGGCAGCCTCGTGCCCGGTGTAGCGACTGTTGACCGGCACCAGGCTGCCACCCGCATAGCTCGTGGCGAGCGCCGCCACCACCCAGTCGATGCTGTTCGGGGCCCAGACGCAGACCCGGCCGCCCGGCTCGAGACCCGCGGCGACGTAGCCCGCCGCGGTGGCGCGCACCTCCTGGAGGAGGTCGGCGAACGAGAGGGTGCGACCGCCCTGGACGTACGCCGGCCTCGCGCCGTACGTCTGCGCCGCGCTGCGCAGTGCGTCCGGGATGGTGCGTGCGGACATCGGGACCTCCTCAGGTGCCAGCAGCCTACCAAGCAAGTGCTTGGTAGGCTATCGTACGAAGCGTGGACCAGACAGACACCGCCGAGGAGCAGGCGTTCCGGCTCGAGGTGCGCAGCTGGCTCGAGGACAACCTGACCGGGGCCTTCGCCGGCCTGCGCGGACTGGGCGGCTCCGGCAAGGACCTCGAGGGCCACGACGAGCGACGGGCGTGGGACCGGCACCTCGCCGCCCACGGCTGGACCTGCGTGGGTTGGCCGCGTGAGTACGGCGGTCGGGGACTGAGCCTGCAGCAGCAGGTGATCTTCCACGAGGAGTACGCCCGCGCCGATGCCCCGGTCCGGGTGAACCACCTCGGCGAGGAGCTGCTCGGCCCCACGCTGATCGCGTTCGGCACCCAGGCCCAGAAGGACCGGTTCCTCCCGCGGATCCGCAGCGTCGAGGAGCTGTGGTGCCAGGGCTACTCCGAGCCGCAGGCCGGCTCCGACCTGGCCAACGTGCAGACGCGGGCGCGGCTCGACGAGGCTGCCGGCCAGTGGGTGCTCGACGGGCAGAAGGTGTGGACCTCGCTGGCCCAGTTCGCCGACTGGATCTTCGTGCTGGCGCGCACCGAACCGGGCTCCGAGCGGCACCGTGGGCTCTCGTTCCTGCTGGTGCCCACGGCCCAGGAGGGCGTGGAGGTCCGGGGCATCGAGCAGCTGACCGGCGGGGCGGAGTTCAACGAGGTCTTCTTCACCGGGGCACGGACCGACGCCGACCTGGTGGTCGGCGAGGCCGGTGACGGCTGGCGGGTGGCGATGGCGCTGCTGGGCTTCGAGCGCGGGGTCTCCACCCTGGGCCAGCAGGTCGGCTTCCGCCGCGAGCTCGACGCGCTGGTGGCCCTTGCCCGCGACAACGGCACCTTCGACGACCCGGTCGTGCGCGACCGGCTGGCCAGGGCGGACGTCGAGCTCGAGGTGATCCGGCTCAACGCGCTGCGCACGCTGAGCGAGGCCGACACCGCAGAGCAGCACGCCGGCGCGCCGAGCATCGCCAAGCTCCTGTGGGCCGGCTGGCACCGCTCCCTCGGCGAGCTCGCGATGCTGGTCCGGGGGCCGGACTCCCTGCTCACCGGCCCCGACTACGACCTCGACGCGTGGCAGCGGCTGTTCCTGTTCAGCCGCGCCGACACGATCTACGGCGGGTCCGACGAGATCCAGCGCAACATCCTCGCCGAGCGGGTGCTCGGCCTGCCCAGAGAAGGGCGCAGAGAAGGGCGCAGAGAAGAGCGCAGAGAAGAGCCCGGGGAACAGCCCGGGGAACAGCCCGGGGAACAGCCCGGGGAACAGCGCAGAGAGGTACGCCCATGACCACGATCCGCCCTGAGCAGCCGACGCCGGACTACGTGCCGGGGCACGGGCTGCTGCGCGACAAGGTCGTGGTGGTGACCGCCGCGGCCGGCGCCGGCATCGGCGCGTCCGTCGTGCGGCGTGCGCTGGAGGAGGGCGCCCGCGCGGTGGTCTTCTCCGACACCCACCGGCGCCGGGTGGGTGAGGCGCAGGAGGTGCTGGCGGCCGAGTTCGGCACCGACCGGGTCTTCGCCACGCTGTGCGACGTCACCGCGCAGGAGGATGTCGCAGCGCTGATGGAGGCGGCGGACGAGCACGGCGGCGTCGACGTGATGGTCAACAACGCCGGTCTCGGCGGCACCGCCGACATCCTGGAGATGACCGACGAGGAGTGGTCGAAGGTCCTCGACATCACGCTGACCGGCACCTTCCGATGCGTCCGCGAGGCGGCGGCCGCGATGGTGCGGCACGGCCGGCGGGGCGTGATCGTCAACAACGCCTCGGTGATCGGTTGGCGCGCGCAGGAGGGGCAGGCGCACTACGCCGCGGCCAAGGCGGGGGTGATGGCGCTGACCCGGTGCACGGCGCTCGACCTGGCTCCGCACGGCATCCGCGTCAACGCGGTCTCGCCCTCGTTGGCCATGCACCCGTTCCTGGCCAAGGTCACCTCCGACGAGCTGCTGGCCGAGCTCAAGCAGCGGGAGGCGTTCGGCCGGGCCGCGGAGCCGTGGGAGGTGGCCAACGTGATGGTCTTCCTCGCCAGTGACTACTCGTCGTACCTCACCGGCGAGGTGATCAGCGTGAGCAGCCAGCATGCCTGAGCCGACCGGCCACGGCAGCGACCACGGCAGCGCCGGGCGCAACCGGCGCTCCGAGCTGCTGGAGATCGCCGGGCAGCTGTTCGCCGAGAAGGGCTTCAAGAACACCACGGTGCGCGACATCGCCGATGCCGCGGGCATCCTCTCCGGCAGCCTCTACCACCACTTCGACTCCAAGGAGTCGATGGTCGACGAGCTGCTCGACACCTTCCAGACCCAGCTGTGGGAGCAGTACGACGCCATCGTGGCGTCCGACCGGACCCCGCGGCAGAAGCTGGAGGCGGTGGTCCGCACGTCGTTCGACGCCATCGGCAGCCACCGCGACGAGGTGGCGATCTTCCAGAACGACGCGTTGTTCCTCACCTCCTTCGACCGGTTCGCCTACCTCGGCGAGCGCAACCAGCGGTTCCGCGCGCTGTGGACGCGGCTGCTGTCCGAGGCCGTCGCCAGCGGTGAGCTGCGGGCCGACCTCGACGTCGAGCTGGTCTACCGGTTCGTCCGCGACACCGTCTGGGTCGCGGTGCGCTGGTACCGACCCGGGGGAGACCTCTCACCCGCTGCCGTCGCCGACCAGTACCTCAGCATCCTGTTGGAAGGAATCGCCCGATGAACACTCCTGCGAGCACGCCCCGACCCGAGGCCTACATCATCGACGCCGTGCGCACCCCGGTCGGCAAGCGTGGCGGCGCGCTCGCCGGGGTGCACTCCGCCGACCTCGGTGGCCATGTGCTCGGGGCCCTCGTGGAGCGCACCGGCATCGACCCCGCCGCGGTCGACGACGTGGTGATGGGCTGCTGCGACACCATCGGTCCGCAGGCCGGCGACGTCGCCCGCACCGCCTGGCTCGTCGCCGGGCTGCCCGACCACGTCCCCGGCGTGACCATCGACCGGCAGTGCGGGTCCTCGCAGCAGGCCGTCCACTTCGCCGCCCAGGGCGTCATGTCCGGCACCCAGGACCTCGTCGTGGCAGGCGGGCTGCAGAACATGTCGGCGATCCCCATCTCCGCCGCGATGCTGGTGGCAGACCAGTACGGCTTCACCACGCCCTTCGCGGAGTCGCCGGGTTGGGTGAAGCGATACGGCGACGTGGAGGTCTCGCAGTTCAACTCCGCCGAGATGATCGCGGAGAAGTGGGACATCAGCCGCGAGCGGATGGAGGAGTTCGCCCTGGCCTCCCACGAGCGCGCTCGGCAGGCGATCGCCGAAGGGCGCTTCCAACGCGAGATCGCGCCCGTGACGCTGGCCGACGGCGCCCGCGTCGACACCGACCAGTGCCCGCGGGACACCTCGCTGGAGAAGATGGCGGCGCTCGAGCCGCTGCAGCCGGGCGGCCGGATCACCGCGGCCGTTGCCTCCCAGATCTGCGACGGCTCCGCGGCGCTGCTGGTGGCCTCCGGGCAGGCAGTCCGGGACCACGGGCTGAGGCCGCGCGCGCGCATCCACCACCTGTCCGTGCGCGGCGCCGACCCGATCTGGATGCTGACCGGGCCCATCGCGGCAACCAGGCACGCGCTGGCGAAGGCCGGGATGACCGTGGACGACATCGACCTGTTCGAGTGCAACGAGGCCTTCGCCTCCGTCGTCCTGGCCTGGGCCCGGGAGCTCGACGTGCCGCTGGAGAAGGTCAACGTCAACGGTGGCGGCATCGCCCTGGGCCACCCGATCGGCGCCACCGGCGCCCGGCTGATGACCACCCTGCTGCACGAGCTCGAGCGCACCGGCGGCCGCTACGGCCTGCAGACGATGTGCGAGGGCGGCGGGCAGGCCAACGTGACGATCATCGAGCGCCTCTGACGCGCCACTCCGGTCGTCCGGGACGTCCTGTCGATCGGCCGCTCCCGCAACCAGGACGCAAGACGTCCTCGCCGACGCAGGTTGTCGGCTATGAGTTGCGCGCCCGCTCGTACGACGCCCGCGCGGCCGCCCAGGGGCCCTCGCGCCCGGCCAGCTCACCGATGAGCACCGAGAGCGCGGCCGAGAAGTCCTCGCTCGCCTCGCGCGGGAGCAGGGACGGCAGGTTGTCGATCGCGATCACGTCCAGCGGCGGGTCGTCGGCGACCCGGCGCACCGGGTGCTCCCACGTGGTGATCGCGGTGTTGACCGGCACGAGGTTGGCCCCCGAGGTGACGTCGCAGGTCACGTCGGCCACCATGCGCAGGCGCCGGTCGACCTCGAGGTCCTCGCGACGCACCCAGGGCAACGTGGCCGGCCCCCGGGAGACCACGCAGTTGACCAGCAGGTCGTGGTCGAGCAGCTCGGCACGGTCCAGCTGCTGGGTGTGTCCCTTGTCCCACGGGGTGATCTGGGCTCCGGCGACCGCGAGCGCCTCCACCGCACCGCCCCCACTGCGACCACGCGCACCGATGACCAGCGCCCGCAGCGGAGCGATGTCCGCGGCCAGTGCGGCGTCCAGCGCGTCGCGGCCCATCGGGGCCAGCGGTGTCTCGAGCCGGCCCCGCAGGGCGAGCACGCCCAGGGCCGCACCGACGTAGCCGGCCCAGCGGCCGAAGGCCACCACCCGGTGCCCGTCCCGGGTCAGGTACTCGATGTCGAGCAGTTCGCCGCCGCCCCGCGCGAAGCGGGCCAGCACCTCCTCGGCGCCCTCCTGCCCCTTGAACGCGTGGGCGAAGTAGACGTGGGGGTGCACCAGCTCCGCGGGCTGCTCGGGGAGCTCCTTGATGCCCAGCACGTGCACATCCGCCGGGGCGTCGGGCCAGGAGCCCGTCGCGGCCAGCTCGCACCCGGCGTCGGCGTACTCCTCGTCGCCGAAGACCCGCTGGGCGGAGCGTTCCACGGTGATCCGGACGCCGTCCGCGAGCAGGGTGTGGCAGTCGCGGGGGACCAGGGGTGCCCGCTGCTCGGTAGCCCGGGTCTCGGATCGCATCCACAGGTGCACGCTCATGAGCGCGAGGTTAGTGCCCCTCAGGCCACGACGTACGACGCGACGGTCCGCAGGCACGCTGCCGCTTCGGTGACCACGCGGTCCACGAGCTCCTCGCAGGTGGGCAGGTCGTCGATGACGCCGACGACCTGGCCGGCGGCCAGCACCCCGGCCTCGGTGTCGCCCTCGACGAGTCCGGCTCGCAGCATCATCGGGGTGTTGGCGGCCAGGGCCACCTGGCCGATGGTGCGCCCCTGCGCCCGGCGCATCTCCCGTCCGTCGACCGCCAACTGCTTCCAGGTCATCCCGCTCAGCCGCTTGAACTCCAGGGTCCGGCGCGCGGTCGGCAGCAGCCGGCGCAGGCCGCTGCCGGCCTCGACCTCCTCGACGAGGTCGGTGCGCAGCATCCGGTGGGGCATCCCGTCGACCTTCGCGGTCACGACGGTGCCGTTGAGGTCGGCGGCGAGGTAGCGCCGCTTCACCGCCTCGGGCACCGTCGAGTCCTGGGTGAGCAGGAACCGGGTGCCCATGCCGACCCCGGCGGCGCCGTACGACAGGGCGGCGGCCAGTCCACGGCCGTCGAAGAACCCGCCGGCGGCGATGACCGGGATGTCGCCGTGGTCACGCACCGCGTCCAGGACGGTCGGGAGCAGCAGCGTCGTGGGAACGCTGCCGGTGTGCCCGCCGCCTTCGCCGCCCTGGACCATCACCGCGTCTGCGCCCCAGGAGGCGACCTTCCTCGCGTGCTTCGCGGCGCCGATGCTGGGGATCACGACGATCCCGTGCTCCTTCAGGGTCGCGATCAGCTCCGGCTTCGGGGCGAGCGCGAAGCTCGCCACCTTCACCCCGTGGTCGATGAGCAGTCGGCACCGGTCCGGCGCGTCAGCGGCGTCGGCGCGCAGGTTGACCCCGAACGGCTCGTCGGTGCGCTCCTTGACCTCGGTGATCGCCTCCTCGAGCTCGGCGAAGGTCATCGTGGCGCTGGCCAGGATGCCCAGGCCGCCGGCGTTCGCCGTCGCCGAGACGAGGCGGGGGCCGGCCACCCAGCCCATCCCGGTCTGCACGACGGGGTGCCGGACGCCGACGAGGTCGGTGAGCGGGGTGCGCAGCAGCGGGTCGATCACGGGCGTGCCTCCTCGACCGGAGGGACCTCGCGGTCGCGCAGCCCGTTCGGGTCCAGCAGCTCGCGGATCAGCACCAGCTCGCCGGACGTCGGCTGCCGGGTCTGCGGGGCGCCGCCCGCGGGTACGTGGATCTCGAACCCGCTCGCGGCCTGGACGTCCTCGACGGAACTGCCCGGATGCACCGAGAGGAGCTGCATCGTGTGGTCGGGGCCGTTGAAGTCGAACACCCCGAGGTTGCTGACCACCCGGTGCACGTCGTGGAACCGGGCCGCCGCCGGCCCGGCGGCCTCCGCGCGACGCCGGCCGACGCCCGACACGATGTCGACGTGCTCGACGAAGACGCGGGGTGAGTGCCTCGGCACCCAGTACGACGTGCGGTTGTTGACCGTGTTGCCCGGTGCGCCCCGGACGCCGAGCAGCTGCCGCTTCGGCTGGTCCCACGGACCGATGGCGGAGATGTTCTGGTTGCCCTCGCGGTCGATCTGGGTGGCGCCCATCATCACGTGCCGCTTGCCGTGGGGGACCACCGCCTCGAGCACCAGCCGGAACGGCATCCAGCCCTCCACCACGTCCTGGGTCTGGCCCAGCGGGGGAGTGCCCTTGAGGATCCTCGCCTCGCCGTCGCTGAGCACCAGCAGCGGGTTGGTCGTGTTCTTGGCCAGCCGGGCGCCCAGGCTGGGCAACAACCCCATCGGCGAGCCGACGATCTCGCCGTCGTCGGCGAAGCAGTCGGCGATCGCCACTGCGCAGTACTCGGCCCGGGTGATGTCGGTCGGCTCGCTCACTGGGTCTCCTCGTGGAACGCGCGGACGGCGGTCTGGTAGTCGTCCTCGCTGCCGGACAGGAAGCGCTCCTCGAACGTCGCCCAGGCATCGGGGTCCTTCGCCGCGGCGGCGTAGGCCTTCTGGAACCTCTCGTCGCGCTCGTAGGTCGGCGTGCAGGTGGTGAAGTGGGCGCCGTTCGGCGTCTCGACGACCCCGCTGACCATCGTGCGGTTGAGAAGCATGCTCTGCAGCGGGGCGTCGAGCGTCAGGCCGGCAGTGTCGATGACCTGCTCGACCGACACGTAGGCCTCCTTCGCGGCCATGCAGAAGAGGTCGTCGAAGTAGGGGTCGGGGCCGAGGTACTGCGCGTTGCCGAAGGCGTCGCCGCGGTTGAGGTGCACCAGCGCGACGTCGAGCTCGAGCGCCGGCACGGCGACCAGCTCCTCGGCGAGCCCGTCCTGGCCCGGGTACGGCGAGGTGACGGTGCGCAGCGTGGGGTCGTTCTCGAGCACCGCCGACCCGAGTCCGGCGCGCATCGGCAGGAACGGCACCCGCTGGGCGGCGGCGCGCAGTCCGGTGGCGAACATGCCCTCGTCCCACTCGCGGAACTCGGCCGTGGCGGCCTGCCGGGCGCGGCCGAACAGCGGCTCGAGCGGGATCGAGTCCAGCGTGGCGAACGCGTAGACCAGGCGGCGGACCTTGCCCGCCTGGAGCAGCAGGCCGGCGTCCGGGCCGGCGTACGACACCAGGGTGAGGTCCCTCAGGTCGCTGCGCAGCATGGCGCGCACCAGTGCCATCGGCTTGCGTCGGGAGCCCCAGCCGCCGATGCCGACCGTCATCCCGTCCTCGATCCGGGCGACCACCTGCTCGGCGGTCATCAGCTTGTCGGACATGCTCACGTCGTCTTCTTCCCCTTCTCGGTCCCGGCGCTGCCTCGTGCTGCCTTGGCGGTCCCCGCGAAGGTGTCGCGCAGCTCGTCGCTGACCCCGAGCAGGTTGAGCTCGAAGGTGAACCCCTGCTCGAAGCGGTAGCTCTTGTTGACGTCCACCGGGTCGATCCCGTTGAGCGCCTCCTTGGCGGCCCGGATCACCCGGCCGTCCTTCTCGGCGATCTCACCGGCCACGGCCAACGCGGTCTCGTCGAGCCGCGCCCGCGGCACCACCTCGAGGACGCTGCCGTGCTGGACCAGCTCCGCGGCCGGGATCGTCCGCGCCGTGAAGTAGAGCGCGCGCATCAGGTGCTGCGGCACCAGCCGGGCCATGTGCGTGGCCGCACCCAGGGCGCCCTGCTTCACCTCGGGCACGCCGAAGTAGGCGTCGTCGCTGGCGACCAGGATGTCGCAGTTGCCCGCCAGCCCGACGCCTCCGCCCACGCAGAAGCCGTGCACCGCGCCGATCACCGGCACCGGGCACTCGTAGACGGCCCTGAACGCCGCGAAGCAGCCCCGGTTGGCACCGACCAGGGCGTCGAAGCCCTCGGTGTGCTGCATCTCCTTGATGTCGACGCCTGCGTTCCACCCCTTGCCCTCGGCACGCAGCACGACGACCTTGGTCTGCGGATCGGCGCCGGCGGCGTCGAGTGCTGCAGCGAGGTCGAACCAGCCCTGCACGGTCAGCGCGTTCACCGGCGGCTGGTCGACGGTGACGATGCAGATCCCGTCGTCGCGTCGCTCTGAGCTGATGCCCATCCTTCGGCCTCTCGTCAAGACAACCAAGCACTTGCTTGGTAGCCTAGCAGCATGACGCTCTCCCTGGACCTGCGCGACCGGCTCGTGCTCGTCACCGGCGGCTCCCGGGGCATCGGGGCCGGGATCGCTGCCGCCTTCGTCGCCGCGGGCGCCTCCGTGGTGACCTGCGCGCGCTCCACCGTCGACGAGCCGACCGCCGGGACGACGCACGTGCCGTGCGACGTCCGCGACCCGGACGCAGTCGAGGCGATGGTCGCGGGGCTGGTGCGCGACCACGGGCGGCTCGACGTGCTGGTCAACAACGCCGGCGGGGCGCCGTACGCCCTGGCCGCAGACGCGTCGGCCCGGTTCCACGACAAGATCCTGGCCCTCAACCTCGCGGCACCGCTGCAGGTCTCGCAGGTCGCCAACCGGGTGATGCAGGCGCAGGACTCCGGCGGCAGCATCGTCAACGTCTCCTCGGTCAGTGCGCTGCGGCCCTCGCCCGGCACGGCGGCGTACGGCGCAGCCAAGGCCGGCATCGACTCGCTGACCCGGTCGCTCGCGGTGGAATGGGCGCCCAAGGTGCGGGTCAACGCCATCGACGTCGGCCTGTGTCGCACCGACAACACCGACGACCACTACGGCGGCGACGAGCGGGTCGCGGCGATCGAGCGCACCATCCCGCTGGGCAGGATGGCGACACCGGAGGAGGTCGGCAACGTCGCGGTCTTCCTGGCCAGCGACCTGGCCTCCTACGTCTCCGGCGCGACCGTCGCCTGCCACGGCGGTGGCGAGCCCCCCGTCTTCCTGCACGTCTGACTCCCAAGGAGAGAACAGTGACCCATGCTTCCCCCACAGGCCTCCTCGAAGGCCGCGTCGCCGTCGTCACCGGCGCCGGGCGCGGCATCGGACGCGCCCACGCGCTGGAGCTCGCCCGGCAGGGCGCCAAGGTCGTGGTGAACGACTACGGCGTCTCGCTGGCAGGTGAGGGGACCGGCGAGTCCCCGGCCGACGACGTCGTGGCCGAGATCGAGCAACGGGGCGGGCAGGCCGTGGCCAACGGCGCCGACGTCGCCGACTTCGAGCAAGCGGCCGCCATGGTGCAGCAGGCGGTCGATGCCTTCGGTGGCCTGGACATCCTCGTCAACAACGCCGGGTTCGTCCGCGACCGGATGCTGGTCAACACCAGCGAGGAGGAGTGGGACGCCGTCATCCGGGTGCACCTCAAGGGTCACTTCGCGCCGCTGCGGCACGCGGCCGCCTACTGGCGCACGGAGGCCAAGGAGGGCCGCCAGCGCCTCGCCCGGGTGGTCAACACCTCCTCCGGCGCCGGGCTGCAGGGGTCGGTCGGCCAGACGACGTACTCCGCAGCCAAGGCCGGCATCGCCGGGATGACGCTGGTGGCGGCCGCCGAGCTCGGTCGGTACGGCGTCGGCGTCAACGCGATCGCCCCGGTGGCGCGCACCCGGATGACCGAGGGCGCGTTCGACACCTCGGCGATGGCCCTGCCCGAGGACAACTCCCCGATCGTCGCCTGGCTGGCCTCCGCCGACTGCGACGTCACCGGCCGGGTCCTCGAGATCGACGGCGGCCGGATCTGCCTCGAGCAGGGCTGGACCCATGGACCGACGCAGGACCTGGGCCGGCGCTGGGCGGCCGTCGAGGTGGGTGACGCGGTGCGCAAGCTCGTCGCGGAGGCCGCGGCACCGGAGCCGGTGTACGGCGCCTGAGCGAGCCACAAGCCGAGCTTGCTCGTGCTTGTGCGAGCGAACAGCCGTTGAGGAGCGTAGCGACGATCACGGCGCCTGAGCGAGCCACAAGCCGAGCTTGCTCGTGCGGACCTTCACTAGGCTGGCCGGCATGCTGCCGACCGTGACCGCCACCCGCTACGTCGCGCCGCTGCGGGAGGGCGGGTCGCTGCCCGGCATCGTCGAGGCCGATGACCTGGGCACCTACGTGTGCAAGTTCCGGGGCGCCGGCCAGGGGTTGCCCGTGCTGGTCGCCGAGGTGATCGTCGGCGAGCTGGCGCGCGAGCTGGGTTTCCGCACGCCGCGCCTGGTGGCCGTCGAGCTGGAGGAGGCGATGGCCCGCTACGAGGCCGACGAGGAGGTCCAGGACCTGCTCAACGCCAGCCTCGGGCTCAACCTGGGCGTGGACTTCCTGCCCGGGTCCTTCGGGATCGACTCCAGCACGGCGGTGGACGCCGGCCTGGCGTCCCGGGTGCTGTGGCTGGACGCGTTCGTCGCCAACGTGGACCGGACCTGGCGCAACCCCAACATGCTGGTCTGGCACGGCGACGTCTGGCTGATCGACCACGGCGCCTGCCTGTACTTCCACCATGCCTGGCAGGGGGGTCTCGGCGAGCCCGGCCGATTCGCGGCGCAGCCCTGGGACGTGGACCAGCACGTCTTCGGCGCCTACGTCGACGGCGTGCCGGACGCCGACGCCGAGCTGGCCGCACGGGTCTCGGAGGACCTGCTGCGCCAGGTGGTGGCGCGGGTTCCCGACGAGTGGCTGGCGTTCGTGCCGGACGCAGCCGCGGACGAGGTCCGCGATGCGTACGTCCGGTTCCTGCTGGCCAGGGTCGGCGGCGACCGGTCGTGGTTGCCGAGGCGGGGCGCCGCATGACGCGCCCGCCCCGGGAGCCGCTGCGGCTGCCCTACCAGTACGTCGTCCTGCGCTGCGTGCCTCGCGTGGAGCGTGAGGAGTTCCTCAACGTCGGCGTGGTGCTCTACTGCCAGAGGGCGGAGTTCCTCGCGAGCGCCGGCCACGTGGACGAGGCGAGGCTCGACGGCTTCGCCCGGGGGATCGACGTGGGGGCCGTTCGCCGGACGCTGGCGCACGTCGACGCCGTGTGCCGCGGGGAGGACGGTCTGGGTCCCGCGGCTGCCGGCGACCTCGGTGTGCGCTTCGGCTACCTCCGCGCCCCGCGGTCGACCGTCGTCCAGCCCGGTCCGGTGCACGGCGGGCTGACCAGTGACCCGGCCGCGGAACTGCAGCGACTGGTCGACCAGCTGGTGCGCTAGCTGCGCCGCCCGGGGGTCAGACCGGGACGAGCTCGACGGCGCCCACGGCGTAGCGGGCCAGCACGGTCCGGGCCAGCTCGGGGTCGGCGCCGAGGGGCTCGGACACGGCCACCGCACCCGCCTCGAGCGCCAGCTCGGCCGCCCGGTCGGGGAGGAACCCGGGGGCGAGGAACATCGACGCGACCGCGATGTTGCGCCGGCCCTCGGCGCGGAACGCCCGCACCGCCTCGCCGGTGGTCGGCGGCGCCGTGGAGGCGAAGGCGGTCTTCACCGGAAGGTGGTGGTGGGTGCCCCACACCCGGGCCAGCCGGTTGACGGCCTGCAGGGCGAGCGGGTCGGAGGATCCGGCGGCGGCGAGGACGAGGCCGTCGAGCTCGCGCACCCGGTTCTCCCGGAGTGCCTCACGCAGGCGCTTGTCGAGCACACCGAGGAAGCCCTGCTCCAGGCCGAGCACCCTGGTGGCGCGGATCTGGAGCCCCGCGTGCTGCGCCTGGGCGTCGGCGACGACCTGGGGGATGTCGACCTTGGCGTGGTGGGCGTCGGACAGCAGCAAGGGGACCACGACGATCTCGTCGTAGCCGGCGCGGACGAGCTTGTTGACGGCCGTGTCGAACCGCGGCCTGGCGAGCTCGAGGAACGCCATCTCGATGCGGAGGTCCGGGCGGAGCTCGCGCGTCTGGGCGACCAAGGCCTGGATGGTGGCCTTGGAGCGAGGGTCCCGGCTGCCGTGGGCAACTGCGATCAGGGCTGGGGCGGTCATGTGGTCCGCCTCCCTTCTGTCCGTTCCGTTGTGCGCGACGCCGTTGTCGGTGCGCTGTGCTTGTTCGGTCCTGGTTGTTCGGTCCTGGTTGTTCGGTCCTGCTTGTTCGGCTCTGCTGCCTGGTCGTGGCTTCCGGTCGGCCGGCTACTGGTGGATCCCGCACTCGGTCTTGCCCAGTCCGGCCCAGCGGCCGCTCCGGGGGTCCTCGCCCGCCGCGACGCGTCGGGTGCACGGCCAGCACCCGATCGAGGGGTAGCCGTCGAGCTGCAGGGGGTTGACCAGCACCCCGTGCTCGGCGACGTACCGCTCGACCTGCTCGTCGGTCCAGCGGGCCAGGGGCGAGACCTTGACGCGTTGCTTCTTCTCGTCCCAGCCCACGACCGGCGCGATCACCCGGTTGTGCGTCTCGGACCGCCGCAGGCCGGTGGCCCACGCGTCGTACCCCACGAGTGCCTCCTCGAGGGGCTGCACCTTCCGCAGGGCGCAGCACAGGTCGGGGTCGCGGGCGTAGAGGTCGGGCCCGTACGTCGCATCCTGTTCCGCCACCGTCTGGGCCGGGGCGACGGTCAGCAGGTTGACCGGCAGCGTCGCCGCCACGGCGTCCCTCGTCCCGAGCGTCTCGGCGAAGTGGTAGCCGGTGTCGAGGAAGACCACGTCGATGCCCGGGGCGACCTGCGCGGCCAGGTGGGTGAGCACGGCGTCGCCCATGGAGGAGGTGACGCAGAACCGCTCGCCGAAGGTGGCGACGGCCCACTCGATGATGTCGTCGGCCGGGGCCAGCTCCAGCTCGGCACCCACGTGGGAGACGAGCGCCCGCAGCTCCTCGGTGCTGCGCCCCTCGGTGTGCGAGCCGCGCCGGTTGGAGGCGGCCACGGTCGCTGCCGCGGTCATCGGGCTGCTCCCGCACCGGTGGGCGGCCGGAGCTGGCCGAGCAGCGAGAGCTTGAAGATCCGCAGGCAGGACCGGCATTCCCAGGCGCCGTGCCCCGTCTCGTTCGGCCGAAGGTCCACGTCGCCGCAGTAGGGGCAGTGGAACGGTTCGCTCCGCGCTCCTCGGTCAGGCGTCCGGTCCTCGGGCGGGGGTGTCATCGGACCGTCTCCCGGGAACGCTCCCCGCGCAGCAGCTCCTCGTCGGCGCGCGCCACCCACGCCGCGAACGGCTCGCCCGCGTCGCGGTCGGCCAGGTAGGCGCTGACGACGTTGCTCACGTAGTCGTCCAGCGCGGCACTGGTGACCTTGTGGGCGCGCAGCTTGCGGCCCAGCGCCTGGGTCTGGCCGATCCCGCCGCCGAGGTGGACCTGGAAGCCCTCCACCTGGTTGCCGTCGTCGTCGAGGACCAGCTGGCCCTTGAGGCCGATGTCGGCCACCTGGGTGCGGGCGCAGGCGTTCGGGCAGCCGTTGACGTTCACGGTGATCGGCGTGTCGATGTCGGGGAAGCGCCGCTCGAGCTCGTCGATCAGCGCGCTGGCGCGGTTCTTCGTGTCGACGATGGCGAGCTTGCAGAACTCGATCCCGGTGCACGCCATGGTGGAGCGGCGCCAGTGCGACGGACGTGCGGAGAGTCCGATCACCTCCAGGGCGTCGAGCACCTCGTCGACCAGGTCACCGTCGACGCCGATGAGCACCAGCTTCTGGTACGCCGTCAGCCGGGCGCCGGCGATGCCGAACCGCTCCACGAGGTCACCCAGGCCGGTCAGGAGCCTGCCGGAGACCCGGCCCACCGTCGCCGACGCGCCGATGTAGAACTTGCCGTCCTTCTGCTCGTGCACACCGATGTGGTCGCCGTTGCCGACGCCGACCTCGGGAGAGGGCCCGTCGGTCAGCGACCGGCGCAGGTACTCCGTCTCGAGGACCTCGCGGAACTTCTCGATGCCCCAGTCCTGGACCAGGAACTTCAGCCGCGCCCGCGAGCGAAGGCGCCGGTAGCCGTAGTCACGGAAGACCGAGATGACGCCTTCCCAGACGTCGGCGACGTCCTCCAGCGGGATCCAGACGCCCATCTTGGCCGAGAGGAAGGGATTGGTGGACAGCGAGCCGCCGACCCAGAGGTCGAAGCCCGGCCCGAGGTCGGGGTGGACGGTGCCGACGAAGGCCACGTCGTTGATCTCGGGGGCGCCGTCCAGGCTGGGGTGCCCGCTCACGGACGTCTTGAACTTGCGGGGCAGGTTGGCGTACTCCGGGTTGCCGGCACGACGCCGGCCGATCTCCTGCAGCGCGGGAGTGCCGTCGATGATCTCGTCCTTGGCCACACCGGCGACGGGGGAGCCCAGGAAGCCCCGGGGCGAGTCGCCGCAAGCCTCCTCGGTGGTCAGCCCGACGCGCTCGAGCCGCTCCCAGATCTCCGGCACGTCCACGATGTCGATCCAGTGGTACTGGATGTTGCCGCGGTCGGTGATGTCGGCGGTCTCGCGGGCGAAGTCCGTGCCGATGCCGCCCAGGGTGCGCAGCTGCTCGGCGGAGAGGAGCGCCCCGTCGCTGCGGACCCGCATCATGAAGTAGCGGTCGTCGAGCTCCTCGGGCTCCAGCGCACCGGTCTTCCCGCCGTCCAGCCCGGGGCGACGCTGCGTGTAGATGCCGTACCAGCGGAACCTTCCGCGGAGGTCGGCCGGGTCGATGGAGTCGAAGCCGTAGCGGGAGTAGATGTTGATGATCCGGTCCCGCACGTTGAGCGGGAGGTCGTCCTTCTTCTGCTGCTCGTTGCCGTTGAGCGGCTCGGTGTAGCCGAGGGCCCACTGGCCCTCGCCCTTCTTCGGGCGGGTCCGCCCGGAACGGCCGACGCGGCTGGGAGGGGCGGTCTGCTGCTGGACAGGAGTGCTGGTCATCGGGAGGTCCCTCGAGGTTCGTGGGGCCGGCTTCACGGGGTGCGACGACGTTGTCGGCTCACGTGGCGGCCGTGGTCGGGGTCAGCGCTCGGGATGACACATCATGCTGCGCGTGCGACCGAGGTCGACGTGGCGTCGGGCCACGAGCCAGGTCGAGGTGGCAGCGGAGATCATGACGGCAGTCTCAGAGCGCGGACGCCGGTTTCACAAACCGGAATCTCATGTAATGAGACGAGCGTCCATACTTCGGAACAGCGGTCCGGGGCTGTCGGGTCCGGACGGCGCCGCAATAGGGTGGTTGCCATGAGCGACGCCACCTCCTCGAATTCCCCGGTTTCAGGCGCAGGATCCAGCCCCGAGACGATGGCGAAGGCCGCGTCGACGGCCTACAACGCCGCTCTCGAGGTGATCGCGGCGGTCGAGCCCCGTGTGGCCGACGCCACACGCAAGGAGCTGGCCGACCAGCGCTCCTCCCTCAAGCTCATCGCGTCGGAGAACTACGCCTCCCCGGCGACGCTGCTGACGATGGGCACCTGGTTCTCCGACAAGTACGCCGAGGGCACCGTGGGCCACCGCTTCTACGCCGCCTGCCAGAACGTCGACACCGTCGAGGCGCTCGCCGCGGAGCACGCCCGGGAGCTGTTCGGGGCGCCGTACGCCTACGCCCAGCCGCACTCCGGCATCGACGCCAACCTGGTGGCCTTCTG
This sequence comes from Marmoricola sp., assembly GCA_035708765.1. GTDB lineage: Bacteria > Actinomycetota > Actinomycetes > Propionibacteriales > Nocardioidaceae > Marmoricola. The sequence continues at coordinate 108,875 of DASTFI010000120.1, forward strand.
GTCCATCCTGGCCAACCGCGTCGAGACCCCGACCCTGGAGCGGCTCGGCTCGAAGAACGTCAACGAGCTCTCCGAGGCCGACTGGGAGTCGCTGCGCCACGAGTTCGGCAACCAGCGCCTGCTCGGCATGTCGCTCGACGCGGGCGGCCACCTGACCCACGGCTTCCGGCCGAACATCAGCGGCAAGATGTTCCACCAGCAGCAGTACGGCACCGACCCGGAGACCGGGCTGCTCGACTACGACGTCGTCGCCGCGAAGGCGCGCGAGTTCAAGCCGCTGGTCCTCGTCGCCGGCTACTCGGCGTACCCGCGCCGGGTGAACTTCGCGAAGATGCGCGAGATCGCCGACGAGGTCGGTGCCGTGCTGATGGTCGACATGGCGCACTTCGCCGGACTGGTCGCGGGCAAGGTGTTCACCGGTGACGAGGACCCGGTGCCGCACGCGCACATCACGACGACGACCACGCACAAGTCCCTCCGCGGCCCGCGCGGTGGCCTGGTCCTCGCCCAGGAGGAGTTCGCCGCCGACGTCGACCGCGGCTGCCCAATGGTCCTCGGTGGTCCGCTCTCGCACGTGATGGCCGCCAAGGCGGTCGCGCTGGCCGAGGCCCGTCAGCCGGAGTTCCGCACCTACGCGCAGGACATCGCCGACAACGCCAAGGCGCTGGCCGAGGGCTTCCTCACCCGCGGCGGCACCCTGGTCACCGGTGGCACCGACAACCACATCGTGCTGCTCGACGTGTCCGGCTTCGGGCTGACCGGCCGGCAGGCGGAGTCGGCACTGCTCGACGCCGGCGTGGTCACCAACCGGAACTCGGTGCCCCGTGACGCCAACGGCGCCTGGTACACCTCCGGCATCCGGTTCGGCACGCCCGCGCTGACCACGCGCGGGTTCGGCAAGGACGAGTTCGACAAGGTCGCCGGGCTGGTGGTGGAGGTGCTCTCCGGCACCACGCCGAACACCACCAAGGCCGGTGCGCCGTCAAAGGCGACGTACACGCTGGCCGACGGGGTGGCCGACCGCGTGAAGGCCCAGTCCGCAGAGATGCTCGACAGGCACCCGCTCTACCCGGGCCTCGAGCTGTCCTGACCGGCTCCCGGAAAGGGCCTGCTCAGTCGGCGAGGTCCCGGCGGCGCTCCTCGAGGAAGGCCCGTTCCACGTCGTCGTGGCACGCCGTGATCGCCTCGCGCGAGCTCGGCGGGAGGTCCGGCCCGGAACCGGGGGCGTAGCCGACCGTGAAGCCGAGATATGGAACTGGCCGTGCGAACGCATCCCCTTCTCGTGCTCCGCTGCCGGAAGCTGCGCCCAGTCCGCCTCGGGGGCAGGGAGCAGGATCAGATACCGACTCAGCGATGTCCTCCTGGGTTCGTCGATGGCCGCGGGATGCGGTCTCAGCTCGATGACGCGCGAGCACCCTGCCGCTCGACAACGACGCGCGGAGAATCTGCTGCGGCTCAGCCGATGACCGGGGTCGTGCGCTCGACGATGCCGCGCAGGTCCGTCCCGCGCGGCAGGGTGCCCAGGGTGCCGTTGTAGTCCCCGCCGAGCCGGGTCGAGCAGAAGGCGTCGGCGACCGCCGGGGGAGCGGAGCGCAGCAGCAGCGACGCCTGCAGCACAGCGGCCATCTGGCCGGCGAGGCGGCGCGCGGAGCCCTCCAGCGACGCGGTGTCCGCCAGCATCGCCAGGCAGGACTCCAGGGCGCGGTCGAAGCGGGGGTCCTCGCCCCGCGCCCGGCCGACCTCGTCGAGCCAGGCGTCCAGCACCTCCGGCTCCCGGCTGAGCGCACGCAGCACGTCGAGGGCGTTGACGTTGCCGGAGCCCTCCCACACGGAGTTCAGGGGCGCCTCCCGGTAGAGCAGCGGCATCCCGGACTCCTCGACGTAGCCGTTGCCACCCAGGCACTCCAGCGCCTCGGCGACCATCATCGGCGTGCGCTTGCACACCCAGAACTTCGCCAGCGGCAGGGCGATCCGGCGCAGCGCCTGCTCGCGCGGGTCGTCGGGGAGATCGACCGCCGCGGCCAGGCGGATGGCCAGTGCCGTGGCTGCCTCGGACTCGACGGCCAGGTCGGCCACCACGTTCTGCATCAGCGGCTTCTCCGCCAGGAGCGAACCGAACGCCGACCGGTGGGCGACGTGCCACGAGGCCTCGGCCAGGGCGTGCCGCATCAGCGAGGACGACCCCAGCACGCAGTCGAGGCGGGTGGCGGCCACCATCTCGATGATGGTGCGCACGCCGCGCCCCTCGTCGCCCAGTCGCTGGGCCCAGGTGCCGTCGAAGACCAGCTCGGATGAGGCGTTCGAGCGGTTGCCGAGCTTGTCCTTGAGCCGGACGACGTCCAGCCGGTTGCGCTCGCCGGAGGGCAGCACCCGCGGGACGAGGAAGCAGGTGACCCCTGTCGGTGTCTGGGCCAGGACCAGGAACACGTCGTTCATCGGGGCAGAGGTGAACCACTTGTGCCCGTGCAGGGTGTACTCCCCGTCGACGGAGGTCGGGCGCGCCTGGGTCACGTTGGCCCGGACGTCGGAGCCGCCCTGCTTCTCGGTCATCCCCATGCCCGCGAGGGCGCCGGCCTTCTCGCTCGCCGGACGCAGCCCGAAGTCGTACCGGGTGGACGCCAGCCTCGGCGTCCACTCCTTGGCGAGCGCATCGTCCACGCGCAGGGCGGGGATGGCGGCGTACGTCATCGAGATGGGGCATCCGTGTCCCGGCTCGGTCTGCGACCAGGCGAAGAAGCCGGCGGCGCGCCGGACGTGGGCGTGCTCGTCGCCCTCGGCCTGGAGCTCCCACGGCGCCGCCTGCAGCCCGTGGCCGACCGCACGCTCCATCAGCCAGTGCCAGGAGGGGTGGAAGCGGACCTCGTCGACCTGGTTGCCGTAGCGGTCGTAGCGGACCAGCTCGGGGTGGAACTCGTTGGCCAGCACGCCGTGCTCGCGCGCCTCCGCGCTGCCGGCCTCGGCGCCCAGCGCGGCCAGTCCCTCGACGACCTCCGCCCCGGCGTGGCGGGTGACCGCCTCGACGAGAGCGGCATCGCTGAGCACCGTGTTGTGCCCCACCAGGGGCGGCGCCTGGTTCTCGGCTACCCGATTGTCGACGGTCATGCCATTACCGTAATCGCATGGCGGCGTCGACGCAGAGGAGTCCTGCGCTGGCGGCACTCCTGGCGCTCCTGGGCAAGGTCGGCAGGGTGCTGTGGCGCCTGGTCACCGCCACCGTGGGCACGTGCATGCGCAACCGGGTGACCGGACTGGCGGGAGAGGCCGCCTTCTTCGCCGTGCTCTCCCTGCCTCCGCTGATCTTCGCGCTCGCCGGCTCCGTGGGCTACGTGCTGGCGCAGTTCAGCAACAGCCAGATCGACGAGATCCGCTCGACCGTCATCACGATCGCCGAGCGCGCGCTCACCCCACAGACCGTGGACAGCATCATCGAGCCGACGCTCAACGACGTGCTGGCCGGGGGACGGTACGACGTGATCTCGGTCGGCTTCGTGCTGGCGCTGTGGTCGGGCTCCCGGGCGCTGAACGTGTTCGTCGACACCATCACGATCATGTACGGGCTTGCCGGCCAGCGTGGCATCGTCCGCACCCGGGCGCTCAGCTTCCTGCTCTACGTCCTGGGCATGCTCACCGGCGTGGTCAGCATCCCGCTGGTGGTCGCCGGGCCGAAGCTGGTCTCCCGGGCGACGCCGGACCGGCTCGACTTCCTCGACGAGCTCTACTGGCCGACGGTCATCATCCTGTGCATCTGCTTCCTCACCACGCTCTACCACGTGTCGGTGCCGGTACGCACGAGGTGGCGCTTCAACGTGCCCGGTGCGGTGTTCACGATGTTCTGCTGGATCTTCGGCTCGGCGCTGCTGCGCTGGGTGCTCGTGGCGACCGCCCGCGACTCCACCTCGATCTACGGTCCGCTGGCGGCCCCCATCGCCGTCCTGCTGTGGCTCTACATCCTCTCCATCGCCGTACTCATCGGCGCGGCCCTCAACGCCGCGCTCGACACGGTGTGGCCCCAGCACGCCACCTCGCAGGCGCGGGCCGAGCTGGTCCGCGCGCTCAACCTGGACGCGGTGCTGCCGTGGCGGCACGGCGGCACCGGAGGGACCGGTCCGGATGTCGAGCGGGCCGAATAAAGGCATGCGCCCGGCCGGGACGCGACGTACCGTTCAACTTGTGACCATCGGCACCGGGGCGGCCGCATGACGGCCGAGCGAGCCCCCATCGCGGACCGCTGGGTCGGCTGCGTGGTCGGCAGCGAGACCGGGGTGGCACTCGTGCTCACCGACCGGGGCCAGGTGCGTGCCAGCTACGGCGCGGGGATGCTGGCCCGGATCGCCCGCGACCGTTCCGCAGCGCCGGCTCCCGGCGACTGGGTGGTCCTGCGGCGATGGCCGGACGGTCGGATCACCCTCGAGGCGCCGATGTGCTCCGCGCCGGCCCGGGACGCCCGCGTCATCCCGCTCCACGCGCCCCGGCACCGGGCCGCCGGCCGCGGGCCGCGCCACGACGCACGCTGAGCGACCCGCTCCCCGGTCGGGCTACGCCAGCGTGACATGCTCGGCCCGTGGGAAACGTGACCCTGCCGACGCCGGTGTTCGTTGCCGGGGGAGCGCTCTGCGTGCTCGCCGGCTATCTCGCGGGCTCCGTGCTGGGCACCACGGCGACCGACCGGCCCACCGCCACCGTCGCCAGCTATGACGCCGCGAGCAACCAGCTCTGCCTGACGGGCGACGAGCTTTCGGACCTCGACGACGTCGGTGACGGTGGGCGGCTCTGCGGCACCTGGAGCCACTCGGCCGGCTGGGTGCGGCCACGCGAGGGCGACCTGTTCCGCTTCGTCTCCCTGGACCGCAAGCTCGCCAAGGGCAGCGACGAGAGCGGTGTCGTCATCTTCGGGACCGTGGTCGAGAAGTAGCCGAACGTGCCCGACTCCCTGAGGACCGTCCCCGGCACGATCCGGCTGCCCGTCTCCGCACGGTCGCCGTGGTGGGAGCTGACGCGTCGCCTGCTGATGGCGGTAGCCGTGCTCGTGTTCACGGTGCTGCTCGTCTACTTCGACCGCGACGGCTACCGCGACAACAGCAGCCCGTACGACCACACGGTCGACCTGATCGACTCGATCTACTACACGACGGTCACCCTGAGCACGACAGGGTACGGCGACATCACCCCGATCGCCGCGCACTCCCGACTGATCAACGCATTCATCATCACGCCGTTGCGGGTCGCGTTCCTGGTGCTGCTGATCTCCACCACCATGGAGATCCTGGCGACCCAGGGACGCGAGATGCTCCGGGCCGCCCGCTGGAGGAAGCACATGCAGCAGCACGTCGTCGTCGTCGGTTACGGCACCAAGGGACGCAGCGCGGTCGAGACGCTGGTCAAGAACGGCGTCGACCGCGAGGGCATCGTGGTGGTCGATCCGAGCACGGTGGCGCTCGGCGAGGCGCACGCCGACGGTCTCGCGGTGGTCACCGGTGATGCGTCCCGCCGGGACGTGCTTCGGCGCGCAGGCGTCGAGCAGGCTCGTCAGGTGGTCATCACCACCAACCGCGACGACAGCACGGTCCTGGCCACGCTCACCGTGCGCCAGCTCAACCCCGAGGCGCACATCGTCGCCGCGGTCCGCGAGCAGGACAACGTCTCCCTGGTGCGACAGAGCGGCGCTGACGCGGTCGTCACGTCCTCCGACGCCGTGGGCAGGCTGGTGGGTCTCTCGGCGATCTCGCCGCCGCTGGCCACGGTGCTGGAGGACCTGCTCACGGCCGGCGAGGGCCTCGAGGTGGCCGAACGGGAGCTGCTCGTCAACGAGGTCGGCAAGGCGCCGCAGTCGCTGCCGGACCAGGTGATCGCGATCCTGCGCGACGAGAAGGTCTACCGCTACTTCGACCCGACCGTCACCCAGCTCGCCCGGGGTGACCGGCTGGTCGTCGTACGGCCGTCCAAGGAGCTGCCGTGGGCACCTCGTCCCGGCACCCACGGCGAGGAACAGGCGACCGACGACGACTGATCGACCCGCGGATGCGGACGACCAGGCGGTCGGGTCAATTGGACGATTTGGGCTGAAATCAGTATCTTTCTCCCGATGCCGTGCAAGGCGGCGCGAGTCGGCTATCGGGATCCGCTCGACCGCATCGGGGGGTGTCTCGGCGAGCCCATCGCGCGGACCCCGCGCCCTTGCCATCGCGTCGGCGCCGGCAAGGTCCGTTCCACCTGGGAGGCCCTTCCCCCATGCGAACCCGACTCCTTGCCTTCTTGTGCGTCCTCCTCACCGGCCCCGCCCTCGCCGTGGCGCTCTCCTCGTCGCAGGCCGCTGCGTCGCTGTTGCCGGCCGATCCCGCGCGCGCGGCGGTCGAGACGGCGCCGTGGACCGGGGGACCGTTCGAGTACGACGGCGGTGACGTCTCCGACGACGCGGCCATCTACGCCAACCCGACGACGCCGGCGGACTCGCTGGTGATCGCCGACAACAAGAGCGACGGCAGCGGCAGCTCGGCAGGCGGCATCGGGGTGTTCTCCATGACCGGCCAGCTGCTGCAGTTCCGCCGGGACGGGCAGATCGGCAACGTCGACCTTCGCCCCTTCAGGTTCGCCTCGGGCACCAAGGTGCTGGTGGGGGCCAACCGTCGCGACGACTCCACCATGCGTTTCTGGGTCCTCGACCCCGACACCAGGACGCTGTCCGCCCCCGTCGAGGCCACCACCTTGTCGACCGGCGCGCAGAACTACGGGTTCTGTCTCGGATACACCGGCGACACCCTGAACGCGTACGTCCTGCACAAGAGCGGCGAGCTGCGCCAGTACCGGATCACCGAGTCGGCAACCCCCGGAGAGGTGGCCGCGACGCAGGTGCGCCGCTTCGATGTCGGTGGCCAGTCGGAGGGCTGCGTCGTCGACGACCAGAACGGCCAGCTCTACATCGGCGAGGAGGATGAGGGGATCTGGCGCTACTCCGCCTCGGCGAACGGCGGCTCGACCCGGGTGCGGGTCGCGTCCGTGGGGGAGAACGGGCTCACCGCTGATGTGGAGGGCCTCGCCCTGGTCGAGGGCGCGAACGCCTCGAGCGGATACCTGCTGGCCTCCAGCCAGGGGTCCTCACGCATTCTGGCCTATGACCGCATCACCGGTGATTTCGTCCGCTCCTTCGGCGTACAGGGCAGCGCGGACGGCAGGGTGGACGGCGTCAGCAGCACGGACGGCCTTGCTGCGAGCAGCGCCGACCTGGGACCCGGCTTCGCCGACGGAGCGCTGGTGGTCCACGACGGCGCCAACGCGGGTGGGGCGACCAGCAACCTCAAGTACGTGCCCTTGACCACAGGAATGGGCGACAGCCCCACTCCCACCGACGCTGCGTCCCCCAGCTCCACGGCCACCGCCACGCCGAGCGCATCGGCGTCCACCGGCGCCAGCAGCCCGAGCCCGTCCAGCAGCGCTGGCGTGTCCTCGGCGGTCGCGGTCGAGGCGAACGCCAGCTCCTACGTCGACTCTGCTGCGCCCGAGCGCAACTTCGGCACCTCGCCGGCGCTCAGCAGCGACGGCTACCCGTCGCTGGTGGCGTCCTACCTCCGCTTCGACCTCAGCCCGTACGCCGGACGGACGCTCGTCTCGGCGCAGCTGCGCGTGCGGACCACCCCGTCGCCGCACGCCGGCTCGACCGGCAGCCAGGCGATTCGCGAAGTCGCCTCCGACCGCTGGTCCGAGTCCGGACTGACCTATGCCAACCGTCCGGCCGTGGGGCCCGAGATCGGCACCGTTCCGAAGACGCGTCCAGACACCGTCTACACGCGCACGCTGAGTGGAGCGGCGGTGCAGCGCCAGCTCGGCCAGCAGCTGAGCCTGTCGATCGACCAGCCCGCGTCGGCGAGGAACGGCCTGGACCTCGACGCACGGTCCGTGGCCACGGCTGCGAACCGCCCCACCCTGCTGCTCACCTTCGCCGACGAGGCGCCCTCGGCGGCGACGCCGTCGGCGACGACATCGCCGGTGCCGTCGACGAGCCCCTCGGCAACGGCGTCGACAAGTCCCTCGGCAACGCTGTCGACGAGCGCATCGGCAACACCGTCCACCAGCCCGTCGGCAACGCCGTCCACGAGCCCGTCGGCAACGCCGTCGACGGACGAGGCGGCGGTGTCCCACGGGTGGGGTGCTCCGGTCTTCCACGACGAGTTCAACTACACCGGAGCCCCGGACAAGTCGCTCTGGTCGGTCTACGACTCTGCGGGGCACGCCGGCAACGGCGTCCGTTCGCCGGCGCAGGTCACCGTGAACGGCAGTGCCCTGCAGATCACCGGGCTCGCGGACGGCACCACGGGCGGGCTGTCCACGAGCAAGGCCACGCGGGGCCGCACCTACGGCCGGTGGGAGACCCGGATGCGGGTCAACGCCCGCGATCCGGAGTACCACCCGGTGTTGATCCTGTGGCCTGACGCGGGACGGTCCTCGGCGAACAACTGCATGGAGATCGACTACGCCGAGTCGACCAGCAACGTCGCGCTGAACAAGTTCTTCCTGCACTACGACTGCTCCGGCGGCCAGGCGACGGCGGCTCGTCAGGTGGACATGACCCAGTGGCACAACTACGCCGTGGAGTGGACCCCCGACCACGTGGTCGGCTACCTCGACGGCCAGGTCTGGTTCACCGACACCGACCGTGCGCACGTGCCCGACTCGCCGGCCCACCAGACGATCCAGCTGGACTGGTTCCCGGACGGCACGGCCACGGCGCGTAGCTGGATGCAGGTCGACTGGTGGCGGATGTACCCCGCACCGGCGCGGTAGTCCACGCTGACAGCCCGACTTTTCGCAGACAGCGACGACGAGAGCCGGGCTGTGCCGAGCAGCGCCTCGCGCAGGTCGGCCCGCAGTCGGTGGACCATCGCGCCGGGCACGTCCTGAACGGCCCTCGGATCGCGTTCGGAAGGGGCGGTCAGCTGTCGGGAAGGGCGGCGAAGGTCTTCTTCACGTCGCGGTACCAGCCGAGCGACTTCTTCGGGTGCCGCCAGCGGCCCTTCATCGCGTCACGTGCCGGCTGGTGGGACGCGTCGCCGGCCTTCTCCGCCTCCCGGAGGTGACGGTCGTTGGCCTTGATGACGTCGTCGGCGGTCTCGCCCCGATGCTCGAGGTCGCAGGGTCCCCCCAGCTGGTGGCAGGTCATGGTCTTCACGTCCGGTCCCTTCCTGGTGCTCTTTGGTGGTTGCGTGGTCGTTCATCTGACTGACGAGCGGCGGTCGGCGAGTGTGACACCGCCTCGAGTCAGGGGCGTCGTTCCGCGGCGTCGCGGCGCGACACCCGGGCGAGCACTTCCGGCGCGGCGCGGAACGTGATGCCGCTGACCATGCCGTCGACGAGGGTGAAGTCGAAGAGGACCTTGGCCCGCCCGCGGTGGAACCAGGCGGCGGCGGGGCGGTCCTCGACATAGACCGGGAGCGCGGCGTGCGCGCTGCCGTTGAAGAACGTCGCCACCTCGTCCCGGCCGTCGATCCGCTCCGGCGTGCCGGCGAGGACAGCGGCGTCGTCGGCAGTCACGGCGACGTCCGGGGCGAGGAGTCGCATCAGGCGATCGAACTCGCCCTCGCGTGCTGCCGCCATGAACGCGTCGACGACCTCCCAGTCGGCCAGCTGGTCCTCGGGTGCCGGCTGGCGCACCTTGGCACGGGCTCGTGAGGCGAGCTTGCGGGCCGCCGCCGGCGTGGTGTCGAGGATCGTGGCGATGGTGGGGAACTCGAACCCGAAACTGTCGTGCAGGACGAACGCCACCCGCTCCTTGGGGGAGAGCCGATCCAGCACCACCTGCAGGGCGGCGCCGACCGTGTCGGCGAGCGAGATCTCGTCCGCGACGTCGGGTGCAACCTCCACCACCACGACCTCGGCGGTCGGCACCGGCATGCGACGCCGCAGCCGGTCCAGGCACAGCCGCGTGGTCACCGTCGTCAGCCACGCCGGCAGGCTGTCGATGTCGTTGTCAGTCCGTTCCAGCCGAAACCAGGCCTGCTGCACGATGTCCTCCGCCTCGGCGTGGTCCTCCAGCACGCCGGTGGCGAGGCGCACCAGCCGTGGCCGCTCCGCTTCAAAGATCTCCGTGTGACCCACGTCGACCACCCTTCCATGTCCCGGTCCTTGCCCGGGTGACGATCGAGCCGTCATGAGTGTGACCGGGCGCGCCGGCCAGGAGTGGGCCCGAGGTGACCCCTCTCGAGAGATCACGATCCAGTTCGCTGGGCCGGGACTATGGTCGACGTCATGGCGACCCGGGACCCCGGCTCCACGACGATCAAGCCGCTGACCCCGGACACCTGGCACCTCTTCGCCGCGCTGGTGGAGCGACACAACGGCATCTTCGGCGGATGCTGGTGCATCAAGTTCCATCCCGAGCGAGCCGACCACGTTCCCGGGTACGACGGCAACCGGGCGTTCAAGAAGTGCATGGTCGAGGAGGGCATCGCCCATGCGGCGCTCGTCGTACGCGATGACGAAGACGGCGAGGAAGCGATCGCCTGGGCGGAGTTCGGCACTCCGGCAGAGCTGCCCGACATCCACCACAGCAAGCAGTACCTCGAGGAGCAGGACCTCGAGCCCGACTACCGGATCACCTGCATCTTCGTCGACAAGCGGTTCCGCCAGCACGGTCTGGTGACCGTCGCCCTCGAAGGTGCACTCGACCTGATCGCGCAGGCGGGTGGCGGCGTCGTCGAGGGCTACCCCCACATCCCGGGGGAGCGGCGGCTGTCCTCGTCGTTCCTCTACAACGGCACGAAGGCCGTCTACGAGCGTGCCGGCTTCGACTTCATCCGGCCCAAGGGACTGAAGAACACGGTGATGCGCCGTAGCGTTGCCCCGTCGCGTCAGTTGCCGGGAACGGTGACCGGTCGTCGCGGGAATCGCCGATAGCACGGTCGGGTTCGCACCCACTGGCGTCCCGAGAGGGGATCTCGGGCGAGTGCTTCATCGCTGCCAGGCCGGTCGGCAGCTGGCCATGAGGCCTTGCCGGACCCCCTCGAAAGGGCCTCTGACCTGCGGTTATCTGGTGGGCGATACTGGGTTTGAA
>DASTFI010000121.1:0-11017 GCA_035708765.1 Marmoricola sp.
CATGGCGACCCGTACGTCTTCCCCACCGGCGTCGCGAAGCACCAGCAAGGCGAAGAGCTCTGCTGGGACTTCTCGATCCCGGTCGTCCGGCAGCCAGACCCGACGGAAGTCCTCGTCGTCGCGCCGCTCGTCCAAGACGAAGCGGCCGGCGCCCCGGGCGGTCCGGAACGGGTCTGGCCCTATTGCGACGCTCTTTGCTGCCCTGTTCACGGGTGCGGCGCGCGCTGTCCGCTCCACGTGGGGCGGTCTGGCCCTCGTGGTCGGTGCCACCGTGCGCAAGATCGGGCACACCGCTCGTGACCTCGAGCCCGAGCACCGTCGCGACGGCGCCGGCCTGTTCCTGATCGGGCTCGCGGTGGTGGTCGCCGCGGCCGTGTGGTGGCAGCTGCCCGGAGGGATCGGGAACTTCGTCCGCACCGTCGTGGCCGGCTCGGTCGGGCTTCTCGCCTGGTTCGTCCCGCTGCTGCTGGTCTTCATCGCCTGGCGCAACCTGCGCAACCCCGAGAGCAACGGTCCCGCGGGCCGCCAGGTGATCGGCTGGGCCGCGCTGCTGTTCGGCGTGCTCGGCCTGGTGCACATCGCCAACGGGATGCCGGAGCCGCACTACGGCGACGCCGAGCCCCTGCAGCACGCCGGTGGCGCTCTCGGCTTCGTGATCTCCTCGCTGCTGATCGACCTGTTGCGCAGCACGCTCGTCGTCGTACCCCTGCTCGTCCTGCTCGCCGCCTTCGGTGTCCTGGTGATCACCGGCACCCCCGTCTACCAGATTCCCGAGCGGCTCCGTGCGCTGCGCGACAAGGCACTCGGGCGTACGACGGACGTGGCGGCCGAGACCGACCCGGAGGCCACCGCGCCGCTCAAGCGGAGCCGACCACGTCGCCGGGTGGGCAGCATGGCCGAGGTCGACGAGGACATGGGCGACAAGCCCTACGACAGCCCCGTGCTGGAGGGTCGCGCGCTGAGCAAGCGCAAGAAGGCGGCGGCCGACGACGAGGCCGCCGACCCGGACCAGCCGAAGCTCAACGAGAAGGGCGAGCTGGAGCCGCCGCCGCACGCACCGCTTCCGGCACGGGTCGAACAGCTCGCGCTGTCCGGTGACGTGACGTACTCGCTGCCGGCCAACGAGATGCTCAAGCCCGGCAGCCCGCACAAGGCCCGGTCCAAGGCGTCCGACGACGTGGTGGCCCGGTTGACCGAGGTGCTCGACCAGTTCGACATCGACGCGCAGGTCACCGGCTACACCCGTGGGCCGACGGTCACCCGCTACGAGGTCGAGCTGGGCCCGGCCGTGAAGGTGGAGAAGGTCACCGCCCTCGGCAAGAACATCGCCTACGCGGTCGCCTCTGCCGACGTGCGGATCCTGTCCCCGATCCCGGGGAAGTCCGCGATCGGGATCGAGATCCCCAACAGCGACAAGGAGATCGTCTCCCTCGGGGACGTGCTGCGCTCCAGCAACGCCCGCAACGACCACCACCCGATGATCGTCGGGCTCGGCAAGGACGTCGAGGGCGGTTTCGTGGTCGCCAACATGGCGAAGATGCCGCACCTGCTCGTCGCCGGCGCCACCGGATCGGGCAAGTCGAGCTTCGTGAACTCGATGATCACCTCGATCCTGATGCGCTCCACCCCGGACGAGGTGCGGATGATCCTGGTCGACCCCAAGCGGGTCGAGCTCAACATCTACGAAGGCGTCCCGCACCTGATCACGCCGATCATCACCAGCGCGAAGAAGGCGGCCGAGGCGCTTCAGTGGGTCGTGCGCGAGATGGACCTGCGCTACGACGACCTCGCCGCCTTCGGGTTCCGGCACGTGGACGACTTCAACAAGGCGGTGCGTGCGGGCAAGGTCCAGGTCCCGGCCGGGAGCGAGCGGGTGCTGGCGCCCTATCCCTACCTGCTCGTCGTGGTCGACGAGCTCGCCGACCTGATGATGGTGGCCCCACGCGACGTGGAGGACGCGGTCGTCCGGATCACCCAGCTGGCCCGCGCGGCCGGCATCCACCTGATCCTGGCCACCCAGCGGCCCTCGGTCGACGTGGTGACCGGCCTGATCAAGGCCAACGTCCCCTCCCGGCTGGCGTTCGCGACCAGCTCGCTGTCCGACAGCCGCGTGATCCTGGACCAGCCGGGCGCCGAGAAGCTCGTCGGTCAGGGCGACGGACTGTTCCTGCCGATGGGCGCCGGCAAGTCGGTGCGCGTGCAGGGCTCCTGGGTGACCGAGGCCGAGATCCATCAGGTCGTCGCGCACTGCAAGGAGCAGCTGACCCCGACGTACCGCGAGGACGTCACCGCGCCGCAGCAGGCCAAACGCGACCTCGACGACGACATCGGCGACGACCTCGACCTGGTGGTACAGGCCGTCGAGCTGGTGGTCTCCACCCAGTTCGGTTCGACCTCGATGCTGCAGCGCAAGCTCCGCGTCGGCTTCGCCAAGGCCGGCCGCCTGATGGACATCTTGGAGAGCCGCGGCATCGTCGGCCCGAGCGAAGGCTCGAAGGCCCGCGACGTCATGATCAAGCCCGATGAGCTCGAAGACGTAATCGCCACCTTGCAGGGGGAGCAGTGAGCGCCATGCCCCAGGAGTTCCGGTCCGACGCCTCGCCGCAGGCCCCGGACACACCCGAGTCGCAGTCCCGTGACGAGTCGGCCGTGGCCGGCGCGCCGGTCGTGGTCCGTCGGCGCGCCGGTCTCGCCGCCCTGATCGGTGCGGCCGCCTCAGCGGTGGCCATCGCGTACCTGTGGCGTGCCTCGCAGACGATGGCCGTGCTCGACTGGGGCCTGTGCGTCGTGATGGCCGGCATCGCCGCGGTCTACCTCGCCACCCTCGTCGACTCGCGCACCCCACTGCTGGTCGCCGATGACCTCGGCGTGCGGATCCGGCTCGGCAACGAGTGGCGCGGCCTGCCGTGGGAGGCCGTGGACCGGGTCGTCGTCCACCCGCGGCGCGGCCTGTTCCGCGACGGACGGATCGCGTTGGCGCCACGCAGCCTCGGCCGCGCGCTCGACGGGCTCGACCGGCGTGGCCGGCGGCACGCGTCGATGAACCAGAAGATGTACGGCGCAGCGCTCGCCGTCCCGGTCGGGATCACGACCCGTGTCTCGACCGACGGCGAGCGCAGCGTCGTCGACCGGATCGCCGCCCTGTCACAGGGCCGCGCCGAGGTGCTCGAGCTGACGCCCGACCATGAGGCTCCGGCCGACGTAACCCTTGAGGCGGACGACTCAGCGGCGGCGGTCCCGGCCGGGGCACGAGCCGTCGAACCAGCCGTGGACCGGGCAGTGGACCGGGCCGTGGACCCGGCCGTGGAGGCACCGGTCGACCCAGCGACAGCCACAGCGCTGGACGCCGGGCACTCGACGGCGTACTCCGAACCAGCCCCAGGGACCGCGCCGTCCCCGGCTGATCCTTTCCAGCCCCCGGCCGATGACCAGGACGCGTCGACGGCCCCGCTGCGGCGAAGCATCCTGGGTGGGATCGGCACGATCGTGTCCCGCGTCGCCAAGGGCCGTCGTCACGACGTCGACGGCGACGCTTCAGCGGTGCCCGTCGAGCCGGCCGCACTCGCCGGCACGGAGCCGGACCCGCTCGGGGACGCGGAGCTCCCCGCCGTGTCCGGCTTCCCCGCCGGCGGGGTCGCCATCCCGTTGCGTGACACCCGTCCGGCACTGCGGGCCGAGGTGACCCGGGACCTTCCCGCGACGCTCGGCAACGCCGCGCTCGCGCCGTCACCGGACGAGGTAGCCGCACGCGGCGGCCTGCCGGAGGCCCGTGCACTGCGCCGCCCCGGCAGCGTCGACCTGGTCTTCGAGCACCCGCGCCACGACAGCGGACGGGTACGTCCCATCTCGCAGCTCGGTGACCCGGTCGAGCCGCTGGTCATCGACGACTTCGTGACCGAGCCCGCCTACGACCCGGTGATCGGACCCGAGCTGGCCGCCGCGCGCACCCGGCTCGGGCTCTCGGTCGACGAGCTCTCCGAGCGCACGCGGATCCGCCCGCACGTGATCGAGTCGATCGAGGTCGACGACTTCGCGCCCTGCGGCGGCGACTTCTACGCCCGCGGCCACCTGCGCACGCTGGCACGGGTGCTCGGCAAGGACGCCGCGCCGCTGCTGGTCACGTTCGAGGAGCGGTACGCCACCGCACCGGTCAACGCCCGCCGAGTCTTCGAGGCGGAGCTGGCCACCGGGATGACCGGCAGCATGCGCAGCACGATCGGCGGCCCGAACTGGGGCCTGCTGATCGGGGTCGTGCTCAGCCTGGTGCTGGTCTGGGGCGTCGTCCGGCTCTTCGCCGGTGAGCCCGCCGAGCTCGTGCAGACCCCGGCCCCGGTGCTGAACAGCTCCGTCGGTGTCGAGAACGGTGCCGCGGCGCCCCAGGATCCCGTGCCGGTCACCGAGCCGCTGCCGATCATGCTGACCGCCGCGTTCGGCGACACCACGGTCGTCGTGCGCAACGGTGACGGCGCGATCGCGTTCAGCGGCGAGCTGGTGCTGGGCGAGAAGAAGCGGCTCGAGGTGCCCCCGCCGGTGCGGGTACGTGCGGTCGACGCGGGCGCCATCGAGGTGTCGGTGCACGGCAGGGACCGTGGTGTCCTCGGCGAGCTCGGCCAGCCCGGCCGCCGTACCTTCCGTTGAGACGCGACTGGTTCGCGGTCAGAACGGAGATGGGTAGCGTCACGGGAGGCTGAGTTGGCCCTGAACGGGGGCGGGCCGTCATACTCGGAGACGAATATGACTATTTCTCCAGACACCACCCGACCCGGGTCGACCGACTCCCTGACCACCGTCGCGCTGGTGACCCTCGGGTGCGCGCGCAACGAGGTCGACTCCGAGGAGCTCGCCGGACGACTCGAGGCAGGTGGCTTCCGGCTGGTCGACGACCCGTCGGCGGCCGAGACGGTGGTGGTCAACACCTGCGGCTTCGTGGAGGCCGCCAAGAAGGACTCGGTCGACACGCTGCTCGAGGCTTCGGACCTGAAGGCGGACGGTACGGCGAAGGCGGTCGTCGCCGTGGGCTGCCTGGCCGAACGCTACGGCAAGGACCTGGCCGACACGCTGCCCGAGGCCGACGCGGTGCTGGGCTTCGACGACTACCCCGACATCGCCGGCAAGCTGCGCTCGATCCTCGGCGGTGAGGCGCACCATCCGCACACGCCGCAGGACCGGCGCAAGCTGTTGCCGATCTCGCCGACCGACCGGGACGCGAGCACGGTTGTGGTGCCGGGGCACACCATCGCCGCCCCCGACCTGCCGGCCGGTCTGGGGCCGAGCGCCGGGCCGCGTGCGGTACGCCGGCGCCTCGACGGCGGTCCGATGGCGCCGCTCAAGCTCGCCTCCGGGTGCGACCGGCGCTGCGCGTTCTGCGCGATCCCCAGCTTCCGCGGGTCGTTCGTGTCCAGGCGGCCCTCCGACGTGCTCGGCGAGGCCCACTGGCTCGCGGAGCAGAACGTCAAGGAGCTGTTCCTGGTCAGCGAGAACTCCACCTCCTACGGGAAGGACCTCGGTGACCTGAGGCTGCTCGAGACGCTGCTGCCGGAGCTGGCCGCCGTCGACGGGGTCGAGCGGGTGCGGGTGTCCTACCTGCAGCCCGCCGAGACCCGTCCGGGCCTGGTCAGCGCGATCGCCGGTACGCCGGGTGTCGCGGCCTACTTCGACCTGTCGTTCCAGCACGCCTCGCACGCGGTGCTGCGCAGGATGCGTCGCTTCGGTGACCCGGACAGCTTCCTGGCGCTGCTCGCCCAGATCCGCGGCCAGGCGCCCGAGGCCGGGGTCCGCTCCAACGTGATCGTCGGCTTTCCCGGCGAGACCGAGCAGGACGTGCAGGTCCTCTGCGACTTCCTCGAAGCGGCCCGCCTCGATGCCGTGGGCGTGTTCGGCTACTCCGACGAGGACGGCACCGAGGCGGCCTCCTACGAGGCCAAGGTCGACGAGGACGAGATCCATGAGCGGGTCGAGCACGTGACCCGGCTCGTGGAGGAGCTCACCGCACAGCGTGCGGAGGAGCGGCACGGTGAGCGGGTCGGCGTACTCCTGGAGTCCCTGACCGACGACGGGACCGCGGAGGGGCGTGCGGCGCACCAGGGACCGGAGGTGGACGGTTCCACCACCGTCACGGACCTGCCGGCGGGCGCGAAGGTGGGTGACCTCGTGACCGCGGTGGTCACCGCCTCGGACGGGGTGGACCTCGCCGCCGCCGCCGGTGCGGACCCGGGCGGGTCCTAAGGTGGGGGACGTGACGCCCGACCCCGAGCACACCCCCAGCAACTGGAACGTGCCGAACGCGCTGACCACGCTGCGGATCGTGCTGGTGCCGTTCTTCGGCTGGGCGCTGCTCACCGACGGCGGCGACTCGATCCTGTGGCGCTGCGTGGCCTGGGCGGTCTTCGTGGTCGCGATGATCACCGACAAGATCGACGGCGACCTCGCGCGCAAGCACAACCTGGTGACGAACTTCGGCAAGATCGCCGACCCGATGGCCGACAAGGCGATGACCGGGATGGCGTTCATCGGACTCTCGATCATCGGTGAGCTGTGGTGGTGGGTCACGATCGTGGTGCTGCTGCGCGAGTGGAGCGTCACGATCATGCGGCTCTCGGTCGCCAAGCACGTCGTGATCGCGGCCAACCAGGGCGGCAAGATCAAGACCGTGCTGCAGACCGTCGCGCTCGGCGGGATGCTCCTGCCCCTGCTCCAGCTCGACGGCACCCTCGGCGCCGTGGCGACGGTGCTCTGGTGGGCCGCGGTGGTGGTGATGGGCGCCGCCGTGGCGATGACGGTCTACACCGGGGTCGACTTCTTCAAGGACGCGATCAGCCAGCGCCGGGGGCGCAAGGACGCCGAGAGCTCCGTCTGACACGGCGGCCAGCCGGCCAGCCGGCTCCGGCTCAGCTCGGCTTCTGGCTGGCGGCGTCGGGGTCCGACCCGGTGCTGGTCCGGGCGGTGTCGCCGGTGTGCCGGGCCTGTTCCAGGGCGACTGCCGCACCGACCAGGGCCAGGTGCGAGAACGCCTGCGGGAAGTTGCCCGCGAACCGGTCGTTACCGGGGTCGTACTCCTCGGCGAGCAGGCCGACGTCGTTGGGCACCTCCAGCAGCCGATCCATCAGCTCACCGGCCTGGTCCAGGCGGCCCGCCATGGCGTACGCCGAGACGAGCCAGAACGAGCAGGCCAGGAACGGGTGCTCGTCGCCGGCCAGCCCGTCGACGCCGGAGTCGGTGCGGTAGCGCAGCAGGAACCCGTCGCGCATCAGGTCCTTCTCGACGGCCTCGATCGTGCCGAGCATCTTCGGGTCGTCTCCCTCGATGAACCCGACGGCGGGGAGCACCAGCAGGGACGAGTCGACCTGGTCGGTGTCGTAGTGCTGGGTGAAGGTGTTGCGTTCGGAGTTGAACCCCTTGGCGAAGACCTCCTCCCGGACCTGGTCGCGCACCGCGCGCCAGCGGTCCACGGGCCCCTTGAGGCCGTGCTTCTCCACCGCGGCGATCGCCCGGTCGAACGCCACCCACACCATCACCCGCGAGTGCGTGAAGTGCCGCTTCGGCCCGCGGATCTCCCACAGCCCGTTGTCCGGTTGCTCCCAGTGGTCGGCGAGCTCGTTGACCATGCTGCACTGCAGCCGCCACGAGTCGTCGGTGTCCTCGAGGCTCCGCTCGCGTGCCATCTCCAGGGAGATCATCACCTCGCCCAGGACGTCGGTCTGCTTCTGGTCCACGGCCGCGTTCCCGACCCGGACCGGGCTCGATCCGGCGTACCCCGCGAGGTGGTCCAGCTGCCGCTCCGGAAGCTCGCGGCCCCCGTCGACGGCGTACATGATCTGCAGGTCCTTGGGGTCACCGGCGACGGCCCGCAGCAGCCAGTTGCGCCACAGTCGCGCCTCGTCGACGTACCCGCAGTCCAGCAGCGCCTCCAGGGTCAGCGAGGCGTCGCGCAGCCAGCAGAACCGGTAGTCCCAGTTCCGGACGCCGCCGAACTCCTCGGGCAGGGACGTGGTGGCGGCGGCGACGATCCCGCCGGTGCCGCCGTGGGTCATCAGGCGCAGCGTGATCAGGGAGCGCAGCACGGCCTCGCGGTACGGGCCCTGGTACTGGCACTTGCCGGCCCACTCCTCCGAGGCCTCCAGCGTCTCGTTGATCCGGTCGTCGAACTCGAGCAGCTCGGGGACCTCCTTGTGCGAGGCGACCCAGGTGGTGGAGAAGGTCATCTCCTGCCCGGCCTCGACGTCGAACGTGTCGAGGTGGCGGCCCGCCTTCGCCTTCGGCAGCCGGGGGCCCCGCAGGATCAGCTTGTCCGGCCCGGCAACGGCGGTGATCACCTGCTGGTCCCACGCCTCGCGGCGTCGCACCCAGGGCCGCACCTTGCCGTAGCTGAACCGGACGATCCACTCGTGCCGCATCCGCACGGTGCCCTCGACGCCGACGATCCGCCGGACGATGTCGGCTCGGTCGTCGGCCAGCGGCATCAGGTCGGTCACCCGGACCGTGCCGGTGTCGGTGGTGTAGGTGCTCTCCAGCACCGCGCTGTTGCCGACGTAGCGGCGGGTGCACTCGTGCTCACCCTCCGGCCCGATCAGCCACCGCCCGTTGTCCCGGTCCCCGAGCAGTGCCGCGAAGCATGCGGGGGAGTCGAACCGGGGCAGGCACAGCCAGTCCACGGAGCCGTCGCGCCCCACCAGTGCCGCCGTGCCGGTGTCGCCGAGAACGGCGTAGTCCTCAATCGGTATCGCCATGGAGCCAACTTAACGACTCGCGCCACGCGCGTCAGGTCGGGCCGTTTGGGCGGTGCCGTTGATGGTTACCATCCGAGTCGTGACCGAGACCGAGGAGAACGTCGCCACGACGCCCGGCGACCTGCCGGATCCCGTGGCGATGGCGGCCTCGCTGCAGGCCGAGCTGATGAAGCGTTCCGCGATGGTCGCCACCGCCGAGTCCCTCACCGGTGGCGAGCTCGGGGTGCTGCTCAGCGCGGCCCCAGGTGCGAGCGAGACCTACCTCGGCGGGATGGTGACCTATGCCACCGCGGTCAAGCAGCGGGTGCTCGGTGTCTCGGAGGAGACCGTGCGCACGCACGGTGTCGTCTCGGCGCAGTGTGCCGCCGAGATGGCGGTCGGTGTCCGGTCGCTGCTCGGCGCCGACTACGCGATCAGTACGACGGGTGTGGCCGGCCCCACCGAGCAGGAGGGCAAACCGGTCGGCCTGGTCTACCTCGGTGTCGCGGGGCCGGACGGGGTCAGCACGAAGGAGCTGCACCTCGACGGGGACCGGGCGCGGGTCCGCAAGCTGAGCTGCCTGGAGGCCATGTCCGCGGCGATCGCGGTGCTGGTGGACGTCGATCAGTAAGGTGGTTGCCTGACGGGAAGTTTCGGTCGACAGGTAGCGTTGACCTACCACGGAATTTTTTCGGTGACGACCCCGCTTCGGCGGAGAACGGGAAGGAGCAGCGGCAATGGTGCTTTTTCGTCGGCTGCTCGGCGAGGTGCTCCGCACCCAGCGGATGCGCCAGGGACGCACGCTGCGCCAGCTCTCCGCGGACGCCCGGGTCAGCCTCGGCTACATCTCCGAGATCGAGCGTGGCCAGAAGGAGGCGTCCTCGGAGCTCCTCGCGTCGCTCTGCGCCGCCCTTGACGTCCCGCTCTCGGAGATCCTGGCCGAGGTCAGCGACGCCGTCGCGCTCGAGGAGGCCGCTCTCGCCGTCGCGCTCGAGGACGTCGCGCTGAGCACCACCAGCATCGAGGCCGTCTCGTCGGAGTCGGGCAACCGTTCCGGCGACGTGGTCGCCTCCGCCGCCTGAGCTGCCACGGCTGTAGTTTCATCAAGGTCTGTAGGGAAACCGTCACTCCCCACGACGCAGGCACCATGGGAAGTGACGGTTTCCCTACAGACCTTGGGGAAGCTGGGGCCAACGGGGAACAGGGGGCGCTCGCAGTCAGTGGCGGCCGGGCTGGCACGACGGGCACCAGTACGTCGCCCGCTCCGCAGGCGCCTCGCCCTGCATCGCCACCTCCACCGGCGTCCCGCACCGGCGACAGGGCTGTGAGTCCCGCCGGTACACCCACGTCTGCCGGCCGCGTCTGAGATCACCGGTCGTGGTCTGTGCGACGCGTTCCTTGTTCGCCTCGAGCACCGACTTCGCCCGCCGCACGAGCCGAACCATGTCCGGCACCTCACCGACCGGCAGCCACGGGTCCACACCGGCCAGGAAGCACAGCTCGGACTTGTACAGGTTGCCGATCCCGGCCAGGTTCCGCTGGTCCAGCAGCGCCTCGCCGACCGCCCGGTCCGGGGCCGCCCGCAACCGGCGCAGCGCCTCGTTCTCGTCCCAGTCCGGCCCGAGCAGGTCGGGGCCGAGGTGGTCCACCGCCGACGACTCCGCGGAGCGAGGCAGCAGCTCGACGATCCCGAGTGCGTAGCCGACCGCGGTCCAGGCCTCGGTGCGCAGCACCACGCGCGCCTCGTGCGCCGGCCGCCGCCACCGCGAGCCGGGGCGGTACAGGTGCCAGGCGCCCTCCATCTTCAGGTGCGTGTGCAAGGTGACCGCCGAGGCGCCGGCCCCGATCCGGGTCAGCAGGTGCTTGCCACGAGACAGGGTCTCCACCACGGGCAGACCGGACAGGTCGGTGGTGGCCAGCGCGGGGACCCGGAAGTCGCAACCGGTCAACGTCGACCCGGACAGCGCCTGGTCCAGGTGACGCGCGGTCCGCCAGACGGTGTCGCCCTCAGGCACGGAGCCGCAGCCCGCGCGGGGTGGCGACGAACCCGGCACCCTCGAGCGCCTGGCGCAGCGCACTCGGCCGCTCGCCGCGACCCAGGATGTGCTCTCCGTCGGCGCGCTCGACGGTCAGCCGGCCCAGGGCTCCTTGGCGCACCGCGGTGGCCAGGGCGTCGACGGCGGGGCCGAGCGCGTCCACGTCGTCGGTGAAGGTCAGCAAGGTGCGGCCGCCGCGTTCGACGTACACCGCCGGTGCCCCGTCGACGAGAACGACGAGTGCGCCCGCCTTCCGGCCCGGCCGGTGCCCGGTGG
>DASTFI010000122.1:0-40152 GCA_035708765.1 Marmoricola sp.
CGCATCGAGATCTGGAGCGACGTCGTCTGTCCGTGGTGCTACATCGGCAAGCGCCGCCTGGAGAAGGCCCTCGCGACGTTTCCGCACGCCGACGAGGTGGAGCTGGTCTACCGCGCCTACCAGCTCGATCCCGGTGCGCCGGTGGAGCCGACCGAGACGGTGGCCGAGGCCCTGGGCCGCAAGTACGGCGGTGGGTCCGCGGCCGGTCGCCAGATGGTCGACCGGGTCGAGGCCGTGGCGGCCGAGGAGGGCATGCTCTGGCGGCACCACGAGTCGCTGCGCGTGAACACCGTCGACGCACACCGGCTGCTCCACCTCGCCGCTGAGCACGGCAGGCAGGCCGAGCTCAAGGAGGCGCTGCTGGCGGCGTACTTCATCGATGCCGCGAACGTGGCCGACCACGACACGCTCGTGCGGCTGGCTACGGGTGCAGGTCTCGACGAGGCCCGCGTGCGCGAGGTCCTCGACGGCAGTGAGTACGTCGCAGCGGTGGAGAGCGAGGCCCGCGAGGCGGCGGCACTGGGCGCCAACGGAGTTCCGTTCTTCGTCGTGGACCGCAAGTACGGCATCCCCGGAGCGCAGCCGGTCGAGGTGTTCACCCAGGTGCTCGAGAAGGCCTGGGCCGAGGCCCAGCCGAAGCTCGACCTCGTCGACGCCGACGCGGAGGCCTGCGGGCCGGAGGGCTGTGCGCTGTGAGCGCCGGTCCGATCGTTTTGCATAGTCATGCATGACCATGCATACTTTCGGCCATGTCCAAGGTCCTGACCAGTCTCCCCGTCGGCGAGCGCGTCGGCATCGCCTTCTCCGGGGGCCTCGACACCTCGGTCGCCGTCGCGTGGATGCGCGACAAGGGCGCCGTACCGTGCACCTACACCGCTGACATCGGCCAGTACGACGAGCCGGACATCGACGGCGTCCCGGACCGTGCGCTGCAGTACGGCGCCGAGCTGGCCCGGCACGTCGACTGCAAGCTGCCCCTCGTCGAGGAAGGGCTCGCGGCGCTGGTCTGCGGCGCCTTCCACCTGCGCTCGGCCGGTCGGGCGTACTTCAACACCACCCCCCTCGGGCGCGCGGTCACCGGCACCATGCTGGTCCGCGCGATGCACGAGGACGGCGTCGACATCTGGGGTGACGGGTCGACGTTCAAGGGCAACGACATCGAGCGGTTCTACCGCTACGGGCTGCTGGCCAACCCCGACCTGCGGATCTACAAGCCCTGGCTCGACGCACACTTCGTCGCCGAGCTCGGCGGTCGCGCCGAGATGAGCCAGTGGCTCGCCGAGCACGACCTGCCGTACCGCGACTCGCAGGAGAAGGCCTACTCCACCGACGCCAACATCTGGGGCGCCACCCACGAGGCGAAGACCCTCGAGCACCTCGACGTCTCGCTCGAGACGGTCGAGCCGATCATGGGCGTGAAGTTCTGGGACCCCTCGGTCGAGATCGCGGCCGAGGACGTCACGATCGGGTTCGAACGGGGCCGGCCGGTGTCGATCAACCAGCAGCGCTTCGACGACCCGGTGGCCCTGGTGCACGAGGCCAACACGATCGGTGGCCGCCACGGGCTGGGGATGTCCGACCAGATCGAGAACCGCATCATCGAGGCCAAGTCGCGCGGCATCTACGAGGCGCCCGCGATGGCCCTGCTCTGGATCGCCTACGAGCGGCTGCTCAACGCGATCCACAACGAGGACACCATCGCCAACTACCACGCCGAGGGTCGCCGGCTGGGGCGGCTGCTCTACGAGGGCCGGTGGCTGGACCCGCAGGCGCTGATGCTGCGCGAGTCGATCCAGCGCTGGGTCGCCTCGCTGGTGACCGGCGAGGTGACCTTCCGGCTGCGCCGCGGCGAGGACTACACGATCCTGCGGACCAGCGGGCCGGCGTTCTCCTACCACCCCGACAAGCTCTCGATGGAACGCACGGAGAACGCCGCCTTCGGCCCGACCGACCGCATCGGTCAGCTCACCATGCGCAACCTCGACATCGCCGACTCCCGCTCCAAGCTCGAGCTCTACGCCACCCAGCCCCTCGACGAGGGCCAGGTCCTGGTCGAGCACGGCACCCTGCTCGGTGCCCTCCCCGCGGGCGGCGCCGACCGGATCACTGCCAACCCCGCCGCCGAGGCCGACCGCACCGACGAGGCCCTCGATCACGCGGCGATGGAGTTCGGCACCGACTGACCTTCGTTGAAACGTCACTTCTGCGGCGACCACTGGTCAGCGCCGAACTGACCTTTCAACGCTGCAGAACTGACCCCTCAACGCAAGTCGATCTCCCGCTCGACACCGATGTCGGCCAGGAACGCCTCGTCGTGGGTGGCCACCAGCAGGGCGCCGCGATAGGAGGCGAGGGCGGAGACCAGTGCGTCGTACGACGCCAGGTCGAGGTTGTTGGTCGGCTCGTCGAGCAGCAACAGCTGGGGCGCCGGCTCGGTGAGCAGCAGGCAGGCGAGGGTGGCTCGGAACAGCTCACCACCGGACAGCGTCCCCACGAGCCGGTCGGCCAGGTCCCCGCGGAACAGGAACCGCGCCAGGTTGGCCCGGATCCGGTTCGGCTCGGCGCTCGGCGCCATCGCCCGGGCGTTGGCCACGATGCTCAGCGCCGGGTCGAGCAGCGCGAGCCGCTGGGGGAGCAGCCGCACCGGCACCTTGACCGACAGTTGACCGGACGACGGTGCGAGCCGCCCGACGACCGTGTGCAGCAGGGTCGACTTGCCGGCGCCGTTCGGCCCCCGCACCGCCACCCGCTCGGGGCCACGCAGGTCGAGGTCCACGACCGCGCCGGTGCGCAGCACCAGGCCCTCGGCCGTCAGCACCTCCCGGCCACGGGGCACCTCGGTGTCGGGCAGGTCGACCCGGATGCGCACGTCGTCGCGCAGCCGCCGCTCGGCCTCCTCGAGGCGCTGACGTGCGCCGGCCAGCCGGTCGTCGTGGGTGGCGCGGTACTTCGCCGCTGAGACCTCCGCGGACCGCTTGCGCAGCTTCATCACCGCCCGCGGCTCCCGCTTGTCGGCGTAGGCCTTCGCGGCGAACCGCCTGCGTTGGGCGAGCGCCTGCTCGGCGTCGACCCGGTCGCGCTGCTGCCGGCGCACGTCGTTGCGTGCCCCGGCCACGGCCTGCTCGGCCGCCTGCTGCTCGGCGTGCACCTGTGCGCGGTACGACGACCAGCCGCCGCCGTACCAGCGCAGCGACCGGACGCCGCCGGCACTGTGCGGCGCGGTGAGCTCGCCGATCCGGTCCACCCGCTCGAGGAGCTCACGGTCGTGGCTGACCACGAGCAGGGTGCGCGGCCACGTCGCCACGATGTCGTGCACCAGCGCCCGCGCCTCGGCGTCGAGATTGTTGGTCGGCTCGTCGAGGAGCAGCACCTCGGGCTCGTCGAGGAGCCGACCGGCCAGGGCCACCCGGACGGCCTCGCCGCCGGAGAGCTCGCCGAGCCGGCGGTCCAGCACGTCGGCGGGCAGCCGAAGGCGGTCGAGCACGCCGGCGAGTCGGTCGTCGACGTCCCAGCGGTCGCCGACCGTGTCGAAGTGCCGCTCGTCGACGTCGCCCGCCTCAATGGCCCGCAGCGCCGAGCGGACGGCCGCCACGCCGAGCACCTCCTCGACCGGTGCGTGGGCGTTGAGGACGAGATCCTGGCGCAGCCGCGCGACGCGTTCGGGGCGGATCAGCTGACCGGAGCTGGGCGTCAAGGTGCCGTCGAGCAGACGCAGCAGGGTGGACTTCCCGGAGCCGTTGGTGCCGACCAGGCCGTTGCGGCCGGAGGGCACCTGGATCGAGAGGCCGTCGAAGACCGGCGACCCGTCGGGCCAGCGGAAGGACAGGTCATGGGCGGCGAGGACGGGACCGCCACTGGGACCGCCGCTGGGACCGCCGCTGGGCTTGGGGACAGGGGTGGACACAGGCATGCTCCTGCACGAGGTTGAGGGGGATCGGCTCGACCTCACCGGAACATCCGTGCACCAGCCTTCGTCGACGACAGGACAAGCCGGGACACTACGAGCCGGTCCCGGGGGCCGGCAACCGGGTTTCCTCGATCCACAGGAACCGCCAGGCCCTGTGGAGCGAGCCGGTGTTCCTGTGGAGACAGCAGCGGCAACTGTGGAGAACCCCGCCGAAGTCGAGAATTCGCCGAAATAGTTGGCCGTTCCCTCTTGCGCAACGTGTGATCTGCGGCATACAAATCTCTCACGCACTCCTTCGGGAATGCGGTTCACCACGAAGGTGAAGATCCGTACGACGACCTGGTTCGTCGCGGCCGACACGGTGACAACCGGCCGGGATCCTCAGCGACGCGGTGTTCGATCGGAAACGTCACCTTTCTCCGGTCACCAGAAGGCCCGAGCGACTCATACTCGCTCGGGCCTTCGTCCATCCCGGGCCCGACAGCGTCCACCCGCGGCCGGCGAGGTCCATCCCCCAGAAGCCCAGGTCGTGCCGGGGCGGGCGGGGTAGAGTCCGGGCCCCGGGCACAGCGTCGTGCGCACCGATCCCGCCAGCGGCCGGCTCCCGCGGCCGGCACCCGCGGCACCGTCCTGCAAGGAAGCCTCGTGACCAAGCCTGTCGTCCTCATCGCCGAGGAGCTCAGCCCCGCCACTGTCGAGGCGCTCGGCCCCGACTTCGACATCCGTCGGTGCAACGGCGCCGACCGCGGCGAGCTGCTCGCCGCGCTGCCGCAGGCCGACGCGGTCCTGGTCCGATCGGCGACCAGGCTCGACGCCGAAGCGCTGGGCGTGGCACCGCGCCTCAAGGTGGTGGCGCGTGCCGGGGTCGGGCTCGACAACGTCGACGTCCGGACGGCCACCCAGCAGGGGGTGATGGTGGTCAACGCGCCGACGTCCAACATCGTCAGCGCGGCCGAGCTCGCCATCGCCCTGATGCTCGCCGCCGCCCGACACCTCAGCCCGGCACACGCGGCGCTGCGCGCAGGGGACTGGAAGCGCTCGCGCTACACCGGCATCGAGCTGTTCGAGAAGACCGTCGGCATCGTCGGCCTGGGCCGCATCGGTGTCCTGGTCGCCCAGCGGCTGACAGCCTTCGGCATGAAGGTGATCGCCTTCGACCCCTACGTGCAGGCCGGCCGGGCCGCGCAGCTGGGCGTGCGGATGGTCACGCTCGAGGAGCTGATGGCCGAAGCCCACTTCCTCAGCGTGCACCTGCCCCGGACGCCGGAGACCGTGGGCCTGATCGGCGCCGAGCAGCTCCGGCTCGCGCGGCCCGACCTGGTGCTCGTCAACGCTGCGCGGGGCGGCATCGTCGACGAGGCGGCACTCTACGACGCGCTCAAGACGGGCCAGATCGCCGCCGCCGGCCTCGACGTCTTTGCCGACGAGCCGTGCACCGACAGCCCGCTGCTCGAGCTCGAGAACGTGGTCGCCACGCCGCACCTGGGCGCCTCGACCGAGGAGGCCCAGGAGAAGGCCGGCATCGCGGTCGCCAGGTCCGTGCGACTCGCCCTCGGGGGAGAGCTGGTGCCGGACGCGGTCAACGTCCAGGGTGGCGTGATCGCCGAGGATGTCCGCCCAGGCGTCCCGCTGACCGAGAAGCTCGGGCGCATCTTCACCTCGCTGGCCGGGGAGATCGCCCAGCAGATCGACGTGGAGGTGCGGGGCGAGATCACCCAGTACGACGTGAAGGTGCTCGAGCTCGCGGCGCTCAAGGGCGTGTTCGCCGACGTGGTCGAGGACCAGGTGTCCTACGTGAACGCTCCGTTGCTGGCTGCCGAGCGCGGCACCGCCGTACGCCTGGTCACCGACCCCGAGAGTCCCGACCACCGCAACCTCATCACCCTCCGCGGCACGCTGCCGGACGGTACGCAGCTGTCCGTCTCGGGCACACTGGTCGGCATCGCCCAGCGCGAGCGCCTGGTCGAGGTCAACGGCTTCCCGGTCGACCTCGAGCCGTCCGAGCACCTGGCGTTCTTCCGCTACGAGGACCGGCCCGGCATGGTCGGCACGGTGGGCAAGATCCTCGGGGACGCCGGGGTGAACATCGCCGGCATGCAGGTCTCCCGTGACGCCAAGGGCGGCGAGGCGCTGGTGGCGCTGTCCGTGGACTCCGCCATCCCCGCCGAGGTGCTGGAGCACATTCGCGAGGCGATCTCCGCCGGCACGGTGCGCGGCGTGGACCTGACCGAGTAGCCGGAGACGCACCGGAGCAGACCGGAGTGGATCGGGACAGCGGGATGGCGGCCCGCTCAGGCGTGCTCGACCACGGCTGCGTGCGCGGCCAGTGCTGCGCCGGTCATGGCCACCGCCAGCGCCAGGAACTGCACCACCGTGCCGATGTCGCCGCCGACGTCGGGCAGGAGCTGGCTGAGCACGAACAGCAGCAGCAGCACCGGCACCCAGCGGGGCACCGAGTCCACCCGCAGCATGCCGACGGCCAGGAGCACCAGTCCCAGCAGGAAGCAGCCGAGCCAGATGCCCAGGAAGCTCGCCAGGCCCGCGTTCTTGAGGGCGTCGTCGACCTTGCCGCCCACCAGCGCGTCGCTGAGCGCCAGCGCCCGCAGGAACATCATGATGAAGCCGTAGCCGGACATCCCGATGGTGCCGAAGGTGAAGACTCCCGCCGCGACCAGGGCGAAGCGCCGGAATCGGGGAGCGAGCAGCGACAGCAGTGCCGGCACGCCCAGGGTCATCCCCACGGAGGCGAAGAACAGCGACGCCGCGGACGCCAGCCACTGGCTGGTGGCCATGTCGATGTCGCCGAGGGACTGGGCGATCGACTGCTCCTGCGACAGCGGGTTGAGCAGGAACCCCAGCACCAGGGAGAACGAGCCGATGATGAGTGCGGCGGCGGAGGCCGAGATCCAGTCCAGTCGCATGGGTGCACCCTAGGGCCCGGCGCCCTTCCCGGGTGCACCCTCGGGCGCAGGTGCCCGACCGGGCGTCCCGGAGTAGTCCGAACGGTTCATTTCCGATTCCACCCGCCCGGGGGCATCGCCGCGGGGGCCGCCGAGCGCTATGTTTGTCCGGAAATGTCCGATTCATCCGGATCGGCGCAACGGTGGGAGTACGACGATGAGCATCCTCGAAGAAGTGCCGACCGATCAGCCCCTCGTGTCCCGCGCCGCCCGGGCCCTCGCACCCGAGCGCCTGGAGCACATCCGGATCTTCGCCGAGCTCGCCACCGACGGCATCGGCCCGACCCGGCTGCCCTTCGTGCCGCGCAAGACGTTCACCTGGCACGCGCCGGCTCCGCAGCTGAGGCTCATCCTCGGCTCCTGACGGTCCGCACTTCGATATTCGCTACCGGCGTGCAGCCGTCGGATGGTGGACTGCGCCCGTGACCGGATCCGTCGTGCCAGCGCCGAGACTGCGCCGGGAGCTGGCCCGGCTCGGCCCGCGCCAACAGCTGGGGGCCGGACGGCTGCCGCGTCGGCTGCTCCAGCTCACGGCCGGCCTGCTGCTCTACGGCCTCACCCTGGCCATGATCATCCGCTCCACGCTCGGCAACGCGCCGTGGGACGTGCTGCACCAGGGTCTGGCCCTGCACCTGCCGCTCACCATCGGTCAGGCGGTCGTGGTGATGAGCATCGTGGTGCTGCTGCTGTGGATCCCGCTGCGGGAGCTCCCGGGCCTGGGCACCGTCGCCAACGCGATCGTCGTCGGCTTCGCCGCGGACTTCTTCCTGTGGCTCATCGACGAGCCGTCCTCGCTGTGGTTGCGGATCGCGCTCGTCGCGGGCGGCGTGCTGCTCAACGGCGCCGCGACCGCGCTCTACATCGGCGCCCAGTTCGGCCCCGGTCCCCGGGACGGGCTGATGACCGGCCTGCACCGTCGTACCGGCCTCTCCCTGCGGCTGGTCCGGACGTCGCTCGAGGTGGCCGTGGTGGTGATCGGTTTCTTCCTGGGCGGCACCCTGGGCCTGGGCACCGTGCTCTACGCCGTCGCCATCGGCCCACTCGCCCAGCTGATGCTGCCGTGGGCGATCGTCGACCTCGGCGAGCGCTAGTTCTTGGTCGCGATCAGGGCGGTCGCGTCCGGGGCGACCATCACCTCGACGGCGGTGAACCGCTCGTCGGTGAGCCAGCGCTCGCGCAGCGTGTCCACCCGTCCGTAGCTGACCGGCGGCCACATCTCGCAGGGCGTGAAGTCGTCCATCACCACGATGCCACCGCGCTCGACCAGGTCGGCGACCGAGTCGACGGAGGCGTCCTCGGGGGAGGAGGCATCCAGGAAGAGCAGCGAGTAGGGGCCCTTGTTGCGCAGGGTCGACCAGTCGGCGGCGAGCACCTCGACCTGCGGGTCCTCGGTGAAGATCTCCTGCGCCGCGCCGGCCAGCTTCTCGTCGAGCTCGGCGGTCAGGATGCTGGCGCCGGCACGGGCACCTGAGCGCAGCCAGGCGGTCCCGACGCCGCACCCGGTGCCGAACTCCGCCATCGTCCCTTCACGGGTCGCCGCCAGGGCCGCGAGCAGACGGCCGGTCTCGTTGCGGCAGAACGACACGTACCCCGCCTTGCGCGAGACGTCGAACGCGCGGGCGACGATGGGGGGTACGTCGGGGGGTGCGCTCATCCGACGCGGCGTGAGCGGAGCGTCAGCGCAGCGAGCGCCGTGGTGGGGTGGTCCATGCGGTGAGTGTCGCAAACCCGTGGAGTCGTCGCGTCGGCTCCGCCGGTCTCCGAGACGGCCATCTCGGATGGTGGGACATCTGGGGAAACCGCCTGCGGGCCGGACTCCCCGCGGCGTACTCTCCTTGCATCATGCGGAGGAACTTCGTACTCATTCCACGCCGTGGCGAGGCCTGTTAAGTAAGGCCACCTCGCCGCGGAGTTTCGGCGTTCCCGCCCTTCGGCCTACGAACCTCCGCGAGCGAGACTGCGAAGATCCACCCGCTTCTTCTCATCTCGAGTCATCGACACACCTCTCGATCCCTCTGCGGACGTTCGTGGTCGGGGAACCCATCCCACCGACACAGCAGAAGGACTGACGACCATGTACGACATGTACCCGGACTGGGGTCCGGCCCGGCACAACCCCGAGAGCCCCTACAGCAACGACGCCCAGAGGTCGGCGCTGCAGCAGTCGCTTGACCTGCGAGACAACGGCGGCGAGCGCCCCGACGACAACTAGCCTTCGCCGCATGCCTGCGCAGAGACAGTCGTTGAAGCTTGCCGTCATCCCCGGTGACGGGATCGGGACCGAGGTGACCACCGAGGCGCTCAAGGTGCTCGAGCAGGCGACCCCTGCCGACACCAAGTTCGAGCCCACCCGCTACGACCTGGGCGCCGAGCGCTACCTCGCCACCGGTGAGGTGCTGCCCGACTCGGTGCTCGAGGAGATCCGCGGCCACGACGTGATCCTGCTCGGCGCCGTCGGAGGGAAGCCCAACGACCCCAACCTCCCGCCGGGCATCCTCGAGCGCGGGCTGCTGCTGCGGTTGCGCTTCGAGCTCGACCACTACGTGAACCTCCGCCCCTCGCGGATGTACCCCGGCGCTGTCTCGCCGCTCGCGGAGAGCGTGCTCTCTGCGGGTCCGGTGGACTTCGTGGTGGTCCGCGAAGGCACCGAGGGTCCCTACACCGGCAACGGTGGCGCACTCCGCGTAGGGACGCCGGCCGAGGTGGCCACGGAGGTGTCGGTCAACACGGCGTACGGCGTCGAACGGGTCGTCCGCGATGCCTTCGCCCGAGCGCAGCGCCGTCCCCGCAAGCACCTCACCCTGGTGCACAAGACCAACGTCCTGGTCAACGCCGGCAGTCTCTGGTGGCGGTTGTTCGAGTCGGTGGGTCTGGAGTATCCCGACGTCACCCGCGACTACATGCACATCGACGCGGCGATGATCCACTTGACCACCAACCCGCAGCGCTTCGACGTGATCGTCACCGACAACCTCTTCGGCGACATCATCACCGACCTCGCCGCCGCCATCACCGGCGGGATCGGACTGGCCGCCTCCGGCAACGTCAACCCCGACCGGACCGCCCCGTCGATGTTCGAGCCGGTGCACGGCTCGGCACCCGACATCGCCGGCCAGCAGGTGGCCGACCCCACCGCGGCCATCCTGTCGGTCGGACTGCTGCTGGAGCACCTCGGCCTCGAGGACGCGGCCCGCCGGGTCGAGGACGCCGTCGTCGCCGACCTCGCCGCCCGCGAACCCGGCCAGCAGCTGCGTACCTCCGAGATCGGTGATGCGATCGCTGCGCGGGTCGCTGGCTGACGCTCGGCCCCGGGAAGTTTCACAGGTTCTCCCGTGAAACCGGCACTTACCCGGCGTTGCAACACCTGTGAAGTGCCGATGTCACACGTTCACCTGTGAAACCGCCCGCCTCCCGGAGAGATAACGTGCCCTCATGACCCTCGACTTCGCCATCACCCCCTCGTCGAGCCCGCGCAGTGACACCGAGGTCGCCGAGATCCTCGCCAACCCCGGCTTCGGCACCCACTTCACCGACCACATGGTCACGATCGAGTGGACGCCGGAGAAGGGTTGGCACGGCGCCCGCGTGACGGCGTACGGACCGCTGACCCTGGATCCGGCGACCGCGGTGCTGCACTACGCGCAGGAGATCTTCGAGGGGTTGAAGGCCTACCGCCACGAGGACGGCTCGGTCTGGACCTTCCGGGCCGAGGAGAACGCCCGGCGGATGGTCCGGTCCGCGCAGCGGCTGGCGTTCCCCGAGCTGCCCGAGCAGGAGTTCATGGCTGCGGTGGACGAGCTCATCCGGATCGACCAGCGCTGGGTGCCCGACAACTCCTCGGAGGGCTCGGGGGAGAAGAGCCTCTACGTGCGCCCGTTCATGATCGCCACCGAGAAGTTCCTCGGCGTGCGGCCCGCGCAGCACGTCACGTTCCTGGTGATCGCCTCGCCGGCAGGGGCCTACTTCAAGGGCGGCGTCAAGCCGATCAGCCTCTGGCTCACCGAGGACTACACCCGCGCCGGACGGGGCGGGATGGGTGCCGCCAAGACCGGCGGCAACTACGCCAGCTCGCTGGTCGCCCAGCAGGAGGCCACCCGGCACGGCTGCGACCAGGTGGTCTTCCTCGACGCCCGCGACGGCAAGTACGTCGAGGAGCTCGGCGGCATGAACATGTACTTCGTCCACGCCGACGGCCACGTGGTGACGCCCGAGACCGGCACCATCCTGGAGGGCATCACCCGTTCGGCGATCATCCAGCTCGCCGAGAAGAAGGGCCACCAGGTCGAGGAGCGCAAGTTCGCCATCGACGAGTGGCGCGAGGGCGTCGCGAGTGGCGAGATCACCGAGGTGTTCGCCTGCGGCACAGCAGCGGTCGTGACGCCCGTCGGCGACCTGAAGTGGGACGGCGGCGAGACCCCGGCTGCCTCGGCGGCCGGCCCGCTGACCATGGAGATCCGGAAGGACCTGGTCGACATCCAGTACGGCCGCGCCGACGACACCTTCGGCTGGATGCACCGGGTCGTCTGAGAGTTCCGCCGCAATCGCGCACCCGCCGCTCTGCGGCGCCGTCGTCCCGGTCCGGGGCACACCCCCGGATATCTTGGGGCGGTGACCACGACCCCCGAGCACACCACGATCGGGGGCTACCGCCTGCTCGCCCGCATCGGTGAGGGTGGCATGGGGATCGTGCACCTGGCCCGTCGTACCGGCACGGGCGACCGAGACGCGGCCTCGGCCCGGGTCGCGCTCAAGGTGCTCCGTCCACACGTCATCGGCGACGCCGAGGCCCGGCGCCGGCTCGCCCAGGAGGTGGCTGCGCTCGAGCGGGTGCGCAGCCCCCGGATCGCCGAGATCCTCGACGCCGACCCCTACGGAGAGACGCCCTTCGTGGTCACCCGCTACGTCCCGGGTCTCTCGCTCAACCGGTACGTCGAGGAGGAGGGTGTGGTCGCCGGCCGCGACCTGGTGCACTTCGCGACCTGCCTGGCCGAGGCGCTGCAGGCCGTGCACGGCGTCGGGGTGCTGCACCGCGACGTCAAGCCGAGCAACGTCCTGATGGAGGGCCGGTCGCCGGTGCTCATCGACTTCGGTCTCGCCCGGGCCGCGGAGGACCCCACGCTCACGGCGACCGGCTTCATGCTGGGCACGCCGGGCTACCTCCCGCCGGAGGTGCTGTACGGCGACCCGGCAACGGCCGCCGGGGACGTCTACGCCTGGGCGGCCACGGTCGTCTACGCGGCCAGCGGACGGCCGCCGTTCGGCAAGGGCCACACGATGGCGATCATGGACCGGGTACGCCGCGGCGAGCACGACCTCGGTGACGTGCCAGAGCCACTTGCCGGGCTGCTGCGCCGTTGCCTGGCCGTCGAGCCGCTCGACCGGCCGACCGTCGGGGAAGCCCTGGCGCTGCTGCGCTCCTGGCGGCCTCGCGCCTCCTCGGTCGCGACGGACGAGACCTGGACCAGGCCGGTCACCGCCCTCGAGCCCGAAGCGCCTGTCCCGGCGGGCTTCGACCCCGACCCGGACCTGGCCGACGAACCGATCACGGCGCTGCTCACCTCGCAGGTCTTCGAGCCGCCGCCGCCGGCACACACCCGCCTCGAGCAGGCGCTGCGGCTGCTGGTGCGGGTGGCGCTGGGTGCCGCCATGGTCGGCGCGGTCGCGTTCGCGCCGTACGTCGTCCTGGCGATCCTGGCCGGCCTCGTGCTCCTGCTCCGCACTGCGTCGGTGACCCGGCAGCGGCACCTGCGCCGGCAGGACCTGCGGGGCCGCCCGCGCTGGTACGACGTCCCGACGACGACCCTGTCGCTGCCCGGATACGTCGTCCTGGCCGCCGGCGGTGCGCTGGTGCTGGTGGTGTTTGCCGGCCTGGTCGGTCTCGGCGCCACGGCGCTCGCGACCCTGGCCGGGTGGTCGGTGCCCAGGAGCGTGCTCTCGGGAGCGGTCGTGCTCACGCCCTGCCTGTGGTGGGGTCCAGGCTCTGCGCGGGTGCGCGAGATGGTGGCGCCGCTCCTCGACCGCAGCACCCACCGCCCCCGCGCCGTACTCGCCTTCGTGGTGATCTGCGCCGTCCTCGCGCTCGGCCTGCTCGCCGTGGTGACCACCCAGGGGCCGAACTGGTACCCCGCGCTCCAGGCTCCCTGGAAGTAGCCGCCCGTTGAAGGGTCACTTCCGCTGGGTCGAGGGGTCAGTTCCGCCGGCTCGAGAGGTCGATGAAGCGGGCCGGGACGAGCAGAACTGACCCCTCAACGGCGCCGAACTGACCCCTCAACGGCGCAGAACTGACCCCTCAACGGCGCGGGCTGACCGGATCGCGGGACAACCCCTGCCGCCGTGGCGCAGCCGTGGCAGACTGCTGTCCGTGCAGCACCGCTCCATCCGCATTGCCTAGCGCGACGGGACACCCCCGCCGCGCCGACCTCTCGTTCACCCGGGAGGTTTTTTTGTTGCCGGACGACGACCGAGGAAGCCCAGATGAGCATCGCCGACGCGTTCCACGTCTACGACACGACGCTGCGCGACGGCGCCCAGCAGGAAGGCCTCAACCTCTCGGTCGCCGACAAGCTGGCCATCGCACGACAGCTGGACACCCTCGGCGTCGGGTTCATCGAGGGCGGCTGGCCCGGAGCGAACCCCAAGGACACCGAGTTCTTCCGGCGGGCCGGCGAGGAGCTGCACCTGCGGCACGCCCAGCTCGCGGCGTTCGGCGCGACCCGCCGGGCGGGGTCCACGGCCGCAGACGACCCGCTGGTCGCGGCGCTGCGCGACTCCGGCGCCGGCGTGGTGACCCTGGTCGCGAAGTCGCACGACCGACACGTCGCCCAGGCCCTGCGCACCACACTGGCGGAGAACCTCGCGATGGTGCGCGACACGGTGGCCCACCTGACCGCCGAGGGGCAGCGGGTCTTCCTCGACGCCGAGCACTTCTTCGACGGCTACCGGGACAACCGCGACTACGCGCTGGAGGTGCTCCGCACCGCGTTCGAGGCGGGCGCCTCGGTGGCGGCCCTGTGCGACACCAACGGCGGGATGCTGCCGGACTGGGTCGCCGAGGTCGTCGACGACGTGGTGCACACGACCGGCGCCGACCCCGCCCACCGGGTCGGGATCCACTGCCACAACGACACCGGCTGTGCGGTGGCCAATACGCTGGCCGCCGTGGACGCCGGCGCGACCCACGTGCAGGGCACCCTCAACGGGTACGGCGAGCGGACCGGCAACGCCGACCTGGTCAACGTGGTCGCCAACCTGGAGCTCAAGCTCGACCGTGCCGTGCTGCCGCCGGGGCTGCTCCGCGAGGCCACCCGCGTGGCGCACGCCGTGGCCGAGGTGACCAACGTCCCGCCCGCCGCGCGGCAGCCGTTCGTCGGGGTGTCGGCCTTCGCCCACAAGGCCGGGCTGCACGCCAGCGCGATCAAGGTGGACCCCAGCCTCTACCAGCACCTCGACCCGGTCGAGGTCGGCAACGACATGCGCCTGCTGGTCTCCGACATGGCCGGCCGCGCCTCGATCGAGCTCAAGGGTCGCGAGCTCGGGTTCGAGCTCGACGCCGACCTGGTCAAGCGGGTCACCGACCGGGTCAAGGTGCTGGAGTCGCGCGGCTACACCTTCGAGGCGGCCGACGCGTCGTTCGAGCTGCTGCTCGTCGAGGAGGTCGAGGGCGCCCGGCCGTCGTACTTCGACGTGGAGTCGTGGCGGGTGATCACCGAGACGACGCCCGGTGCGGAGGCCGTCTCGGAGGCCACGGTCAAGCTGCTCGCCGGCGGCTCCCGGGTGGTCGTCACCGGAGAGGGCAACGGCCCGGTCAACGCCCTCGACCAGGCCCTGCGCCAAGCGATCTCCCAGCTCTACCCGGAGGTCGTGAAGTTCGAGCTCATCGACTACAAGGTGCGGATCCTCGACCAGGGCCACGGCACCGACGCGATCACCCGGGTGCTGATCGAGACCACCGACGGCGAGTCCGCCTGGGTCACCGTCGGTGTCGGCCACAACGTCATCGAGGCATCCTGGCGCGCCCTGCTCGACGGCCTCACCTTCGGGCTGCGCCGCCACGGGGCCTGAGCCTGGGCTAGCGTCGCGGGGGTGAGCGACCTCCACGACCTGACCGCGCTGGAGCAGGGTGCGACCATCAGGGCGGGGGAGGTGTCCTCGACCGAGCTGGTCGAGCACTACCTCGCCCGCATCGCGCAGTACGACGAACAGCTGGGCGCCTTCGTCACGGTGACGCCCGAGCGCGCTCGGAGGCAGGCCCGGGAGGTGACCGCGGAGAGCCCGCTCGCCGGTGTCCCGACCGCCGTCAAGGACCTCAACGCGACCGCAGGCGTTCGCACCACCTTCGGCTCCGCGGTGTTCGACGACTTCGTCCCCGACTTCTCCGACGAGGTGGTCCAACGCATCGAGGCGGCCGGGCTGGTCAGCCTCGGGAAGACCAACACCCCGGAGTTCGGCTCGCCCTGCTACACCGAGCCGGACGTCGCGCCGCCGGCCGTGACGCCCTGGGACACCGGCCGGACGGCGGGCGGCTCCAGCGGCGGCGCGGCCGCTGCGGTGGCCGCCGGGCTGGTGCCGGTGGCGCAGGGCTCGGACGGGGGCGGCTCGATCCGGATCCCGGCCAGCTGCTGCGGGATCTTCGGCCTCAAGCCGAGCCGTGGGCGCGTCTCCGGCTCGCCGATGTACGGCGAGGTCACCGGGCTGGCCACCGCGGGCGCGCTGGCCCGGACCGTCCGCGACGCCGCGGCGCTGCTCGACGTGATGGCCGGGCGGGCCGTCGGCGACCCCTCGTGGGCGGCACCGCCCGACGAGCCGTTCCTGACCGCCTGCGACCACGAGCCGGGCAGGCTGCGGATCGCCCGCTTCGCCGAGCCGGTGATCGCCGACGTCGAGGTGCATCCTGCGTGCACCCAGGCATGGGAGGACGCCAGCCGGCTGCTGGAGGCGCTGGGCCACGACGTGGTGGACATCGCCCCGCCGATGCCGCGGGACGCGGTGCCCGTGTTCGAGACCTGTTGGGCGGTGCTGACGGCGCTGTCCACCGTGGCGCTCGACGAGGGGCAGCGGGCGCAGCTCCGGCCGCTCACCCGCTGGCTCGGCGACTGGGGCGCGTCCGTCAGCGGGCCGGAGTTCGGCCTGGCGCTCGGCGAGCTGCGCCGGGTCGCCGCGCGGGCGCTGGCCGCGCTGGCGCCGTACGACCTGGTGCTGACCCCGACCCTGGCGCAGCCACCGGTGCCCGTCGGGGAGCTGCGCGACGACGCCGACCCGCGGGCCGACTTCGAGGCGCAGAAGCGGTTCACGCCGTGGACGAGCATGTGGAACGTCACCGGCAGCCCGGCCGCCAGCCTGCCGCTGCACCGCACCGCCGAGGGCCTGCCGGTCGGGGTCATGCTCGCCGCCGCTCCGGGCGACGAGGCGCTGCTGCTCTCCGCCTGCGCCCAGGTCGAGCACGCCGTGCCCTGGGCCGCGGCGCATCCGCCCTGCTGGTGACGGTTTGCCGGCCCGGCTAGCGTCGAGACGACCCCTCGGGAAGGAGAGACGATGTCGCGCATCGCCGTCATCGGGGGCCACGGCAAGGTGGCCCTGCAGCTCAACCGGCTCCTCAGCGACGCCGGCGACCATGTCAGCGCGGTGATCCGCAACCCCGCGCACGCCGAGGAGGTCCGCGGCTCCGGTGCCACGCCGGTCGTGGCGGACATCGAGACCCTGGACACCGAGGGCCTGGCGGCCATCCTCGAGGGCCATGACGCGGTGGTCTGGTCGGCGGGCGCGGGCGGGGGCAGTCGCGACCGCACCTACGCCGTCGACCGGGACGCCGCGATCCGTTCGATGGAGGCGGCCGCAATCGCCGGCATCCGCCGCTACGTGATGGTGTCGTGGTTCGGCTCCGGACCCGACCACGGAGTGCCCGAGGACGAGCCGTTCTTCGCCTACGCCGACGCCAAGGCCGCCGCCGACGACCACCTGCGCGGCACGACGCTGGAGTGGACCGTCCTGGGTCCGAGCC
This sequence comes from Marmoricola sp., assembly GCA_035708765.1. Taxonomy (GTDB): domain Bacteria; phylum Actinomycetota; class Actinomycetes; order Propionibacteriales; family Nocardioidaceae; genus Marmoricola. Next base: position 16,865 of record DASTFI010000122.1, read on the forward strand.
GGCTCACCGACGACGAGCCGACCGGCCGGATCGAGACGGCTCCCGCCGCCGGCGCGGGCTCGGTCGCGCGTGGTGACGTCGCCGCGGTCGTCCAGGCCGTGCTGGTGGATCCGGCCACGGTGCGTCGCACCATCGAGTTCAACAACGGTGACGAGCCGATCGCGCGGGCGCTGACCTGACCGCAGTCGGCTGGGGTGCGCTGCGATAGAACTGGCCCCATGCCTGCGCGCCCACGACTCCGCCACCGGCCCCGCCGCGTCGTCGTGCTGGTCGCTGGCCTGATCCTGGCGGCGCCGCTGCTGGCGTCGTGCGGCGGTGCTCCGCCACCATCGGGAGAACCGACTCTCGCCGCGGAGCACAGCGCGCAGCTGCGGGGCTACTTCGAGGCGCTGGCGAGCATGCAGCCGGCGCGGCTCCAGCGCGCGGTGGAGCAGGCCACCCCCGGCTCGGCGGCGCGCAAGTACGCCGCCTTCCAGGGCGATCTCGCCGCGGCGCGGCGCGACGACGGCGTCGCACCTGGACGTGCGCGCGTGGTCCACACGGCCCGGGGCTACGACATCTGCGGACCCGGGCCGGGGCGCCGGCGGTGCTCCCAGTTCACCGGCATGGACCTGCGCGACGGCCGGATCTCCGGCTTCGACGTCGACGGGGAGGGCATCGCCGACAACCTCAGTGTCGGCTCCGGCGAGCCACAGGACCTCGACGCCGGCGGGTCGGTGGAGTTCCTCAGCTCCTACCTGCAGCCGTCGACCGGCGACTACTGGGTGGTGTTCCGGGTGCGGGCGACCACGGCCCCGATCCGCCTGGACCTCGCTCGCGCCCGCTACGCCCGGGTGGGGGGCCGGGTGCTGGCCCCGGTGACCCGGTCGCAGCAGCGCGAGGTCACTCCGGGCACCGCCTTCACCGCCGTGCTGGCCTTCGCGGAGGCGGACATCGGTGGCACCGTCGAGCTGCGTCTGCGGGTGGGCGCGACCGAGCAGCCGGTCGACCTCGGCACGGCGCCGTACGTCCCCGAGGAGGAGCCCAGCTGAGCGCGCTCACTCGGTCGTGATCGCCTGCAGCACGTTGAGCCGGGCGGCGCGTCGGGCCGGGAACACCGCGGCCAGCACCCCGACGACCGCCGCGATCACCACGAACGCGACCAGTCGACCGACCGGCACGGACAGCTCGCTCACGCCCTGGTCGGCGATCGACTGCTGCAGCACCACGCCGAAGGCGATGCCCATCACCACGCCGAGGACCGCACCGAGCACGGCGATGGCGATCGCCTCGAGCCGCACCATCCGGCGCAGCTGGCGTCGGCTGAGTCCGACCGCGCGCAGCAGGCCCACCTCGCGGGTCCGCTCGATGACGCTCAGCGCGAGGGTGTTCACGATGCCGAGCACAGCGATGACGATCGCCAGCCCGAGCAGGCCGTAGATGAGGTAGAGCAGCTGGTCGACGTTGGCGCGCTGGGCCTTGGCGAACTCGGTCTTCGACTGCACGTTGACGGTGGGCACGTCGTCGACGAGGGTGCGCAGCCGGTTGCCGACCGCCGCTGTCGAGGCGCCGGGGGCGGCGTCCACCGCGACGGTGTTGTCGAAGCGGGGCAGCTGCGCCGATGTCACGAGGGACAGCGGGACCAGGGCGTCGCCCACCGCCTCGGAGTCGGCGTAGATGCCGACCACGCGCACCACCTGCGGGCCGGTCGGGAAGGTCAGCGTCACGGTGTCGCCGACCCCTGCGCCGTAGTCGTCACTGCCCTTCTCCGACAGCACCATCTCGCCACGGCCGGCGTCCAGGGTGCCCTGCTGACGCTGCAGCTCGAACATCGAGGCGGTCCTGGCGACATCGGTCGCGGAGAGGTACTTCGTGTCCTTGCCGACCTTGGCGGGCAGCCACTGCGAGCCGGACACCTCGCCAACCCCCGGCAGGTCGCGCGCCTGGTCGGCGACCTTGGTCGAGAACGGCGTGCCGACGGGGTTGCTGAGCAGGTAGTCGACGGTGAACTGCTCGTCCACGCCCGCGCTGATCGAGGCGTTCACCGAGGCACCGATGACCGACATCGTGCTGACCAGGGTCAGCCCGATCATCAGCGCGGACGCGGTGGCCGCGGTGCGCCGGGGGTTGCGCAGCGCGTTGGCGGTGGCCAGCGTGCCCACGGTGCCGAACATCCGTCGGTACGCCGCACCCACGACGTGCAGCACCGGCCGGCCGATCACCGGGCTCATCAGGGCCACCGCGATGAGGATGGCGAAGACTCCGATGCCCACCAGCGACGCCCCGGTCCCACCGGACCCCGCCAGGCCGGCGACGAGCAGAGCAACGCCGACCAGGCCGAGTGCCGCACCGGTGACCATCCGCCGGTGGATCGAGGACTCGGGCAGGGCCACGTCGTCCCGCATCGCCGCGACCGGCGCGATCCGGGAGGCACGGCGTGCCGGGAGGTAGGCGGCCACCAGCGTGACGACCACGCCGACGGCGTACGACACCAGCACGGTGCGCAGCGAGAACACCAGCGGGGTCGCGGACAGGTCGAGGCCGAACTGCGCGAACAGCGCCTTGAGCCCGGTGGCCAGGCCCCAACCGCCGAGCAGCCCGATCGTCGAGCCGACCAGGCCCACGACGACCGCCTCCAGCAGCACCGAGCGGTTCACCTGCCGGCGCGAGGCGCCCAGGGCGCGCAGCAGCGCGAGCTCACGGCTGCGCTGCGCGACCAGGATCGAGAAGGTGTTGATGATCAGGAAGGTGCCGACCACCAGGGCGATCGCGGCGAAGACGAGCAGGAAGATGTTGAGGAAGTCCAGGACCTGCCCGATGGCGTCCTGGGTCTCCTTCGCGACCTTGTCGCCGGTGACCGCCTCGAGGCCGTCGGGCAGCAGCTGCTGGGCGTTGTGGGCCAGCTCGGTCTGCGAGACCCCCGGGTCGGCGGTGAGGGCGACGGCGGTGAAGGCGTCCTGGCCGTGCAGGAAGAGCCGTTGGGCCGTGTCGGTGTCGAAGAGGACCAGGGAGGCGCCCGCCAGCCCGCCGCCGCCGAACCCAGCGATGCCGACGAGGGTGGCCTGCAGCCGCGGCTGGTCCCCGGAGGTGACCATCTGCACCGTGTCGCCGAGGTGGTAGCCCGCCTTCTGCGCGGTCTTGGAGTCCAGCGCCACCTCGCCGTCGGTGCGCGGGGCACGGCCACGATCGATGGTGACCGCCGGCTCACCGGTGATCGAGGGGGCGTCGTTGTAGTTGAAGCTCAGCGTCGGCGCGCCGGTGCCGCCGACGAGCTTGCCGTCGGTGCCCACGATGAAGAGGCTCTGGCTCGACACCGTGCCGTCGACGCGGGCGGCGCCGGGCGTCTTCTCCAGCTCGGCCGCCACGGAGGCCGGGATGGTGCGGGAGTCGATCAGGGAGGAGGTGTCGCTCCAGTCGCCCTGGTGGTCGGGTCGGACCGTGACGTCGGAGGTGCCGCCCTTGACGATGTCGTCGAAGCTGCGGCCCATCGTGTCGGTGAAGACCAGCGTGCCGGAGACGAACGCGACACCGATGACGATCGCCGAGGCGCTCAGCACCAGCCGGACCTTGCGGGCCAGCAGGTTGCGCAGGGTCACCTTGAGCACGCTCAGGCCTCCACGCCGGCGGCGCGAGCGGGCGCGGGCATCGAACGGGCCTGCAGCCGCGACATGTGCTCCAGGACGCCCTCCGGGCTGGGGTCGCGCATCTCGTCGACGATCCTGCCGTCGGCGAGGAACACCACCCGATCGGTGTAGGACGCCGCGACCGGGTCGTGGGTGACCATCACGATGGTCTGGCCGAACTCGCGGACGCTGCGGCGCAGGAAGCCGAGCACCTCGGCGCCGGAGGTGGAGTCGAGGTTGCCGGTCGGCTCGTCGGCGAACACGATCTCCGGTCGGCTGATCAGCGCCCGGGCGCACGCCACCCGCTGCTGCTGGCCGCCGGACATCTCGTTGGGGCGGTGGTCGAGCCGGTCGGCGAGGCCGACGGTCTCGATCACGATGTCCCACCAGCCCGGGTCGGGCTTGGCTCCGGCGATCGAGAGCGGCAGCGCGATGTTCTCCCGCGCGGTGAGCGTCGGCACCAGGTTGAACGACTGGAAGACGAAGCCGACCCGGTCGCGACGCAGCGTGGTGAGCGCCTTGTCGTTGAGCGTGGACAGCTCCGTCTCGCCGATGAAGACACTGCCCGAGGTGGTGGTGTCCAGGGCCGCCAGGCAGTGCATCAACGTCGACTTGCCCGATCCGGATGGGCCCATGATGGCGGTGAACTCTCCGGCGTAGAGGTCGACGCTCACCCCGTCCAGCGCGCGCACCTCCGCCTGGCCCTTGCCGTAGACCTTGCTGACCTGCACCGCGCGTGCGGCTGTTTCCTGCATGTCGGAACGCTCCGTCCCAGTCTCCCGAGTCCCGTCGTGTGGGTCGAAGGCTAGGCGGTGCGATGTCCGGACACCACGGGATTTGATCCGGGAACTGATCCGGGACGCGGTTTCGGGTCGGCCGTCGCCCCGGCGGCCGCCAGCAGCCGGGTGCACTCGGCCACCAGGCGCGCCCGCAGGGGTGCACCTCGCTCGGCGAAGGCGCGCTGCCGGGCGACGTACTCCTGCTTGCCCTCCGCCGTCTCGATCCGCACCGGCGCCAGGTCCAGGTCGGAGAAGTCGTACGGCGACGCCTGCATGTCGAGCACCCGGATGTCGCTGGCCAGCTCGAAGCAGTCGGCGACCAGCTCGCCGGCCACCAGTGGGGAGAGCCGGAACGCATGCTTGTAGAGGTCCATCCCCGCGTGCAGGCAGCCCGGCTGCTCGAGGGCCTCGCGGTCGGCGCGGCCCGGCTGGAGCGTGTTGCGCGGGCGCGCCTCCTCGGTGAAGAAGCGGAAGGCGTCGAAGTGCGAGCAGCCGATCCGGTGCGCCTCGACCACCTCGTCGGTGCCCTGACCGCCGAGCCGGAGCGGCCAGTCGTGCCGCACCTCCTCGGCGCGGTAGACCATCGCCCACTCGTGCAGCCCGAAGCACCCCAGGGTCGGGGGCCGCGATGCGGTGGCCACCAGCAGCCGGTGGGTCGACGCGATGAGCGGGAGCTGGGCGGCGAGGTGGTCGTCCCGGACGGATAGTCCCTGACGTTCGGGTTCGGAATTCCCCTCGGAACGAGCCCGAACGTCGGGGACTATCCCGTAGCCGCGGTGACCGTCGTACTCCGGAGCATCGAGGAGCACGACGCCGTACCCCGGGTGCCAGCGGCGGAGCTGGGCGGGGCGATGGGAGTAGTAGGTGAAGAGGAAGTCGTGCACGGGGTGCCGGACGCCGCGCCGGCGCCGCTCCAGGTGCGGCCGCAGCCACTGGTCGACGCGCTCCTCGTGCGCGCGGGCGCGGGCACGCCACACCTGTGGAGCCAGAATCACGCGCTCGAGGGTACGCGGATAGGCTCACGGGGTGCGTATCGCGAGGTTCACGACCGGAGAAGACCCCCAGTACGGCGTGGTGACCGGAGAGGTCGACGACAACGGCATCCCCGGCGACGACTGCGTCGTGGTGGCGCTGAACGGCGACCCCCTGTACGTCGGGGTGCACCTGTCCAACAAGGAGTACCCGCTGGGCGACGTGCGCCTGCTCGCGCCGGTGCTCCCGCGGAGCAAAGTGGTCGGCATCGGCAGGAACTACGCGGCCCACGCCGCCGAGATGGGCAGCGAGGTCCCCGCCGAGCCGATGTTCTTCCTCAAGCCCAACACCAGCGTCGTCGGCCCGGGTGACCCGGTGTTCTACCCGCCGCAGAGCCAGGAGGTGCACTTCGAGGGCGAGTTGGCGGTCGTCATCGGCCGGATCTGCCGCGACGTCCCCGCGGCGAGGGCCAAGGACGTCATCTGGGGCTACACCGTGGGCAACGACGTGACGGCGCGCGACCTGCAGCGCAGGGACGTCCAGTTCACCCGCGGCAAGGGCTTCGACTCCTTCTGCCCACTGGGTCCCTGGGTCGAGACGGAGCTCGACGTCAGCGACCTGGCCGTGCGCACCTACCTCAACGGAGACCTCAAACAGGACGGCCGCACCTCCGACATGGTCTTCGACGTGCCGGCCCTGGTCGAGCACGTCAGCTCGGTGATGACGCTCCTGCCCGGCGACGTGATCCTGACCGGGACCCCGGAGGGGGTCGGCCCGATGCAGCCCGAGGACGAGGTCGAGGTCTTCGTCGAGGGCATCGGCAACCTGACGAACAAGGTGAAGCTCCGTTGACCCAGCAGATGACCGACGTTCCCCGCTCGACCGACGAGGGCCCGGTGCGCGTCCGGATGGCGCCCAGCCCGACCGGCTCACCGCATGTCGGCCTGGCCCGGACCGCCCTCTACAACTGGGTCTTCGCCCGCCACCACCAGCGGCACGGCGCCGGCGGGACCTTCGTCTTCCGCATCGAGGACACCGACAAGGAGCGCAACACCGAGGAGTCCTACGCCGCGCTCCTCGAGGTGATGGAGTGGCTCGGCCTCGACTGGGACGAGGGACCGCTCAAGGGTGGTCCCTACGGCCCCTACCGGCAGTCCGAGCGGTCGCAGACCTACACCGACGTGCTCGCCAGGCTGCGGGAGACCGGGCGCACCTACGACTGCTACTGCACCAACGACGAGGTCTCCGCCCGCCGGCAGGCGGCGGGCTCCAAGATCATGGGGTACGACGGATTCTGTCGCGACCTCACTGAGGAGCAGGTGGCGGCGTTCCGTGCCGAGGGGCGGGCGCCGGTCGTGCGCTTCCGGATGCCGGAGGGCACGATCACGTTCGACGACCTGGTCCGCGGGGAGATCAGCTTCGACACCGCGAACGTCCCCGACTATGCCCTGGCCCGCGCCAACGGCGACGCGCTCTACACCCTGGTGGCGCCGGTCGACGACGCGCTGATGAAGATCACCCACGTGCTGCGGGGCGAGGACCTGCTCTCCAGCACGCCGCGGCAGATCGCGCTCTACGACGCGCTGAGGGAGATCGGTGTCGCCGACTCGACGCCGCGCTTCGGCCACCTCCCCTACGTGATGGGGGAGGGCAACAAGAAGCTGTCCAAGCGTGACCCCGAGGCGCATCTGCTGGCCTACCGCGACAAGGGCTTCCTGCCCGAGGGGCTGCTCAATTACCTGGCGCTCCTGGGCTGGGCGATCGCCGACGACCGGGACGTCTTCACCCTCGACGAGATGGTCGATGCCTTCCAGCTGCGCCGGGTCAACCCCAACCCCGCCCGGTTCGACCTCAAGAAGGCCGAGGCCATCAACGCTGCGCACCTGCGGATGCTCAGCGTCGAGGAGATGACCGAGCGGGTGACGCCGTACCTCCAGGCGGCCGGCATCCTCGGCGAGCCGGTCACCGACGAGCAGGCCGGGCTGCTGGCGCGGGCGATGCCCCTGGTCCACGAGCGCATCAACAAGCTGACCGAGGCCGTCGACATGCTGGGCTTCCTGTTCGCTCCCGAGGTGGCCTACGACGACGCCGACGTGACCAAGCTGCTCGACGAGGCCGGCCTGCAGGTCGTCGACGCCGCCCGTGCGACTCTGGCAGGGCTCGAGGACTGGACCACCGAGGGCATCGAGCAGTCGCTGCGGACCCGGCTCGTCGAGGAGCTCGGCCTCAAGCCCCGGGTCGCCTTCGGTCCGGTCCGGGTGGCGATCACCGGCCGCCGGATCAGCCCGCCTCTGTTCGAGTCGATGGAGCTCCTCGGTCGCGAGGAGTCCCTGCGCCGGCTCGACACCGTCCCCCGCTGAGCGCGACGAGACCCAGCCCCCCGAAGGAGCGCCCGTGAGCCACCCGCCACCGCCGCCGACGTGGCCCGCGGCGTACCCGGCACCGCAGTCGCCGGTCGCGGCCCATCCACACCCGGAGCCGCGCGAGTACCCGATGATGCTGCGCACGTGGACGTTCGCGTGGTGGCGCCCCCTGGTCGGACTGGTGCTGCTGGTCGTGGGCGTCGTGATCGTGGCGCCGCTGCTCCTGCTGCCGATGCTCGCCGTCGCGGTCGCCATCCAGGGCGGCGACGGCGCGTTCCTCGACCGGTTCTCCGACGCGCTGTCGCTGACGTCGGTCAGTCCGGCCTCGATGCTCTACCTCAACCTGAGCCTCGCCTCGGCGGTGCTCGTCAGCTGGCTGATCGTGCGCTGGGTGCACCAGCTGCGCCCCCGCTGGCTCACCTCGGTGCGCCCCGGCCTGCGCTGGAAGTTCTTCTTCGCCTGCTTCGGCCTGGCCGTGGTGGCGCTGGTCGCCCAGGTCGTCGTGGGCGCCCTGCTGCCCCAGGACCCCAACGACATCGGTGGCGGGGTCAACGAGGTGACTCCTCGGGTGATCGCGCTCGCCCTGGTGGTGCTGTTCACCACGCCCCTGCAGGCGATGGGGGAGGAGTTCGCCTTCCGCGGCTACAGCATGCAGGCCTTCGGGTCGCTGGCCAGCCGGGGCGCCGAGTCGCTCGGCCTCTCCCGGGACCGCGCGCGGGTGGTGGCCGCCTGGGTGGCGATCGTGGTCACGTCCGTGCTGTTCGCGCTGGCTCACGGAGTGCAGAACGCGCCCCTGTTCTTCGACCGCTTCACGTTCGGGCTGATGGCCGGCTTCGTCGTCTGGCGCACCGGAGGGCTCGAGGCGGGGATCGCGATGCACATCTGGAACAACCTCGTCGCCTTCGGCTTCGCCCTGGCCTTCACCGACATCGACTCGACGTTGAAGGTCTCCGAGGTGTCCTGGTGGCAGATCCCTCTCACCATCACCCAGAACGGCGTCTACCTCGTGCTGGTGCTGCTCGTCGCCCGGCGGATGGGCATCCGCAACCGGACCGAGCCCCGCAGACCGGCCGTTTTGGAGGACCATTCCCCGGTTGTGTAAGGTTTCTCCTCGTTCGGATCCTGCCCTCGGGCGGGCCCGGATCCCTTGGGATATGGTGTAATTGGCAGCACGACTGGTTCTGGTCCAGTTAGTCAAGGTTCGAGTCCTTGTATCCCAGCGAGAGCCGTCTCACAGCCTCCGGATTGGACTCCCCAACTGCCGGGACGCTAAGGTTTCGGCGCTCGGCTCGCTCGAGCAGAGCCCCCGTTGTGTAGTGGCCTAGCACGCCGCCCTCTCAAGGCGGTAGCGCCGGTTCGAATCCGGTCGGGGGTACTTTTCATGTCCGCCGGACCGGCCGCAAATGCTGGCGCCGTCCGATTCCCGCTAGATCTTGGCGACGGCCCGGGCCAGACTGGGCGCATGGTCCCGACGATGCACCTCGACACCGAAGCGTGCTACCGCGCCGTGAAGAGCAGGGACCGCCGCTTCGACGGGGTGTTCTACACCGCGGTGCGCACCACGGGGATCTACTGCCGACCCAGCTGCCCGGCGATCACGCCGCGGCTCGACAACGTCACCTTCCACCCGAGCGCAGCGGCCGCCCAGCAGGCCGGCTACCGAGCCTGCAAGCGGTGCCTTCCCGACGCGACGCCGGGTTCGCCGGAGTGGGATGTCGCCGCGGACGTCGCGGCCCGCGCGATGCGGCTGATCGCCGACGGGGTGGTCGAGCGCGACGGCGTCCCGGGCCTGGCGGAGGATCTCGGTTACTCGGCACGGCAGCTCAACCGGGTGGTCACGACGGCGTACGGCGCAGGACCGCTGGCGCTCGCCCGAGCACGGCGCGCGCAGACGGCGCGTGTGCTGATCGAGACCAGTGACCTGTCCTTCGCCGACATCGCCTTCGCCGCCGGCTTCTCCAGCATCCGGCAGTTCAACGACACGGTTCGCGAGGTCTATGCCGCCACACCCACCGAGCTCCGGGGTCGCAAGGGCGGACGCACGGCGTCGGGCGGATTCGACACCCGGATCGCCGTCCGCGAGCCCTTTGCCGCGGAACGGCTGCTGGAGTTCCTCGCCCGCCGGGCAGTGCAGGGCATCGAGGCTGCCGGTGACGGCTGGTACGAGCGCTCGCTGGCCCTCCCGCACGGGCACGGCGTGGTCCGGGTGCAGCTCGGCGACCGGACGCCGGGGTTTGTCGCCTGCCGGCTGACCCTCGCTGACGCCCGCGACCTGGCGCCGGCGCTGGAGCGGACCCGCCGCCTGCTGGACGCCGACTGCGACCCGGTGGCCGTGGACGAGCAGCTCGGAGCCGACCCGCTGCTCGCGCCGCTGGTGCGCGCCGTGCCCGGCCTGCGGGTCCCGGGACACGTGGACGGTGCCGAGATGGCGATCCGGGCGGTGCTCGGCCAGCAGGTGAGCGTCGTACGGGCACGGACGATGACCGAGCGGCTGGTGGCGGACCACGGCACGGCGCTGGAGCTCGACGGCGGCCACGTGGTCGACCGGCTCTTCCCGACGATGGCGTCGCTCGCTGTGCTGACCACCCAGCAGCTGCCGATGCCGCGCGCCCGGGCCCGGGCACTGAGCGCGCTCGCCGGAGTGCTCGATGCCGGACGGGTCCGGCTCGACCGCAGTGCTGACCGGGCCGAGGTGCGTGCCGCGCTGCTGGAGGTCGCGGGCATCGGCCCGTGGACGGCCGACTACGTGGCGATGCGCGCCCTCGGCGACCCCGACGTGTTCCTGCCGACCGACGCGGGAGTGCGCCAGGCAGCTGCCCGCCTCGGCCTCGACGGCGTGGCGACCGTGGCCGAGGGATGGCGCCCGTGGCGCTCCTACGCGCTCATGCACCTGTGGTCCGCCCTGGGCGACCCGACCGATCAGCACACCGAGGAAGAAGGAGTCATAGGGTGACGACACTGACAGGCAGCGACACCAGGCACGAGACGGCACGAGGCAGCGCGACGATGTGGACCACGATGGACTCGCCCGTGGGCGAGCTGCGCATCATCGCGCGGGACGGGGCGATCGTCGCCATCGAGTTCAGCCCGTTCCGTGGGCTCTCCGACGGTCGCCCGACCGGCGACCGCGTCGACGACGACCCGTTGCTGCGGGCGGCTGTCGACCAGCTGACGGCGTACTTCGCCCGTGACCTCAAGGAATTCGACCTGCCGCTGGCCCCGGTGGGGTCCGCCTTCCAGCAGCAGGTGTGGGCACAGCTGCGGCGGATCGACTACGGCGAGACCGCGTCGTACGGCGAGATCGCCCGCCGGCTGGGCAAGTCCAACGCCGCCTCCCGGGCGGTCGGCCTGGCCAACGGCCGCAACCCGATCCCGATCGTGATCCCCTGCCATCGGGTGATCGGCGCCGACGGGTCGCTCACCGGCTATGCCGGCGGGATGGAGCGCAAGCAGCTGCTCCTCGAGCTGGAGCAGGACGCGCTCTTCTGAGGTGCCGCCGGACGTCCTGCCTCCTGGCTCTGATGAGCCGGCGGTGATGGCGACCGGAACGCAGGACGACCCCGGTCGGGCAACCCAGGTCTGAACCGGTCCGGCACCCAGGACGTGTCCCACTCAGGAGCATCCGCCTGAAGGGAATCCGCCATGCGCCGAACAGCAGCCATCATCGCCACCGGGACCGGGGCAGCCACACTCGCCCTCGCGACCCTCGCCGGACCGGGCGTCGCCGCCTCCCGTGTCGGTGACTTCACCGCCGACCTGTCGCCGGTCAACCACGGTGGCTCCGGCCACGTGGACCTCCACCAGCACGGCACCGAGCTGCAGGTCGACCTGTCGGCCTTCGGGCTCGACGGCGGAGTGCACCTGGCTCACATCCACGGGATCAAGCAGGCCCAGGCCGAGTGCCCGTCCCTGGCCGCGGACCTGCCCCCGTCGGGGGACGGCAACGGGCTCGTCGACTTCGCGGAGGGTCTCCCGTCCTACGGTCCGGTGCTGCGCACGCTGAGCAACGGCACCAGCGACCGGGGTACGACGCTCGCCTGGCAGCGCATGTTCAAGCACCTCGACAACGGCGACGGCATCGCCTCGCTCGGCGACCTCGACCAGTACGCCATCGTGGTGCACGGCGTGGACGTCGACGGCGACGGCCTGGCCACGAACCCCGATGCCCTGGGAGACGGTGCCGGCAACGCGGACAACGAGGTCTCCCTGCCAGCACTGTGCGGCGTGATCGAGGCGCACTGACCCCTCGCGGTGGTCCCGGACGTCCTGCGGGGCTGGCTGCCCGACGTCGCGCCGGGACGACGCCGTACTGGTCCAGACCGATCGTGCCGGTGTGCAGTCGTCGAGAACCAACCCGCCCGTCGACGACACCCACCGGGGGAGCACCCACTCTTGACAGGAGAGCACGCATGAGCACGACCACCACCACCACCGGCACCGGCGAGGCCGAGTTCCTCGTCCCCGAGCCGGCAGGCCGGATCGATCAGTCAGCACCGGCCCGTCCGCAGGGGAGGGGATGGGTCCACGCCGGCATCGGTGCCGGTCTCGCGGGGGTCGTCAGCCTCGTGGGCAGCAGCCTCGCGGGCGCCGTGTACGACGAGGACCTGGCCGGCGACGCCGTCGGGATCACCGCCAAGCTGGCCGACCAGACGGCCGCGATCCTGGTGATGCACACCGGCGCCATGCTCTCGGCCGTCCTGCTGCTCGTCTTCGCTGCCGGGCTGCATCGGCGGCTCCGGGCCGCCACGCCGGAAGGCAGTCTGCTCCCGCAGATCGCCGCGACCGGCCTGCTGTTGGTGTCGGTCGCCCAGCTGATGGGCTCCGCACTCACCACGGAGTTCGCCTTCGGCGTCCAGGACCCCGACTTGCTGGTCCCGGAGACGGCCGTGTTCTTCGGCCACTGGATCGGCACCGTGCCGTGGCTGTGGGTCGGTGCCGGCGTCGCCGGAGTTGCGGTCGGCCTGGCCGGTCGCTCCTTCGGGGCCGTCGCGCCCTGGCTCACCTGGACCAGCCTGGTCCTCGGCGGCCTCACCACCCTGTTCGGGATCAGCCCGCTGCAGTACATGGCCGGGATGACCGGCCCGCTGTGGCTGATCATCGCCGCCGTCGGACTGCTCAAGCGGTCCTGACCCGGTCCACCCAACAGGCAGACGAGGCTGACCCTGCCGGGGAGACGCGATCGGCCGCTCCGGACCGGAGCGGCCGGTCTGCGTCGTACGGCGGTCTGCGTCCTACTCGGCGGCCGCCCGGCGCAGCGACTCCGAGAGCCGCTCGGCGGCGGCCAGGACCGCCGGGGCGTGCATCCTCCCGGGTTGGCGGGAGAGCCGCTCGAGGGGACCCGAGACCGAGACCGCGGCGATGATCTTCCCGCTGGGGGAGCGCACCGGGGCCGACACCGAGGCGACGCCCTGCTCGCGCTCGCCCACCGACTGGGCCCAGCCCCGGCGGCGAATGCCGGCCAGCGCGGTCGCTGAGAATGCGGCGTTCTGGAGGCCGCGGTGGATCCGCTCGGGGTCCTCCCAGGCCAGCAGGACCTGGGCGGCGGATCCGGCGCGCATGGTCAGCTGCGAGCCGACCGGGATGGTGTCGCGCAGGCCGCTGGGCCGCTCGGCGGCTGCGACGCAGACGCGGTGCTCGCCCTGGCGGCGCCACAGCTGCGCGGACTCGCCGGTGATGTCGCGCAGCCGGGCCAGCACGGGCCCGGCGGCGGCGAGCAGTCGGTCCTCCCCGGCGGCGGCGGAGAGCTCCGCGAGCCGTGGGCCGAGCACGAACCGGCCCTGCATGTCGCGCGCCACCAGGCGGTGGTGCTCGAGTGCCACCGCCAGCCGGTGCGCCGTCGGCCGGGCCAGTCCCGTGCCGGCGACCAGGCCGGCCAAGGTCGCCGGGCCGGCCTCGAGCGCAGCGAGCACGAGGGCGGCTTTGTCGAGAACCCCGACTCCGCTAGTGTTGTCCATATGGCAATACTGCCGTCTCAGATCATGGGATGCAAGCAGTAGGCTGTGTGATCTGGAGAACCCGTGTCGAGAGGGTGGAGGAAGTCATGGGCAAGACCCTGGCGGAGAAGGTGTGGGACGAGCACGTCGTCCGGAGTCCCGATGTCACCGCGGGCGAGCCCGACCTGCTCTACATCGATCTTCACCTCATCCACGAGGTCACCTCGCCGCAGGCCTTCGACGGTCTCCGGCTGGCCGGCCGCACGCTGCGACGTCCGGACCTGACCCTGGCCACCGAGGACCACAACGTCCCGACCGTGGACTGGGACAAGCCGATCGCCGACCCGGTGAGCCGCACGCAGGTGGAGACCCTGCGTCGCAACGCCGAGGAGTTCGGCGTACGGCTGCACCCCCTCGGTGACATCGAGCAGGGGATCGTGCACGTCGTCGGGCCGCAGCTCGGCCTCACCCAGCCCGGCATGACGATCGTGTGCGGCGACAGCCACACCTCCACGCACGGCGCCTTCGGGGCGATCGCCTTCGGGATCGGCACCTCCGAGGTCGAGCACGTGCTGGCCACCCAGACACTGATGCAGGCGAAGCCGAAGACCATGGCCGTGACGGTCAACGGCTCGCTGGCCGACGGCGTGACGGCGAAGGACCTGATCCTGACCCTGATCGCCAGGACCGGCACCGGCGGTGGTCAGGGCTACATCGTGGAATACCGCGGCCAGGCCATCGAGGAGCTCTCGATGGAGGGCCGGATGACGGTGTGCAACATGAGCATCGAGTGGGGTGCGAAGGCCGGGATGATCGCTCCCGACCGGACGACGTTCGACTACATCGAGGGTCGCCCCGAGGCGCCCAAGGGCGCCGACTGGGACGCCGCCGTCGAGCACTGGCGCAGCCTGCGCACCGACGACGACGCGGAGTACGACGCCGAGATCGTCCTCGACGCCGCAGAGGTGACGCCGTTCGTCACCTGGGGCACCAACCCCGGGCAGGGCGTCCCGCTGGGCGCCGACGTCCCCTCGCCGGAGGACTTCGACGACGAGCAGGACCGGGTCGCGGCCGAGAAGGCGCTGGCCTACATGGGCCTCGAGGCCGGCACCCCGATGCGCGACATCAAGGTGGACACGGTGTTCGTCGGCTCCTGCACCAACGGCCGCATCGAGGACCTGCGCGCTGCGGCAGCGGTGATCAAGGGTCGCCAGGTCGATCCGGCGACCCGCCTGCTGGTGGTCCCGGGCTCGGTCCGGGTCCGGCTCCAGGCGGAGGACGAGGGACTCGACGTGGTGTTCAAGGAGGCCGGCGCGGAGTGGCGGGGGGCGGGCTGCTCGATGTGCCTGGGCATGAACCCCGACCAGCTGACCCCCGGAGAGCGCAGCGCCTCGACGTCCAACCGCAACTTCGAGGGCCGCCAGGGCAAGGGCGGCCGGACGCACCTGGTCTCGCCGCTGGTCGCCGCCGCGACCGCTGTCCGCGGCACCCTGTCCGCGCCCGCCGACCTCGCGCCGATCAGCCAGGAGGCCTGAGATGGAGAAGTTCCGCACCCACACCGGCGTCGGCATCCCGCTGCGGCGCAGCAACGTCGACACCGACCAGATCATCCCCGCGGTCTACCTCAAGCGGGTGACCCGCACCGGCTTCGAGGACGGCCTTTTCGCGGCCTGGCGCAACGACCCCGAGTTCGTGCTCAACAGGCCGGAGTACGCCGCCGCCACCGTGCTGGTCGCCGGGCCCGACTTCGGCACGGGCTCGTCTCGCGAGCACGCCGTCTGGGCGCTGCAGAACTACGGCTTCAAGGTGGTCATCTCGCCGCGGTTCGGGGACATCTTCCGCAGCAACTCCGGCAAGGCCGGGCTACTCGCCGCCCAGGTGGACGAGAAGGTCGTGCAGCGGTTGTGGGACCACCTCGCCGAGCACCCGGGCGCGACGGTCTCCGTCGACCTGGAGCACCGCACCGTCAAGGCCGGTTCGGGCGAGACCGCGATCGAGGACTCCTTCGACATCGACGACTACACCCGCTGGCGCCTGCTCGAGGGACTCGACGACATCGGCATCACCCTCGGCCACGACGACGACATCGCGGCGTACGAGGCCAAGCGCCCGTCCTGGAAGCCCGCCACCCTCTGATCCTCCCTCCCCGTCCGCCGCCCAGCGGCGTCGATCGGTCCACTCACCGACGGGCAAGCGCTTGGGTCACCGACATCCCCGGCGAGGATGCAGCTCTGGCGGTCGAGGGCTCTCCACTGAGGAGAATCCGCACGCCCGCTTGGGGATTCTCCACTCCTGGCGTACGGAAGTCTGCAGGGAAGGGATGTCCCGGTTCCGCAATGCCGCAGATTTGCTGCTCCGACACGCGCAGTGTGCATTGTGGTGAACCCCACTTTTGCCTAGCGTGCAAGGGAAAAGTCGGGCATCAGGCTCGATGAAGGCGTTCACGAAAGGGAAGCTTGTGAACAAGAGTCAGCTGATCGACGCACTCGCTGCGCGATACGAGGGCAACCGCAAGGCTGCGGCCCACGCGCTCGAGTCGGTGCTCGACACCATCACCCGCGAGGTCGCGAAGGGCGAGAAGGTCGCGATCACCGGGTTCGGTTCCTTCGAGAAGCGGGTCCGAGCCGCTCGTTGGGTCCGCAACCCCGCCACCGGTGAGCGGATGAAGTCCAAGAAGACCACGGTCCCGAAGTTCAGCGCTGGTGCGGAGCTGAAGGCCGTCGTCTCGGGTGCGAAGAAGCTCCCGAAGGTGTCGCTGTCGACCGCCAAGGCGGCCCCGGGTGCGGCCAAGAAGACCGCTGGGAAGGCGGCGGCCGCGGCGACCCGGAAGTCGTCGCCGGCGAAGAAGTCGGCCACGTCGAGCTCGAGCACCGCCAAGAAGGCGCCGGCCAAGAAGAGCACGACCAAGAAGTCGACAGCCAACAAGTCGACCGCCAAGAAGGCGCCGGCCAAGAGCGCGGCGAAGAAGAGCACCGCCAAGAAGAGCACCGCGAAGAAGACCGCCAAGAAGTCCTGAGGCGCTTCGTCAAACCCTGAGCGGCGGTGGCCCCCGAACCGGGGTCACCGCCGTTCGGCGTCCCCGACCGACCAGAGCTGGTGCTCGGTCGCCACGGCGGAGGTGTGCGGGCCCACGCCGAGGGAGAGCGCAGCGGCCAGGTCCCCGCGGGTGTCGACGTCGCGACGCAGGGTCGCGACCGGCAGGGAGAGCTCCACTGCTCCGGAGTCGCGGTGTCGCTGTGCGGAGCCCGCTCCGAAACGCGGGTCCAGTGCACACCCGGGCGGGGCCGCCAGCATCGTCGTGCCGGTGCTCTCGGCATCGGCGACGAAGCACCGCCGGCCCAGCTCGTGGGCGGCTGCCAGCGCTGCGGTGAGGTCGTCGATCGACAGGCAGGGCAGGTCGGCGAGCAGCACGCCGATGCCGAGGTCCGGGACGGCGAGCCGGTCCGCAGCCCTGCGCAGTGCGGCGTTCAGGTCGCCGGCACCCTCGTCCGCAACCGCAGGCACCCCGAGCCCGCGGCCGTCTCCGACGACGTGCACCTGCGCCAGGGCGCAGTTCTGGGCCGCCAGGACGGCGTCCTGGGCGAACGCCCGCCGCAGCAGCAGCCGCTGCCCGTGGGTCAGCCCGAGCCGGCTCTTCGCGTCGACACTGTCCTTCACCGGCACCAGCAGCACGAAAGCCGGACGCGTCGCTGTCACGCCCCGATCCTCGCAGCCGCGTCGGTAGTCTCATCCCGTGGCCCTCGCGCGAGGTCGAGGGACAGGCACGACGCGGAGACGGTCTCCGGACGGAGGAAGGAGCACTGCTCGGTGGCGAAGGTGCGCAAGCTCCAGGAGAAGCGGGGTTGGGCCTACTCCCTGGCCATCGGTGTGGTGAAGCCGCTGCTGCTCACCTTCACCCGCCGCGAGTGGGCCGGGGGAGGGCACATCCCGGCCACCGGCGGCTGCGTGATCGCGGTCAACCACGTCTCCCACGTCGACCCGTTGACCCTGGCGCACTTCCTCCTCGACCACGGCCGGCTCGTCCGCTACCTGACCAAGGACGCGCTGTGGAAGGTGCCGCTGCTCGACAAGGTCCTCGACGACACCCGGATGATCCCGGTGTCGCGGCAGAGCACCGACGCGACGCACGCCTTCGAGGCGGCGGTGCTGGCGGTGGAGCGCGGGGAGTGCATCGGGGTCTACGTGGAGGGCACCATCACCAAGGACCCCGACGGTTGGCCGATGCGCGGCAAGACCGGGGCCGCCCGGATCGCCCTCGCCACGGGGTGCCCGGTCATCCCGGTGGGGCAGTGGGGCGCGCAGGACCTGCTCCCGGCGTACTCCGTCCGTCCGCACCTGCTGCCCCCGCCGACCGTGCGCTACCGGGCCGGTGCGCCGGTCGACCTCAGTGACCTGCAGGGCCGGGCACCGACCCACGAGGTGCTGCACGAGGCCACCGACCGGATCATGGCGGCGATCACCGCGCAGGTCGAGCAGCTGCGCGGCGAGAAGGCGCCCGTGGAGCGCTTCGACCCCCGCAAGGAAGGGATCCGCGAGACCGGCAACCCCCACAAGCGCGAGAAGAAGAGGCGGCGCGGCTGATGGCGAAGGTGGCAGTGTTCAGTGCCGGCTCCTGGGGCACGGCGTTCGGGATCGTGCTCGCCGACGCGGGCAACGACGTCGTGCTGTGGGCGCGGCGTCCCGAGGTCGCGGACACCATCAACGACAAGCACGAGAACACCGACTACTTCCCCGGCATCGAGCTGCCCGACGCCATCCGGGCCACGACCGATCCTGCGGAGGCGCTCGACGGTGCGGAGTACGTCGTGCTGTCGGTGCCCTCGCAGACGCTGCGCGCGCAGCTGGCCGACTGGGCGCCGCTGATCCCCGCCGACGCGGTGCTGGTGTCGCTGATGAAGGGGGTCGAGCTCGGCACCACCAAGCGGATGAGCGAGGTGATCGCCGAGGTGACCGGGGTCGGTCCGGAGCGGATCGCCGTCGTGAGTGGGCCGAACCTCGCCAAGGAGATCGCCCTGCGGGAGCCGGCCGCCTCGGTGGTGGCGTGCGTCGACGACGAGGTCTGCCACCGGGTGCAGCTGCTGTGCCACTCGCGGGCCTTCCGTCCCTACCGGTCAGCCGACGTGCTGGGCTGTGAGCTCGGTGGTGCCTACAAGAACGTCGTCGCGCTCTGCGTCGGCATGGCCGAGGGCCTCGGCTTCGGCGACAACACCCAAGCCTCCCTGATCACCCGCGGCCTCGCCGAGACCGCCCGGCTGGCCGTCGCACTCGGCGCCGACCCGATGACCCTGATGGGCCTGGCCGGCCTCGGCGACCTCGTCGCCACCTGCTCCTCGCCGCTGTCGCGCAACCGCACGTTCGGCGAGAAGCTGGGCCAGGGGATGACCACCGAGGAGATCCAGGCCTCCACCCGCCAGGTGGCCGAGGGCGCGAAGTCGTGCTCCTCCATCCTGGCGCTGGCGCGCGACCACGGCGTCGACACGCCGATCGCGGAGCAGATCGACGCGGTCGTGCGCGGCGAGATCGGCGCCCGGGACATGATGAACGCCTTCATCGACCGCGACACCAAGGCCGAACGCGACTAGCTTCCCACTGCGAACCGGACGCCGAGGTTGACCCAGTCGGAGTCGATCTCCATGCCGATCTTCAGGTAGAGGTCCAGCGCGCCGGTCCGTGAGTCGGTGGCGAGCTCCGAGCGTGCGGCGCCGTGCGCCCGCGCTGCGGCGAACGCGTCCACGAGCAGGGCCTGGGCGAGGCCGCGACCACGCTGGTCAGGGCGGACGGCCACCTTGTCGACGTACCCGGTCCGGTCGGCGAGCTGCACCGAGACCGCCGCGACGACCTCGCCGTCGGCGTCCTTGACCAGGCGCAGCATCCACGGCTCGAAGCCGGGCCTTCGGGTGACCCGCGCGTCCCAGTCCTCGAAGGTGTCCTTCGACCGGTCCGACCACTCGAGGAACGCGTCCTCGGTGACGTGCCAGGCGGCCAGTCGGTCGTCGTCGGAGGCGGCGACCGCGAGCCGGTAGCCGTCAGGCAGGTCGCGCGCCGCGATGTCGGCGCCGTCGGGCAGCGCCAGCACCCAGGAGTTCCACCGGACCTGGTAGCCGAGCTCGCGCAGCAGTCGTTCACCCGGCGAGCCGGCCGGCACCGGCATCCCGATCCCGTCGTACCCCAGCTCGCGGGCGCGTGCCTGCATCCACTGCGCGACGAAGGTGCCGATGCCACGACCGTGGTGGTCGGGGTGCACGGCGGCGTCCCCGCGCATCGAGGAGCTCACCTCGCCGTACGCGACCAGGTCGGCGCCGGAGAAGATGCCCAGCGTCGTCTTCTCCAGGTCCGCGGACGGCCGGCTCCAGTCGGCGACGATGTCGGCCAGCTCGATGCTGACCCGACCCACGTAGGCGAGCTCCTCGGCGGCCATCACCGCCGTCACCGCGGCGGCGTCGTCCGGCCGGAGCGGTCGCGTGGCCAGTCCTGGTGGCAGTGCCATGGTCTCCCTCTCTCCCGGGTCGACCCGTGGACCGCCCGTGTGCTCACCCGAGAGCCGACTCGAGGTCCTCCCACAGGTCCTCGACGTCCTCGATCCCGACGGAGAGCCGGACCAGCGCGTCGGGGATGGTGGACGGCTCCACCTTCCAGCGGCGGCGCCGCTCGAAGGTGGACTCCACCCCACCCAACGACGTGGCGTGCACCCACAGGCGGGTGCCATGGGTGAGCCGGTCGGCGGCGTCTGCATCGGCGAGGACGATGGAGATCATCCCGCCGAACCCCGGGTAGCGCACCTCCTTTACCGCAGCGTGCGCGCGCAGCCGGTCGGCCAGCTCCGTGGCGTTGCGCTGGGCGGTCTCCACCCGGATCGCCAGGGTGCGCAACCCGCGCAGGGCCAGCCACGCCTCGAACGGTCCGGGAACGGCGCCGAGCAGGTCACGTCGGCCCTTCAGGATGCCGTGGAGCTCGTCGTCGCGGGTGCAGATCGCACCCATGAGCAGGTCGGAGTGGCCGGCGATGTACTTCGTCGCCGAGTGCACCACCAGGTCGGCGCCGAGGTCGAGGGGCTGCTGCAGGATCGGTGTGGCGAAGGTGTTGTCGACGACGACGTTGGCCCCGGCCCGGTGCGCGGCGTCGATGATCCGGGGCAGGTCGACCACCTCCATGGCGGGGTTGGTCGGAGACTCCAGCCAGACCAGGGCGGCGTCGTCGCACGCCTTCACCACGGCGTCGACGTCGGTGACGTCGACCAGCTCGCTGCGGATCCGCTGGCGCGCCTCGAGGTCGCCGAGCTGGCCGATGGTGCCGTTGTAGGAGTGCCGGGGCGCCACCACCTTCTCGCCGAGGCCGACCAGGTCCAGCACGGTCGCGACGGCCGCCAGCCCGCTGGCGAAGGCCAGGCACCGGCCGCCCTCGAGGTCGCCGAGCGCGTCCTCGAACGCGGTCCAGGTCGGATTGGCGTACCGCCCGTACTCGCGGTCGCCCCCGGCGACGTACGTCGACGCCATCGTGATCGGCTCGTTGAGAGGCTGGTCCGGCTCGTGCGGCGGGCGACCGACATGGACCGCCCGGGTCGCGGAACGGCGCGTCGGACGGGGGTCTGGCTGGCTCGCTGGGGACATGCTGCGATGGTGCCACGGCCGCCGGTAGGGTCGTGCGGGTGACCGCTGAGCAGCCACTCCCCGGACCGGAGCCGACCCCGGAGCCCGACCCGCCGGGCGGGAAGGGGCCCGAGAGGCAGGCCGGGAGGAAGCCCCGGGTGGCCGTCGTCTTCGGCGGCCGCTCCAGCGAGCACTCCATCTCGTGCATCTCTGCGGGCAGCGTGATCGCCGCCCTGGACCCGGACAAGTACGACGTCGTGCCGGTCGGCATCAGCACCGACGGCCGGTGGGTGCTCGAGTCCGGCGAGCCGGGCCACCTCGCCCTCGGCCCGGCCGGCGAGCTGCCCACGGTGAGCGGGTCCACCGAGGTGGCGCTGGTGCCGTCCAAGGGCCTGGTCGCGCAGGACGCCACGGACGTCCCCGGCGTGCTGGGCACCGTGGACGTGGTGTTCCCGGTGATGCACGGCCCATGGGGGCAGGACGGCACCTTGCAGGGCATGCTCGAGCTCGCCGGCGTGCGCTACGTGGGTGCCGGCGTGCTCTCCTCGGCCGTCGGCACCGACAAGGCGTTCATGAAGCAGGTGTTCACCGCCGGTGCGCTGCCGGTGCTGCCCTGGGTGCTGGTGCGGCCCGGTGCGTGGGACCGCCGGCGTCCCGAGACGCAGGAGGCGATCGACTCGCTGGGCTACCCCGTGTTCGTCAAGCCCGCCCGTGCCGGCTCGAGCTTCGGCATCAGCCGGGTCGAGTCCGCCGACGGCCTGGACGCGGCGATCCGGGAGGCGGAGCGGCACGACCCCAAGGTGATCGTGGAGGCCGCGGCGGTGGGCGCGCGGGAGGTCGAGATCGGGGTGCTCCAGGGCCTCGACGACGGGCCACCGGAGACCAGCCAGCTGGCGGAGATCACCGTCCACGGCGAGCACACGTTCTACGACTTCGAGGCGAAGTACCTCGAGGAGAGCTACGTCATCCCCGCCGATCTGCCCGCCGACGCCGCCGAGCAGGTCCGTGCCCTGGCCGTGGCGGCGTTCGAGGCGCTCGACGTGGAGGGCCTGGCGCGGGTGGACTTCTTCGTGTTCCCCGACGGGCGGGTGGTGCTCAACGAGGTGGAGACGATGCCGGGCTTCACGGCGACCTCGATGTTCCCGCTGCTCTGGCAGGCCAGCGGGTTGTCCTACCCCGCCCTGTGCGACCGCCTGGTGCAGCTGGCCCTGGACCGCTCCACCGGCCTGCGCTGACCGCTCCACCGGCCTGCGCTGACCGAGCGGAGGGTGCCGCCACTGCGACGGCAGTCCGGTCACGCCAGGCAGCCACCGGTCTTCTTCGTGTACTTCTTGATCGCCCGCTCCAGGTCCACCATCGCGGTGGTCGGCGGGCGGTACTGAGCGGGCAGGTCCACCTGCAGGGCAGGCGAGCGCCCGACGGTGGTCATCCGCACGTCGAGGGACTGGTCCTCCACGACCTTCTCCAGGTCGCTGACGAACCAGTCGATCCCGTTGGCGCGGTTGCAGGTGGCGAACTTGTCGAAGCCCTTCGGCTTTCCCACCCCGCACCGGACGACGATCGCCGGGTCGCCGTACGCCGCCGCGAAGGTGCTGCCCGTGGTGGCCCGCCGGCCCTGGTCGCTCACCCGGTCGGGCAGGCCCGCCAGCAGGGTGGGGCACCGCTCGTGCCCGACGGCGGTGACGGGGAAGGAGTCCACGGCCAGGGTGTCGGAGCCACAGCCGGCGAGGAGCAGGGCGGACGACACGACGCCCGCCACCGCGAGCAGTGACGGGCGCCGTCGAGGCCGGGCGGTCAACGAGCTCAGATGTGGACCACGGGGCAGGTGAGCGTGCGGGTGATCCCGTCGAGGGTCTGCACCTTGGCGACGACGAGCTTGCCCAGCTCGTCGACGTTGCGCGCCTCGGCGCGCACGATCACGTCGTAGGGGCCGGTGACGTCCTCGGCGAGGATCACGCCCTTGATGTCGGTGATCTGGGCGGCCACCTCGGCCGCCTTGCCGACGTCGGTCTGGATCAGGATGTAAGCCTGGACGACCATCTGCGTCTCCCTC
>DASTFI010000123.1:0-5472 GCA_035708765.1 Marmoricola sp.
CGCGGCACCGAGCTCTACTTCGTGGTCCGCAAGGGCTTCGACGCTCAGAACACCGCGTTCGCCGCGTCGCAGAAGGTCGAGGTCTGGAAGGTCCGTTGTGGCCGCCAGAACTTCGTGCGGTCGGGCGAGGACGAGTTCTCCGAGTACGAGGTGAGCCAGCAGATCTTCCCGCTGGTCGAGCCCGTCTACGGCACCGTCGCGGCCTGATCCAACAGACGGCCCGCCGCCGTTCACCGGGAGCGGCGGCGGGTCTCATCCCGGTACCCGGTAGGAGTAGGCATGGCACACATCATCTTGCGCCCCAACGCGCCCGAGCGTGGCGTGACCCAGTTGGTCATCAACGGGCACGACTTCTCGCACGAAGTGACCCGAGACGTGGAACTCGTCTCCGTCGGTGACGACGAGTACGCCGAGGTGGGCTTCCGCGTGACGTTCGCGGTCAGTCGCCTCGACCTCGGCGGCGATGAGGACATTGTGGTCACCGACCATCTCCGCAGCGTTGCCCAGCGCGTCCGCTCAATGGTGCGCGACGAGGTTGGAGAGTCGGCATGAGCAAGTCCCTCGCGGAACTCCGCCAGTCCCCGCGCGTGGGCCTGCCAGAGCGGTCCTACTCGCTGTGCCTCGCCTCGACACTCGTCGCCGAAGTGCAGGCGCTCCTCACCGCCCTCGAGGACGCCCGGTCCGCGGCATCCGCACAGCAGGAGGACGGCAAGGCGGCGAAGCCCAAGCGCATGGCGGACGGCGGCGCGGTCAAGAAGATCCGCGACCGCCTCGCCGAAGTACGTGGCGAGATGGTCGAGCACACCGGCTCGCTCACCCTGCGCGGTATCGACGAGGGCAAGTGGCGCATCTGGGTCGGCCAGCACCCGGCCCGCGAGGGCAGTGACCGCGACGACCGCATCGCCTACGGCTACTGCAACGCCGATGACCTGCTCGACAACCTCGAGCAGTTCGCCGTCGCATGGAACGGCGACACTCTGGGCGCGGGCGACTGGGAGTTCATCCGGTCGAAGGCGGCGCCCGGCGACCTACTCGAGATCGCCTCCCTCGTCGTCGTCATGCACGAGTCGGTGATCGACGTCCCAAAATTGCTCAGCAGCTCGCCCGAGATCCTCGGCGACGCGAGCGACTGACCCTGGCCCGATCGCTGGGCATGACGCCCCGCGAGTTCTCCGGCCATGTGCCGGCCGAGAAGCATCTGCACTACGACGCTACCGGGAACTTGACCGGTTGGACTGTCGTGGAGCGCGAGTCCCGCATCGACGATGCCGACCGGGCCGATCTGCTCGGGCTGGCGCGCTACGAGCTCGAGGTGTGCTCGTGCGGCTACCACCCGTCCATCGCAGACGACCCGGAGAACATTTTCCAGCCGGCGTCGAAGAAGTGCCCCGTGTGCGGCGGCCTGGACGTCTGGCACCGCATCTTGCACGAACAGGACGAACAGGCGACGCCGAAGGATGCACCCCCGAAGCAGCCGCGGCCCTCGGATGGGCGCAAGACCTACATGCGCCGACTCACTCCCGACGAGGCGGCTCGGTCGGCGCCTGCGGCCGGGGCGTAGCCAGCCCCACCTCGACGCCCTTCGCGACCACGCCGACACCCAGCACAACGGTCGACGCGAGCCCGCCGAGGAACAGTACGACGCCTGCCGCATCGCCTGACAGGACTGCGACGAGGCCGGTCAGCACCGCGAGAAGCAGTCCGGCGGCGAGCCATGCGCCCGGCGTCCAGCGGTCAGTCGGGTCGGCGATGGCGGACGACTTGATGGACATGGGCTGGACGCTACGCCGCTGCGCGATCGACCGGAAGTGAAACGACGAAAGGCGGTGAGCGGTGGCGACCAGGCATGAGCGCGTGGTGCTGTCCCTCGAGGACCGCTTCACCACCGGCATGGCGAAGGCCGCCGCCGAGACGGCGCTCCTGAACAAGCAGCTCGACTCCCTTTCGCGCGATTCGGTGCGCACTCGTCGCAGCCTCTCCGACATCGACCGGCAGGCCGCATCGACCGGCGCAGGGATGCGCAACGCCGGCAACGACATCGACCGTCTCTCCGGCCGGATGCGCATCCTTGCCGACGTCGCCGCGGTACTCGGGCCGGCGCTGGTGCCGGTCGGTGCTGTCGCGGTGCCGGCCATCAGTGGCCTGGCCTCGCAACTCGGCTTCGCGGCAACGGCCGGCGCGACCGCCGTTCTCGCGTTTCAGGGAGTCGGCGACGCGCTCTCGTCGCTGAACAAGGCTGCCCTCGAGCCGACTGATGCGAACCTCGAGTCCGCCCGCGTCGCGATGGAGAAGCTGACCCCGGCGGCCCGTGACTTCGTGCTGCGGCTACGCGACATGCTGCCGGAGTTCCAGAAGCTGCAGGCCGCCGCAGCGCAGGGGTTCTTTCCTGGGGCGCGCGACGGTCTGATCGCGCTGGAGGACGCGCTGCCGCGCGTGCAGGACGTCATCTCGGCCATCGCCGGCGAACTGGGCTCGATCGCCGCCGACACCGGCGAGTCGCTGGCCTCCGACAGGTGGTCACCGTTTCTGGACTTCCTCGCCGAGGAGGCGCCGTCGGCGCTCGCCGACATGGCCGCGGCGGCCGGGAGCACCGCGCACGCGCTCGCGACGCTGTGGATGGCGACGGACCCCCTCAATGACGACTTCTCGGCATGGCTGGTTGAGGCCACCGACGACCTCGACCAGTGGGCTGCCGGCCTCGCCGAGACGCAGGGCTTCGTCGACTTCATCGACTACGTGGAGCGCACCGGCCCGAAGGTAGCCAAGACCTTCGGCGCGATCGGGGACGCCGCTCTGCAGATCCTCGAGGCGGTTGCCCCGCTGGGCGGCCCTGTCCTCGACGGCATCCGCGCGATGGCTGACCTGATCGGCTCGATCGCGGACTCCGACCTCGGCACCCCGATCTTCGGCGCCATCGCCGGACTGTCGCTGCTCAACCGGACTCTGGCACTCACTGGCCGCGAGGCGGTCACTCTGCGCAGCCTCCCGTCGGCGTTCGGCAAGCTCGACCAGTCTATTTCGCGCACGGCCAAGACGGCACGGACGCTCCGCACCGACGTCGGCATCATGGGGTCGACCTTCATGACGGCGGGCTCCCGCTCGCAGCGGCAGACCGAGCGGCTCAACGGCGCCCTGACGCGCACGAAGAACGCGCTCGCGCCGGTCGGGAAGGCTGCTGCCGGCGTGGCCGCCATCGGGATCGCCGCCTCTGGTGCTGCTGACGGGATCGGCCTGACCAACACTGCCTCCCTGGGCCTGATGGGCACCCTGCTCGGCCCCTATGGCGCCGCGCTGGGCATCACGACGGGCCTGACGCTCGACCTGATCCACGCGAACGACGACACCGAGGCGTCGATGCGGGCTCTCCAGCTCGCCGCACGGCAGGGCGACTTCTCGACCTACCGGAGCAAGCTCCAGGACCTGAAGGGCGACCTGGAGGACATCAAGAACATCACCGGCAAGGGCGACTTCTTCGCCGACCTCGGCCGCACTTTGGCCGACCCCAAGTTCGTGTTGTTCGGCGGCAAGCCCAGGGCGCAGGCCGACATCGAGAAAAGCATCGACGCCGCCAAGGTCGAGGCCGCGGCACGGCGAGTCAAGGCCGCGGCCGGGCTGATGAAGGACGGCTTCGAGGGCACCGCGGACGGCATCGACCGGGCGGCGCAGTCGACCGACGACTTCATGAGGGAGCTGGAGAAGCTCAACCGGGTGCTGTCCGGCCGCGCCTCCTTCCGCGACTATGAGCAGGCTATCGACGACTTCGCTGACCGGGCTCAGAAGCGCGCCGAGATCCTCGGCGAGGTCGCCGACGCGCAGGCGGATCTCCGCAACGCCCGGGAGGGTTCGGCGCGCGACATCGCTGCGGCCCAGCGGGATCTGGAGCAGGCGGACACGAAGGAGGAGCGCCAGGCTGCTCGTGACCGCCTCGCGGACCTGAAGCGGAATGCCGCGGAGCAGGAGAAGGCGGGCCGGGAGCGGATCGCATCGCTGAAGGGACAGGCGGCCGAGCTCGAGAACACCCTCGACGTCTCGACGCAGGCCGGCCGTGACACACAAGACGCGCTGGACAACATCGCGCAGACTGCGCTGGGGGTCGCCAAGACGCTCAGTGGCCCGGCGCGTGTCGAGTTCCTGGCGGCGGCTCGCCGCGACTTCATCAAGGCTGCGACCGACGCGGGGATGGCGCGGGATGCGGCACGGAAGCTGGCCGACGAGGTGCTCGGTTTGAACAGCGTGAAGGGCAAGCCGAAGATCGTCATCGACCCCAATGGCGCCTTCCGTGTTATCGACGAGGTGCAGGAGCGGCTCAAGCGGATGCGCGGCCGTCGGCTGAAGATCACCATCGACAACGAGGTGGGCAACGTCGGCAAGGCCGAGTTGCTGCTCGCCACGGGGTCGGGCGGCTTCGCGGGCGGCGGCTACACCGGGAACGCGCCCGTCGATCGGCCTGCCGGTGTGGTGCATGGCCGCGAGTTCGTGTTCGACGCCGAGGCGACCCGGCGGGCTGGCGTGGAGAACCTGTACGCCCTGCAGCAGTCCCTGCGCGGCTACGCCGGCGGTGGCTATGTGACCCCGGTGGGTCCGTCGATCGACTACGACCGGCTCACGGCGGCGATGCTGAGTGCGCGCCCCCTGTACGGCCCCGTCACGGCCTCGGTCGACCTGGACTCGTGGGAGCGACGCGAGGCCGCCGCTGCTCGCATGGGCACCCTCGACGGATACGGAGTGCGCCGTGGCTGACCCGACCTTCACGCTCACCATCGACCGTTCCCAGCTCGGCCTGGCCGATCTTGTGCTCGACGGGTCCAAGGGCGGCACCTCGCCACTGGGCCTCACTGGCTGGACGGAGCCGGCGATGCGGGCGGCGGTCGACTACGCGCCAGACGACATGTTCACCCACGGCTCACGGCCACTGGGATGGCGCTGGCAGCAGACGATGCTCAACTTCGACGTCGCCCCGTTCGGCGCCGTCTCGGAGGCCGCGGCGCGGCTGCTGCATTCCGAGCTGGTGGCCGCGGTGACGCAGTGGCGGTTTGCGCTGCACCTCGATGCCGACGGTGCGGCAAGGGAGACGTGGATCTGCGATCCGGGCTCGGTTGAGCCGCAGGGCGGCCGCACCGTCGCTGACATCGTGAACCACAACCCCGGCTGGTCCTGTTCGATCCCCGCTGACCCGGTGAGGAGTGTCGCCTGATGGACACCGCAGACCAGGCCGACGCCCTCAACGACCTGATCGGCCCGACGCAGGGGCCGAACGGTCCCGCGACCCGGCTGCTGGCGTTGTTCGATGCCGACCCGGCCGCGGGCGGTGTCGAGGCGGGCGTGGACTGTCCGGGCTATGCGCGCGTGTCGGTGGCGAAGGCGGACTGGGACGAGGCGACCGCGGCTGACCCGGTGAAGCGGACGACGGATCTGGTGCAGTTCCCCGACGTGACCGGTGAGTGGGCACGGACGATGACGTACTGGGGCCTG
>DASTFI010000124.1:0-7312 GCA_035708765.1 Marmoricola sp.
GCGAAGGGACCCGGCGAAGGGACACGGCGAGGTCCCGGTGACCCGAGGGCACCTCAGCGCTGACCTGCCGCGACGATAGGTTTCGCCCATGGGAGACCTTCTGATCACGGTCGCTCCGACGGGAGCGGAGACGACCAAGGCCGACTGTCCACAGCTGCCCACGACGCTGGCCGAGCTGGTCGAGACGGCCCAGCGTTGCGAGGCCGCCGGCGCGGCGATGATCCACGTGCACATCCGCGACGACGACCACCGGCCGACGCTCGACCTGGGCCGGCTCACCGACACGGTCGCGGCCCTGCGGGAGAGCACCGGCCTCGTCGTGCAGCTGTCCACCGGGGGCTCGGTGCACGACCCGCTCGACGACCGCCTCAAGGTGCTCGACGCGCAGCCCGACTCGTGCAGCCTGACGATGGGCACCACCAACTTCGGCGACGACGTGTTCCTCAACCCGTGGCCGTTCGTCTGCGACCTCTACCAGCTCAGCCAGGAGCGCCGGGTGGTGCCGGAGTTCGAGCTGTTCGACCTCGGCCAGGTGCACGCCCTGCGCCGCCTGCTCGGTAAGTACGGACTGCCCTACGGCGGCAAGGTGCACGTCGACCTCGTGATGGGCGTCCCGGGCGGCATGGACGGGACCGCCGACTCGCTGGTCGCCGCGGTGGCCTCGTTTCCCACCGAGGTGACCAGCTGGTCGGCCACCGGCATCGGCCGCTCCACCCTGGCGGTGGCGCTGTCGTCACTCGCGAAGGGCGGCCACCTGCGCGTGGGCATGGAGGACGTGCTGACCATGTCCAGGGGCGTGCCGGTGGAGCACAACGAGCAGCTGGTCCACCGCGCCGTCGAGCTCGGTCGGGTCGTCCAGCGCACCCCCATGACGCCGGCCGAGGCGCGCACGCTGCTGGGGCTGGCTCCGTGAGGTCGCTGCTGGTCAAGTGCACCGCCGGCGCCGAGGACCCGGAGCGCTGCAACCAGGCCTTCACCGTCGCGTCGGCCGGGATCGCCGCGGGTGCCGAGGTGAGCCTGTGGCTGACCGGCGAGGCGGCCTGGTTCGCGGTGCCGGGACGAGCCGAGCAGTTCCACCTCGACAAGGCGGCCGCCCTGGCCGAGCTGCGCGACCTCGTCCTCGCCGACGGCCGGCTGACGGTGTGCAGCCAGTGCGCCGCCCGTCGCGACATCACCGACTCCGACGTACTCCCCGGCGTCCGCATCGCCGGGGCCGTCGTCTTCGCCGAGGAGGCCCTCACCGACGGCGTCCAGGCGCTCGTCTACTGACTCCTACACTGAACCGCATGGAGACGTTCTTCGTCGTGGTGATGGCCCTGGTCATGCTCGGCGTGGGCGTGCTCGCGCTGGTCGCCGTACGCCGCCTCTCCGTGCTGACCGACGACCTGCCGACGGAGGACGACTGATGCCGATCCATCTCCCCGACAACATCCACGACAACTGCAAGCCGCTGGTGTGGCTGCTGGGGACGTGGGCGGGGAGCGGCCACGGCGCCTACCCGACCATCGAGGACTTCCACTTCCGCCAGGAGGTCATCTTCCAGCAGGACGGCCGGCCGTTCATCCACTACATGAGCACCTCGGTGCTCGTCGACGAGGACGGCAACAAGATCCGCGACGCCGCGCAGGAGACCGGCTTCATCCGGCCGCAGCCCGACCGCACGCTCGAGTTCGTGATGGCGCACAACATCGGCTTCACCGAGGTCTGGCACGGCGAGATCCACCCGGAGCGGCCGAGCTTCGAGATGGCGACCGAGGTGGTGACCCGGACGGCGACGGCCAAGGAGTACACCGCCGGCAAGCGCCTCTACGGCTACGTCGAGGGCCAGCTGATGTACGCCTTCGACATGGCGGCGATGGGCCAGGAGCTGCAGCCGCACCTGTGGGCCCAGCTGCAGCGACAGTGAGCGAGGCGATGGGCGAGTGGCAGGACCGGCTGCGAGAACGTGGCTACCGGCTCACCCCGCAGCGCGAGCTCGTCCTCCGGGCCGTGGAGACCCTCGGGCACGCGACCCCGGACGAGGTGTACGGCGAGGTGCGCCGGCACGCCACGTCGATCAACCTCTCCACCGTCTACCGGACCCTCGAGCTCCTCGACGAGCTCGGCCTGATCCACCACGCCCACCTGAGCGACCGCGCTCCGACGTACCACTCGACGACCGGACGCGAGCACTCCCACTTCGTCTGCCGGAGCTGCAAGAAGGTGATCAGCACGGGTCGCGACGAGACCGAGGCCGCGCTCGGGCCGCTGGCCGCCCGCCACGGCTTCGCCCCCGACTACGGCCACCTCACCGTCTTCGGCCTCTGCGCCGCCTGCGCCGCGGCCGAGACCGCCGACTGAGCTCCGCTCTGCACTGCCAGCAGCTGGCACCGCAGAGCGGCGATCAGGCGGCCCGACCCTGCGCGACCGGGCATCCGGGTCCGCACGGGTGGGGATCCACCGGGATCCCGAACCCGGCCATGACCACCAGCAGCTTGCCGGCCGTCGCGCAGCTCCGGCGAACCGCCTGCCCCCAGCCGATCCGGACGGTGCTCCGGCGGTCGAGGACGGTGTCGAGGTCGCGCTCGAGATCGGCGTCGAATCGCACGGCGCCGTCGTGGAACATCCTCCCGTCGAGCTCGACCACCAGGGCGCCGTAGTCGACGTCCCGGAAGACCCCGGGGCCGGGCACCTGCCGCCGGCCCCGAGGCAGGCCGTGCGCGCGTTCGACTCGGACGAGGTACTCCCGCTCCAGGGCGGAGCACGCGCCTTCGGCGATGTCGCCGAGCACGCCGGTGAGGAAGCGACGACGCGGCGCCCGCGACCGTTTGCCCAGCACCGTCAGCAACCGGTCGGCCGTCGTCCGGCGGGACTGCACTGCGTCGGCCAGCACGGCGACGGCCGCGAAGTCGCCACGGGCGCCGATGGCCGCATCCAGCACGGCCTCGTCGTAGCGCAGTCGAGGCGGGGAGGAGTTCCACTGCACGGCAGTCGCCAGGTCGCTGCGCCGGGTCACGCGCATCCAGGTAGGGACGTGCAGCTGGGTGCGGTGGCCGGAGACGACGACGTCGACCGGGTCGTCCCGGCGTGCGCTGCTCGGTCCGAGGGCCGCGCTGCCCGCCAACGCAGCAGGCCAGCAGTGCAGCACCGTCGCCCAGCAGCGCTGCTGCTCGGTCAGCGGGCCACTGTGCT
The DNA here is from genome assembly GCA_035708765.1 of Marmoricola sp. GTDB lineage: Bacteria > Actinomycetota > Actinomycetes > Propionibacteriales > Nocardioidaceae > Marmoricola. Next base: position 3,172 of record DASTFI010000124.1, read on the forward strand.
CGACGTAGACGCCGCGGGTGACCTTCACCAGCTCACCGCGCCGCAGCATCCGCCGGATCGCGTGCGGCTCGACGCCCCGCAGCTGCGCCCGCGCGACCACACCGTCCTGGTCGCGGAGGAGCTCGCCAACGACACCGGCCCGCAGCTCGGGGAGGCGTTCGTCCATGCCCGCAGGCTGGCCGCTCGAACCCCAGGACGCCAGCGGCGCCCAGCTGCCTGTGGAGAACCCGCTGGGGGCCAGCACAGCTCCGCGCTGCGGTGCCGGCAGATGGCACCGCAACGCGGAGCAGACGATCAGCTCACCGATGGACGGTGATGTTGCCTCCCCTGAGCGGCCCGGCAGCGTGGAGTACGACGGCCCCGGAGCCGTCCCACACGGTCAGCTCGATCGTGTCCGGGGTGCGCTGCCGCCCGTGTCCCGACCCGTTGTCGGCCACCGAGACGGTGAACGTGTAGCCGCCCGACCAGCCGTCGCCCCGTGTCGACCAGCGGCCGGTGCCCGACCAGGTCGCGGTGTTGCCGACGCTGGTCATCGTCGTCACCGTGCCGCCATGGAAGCCGACGCCACCCCGGGCGTGCACCGAGAGCTGGCCGGCCAGCCCGCCCGCGGAGGCCGGGCCCGCCACGAAGCCGAACCCGGTGCGACCGCCGTCGGTGACGAACCCGCCGCCGGTCACCTTGGTGGCTTGGTCGGCGACGACCACGCTGACCGTGTCGGACCCGACGCCTCCGTCGTCGTCGGTGACCGTGACGGTGATGTCGTGGACACCGACCGCTGTGTAGGCGTGTGCGCCGGTCACCGTGCCTCCGGTGGCGGTCCCGGTGCTGTGCGCGCTCCCGTCACCCCAGTCGATGTCGTAGGTGTGCGTGTCGTTGGACCCGGCATCGGCATAGGTCGCCGAGACGTCCACCGACGAGCCGAGGGCCAGCTGCGCCATGTCCGCCGGTGCGGTGATCGTGACCGTCGGTGCGGCGTTGGCGACCGTCAGCGTCGTGGTGAAGGCCGGCGACGCAGTCCCGTCGGAGGCCTCGAGGCTCAGGTCGTAGGTGCCGTCGTCGGTGCAGGTGATCGTCGTACTCGCCGCGGTGGCGTCGCCGAAGCTGCAGCTGGCGCCGGCGTCAGCGGTCGACGCGGTCACCGACCAGGCATAGGTCAGCGGGTCGCTGTCGGCGTCGGTCACGGCCCCCGCGATGGCGATCGACTGGCCCTCGGTGCCGGAGTACGGCCCGCCTGCGTTGCCGGTCGGCGGGCTGTTGACCTCGACGGCGGTCACCGTGACCGGGGCCGTGTCGGTAGCGCCGATGACGGTCACGCCGTCCCCGCTGCCGGTCACCGAGTTGGTGAACGTGCCGGCCGTGGACGACACCGTCACACCGAAGTGCAGGCTCAGGGTGCCGTTGCCCGCGGCGGTGGCGGCGGGTACGACGAACGTGCCCGTCCAGGTGAGGTCCTGCCCGGAGACGGCCGGATCGCTGGTCGTCGCCCCGGTCGTCGAGTCGGCGGTGTAGCCGAAGCCGGCCGGCAGTGTGTCGGTGATGCTGGTCAGCGTCAGCGGCACCGCGCCCGGGTTGCTCATCGTCACGGTGTAGCCGTCGCCGGCTCCCGCGGAGACCGATGCGACGTCCGCCGTCTTGGTGAACGTCACCGGCGCCGCTCCCGCGGGGGAGAAGACAGTGAGGCTGGAGATCATGATCGCGCCGGTGGCGGGCACGGCGGCCGGCCAGCTGAGGGCGGCTCCGTTGTCGTCGACCGTGGCGCAGATGCAGGTGTCCGGCAATTGGTCGCCGGTGGCGAGGGCCGCCCAGACGGCGGAGTAGCGGGCCTCGAGGTAGTGGCTGCCCGTCGTGAGCGGGTAGAAGCCCTCGATCCGGTTGGGGTCGGCCGATCCGGGGAGCGCCTTGCACAGCGGCGCGACGCCGTTCTGCACGTCGCCGAGCCCTTCGTCGCTGTCCTGCAGGTAGCAGTCGCCGGCGCGGTAGACGACCGTGTCCACGGCCTGCCCGCTGGTGCTCGACAGGGCCACGTCGGTGCGGTAGCCCTCCTGGCCGACGACGTAGCTGTCGGTCTGGGTCAGCCGGACTCCGCTGGTGCCGAGGTCGACGACGGTGGTGATGCTGTACGGAGACGCCTCGGTGCCCGAGCCGGTGACGGCACTCTGGCCGACCGGGGTGTAGGCGTGGTAGCCGGTGCTGCTGGTGAGCGCGCTGCCGGCCGGGATGAACGCGGGACCGTAGGTGTCGGTGCCGATGGCGACCACGGTGGCGCACGCGGTGTTGCTGAACCATTCGCCGAACGAGTCGCCCACATGGTTGACCGCACAGTTGAGGTCCGGGCTGATGTCGATCGACGTCAGCGGGCCGGTGCTCGTGATCGCGGTCGCGGACGCGGGTCCGGCGACGAGCAGCGATCCGGCCAGCGCCAGGAGGGCGGCGACGGTGACGCGCGCCCGCGACGGAACCCGGCCGCGTGGTCGAGCGCGCCTCGGCAGCTTGTGTCGTGCGAGCCTGGCTGGTGTCGACATGAGTTCCCCTTTCGCGTCGCCCAGGTCCGCCCCCAAGGTTCTGGTCGTCGCGGCCGAGGATCGACTTCCCGGCCTCCGAGGCTAGGAATTCAGCCGGACGAAGGGCCATGACCCCAACGGGCCAATGCTGGGCCATGCAAACCGCACCAAGGACCCCGCAACCTGACATTTCGTGGCGCGCGGCCGCCCGGGCCCGCCTCGGCCTCGTGTCGCCGGTCGGAACAACCCCGTCGGGCACACTGTTGGAATGAGCATGAGCAGCCCCCTCCTCGACCTGCCCGGAGCCGTGGCCGGTGACGGCGTCGACGCCCCGGTCGCGGCGCACTACGGTTCCTTCAACCGCGAGCAACGGACGCTGGAGCAGGGCGACGGCTTCGTCGACCTCTCGCACCGCGGTGTCGTGCGGATCAGCGGGCCGGACCGGCTCACCTGGCTGCACTCGCTGACCACCCAGCACCTCGAGCAGCTGGCCCCGGGCTCGCCGACGATGGCGCTGATCCTTTCCCCGCAGGGCCACGTCGAGCACGCGATGTACCTCGTCGACGACGGCGAGCAGGTCACCGCGCACGTGGAGCCCGGCCGGGCCGCCGAGCTCGTCGAGTTCCTCGACCGGATGCGCTTCATGATGCGCGTCGAGGTCACCGACGTCAGCGACGAGCTGGCCGTGTGCTGGCGAGCGACCGGTGAGGGCGCCGGCAAGTACGACGTACTGCCGCGTGCGGAGTTGCACGCCTACGCCGAAGCCGCCGGTCCGGCCGCCGGGATGTGGGCGTTCGAGGCGCTGCGGATCGCCCGGGGCGAGCCGCGCTTCGGCATCGACACCGACCACCGGACCATCCCCAACGAGGTCGGCTGGGTGGCGGTCGAGCCGTCGCCGTGGGGTGCGGTGCACCTCGACAAGGGCTGCTACCGCGGGCAGGAGACGGTGGCGCGGGTGCACACGCTCGGCCGGCCGCCGCGTCGACTCACCCTGCTGCACCTCGACGGCTCGGTGAACCGGCTGCCCGAGCAGGGCTCGGCGATCAGCCACGGTGGACGCGAGGTCGGCTTCGTCGGCTCCAGCGCCCGCCACCACGAGCTCGGCCCGATCGCGCTCGCGGTGGTCAAGCGCAACGTGCCCGTGGACGCGCAGGTCGAGACCGACGGGATGCCCGCCATGCAGGAGGTCGTCGTCGACCCCGAGGTCGGCCTGCACGTGCGCCCCAACCTCCGCTGAACCACCGCTCGGGCGCGACCGCACCGGACTGGACCGCCGTCGGAACGATTCAGCCTGCGTTCGGCGAACGGCAGGTACCGTTGGGTAACCCGACCACCCGACCGTCGTTGGTGAGGACATGACCACGGTGAACCGCGCGCCCCTCGACGTGCCGCTCGACTCCGAGCAGCGCCCCTGGGGCTCCTGGCATGTCATCGACGTCGCCGACGGCTACAAGATCAAGCGCATCCACGTCACCCCCGGCCACCGGCTGTCGCTGCAGAGCCACCTGCACCGCTCGGAGCACTGGGTGGTCATCGCCGGCGAGGCCACCTGCGAGATCGACGACGTGGTCAGCACGGTCGTGCACGGTGAGTCCATCGACGTGCCCAGGGGCGCCTGCCACCGCCTCTCCAACCAGGGC
>DASTFI010000125.1:0-5224 GCA_035708765.1 Marmoricola sp.
CACGACGCCCAGCATGAAGCCGACGGCCATCCCGAGCACGTTCGCGACGATGATCATGGCGTACTCCGACCACGACACGTTCCAGGTGGTGTCCACGCCGGTGATCGCCGTACCGACGACGTTGCCCAGGGCGCCGACCGCGCCGGCGACGAGCATGGAGGCGACCCCGACGAGGAGCGCGCACACGGCCTTGGCGCCGATGACGCGGCCACGTCCGGGCACCAGCGTGAACGTGGTCAGCCCGGTGCGCTGGCTCCACTCGCTGGTGATCGACAGGATCGCCACCATCGGCAGCAGCACCGCCATCGGCACACCGATCGCGGTCGCGAACGTCTCGTAGGTCAGCTCCGAGTCGGGCGCGAACACGATGACGGCGGCCGTGGCGACCAGCGCCAGGATGCCGATCGCCGCGAGCAGCCAGAAGCCGGCCCGGGTGTCGAACATCTTGCGCAGCTCCACGCCGACGATGCGTGTCATCGGGATGGGCTCCGGCGGCACCCGTCGGGCAGTACGACGATCCGCGGGCGCCGCGGGGGCGAGGGTGGCGGTGGTGCTCATGCTGCGGCTCCTTCGGTGTCGGTGCTGGCGTCTCGCTGGGTCTCCCGCTGGCTCTCCGCGGTCAGCTCGAGGAACATCTCCTCCAGCCCGGCGCCGTCTGCCGGGCGCAGCTCGCTGAGCGCGATCCCGGCCTGCAGGGCCACCTGGCCCACGCGCGCGGGATCGGCGTCCGAGCGCAGCACGTCGTCCGGGCCGACGGTGGCCTCGAGGTCGGCGTCGAACAGCGCCCGGGCCAGCCGGGTCGGCTCCACGCACCGGGCCACGGTGCCGGCTCCGGCGAGCAGCTCCGCCTTGGTGCCCTGCGCCACGATCCGGCCGTTGCCGATGACCACGATGTCATCGGCGATGACCTCGATCTCGTGCAGCAGGTGGGAGGAGAGCAGGACGGTGCCGCCCTCGTCGGCGAAGTCGCGGAGGAGGTCGCGCATCCAGCGGATCCCTGCGGGGTCGAGGCCGTTCGCCGGCTCGTCGAGGATGAGCACCTCCGGATCGCCGATCAGGGCGGTGGCGATGCCGAGCCGTTGGCGCATGCCGAGCGAGTAGTTGCGCACCCGCCGCTCGGCCTCGTCGTCGGTGAGGCTGACCCGGTGCAGCATCTGGTCGACCCTCGAGGCGGGCAGCCCCATCGTGCGCTGGGCGACGGTGAGGATCTCACGTCCGGTCCGCCCGGCATGCTGCGCGGAGGCGTCGAGGAGGACGCCGACCTCGCGGCCGGGGTTCGGCAGGTCGACGTAGCGTTGCCCGAGGACGGCGGCGGTTCCCGAGGTGGGCGGGGTGAGCCCGACGAGGACGCGCATCGTGGTGGACTTGCCGGCGCCGTTGGGTCCCAGGAACCCGGTGACGCGGCCTGGTCGTGCGGTGAAGGTGATGCCGTCGACGGCGCGGAACGCGCCGTACCTCCGGCTCAGGTTCTCGATGGTGATCATGCCGAGAAGCCTCGCCCTGACGTGTCCTCGCGCGCATCGGGGAGAGTGCTGGACCGTTCCCTGAGGGCGACCCTGAGTGACGTCAGGGCCGGACGGCGACGACCCCGAGCCACCGGAGTGGCTCGGGGTCGTCGCCGTGCTGGGGACGCGCTGTGTGGAAGGTCAGCCCTCCAGCGACTTCACGAAGTCGGGGTTGGCCTTCAGCCACTCCTTGACGCCCTTCTGCGGGTTGTCCTTGTTGTCGATCAGGACCGCCTTCTCCAGCGAGCCGAGGGTCTTGTCGTCGAGGTGGAAGTTCTTGATCATCTCGGCGATCTTCGGGAAGTCCTCCCCGAACGACTGCTTGCCCACGGCGTGGATGCCGTCGGGCTCGCCCATGGCGCCCTTGGGGTCCTTGAGGTCGCGGATCGGGAACTGGGTGTAGGCCCAGTGCGGACGCCACAGGGTCACCACGATCGGCTGCTTGGCCGCGGTGGCCTTCTTCAGGGCCGCCAGCATGCTCGCCGTCGAGGACGTCTTCAGGGTCCAGCCGTCGAGGCCGTACTCCGGCATCATCGACTCCTTGGTCGTGCGGGTCAGGCCGGCGCCCGGCTCGATCCCGACGATGGTCTTGTCGACCTTGTCGCCGATCGACTTCAGGTCGGCCAGCGACTTCACGTCCATGTAGTCGGGGACCGCGATGGTCAGCGGCGCCTCGTCGTACCAGGTGTGGATGTCGGTCAGGTCCTCGCCGTACTTCTCCCAGTAGGTCTCGTGGGTGGCCGGCAGCCAGGCGTCGAAGAACAGGTCGATGTCACCGCGGTCGAGGCCGACGAAGGTGGGGCCGGCGTCGGCGATCTGCTTCATCTCGACGTCGTAGCCCTTGTCCTCCAGGACCTTCTTCCACAGGTGGGTGACGGCGACGTCCTCGTCCCAGTTGATGTAGCCGATCGTCAGCTGCTTGCCGTCGGCCGAGCCGCCGTCGCCGCCGCCCTCCTCGCTGTTGCCGGTGGCGCAGCCGGCCATGGTGGCCACCATGGCCAGGACGCACACCAGGGCGGCGCCGAGCTTGGTCTTCTTCATGGTCATTGCTTCTCCATCTGTCTTCTTCATCGTCAGTTCGTCTCTTCTTCGCACCATGTCGAAGGGGTCCCCGAGGACCCCGGGTGGGGGAGTACGGCGCTCAGGCCGCGACCTGCTCCCTCTCAGGGTCGGTGTCGACCGTCGGCGAGGTGGTGCCCCCGCGGCGGTCGCCCGCCAGCTTGCGCAGGCCGCCGAACAGGGGCTGGCGCTCCTGCCCGAACCCGGCGGTCACCCGGTCGAGGTAGATCGCCAGGATCACCACGGCCACGCCGGACTCCGCACTGAGCGGGATGTCGAGCGTCTGCAGGCCCTGCACGACGGCGCTTCCGAGGCCGCCGGCCCCGACGAGCCCGGCGATCACCGTCATCGACAGCGCCAGCATGATCACCTGGTTGACCCCGGCCATGATGGTCGGCATCGCCAAGGGGACCTGGATGCCCCGGAGCACCTCGCGCGGGGTGGCGCCGAAAGCCTGCCCCGCCTCGACCATCTCCTTGTCGACCTGCCGGATGCCGAGCTCGGTGAGCCGGACCCCCGGCGGCATCGCGAACACGATGGTCGCGAAGATCGCCGGCGCCGAGCCGAGGCCGAAGAAGAACATCGCCGGCAGCAGGTAGACGAACGAGGGCAGCGTCTGCATGAAGTCCATCACCGGTTTCGTGGCCGCCGAGGCGATCCGGGACTTCGCCGCCAGCACCCCCAGGGGGATCGCCAGCACGAGCGCGATCACGCTCGCCACGACCACCAGGGCCAGGGTCTCCATCGAGTTGGCCCACTGGTCGAACGCGTCGAGCAGCAGCAGGCCGACCACGGCCATGACGCCGAAGCGCCACCCGCGGGCGAGCAGGGCGATGACGGCCAGGACCACGACGACCAGCAGGATCGGCAGGGCGAGCAGGCCGTCCTGCAACCAGCCGACGAGCGCGTTGAGGCCGTCGGCGATGGCGTCGAAGAACGGTCCCCAGCTGCCCAGCAGCCAGTCGACGATGTTCTCGACCCAGTCGCCGAGCGGGATGCGGGGTACGGCGTTGAGCGGGTGCAGGTCAGGAAACACGGGCCACCTCCTCCGGCGACGGGTCTGCAGCCGGGCCTGCGTCGGCCGGAGCCGCGTCCTCAGCGGCGCCAGGGGTGCCGAGGGCCGACAGCAGCGTCACCCGCGGGATCACCCCGACCAGGCGCTTGTCCTCGTCGACCACGGGCAGCGGCAGCCGGGTCTCGGCCGAGGGGGTGAACAGGTCGGCCAGCGGCGTGTCCGCGTTGATCACGGTCGTGCACGGCTCGACGGCGGCGGCGACGGTCTTCTCGTCGAAGTGCCCGGCGACCCGCTCCTCCATCACGTAGCCCAGCAGGCTGCGGTCGCGTCCGGTGACGTAGAGGCCGGCCTGCTGGCTCTCGCGCATCAGCTTGTGGGCGGCGCGCGGGCCCTGCTCGGCGCCGAGCACCGCGACCGGCGGCTCCATCACCGAGGACGCGGTCAGCACGCGGGTCCGGTCCACGTCGGCCACGAACTGCGCGACGTAGTCGTTGGCGGGGTCGGTCAGGATCTCCTCCGCGGTGCCGATCTGGACGATGCGGCCGTTGCGCATCATCGCGATCCGGTCGCCCAGCCGCATCGCCTCGTTGAGGTCGTGGGTGATGAACAGGATGGTCTTGCCGAGCTTGTGCTGCAGCTCCACGAGCTGGTCCTGCATCTCGCGCCGGATCAGCGGGTCGAGCGCGCTGAACGCCTCGTCCATGAGCAGCACGTCGGTGTCGGCGGCGAGCGCCCGGGCCAGGCCGACGCGCTGGCGCATGCCGCCGGAGAGCTCGTCGGGCTTGTAGTCGTCCCAGCCCTTCAGCCCGCACAGCTCCAGGGCCTCGTGGGCGCGCCGCAGGCGCTCGTCCTTGGCCACGCCCTTGATCTCCAGGCCATAGGCGGCGTTCTCCACGACCGTGCGGTGGGGGAACAGCGCGAAGTGCTGGAACACCATGCTGATCCGGTCGCGGCGCAGCCGGCGCAGCTCCTTGCCGCTCGCCTCGGTGATGTTGTCGCCGTGGATCACCACGTGGCCGGAGGTGGGCTCGAGCAGCCCGTTGACCATCCGGATCAACGTGGACTTGCCGGAGCCGGAGAGCCCCATCACGACGAAGATCTCGCCCTCCTCGACGGTGAACGACGCGTCGATCACGGCCGGTGTCAGGCCGCTCTTCTTCAGTTCTGCTGGATCGGCTCCAGCCTCCAGGCGAGCCACTCCGTCACGGGCTCGGCGTCCGAAGACCTTGTAGAGCCGGTGCGCCGAAATTGCGGGCATGCGCACCCCCTCTCTGGTCCGCGGGCAGCGCCCGGGACCCGTCATCAACTTTTCAACCGAACCACACCGGGTACGTCGGTGCAAACTCGGAGCCGCCCCAGGTGGAGGATCCGGTGGCCGTGGAGGCGCCAATTCCCTGGTTCGGTGGGGGATCGAGGCCGAATTGTGTGGTCACCAAATCGTTACCGCCCGGTCCTGATTCCCGGCCTGAACCCGGCTGAATCCCGGTCCTGAGTCCCGGCCCGCCCGCCCCCGGAATCTCCGGGTGCGCCTCGGTGTTGTCCCGGCATGCGCATCGAGATCTGGAGCGACGTCGTCTGTCCGTGGTGCTACATCGGCAAGCGCCGCCTGGAGAAGGCCCTCGCGACGTTTCCGCACGCCGACGAG
>DASTFI010000126.1:0-34102 GCA_035708765.1 Marmoricola sp.
GGCGCTCCCGGGCGGTGCGGGCTCGCTGACCGACGCCTTCTACGCCGACCCGGTGCGGGCCTACATGATCCCGGTGTTCAGCGATCGCCGGACGGACTGGCCGTCACACCCGCAGGCCAGCCGGGACTCGCTGCACGAGCACGACATGTGGGCCACCGAGGGCCTCACCCACCGTTACCCGACCAAGGTGCTCGCCGAGCTGCTCCCGACGTGCCCGCAGTACTGCGGGCACTGCACCCGGATGGACCTGGTCGGCAACAGCACGCCCCAGGTCCAGAAGCTCAAGCTCGCCGGCAAGCCGCAGGACCGACTCGGGGCGATGCTCGACTACCTGCGCCGTACCCCCGAGGTGCGCGACGTGGTCGTCTCCGGCGGGGACGTCGCCAACATGCCGATCGCCCGGCTCGAGGACTTCCTCACCCAGCTGCTGGAGATCGAGAACGTCCGCGACATCCGGCTCGCGACGAAGGCGCTCATGGGCATGCCCCAGCACTGGCTGCAGGACGACGTCCGCGCCGGCGTCGGGCGGGTCGCCCGACTCGCCCGCGACCGCGGCGTCTCGCTGGCGATCCACACGCACGTCAACCACGCGAACTCCGTGACGCCGCTGGTCGCCGAAGCCACCCGGGCGATGTTCGACGCCGGGGTGCGCGACGTGCGCAACCAGGGGGTGCTGCTCAACGGCGTCAACGCCGACCCGCACGCGTTGCTGGACCTGTGCTTCCGGCTCCTCGACGGGGCCCAGATCATGCCGTACTACTTCTACATGTGCGACATGATCCCGTTCTCGGAGCACTGGCGGATCTCCGTCGCGGACGCCCAGCGCCTCCAGCACCACATCATGGGCTACCTGCCGGGCTTCGCGACGCCGCGGATCGTCTGCGACGTGCCCTTCGTCGGCAAGCGCTGGGTGCACCAGATCTCGTCGTACGACCGGGTCCGGGGCATCTCCTACTGGACGAAGAACTACCGCACCTCGATCGAGGCGACCGACGCCGACGCTCTCACGCGGCAGTACGAGTACTACGACCCGATCCACACGCTGCCCGACGAGGGCCAGGACTGGTGGCGGCGCAACACGCGGGTCGAGGACAGCACCCGTAAGGCCGCGGAGCTGGCCGAGTCGTCACGGCGGACGGCCGCGCTGCACGCCGGTTAGTGGTGGGTACCGTCCCGGCATGCCGAGGCTGAAGCGCGTCTCCCCGCAGTCCCGCGGGTGTTCCCGCAGGCGTGCGGGGAGCGGCTTCAGCTATCGGGACGAGGACGGTCGGCGGATCCGCGACCCCGAGGTCGTGCAGCGGATCAAGTCGCTGGCCATCCCGCCGGCGTGGCGGGACGTCTGGATCTGTCCGCTGCCCAACGGGCACATCCAGGCGGTCGGCACGGACGACGCCGGCCGGCGGCAGTACCTCTACCATCCCCAGTGGCGGGCCCGGCGCGACAAGCAGAAGTTCGACCGGGTGCTCGAGGCCGCCCGCAAGCTACCGGCGGCGCGCCGGGCCATCGCCCGTGACCTGGAGCGGGAGGGGATGCCGCTGGAGCGCGCTCGCGCGGTCGCCGTGCGGCTCCTGGACCTCGGCTACTTCCGGATCGGGTCGGACGTGTACGCCGACGAGAACGGCTCCTTCGGCCTCACCACGCTGGAGAAGCGGCACGTGAGCAAGCGCGACGGCATGTTGCTGTTCCGGTTCGAGGGCAAGTCCGGGATCGAGCACGTGATCGAGATCGACGACGTCCGCGTGCTGCCCGCCCTGGACCAGCTCCGCCGTCGCCGCGGTGGCACCGAGCGGCTGCTGGCCTACCGGCAGGAGCACCGGTGGCGCGACCTCGACTCCGCTGCCGTCAACGCCTACCTCAGCGAGCTGCTGGACGACCTGACCGCCAAGGACTTCCGCACCTGGCACGCCACCGTGCTGGCCGCGGCGGCGCTGGCGGCGTCCTCGGAGCCGGGCGACACCAAGGCGTCGCAGCGGCGCGCGGTCAAGGCGGCGGTCGCGGAGGTGGCGGACTACCTGGGCAACACCCCGACCATCGCGAAGAACTCCTACATCGACCCGCGCGTCCTCGACCTCTACGAGAGCGGCGACACGATCGACCCGGCCGTCCTGACCCGGCACCGCAGCCCGGACCGTCACCAGGCGGCGCTGGAGAGCGCCGTGCTGGAGCTGCTCTCCTAGTGGATGGGGCGGTTCTCGTACGGCGTGGACAGCACGATCGTGGTGCGGGTGGACACGTTGGCGACGGTGCGGATCCGGGAGAGGAGGTCCTCGAGGTCGCCCGGCACCCCGACCCGCACCTTGAGGATGTAGGACTCCTCACCCGCGACGGACCAGCAGGACTCGATCTCCGGAAGTCCGCGCAGCCGGTCGGGGTAGTCGTCCGGCTCGGACGGGTCGAACGGGGTGATCGAGATGAACGCCGTCAGCGGCTTGCCGGCCTCGACATGGTTGATCGTCGCGCCGTAGCCGAGGATCACGCCGCGCTGCTCGAGCCGCTTCACCCGCTGGTGCACGGCGCTGGTGGACAGGCCGGTGGCCCTGCCGAGGTCGGTGTAGGACATCCGGCCGTCGTCGGCGAGCAGCTGCACGATCTGGCGATCGATCTTCTCCACGTAGCCGAGCGTAGTGGAGCGCGCGGACGCGTCGTGGTGCGCGCCGGCATGGAAGACTGCCCGCGTGACTGCTCCACGGGCCGGTCGGCTGATGCTCCTCGACACGGCATCGCTCTACTTCCGGGCGTTCTTCGGTGTGCCCGACTCCGTCACGGCGCCCGACGGCACCCCGGTCAACGCGGTGCGCGGACTGCTCGACTTCATCACCCGACTGGTCACCGAGTACGAGCCGACGCACCTGGCCTGCTGCTGGGACAACGACTGGCGCCCGCAGTGGCGGGTGGACCTGTTGCCGTCGTACAAGGCGCACCGGGTGGAGGCACCCCGGACCGGCGCGCCGGACATCGAGGAGGTGCCCGACCCCCTCGAGGCGCAGATCCCGGTGATCGTGGCGACGCTCGAGGCGCTCGGCATCGCCGTCGTGGGGGCCGACCACCACGAGGCCGACGACGTCATCGGGACCCTTGCCACCGGCGCCGGTGTGCCCGTGGACATCGTCACCGGTGACCGCGACCTCTTCCAGCTCATCGACGACGACGCCGAGGTGCGGGTGCTCTACACCGCCCGCGGGGTGGGTCGGCACGAGCGGTTCACCTGCCGCGAGGTCGTGGACAAGTACCGGGTGCTGCCGTCGCAGTACGCAGACTTCGCCACCCTGCGCGGGGACTCCTCCGACGGGTTGCCCGGCGTCGCGGGCATCGGTGAGAAGACGGCCGCGAAGCTGCTGCTGGAGTACGGCGACCTCACCGGCATCATCGCAGCCAGCGCAGACCCCCACTCGGCGATGGCCCCCGGACCCCGTCGCAAGGTGCTCGACGCCGCTGCCTACCTCGACGTCGCGCCGAAGGTCGTCGCGGTGGTGCGGGACCTCGACCTCGGCGACCCGGAGCTCGCGCTGCCGGCGGCACCGGCCGACCCGGAGGGGCTGGCCGGCCTACAGGAACGCTGGGGCCTGGGCAGCTCGGTGGAGCGGGTCGCGCAGGCGCTGGATCAGGTGCGCAGCCAGCGGTAGCGGTGCTCGGGACGGCCCACGTCGCCGTACCGCAGCTCGACCCGGACCACGCCCAGCTTGACCAGGTGGTCGAGGTAGCGCCGGGCGGTCACCCGGGAGAGCCCGACCTCCTCGCCCAGGGCGCTCGCCGTGAACGCGTCCGGCTCCTCGCGGAGCCGAGCGATGACGGCCTCCATGGTGACCTCGGACAGGCCCTTGGGGAGGCGCGTCGGTGCCGTCGCCTCCGGCGGGCCGCCGAAGAACCGGTCGACGTCTTGTTGGTGCACCTCGTCGCCACGGGTGACCAGCTCGGTGCGCAGCCGCCGCACCTGCTCGAGCCGGTCGTGCAGGTCTTGCTTGCCGAACGGCTTGATCAGGTACTGCCGGGCACCGAGCTGGAGGCTGCGCGAGACGGTCTCGACGTCGCGGGCGGCGGTGACCACGATGACGTCGGTGTCGGGATACCGGCCGGTGCGCAGCCGTTCGAGGACGTCGAGACCGCCGAGGTCGGGCAGGTAGACGTCGAGGAGGACGATGTCGGGTCGCAGCCGCTCCACCGCTGCGAGCGCCTCGGAGCCGGTGTGCGCCTCGCCCGCCACGACGTAGCCCTCGATGCGGTCGACGAACCCGCGGTGGATCCGCGCCACCATGAAGTCGTCGTCCACGACCAGGACGCTGCACTCCCGCTCAGGCACCGGAGGCCTCCTCGTGCAGCTGCTCCTGGTGCAGCTCGGCGATGAACCGCGTCGGCGGACCGGGATCGATCCGGATGTCGCCCCCGTGCCGGCGGCAGGCCATCCGGGTGAGCGCCAGCCCCCAGCCGTGCTCGCCGTCCGCCTCCCCCTTGCTGGTGCGCCCCACCTCGAAGAGCTGGTCCTGCACGCCGGGGTCGATGCCGGCGCCGCTGTCGGTCACCTCGACGACGACCCGGTCGTCGGCGTCGCGGATGGCCACCACGACGCTGCCGCCGGCTGCGCCGAGCTCGTCGAAGGCGTTGTCGACGAGGTTCCCCACGACGGTGACGAGGTCGGCGGAGAACCGCGCCGAGTGCGGGTCGAGGTGGCTGTCCTCGGTGATCTCCAGGGCGACGGCCAGCTCGTCGGCCCGGACGGCCTTCGCCACGAGCAGGGCGGCCACGGCCGGATCGGCGATGTGGCGGGCGATCCGGTCGACGCGTTCCTCCATGGCGTGCGTGATGGCACCGATGAACTCCAGGAGCTCCTCGCGCTCGTCGAGCTCGACCATGCCGGCGATGGCGTGCAGCCGGTTGCGGAACTCGTGGACCTGCGCGCGCAGTGTGTCGGTGTGGTCCTGGGTGGCGGCCAGCTGACGGCGGACGTCGAGCAGCTCCGTGCGATCGCGCATCGTGACCACGGAGCCGGTACGACGGCCACGGATGCCGATCGGCAGGGTGTTGAGCACCAGCACGCGCCGTCCCGCGACGGCGGCGACGTCGGTCTGCTCCCGTTCGCCACCGAGGATGGCTGCCAGCTCGGGCGACGGGCTGGCGTCCGCCACCCTCGTCCCGACCACGTCGCCGGCCCAGTCGAGGAGGCGCAGCGCCTCGTCGTTGGCGAAGGTGACCCGGCCCTGCAGGTCGACCCCCACCACGCCCTCCCGGACGCCGTGCAGCATGGCCTCGCGCTGCTCGACCAGCGCGCTGATCTCGCGGGGCTCCAGACCGAGGGTCTGCCGCTTCACCCTCCGGGAGAGCAGCACCGACCCGAGGGCGCCGATCGCGGCGGCCAGGACGAGGTAGAGGAACACCTGCGGGGTGGTGGTCGCCAGCACCTGCCACCACGAGGGGTAGTAGGCACCCACGACGACGTAGCCGATCAGGTCGCCCAGGGTGCCGTCCTCCCGGTTGTCGGAGATGACCGGCACGTGCGCCTCCACGACCCGGCGGCCGTAGCGGTCGCCGCCGCCCGTCCAGGTCCGCCCCGACAGGTCCGTGCCCTCCCCCACGTCGAGCACGTCGTCGTCGCCGGCCGGCACGGTCGAGCTGAGCACCTCGCCGGTGCGGTCGACCACCACGACGAACGACGCGTCGGCGAAGGAGCGCCGGATCTCGGCCTCCACGTCGGTCGACTCGGGCTGGTTGTGCTCGTTGAGCTCCTGCCGCACCACGGCGTTGGCGGCGAGCACCTCCGCGGCCGAGAGCATCCGGCGCTCGGTCTCGCGACGGAACGACGCGTCGGTCTGCACCGTGGAGACACCGGCCACCATGGTCACGACGAGGACCACGATGACCATCTGCAGGACCAGCAGCTGGCTGGACAGGGAGAGGCGCCGCACGAACCCTGATTGTGCCCGTCCGGCGGCGTGCGGGCACCTTCGCAGCCACGACCACAAAGACCGAAATCACCACTACCACCGCAACGGTGCCCGCCGGCCGCACCTGCAGCAGCATGACCGGCGTCACACCAGCGGCCAACGGGGCCGAGGGGACGAGAAGAGGAGAGTCATGAACAAGTGGCGGAAGACGGCCTTCGCGGTGCTCGCGGCGGCCAGCCTGGCCACCGCGGCCGCGTGCGGCTCCGGCGGCGGCGGCGCGACCGGTGCGGACTCGAGCATCCGGGTGATGGTGCCCAACTCCCCCGGCGGCGGCTACGACACGACGGCGCGCACGGCGGCCAAGATCATGGAGGACGAAGACGTCGTCAAGAGCGCCCAGGTCTACAACCTCGAGGGCGCCGGCGGCACCGTCGGCCTGGCCCGGATCGTGCAGTCGAAGGGTGACGGCAACGAGCTGATGCTCATGGGCCTGGGCGTCGTGGGTGCGGTCTTCACCAACGAGTCGAAGTCCACGCTGGCCGACACCACGCCGATCGCCCGGCTGATCAGCGAGCCGGACTTCTTCGTGGTCCCGGCGAAGTCGCCGTACCAGAGCCTCGACGACTTCGTGAAGGCATGGAAGGCGGACCCGAAGGGCCTGCCGGTCGGCGGCGGCTCCTCGCCGGGCGGCCCCGACCACCTGGCCCCGCACCTGCTCGCCAAGGCGGTCGGCATCGAGCCCAAGCAGGTCAACTACGTCTCCTACGACGGCGGCGGTCCGCTGCTGGCGGGTCTGCTGAGCGGCGAGATCAAGGTCGCCGCCGCCGGGGTCAGCGAGTACAAGGACCAGATCGAGGCCGGCCAGCTCCGCGTCCTCGGTGTCACCAGCGCCGAGCGGGTGCCGGGCTTCGACGTGCCGACGCTGCAGGAGCAGGGCGTGGACCTCGACTTCACCAACTGGCGCGGCCTGGTGGCGCCTCCGGGCATCAGTGACGAGGACCGCAAGAACCTCGTCGACCTGGTGACCGAGATGCACGGCACCGACGCCTGGAAGCAGGCGGAGAAGGCCAACGGCTGGACGGATGCGTTCATGACCGGTGACGAGTTCGGCGACTTCATCCAGGACGAGAGCGACCGGGTGGAGGACGTCCTGTCCCAGCTGGGCCTCGTCTGATGGCTCTGACCGAGCTCAGCGACACGGAGACCCGGCCCGCCCAGCGGGCCGGGCTCTCCGAGTACGTCGTGGTCGTCGTGCTCGCGGTGATGGGCGTGGTGGTGCTCGTCGAGGCGCAGGGCGTGCACCGGGCGCTGGCCGGGGACAACCCGGTCAGCCCCCGGGCGGTCCCCTACGTCGTCGGCGTGCTGCTGCTCGTGGTCGCGGTGCTCCTCGCGCTCGACATCGCCCGCGGGGGCCGCGGGGAGGCCGAGGCCGGTGAGGACGTGGACCTGAGCCACAGCACCGACTGGCTGACCCTGGCTGCCGCGATCGTCCTGTTCGTCGCCTGCGGGCAGCTCATCCCGGTGATCGGCTTTCCCGTCAGCGGGGTCCTGCTGTTCTTCGGGATGGCCCGGCTGCTGGGCAGCCGGCACCTGGTCCGCGACGTCGTCGTCAGCCTCGTGGTCCCGGTGGCCGCGTTCCTCCTGTTCACCCAGGGCCTGGGCGTCTACCTGCCCGCCGGCCCTCAGTAGGGAGACCCATGGACTCCGTCAACAGCCTGCTCGACGGCCTCGCCACGGCAGCGCAACCGATCAACCTGCTCTACGCCTTCATCGGCGTGCTGCTCGGCACCTTCATCGGCGTGCTGCCCGGCATCGGGCCGGCGATGACGCTGGCGTTGCTGCTGCCGGTCACCTTCTCGCTGGAGCCGAGCTCGTCGCTCATCATGTTCGCCGGCATCTACTACGGCGGGATGTACGGCGGGTCAACGACGTCGATCCTGCTCAACACGCCGGGCGAGAGCTCCTCGGTGATGACGGCGGTCGAGGGAAACAAGATGGCCAAGGCGGGCCGGGCGGCGCCGGCCCTGGCGACCGCGGCGATCGGGTCCTTCGTGGCCGGCACCATCGCCACGGCGCTGCTGGTCCTCGCCGCACCTGCGATGGCCGACTTCGCCGTCGGGTTCCAGCAGCAGGACTACTTCGCGATCATGGTGTTCGCCTTCGTGGCCGTCAGCACTGTCCTGGGCGGCTCGATGATCCGCGGCATCGCCTCGCTGGCGCTGGGCCTCATGCTCGGGCTGGTCGGCCTGGACGCGATCACCGGCCAGCAGCGGCTCACGTTCGGCATCCCCGAGCTCTCGACCGGGATCGACGTCGTCGTGGTCGCGGTCGGGCTGTTCGCGGTGGGCGAGACGCTCTGGATCATCGGGCACCTGCGTCGCCAGGCGCCGCAGGTCATCCCGGTGGGACCGGCGTGGATGAACCGGGAGGACTGGTCGCGCTCGTGGAAGCCGTGGCTGCGTGGCACCGCGCTCGGCTTCCCTTTCGGGGCCCTGCCCGCAGGAGGGGCGGAGATCCCGACGTTCCTGTCCTACGCGGCCGAGAAGAAGCTCACCAAGCGTCCCGAGGAGTTCGGGCACGGTGCCATCGAGGGCGTCGCCGGCCCGGAGGCGGCCAACAACGCCTCCGTCGCCGGCACCCTGGTGCCGCTGCTCACCCTGGGACTGCCCACCACCGCGACCGCGGCCATCATGCTGGCCGCCTTCCAGCGCTACAACCTCCAACCCGGACCGCAGCTGTTCCAGGACAACCCCGTCCTGGTGTGGGGCCTGCTCGCGAGCCTGTTCATCGGCAACACGATGCTGCTGCTGCTCAACCTCCCGCTGGCACCGGTCTGGGCCCGGTTGCTGCAGCTGCCCCGGCCCTACCTGTACGCCGGCATCCTGTTCTTCGCCGTGCTGGGCAGCTACAGCGTCAACACCAGCACGGTGGACATCATGGTGCTGCTGGCGGTCGGCGTGCTGGGCTTCATGATGCGCCGCTACGGCCTGCCGGTGGTGCCGACGATCATCGGGGTCATCCTCGGCCCGCTGGCCGAGGCCAAGCTGCGACTGTCGCTGCAGATCAGCAACGGCGACTGGTCAGTGCTGTGGTCGACGACGTTCGCCCTGGCGACGTACCTGGTCCTGGCGGCCCTCGTGGTGGCGCTCGTGGTCCGGGTCTGGTACCGCCGCCGCGGTGGCCGAGCCGAGGTGGACCGCGAGCTGGCTCACTCGCTCAGCGAGGAGTAGGACACCACGCCACGCCGCAGCCGCCGGACGGCTTCGCGGGCGGTCTCCCGAACGTGGGCGGACGTCCCGGAGCCGCCGGCGGCGTCGGCGACCTGGTCGGCGAGGTCGAGCAGCTGCTTCATCCAGCGGACGAAGTCGCCGGCCGCGAGGTCGGTTGCGGCCAGCACCGCGTCGAGGTCGTCGCCCTCGGCCCACCGATAGGCCGCCCAGCAGAAGCCGAGGTCGGGCTCGTGGAGCTGGTCGACGCGGTGCTCCTTCTCCAGCGCGTCCAGCTCGGCCCACAATCGGGTCATCTCCTGCAGCGCATCGCGCACCCGGCCACCGGGCACCCGCGGCGCTCCGGCGTCGTCGGGCCGTCGAGCCTCGAAGACGAGGCTGGACAACACTGCTGCGAGCCCGGAGGGATCCAGGTCGTCCCACAGGCCCAGCCGTAGCGACTCGGCGGTGAGCAGGTCCATCTCGTTGTAGATCCGGCGCAGCGTGCGACCCCGCTCGGTGACCCGGTCGGCACCGTCGTGCACCTCGAGGTAGTCCAGTGCGTGCAGCACGTCGCAGACCCGGTCGAACTGGCGGGCGATCGTGTTCGTGCGCTGCTCGATGCGCCGGCGCAGCGTGCGGGCGTCCCGGTCGAGCTTGAACCAGCGTTCGGCCCACCGGGCGTGGTCCTCGCGATCGGGGCACCCGTGGCAGGGGTGGTCGCGCAGCTCGCGTCGCAGCGAGTCGATCTGGCCCGCCTCCGCCCCCTGCCTGCCGCCGTCGGAGCGCGCCCCCTCGTGCGGTGCCGAGGGCGGCCGCACCCCGTGCGTGCGGTTGCGCAGCGTCGCCGCCAGGTCGCGCCGGGCCTGCGGGTTGCGACCGCTGAAGTTGCGCGGGACCTTGATCCGCAGCAGCGGGGCCACCGGCGTCGGGAAGTCGACCATGCTGAGCCGGCGGGCGTGCCGGTCCTCGGTCAGGACGTAGGGCCGTGGGCCCTCCCGGTCGTGCGAGAGCCCCGGATCGAGGACGACCGCGAGGCCGGAGAACCGGCCCGCCGGGACCTCGATCACGTCCCCGGGCCGGAGCCGGTCGAGGGAGGCCAGCACCTCGGCCCGACGGTCTGCGCGGCGGCTGCGGGCCACCTGCGCCTCGGTGTCGGAGAGCCGGCGCCGGAGCCCGGCGTACTCCATGAAGTCGCCGCGATCGCAGCTGGCCGCTTCGGCGTAGCCGGCGAGCGCGTCCTCGCTCTTGCGGAGCTGCCGGGCCAGCCCGACGACAGCCTTGTCGGCCTGGAACTGGGCGAACGAGGACTCCAGGAGCTCACGCGCCCGGTCGCGGCCGAACTGGTGCACCAGGTTGACGGCCATGTTGTACGACGGCCGGAAGGACGACCTGAGGGGGTAGGTCCGCTTGGAGGCGAGACCGGCGACGGCACGGGGGTCCAGTCCCGGCTGCCAGAGCACGACCCCGTGTCCCTCGACGTCGATGCCGCGCCGTCCCGCACGTCCGGTGAGCTGGGTGTACTCACCGGGGGTGATGTCGGCGTGCGTCTCGCCGTTCCACTTGGTGAGCTTCTCGATGACCACGGACCGTGCGGGCATGTTGATACCCAGGGCGAGCGTCTCGGTGGCGAACACGACCTTGCACAGCCCGCGCAGGAACAGCTGCTCCACGCACTCCTTGAACCGCGGCAGCATCCCGGCGTGGTGGGCCGCGACGCCGCGGGTGAGGCCGTCGAGGAACTCGTGGTAGCCCAGGACCTGGAGGTCCTCGTCGGGCAGGTCGGCGCAGCGCTCCTCGACGAAGGCGTGGATCTCGTCGCGCTCCTCGGGTGTGGTGAGCCGCAGGTTGGCGTTGAGGCACTGCTGGACGGCGGCGTCGCAGCCCACCCGGCTGAAGATGAACACGATGGCCGGCAGCAGTGCCGCGGCGTCGAGGCGGTCGACCATCTCGGGCCGGCTGGGGATCCAGACACGGCGGCCGGAACGCGCCGGCGACGACGTCGCGCGGACGTTGCCGACCTGGCGCCCGCCGCGGCTCCGGCTGCCCTTCGGGGCGCGCCGGTCGCGCATCCGGCCGCTGGCGAAGTCGTCGCGGGCCACCCGCAGCAGCTGGGGGTTCACCTTCTCCTCCCCCGCCGGGCCCGTCGCCGGGCCTGCGGCGAAGAGGTCGTAGAGCTTGCGTCCGACGAGGACGTGCTGGTAGAGCGGCACCGGTCGGTCCTCCTCCACGACCGTCGTCGTGGAGCCGCGCACGGTGCCGAGCCACTCGCCGAACTCCTCGGCGTTGCTGACGGTGGCCGACAGCGAGACCAGCGCCACGCTCTCGGGGAGATGGATGATGACCTCCTCCCAGACGGCGCCGCGGCTGCGGTCGGCGAGGTAGTGCACCTCGTCCATGACCACGTAGCCGAGCCCGCTGAGCGTCCGGGAGCCGGCGTAGAGCATGTTGCGCAGCACCTCGGTGGTCATCACCACGATGGGCGCCTCGCCGTTGATCGTGTTGTCGCCGGTGAGCAGCCCGACCCGGTCCGCGCCGTAGCGGGCGGCCAGGTCGTTGAACTTCTGGTTCGACAGCGCCTTGATCGGGGTGGTGTAGAAGCACTTGCGACCGGCCTCCAGGGCCAGGTGCACGGCAAACTCGCCGACCAGGGTCTTGCCCGAACCGGTGGGCGCGGCGACCAGCACGGAGTCGCCGTCCTCGAGGACCCGACAGGCGCGCACCTGGAAGTCGTCGAGCGGGAAGTCGTAGAGCGAGGCGAACCCGGCGAGCTGGGGATGCAACTGGTCGCGCCGGAAGCGGGCGTACTGCTCCGCCGGTCCGCCGTCTTCCCCGGGCCCGGTCATGGGACCAAGACCCGCAGCGCGGCCGGCACCACCTCGATGGTCAGCGGGAGCGGTCCGATGCGCTCCCCGTCGGCGTACGCGACGATCCCGGGCGCGGCGACGGTGATCCGCTTCCCCTGGTACTGACGCACCTCGGGCAGCCCGATGTGGCTGCCCTTGAAGAGCTTGGGGTAGGTGCGCACCATCCCGAGCCGCGAGATCGGCTCGATGGCCACCACGTCGAGGAGGCCGTCGTCGAGGAGCGCCCCCTGGGTGATGTGCAGCCCACCGCCGAAGCTCGGGCCGTTTCCGACCGCCACCGTGACCGCGTCGAAGCGGTGCTCCTCGCCGTCGATGTCGAGCACGTAGGGCCGCGGACGCCACGTGCGCAGCTCCGCGAGCGCGGCGAGGTTGTAGCGCATCTGGCCCTTCGGCCAGGTCATCTGGTTGGCCCGCTCGTTGACGATCGCGTCGAAGCCGGCTGCCAGGACGGTGACGAAGTAGCTGCTGCCGATCCGGGCGAGGTCGATGCGCCGCTCGTTGCCGGCGATCACCACGTCGGTCGCGGCGAGCGGGTCCTTGCGCGGCAGGTCGAGGTTGCGGGCCACGTCGTTGCCCGTGCCGCCGGGGATGACCCCCAGTCGCGTCTCGGTGCCGGCGAGGGCCTGCACGGCCAGGTGCACCATGCCGTCGCCACCGAGCACCACCAGCGTCTCCACACCGTCGTCGACGGCGGCCCGGGCCAGGTCCAGCGCCTCGTCGGCGTCGCGCCCGACGAGGTCACGGACGCTGAAGCCGGCCTCGTGCAGCCGGGGCAGGACCTTGGCCACGATGTCGGCGCTGCGTCCCCTTCCCGCGGTGGGGTTGGTGAGCAGCGCGATCTCGGTGGACACGGCTTGCACCCTACCTAGATCGGCGACGCCTCGTCGTCGGCCCACTGGTCGGTGGACCTGGCCGCCGTACGACGTGCGCGGCGCCGGTCGACGAGGCGGGCGATCACCTCGGAGACCAGGAAGAGCGCCAGCATCGGGATCGCCAGCATGAGCATGGAGAACGGGTCCGTCGACGGGGTGGCCACCGCGGCGAAGACGAACGTGCCGAGCACGATCCAGGGCCGGTAGTTGGCCAGGGTGCGGCCCGAGACCACGCCGGCGAGGTTGAGCAGCACGACGAAGAACGGGATCTCGAAGGCGATGCCGAACACCAGCAGCATCCGGGTGATGAAGGAGAAGAAGTCGTCGAAGTCGTTCAGGTTGGTCATCCCGGCCGGCGTGAACCCGATGAGCACCTTCAGGCCCTTGGGCAGCACGTAGTAGCCGACCGCGATGCCGGCGGCGAAGAGCGGCCCGGCGATGACGACGAAGACCATCGTCCAGCGGCGCTCGTTGGCGTGCAGCCCCGGGAGCACGAACGCCCAGATCTGGTAGAGCCAGACGGGGCTGCTGATCACCACGCCGCTCAGCGCGCACAGCTTCAGCTGGATCAGCAGTCCGCCGCCCACGCCGGACACGTAGATCTCGGTGACCGTGGACGACCCGAGCATGTCGCGGGCCTGGTTGTACGGTCCGGTGACGAGCTCGATGAGCTGGCCGTAGAAGAAGAAGCTGAGGGCGGTGGCCACCACGATGGCCAGCGCAGACTTCAGCAGCCGGGCGCGCAGCTCCCGGAAGTGGTCGGCCAGGGACATCTGGCCCCCCGGTCCCACCGCGGCGCGCGGGCCCCGGAACAGGTCGAACAGACCGCCAACCGCCATCGCGTGCCGGTCCGGCGCTCAGTCGGTGGGGTGCTGGTCGCGCTCGTTGCGCGCCTCGATCTCGCGCTGCTCCGGGGTCTTCGGCTCCTCGCCCATGAGGCCCTTGGTCTCGGACTTGAAGATGCGCAGGGCGCGACCGCTGTTGCGGGCGAGGTCGGGCAGCTTGGCGGCACCGAAGAGCAGCACCACGACCGCGAGGATGATGAGCAGCTCGGTGGTCCCGAGGCCGGCCACGAGGGGCGCGACGAGTGTGGTCATGGAGTTCCCTTCAGGGTCAGGTGGTGCACCCCCATGCTACGCGCCCCCGTAGAGGGCACGCGCCGAGCGGGCGGTGTCGGCCACCAGCATCCGGACCTCGGGCGGATGCTGCACCTCCAGGCCCGGTGCCAGCCGCAGTGCCAGCCGCACCAGCCACATCGGGTCGCTGAACCGCAGCTCGACCTCCAGTGCCCCGTCCTCGAGCTCGCGCACGGCCGTGACGGGGTGGTGGTCGACGAACCAGCGCAGCGCCGGCGCCAGCCGGACGCGCGCCACCGGGTCGTCCGGTCCGGGCTCGAACAGGGCCTGGTCGAGATCGCGGGGCACCACGTCCGGGGCGCTCCGCGTCGTGTCCAGGACGGTGGCGGCGTGGATCCGGGACAACCGGAAGAGGCGACGCCCGTCCGCCCGGTGACACCAGGCGTCGAGGTAGTCGTGGCCGTCCCGCCGAATCAGCGCGATCGGGTCGACGGTGCGCTCGGTGGTCTCGTCGCGGGTGGGGACGTAGTAGGCAAGGGCCAGCTGCCGGTCCTGCTGCAGCGCCTGCTCCACCGCCCTGCGGTGCTCCTCGTGATCGGGAGCGCGCTCCGGGAGGTGCACCTCGAGGTGGGTGCCGCCGGTGGCCGACGCCTCCTCGAGCTTGGCCAGGGTGCGCTCGATCACCTCGCGGGAGGACTCCTCGGCCGACTCGCGCAGCGCCCGCAGCGCGACGATGAGGGCGGCCGCCTCGGAGCTGCTCAGCCGGACCGGACGCGAGAGGAAGTCGGCGTTGTCGATGCGCACGAGGCCGTCGGGGTCCTCCGCCAGGGCCTCGAAGTCGATCTCGATGTAGTCGCCGGGGGCAAGTCCGGGGAGCCCGCACATCCACAGCACCTTGAGGTCGCGCAGGATCTGCTGCGGACTCACGCCGAAGTCGTCGGCGACGCGGGACAGCTGGGCACCGCCGCGCGACTGGAGGTAGGGCGCCAGCGCCAGCAGCCGGGTCACCTGGTCGCGTGCCCCGGTCAACGGTCTCCCTCCACTGCGAGCGAGGCCACGGCGTCGAGCCGGTCGAGCACCCGCGTCCGCAGTGTGTCGGGCCGCTCGACGACGACGGCGTCGCCGTACCCGAGCACCTCCTCGCAGAGGCCCTGGACGTCGGGCGCAGCCACCTCCAGCCGGTCCCAGCCGGTGCGGGCGTCCGGGCCGGGCACTCCTTCGACGACACCCGTCGAGCGTCGACGCAGCCCGTGTGCGCTGCCGTGCCGCGCCAGCAGGGTGGCGCGGACCGGAGTGCGCTCGGGCACCAGCCGCGCGATCAGCGACCGCACGTCGGTGCCTGCCGGGACGTCGTAGGCCCCGCGCCGTCCGAGCAGTCGCACGTCGCCCTGGATGCGGCTCAGCCGGAACGACCGAGGCTCTCCCCGGTCCAGGTCGTGGCCGACGACGTACCAGCGGTCACGGACCGAGGCGACGCCCCACGGCTGTAGCCGCCGGCGTCGGGCGTGTGCGTCACCGGGTCGCCGGTGGTCGAACTCCACCTGCTGGCGGACGACCGTCGCCTGCCACATCGCATCGAAGGCCGGCTCCTCCACCGCCAGACGGGGCTGCACCTGCGACAGGGCCTCCTGGTCGATCTCGTGCCCGGCGGCGCGCAGCTTGACCAGCGCGTCGGACGTTGCCGAGGCCATGCCCGCGTGCTGCCACACCCGCGCCGCCAGGCCGAGCACCGCGGCCTCGTCGGGTGCCAGGTCCAGCTCGGGCAGCTCGAAGGCGTCCCGCCGGATGCGGTAGCCCTGCTCGTCCTCGAAGAACCGGTCGAGGTGGCCCATCTCCACCGGGATGCCCAGCGCCCGCAGGTCGTCCTTGTCGCGCTCGAACATCTTCTCGAAGGCCTCCGCGGAGCTGCCGCGATAGGGCTCGATCACCTCCCGGATCCGCTCCTTGCTCACGTAGCTGCGGGACACGAGCAGCAGGATCACGAGGTTGAGCAGGCGCTCGGACTTGCCGGAGGTCACACGTGCTCCTTCGTCATGAGACCCCCAGCACGTCGATCACGTAGACCAGGGTCGCGTCGCCGGGGATCTCGGGTGGGTTGCCGGTCGGTCCGTAGGCAAGGTCGGGTGGCGCCACCACGAGCAGGCGGCTCCCCCGCCGCACGCCGACCAACGCCTCGTCCCAGGCCGGGAGCACTCCGTCGACGCCCAGCGGCACCGTCTCCGGCTCCTTGAGCCAGGTGTTCGCGAACTGGCCGGGCGATCCCCACACCTGGCCGAGGTAGTCCAGCGTGACCAGGCCCCGCGCAGGGACCCGGGGGCCGTCACCGTCGACCAGCGGCACCACCACGAGGTGGTCCGGCGTCGGGACCTGTGCGCCCTGCGCCTCGAAGGCGACCCCGCGGGGGGTTCCGTCCGGGCCGGCGAGCACCCGGGGCAGGTCATCGCGTGACGCGGCCGAGGTGCCGCTGGGTCCGCTGAGCACCTGCTGAGGGGGTACGGCGATCACGTCGGCCACGAGCACCACGGGATCCCCGGGCTCGATGCCGTACTGCGGCGCGCCCGCGTCGCCGAACGTGTCGGCCGCGGTCGCCGCCATCACCAGGCGACTGCCCTGGTGCAGTCCGACGAGCGCCTTGGTCAGCACCGGGAACAGCGTGCTGGCGCTGTCGGTGACCGCCAGCGGCGTCTGGTCGTCGTCGTAGGTGGAGACGGCCTTCGCGCCGGTCCGGCCGTCGTACATCGTCAGCTGCAGGACGAAGACCCGGTCGAGATAGAGCGGACCGCCGGTCCCAGGCACGACCGTCCGGCTGTGCGTCTCCTCGACCGCCAGCGGGGTCCGGATGCGCACCTTGGGCGGATGTCCCGGTCGTCCGCTGACCTCGATGCCGGGCAGCTGGCCGGAAGCCTTCTGCAGGTCCTCCTGGTCGACCGCGCCGGCGCAGCCGGCGCTGACCGCCATCGTGAGGAGGATGGCGGCGAGGATCGGACGAGCCCGAGACGTAGCCGGCACGCCGCACAGGGTAGTCCGGCAGCCGAGCGGCGACCCGGACGCTGCACAGGCGGCCGGTCACATGCCTTCGATGAGCCGTTCCACCCGTTCGTCGTGGGACCGGAAGGGGTCCTTGCACAGCACCGTGCGCTGGGCCTGGTCGTTGAGCTTGAGGTGCACCCAGTCGACCGTGAAGTCGCGACGGCGCTCCTGGGCGCGCTGGATGAAGTTGCCGCGCAGCCGGGCCCGCGTGGTCTGCGGGGGCACCGACTTGGCCTGGAAGATCTCCAGGTCCGTGGCGACCCGGGCCACCGCGCCGCGCTTCTGCAACAGGTAGTAGAGGCCGCGCTCCCGGTGGATGTCGTGGTAGGCGAGGTCGAGCTGGGCGACCCGCGGGTGGCCCAGGGACAGGTCGTGCTGGTGACGGTAGCGCTCGATCAGCCGCCACTTGATCACCCAGTCGATCTCTCGCTCGACCAGGGACAGGTCGCCGGACTCCACCGCCTTCAGGCTCCGCTCCCAGAGGTCGAGCACCCGTCCGATCACCGGCGTGTGCAGCTCACGGCGGTCGACGAAGTCGCGGGCCCGGGTGAGGTATTCGCCCTGGATGTCGAGCACGCTGGCCTCGCGGCCGTTGGCGAGCCGGACCTTGCGCCGGCCGGTGAGGTCGTGGGCGATCTCCCGGATGGCGCGGATGGGGTTCTCCATGGTGAGGTCACGCATCACCACCCCCTCCTCGATCATCCGCAGCACCAGGTCGCAGGAGGCCACCTTGAGCATGGTGGTCGTCTCGCTCATGTTCGAGTCGCCCACGATCACGTGCAGCCGACGGAACCGCTCGGCGTCGGCGTGCGGTTCGTCGCGGGTGTTGATGATCGGCCGGCTGCGGGTGGTGGCGCTCGAGACGCCCTCCCAGATGTGCTCGGCGCGCTGGCTCATGGAGTACGACGCCCCGCGCGGGGTCTGGATCACCTTCCCGGCTCCGCACATGATCTGCCGGGTGACCAGGAACGGGATCAGCACGTCGGCGAGCTTGGAGAACTCGCCGTTGCGGCTGACCAGGTAGTTCTCGTGGCAGCCGTAGGAGTTGCCGGCCGAGTCGGTGTTGTTCTTGAACAGGTAGACGTCACCGGCGATGCCTTCGTCGCGGAGTCGACGCTCGGCGTCGATGAGCAGGCCCTCGAGGATCCGCTCCCCCGCCTTGTCGTGGGCCACCAGCTCGCCGATGTCGTCGCACTCGGGGGTGGCGTACTCCGGGTGGCTGCCGACGTCGAGGTAGAGGCGGGCGCCGTTGCGCAGGAAGACGTTGCTGCTGCGGCCCCAGCTGACGACCTTGCGGAACAGGTAGCGGGCGACCTCGTCCGGGGAGAGCCGGCGCTGACCCTTGAAGGTGCACGTGACGCCGTACTCGTTCTCGATGCCGAAGATCCGCCGGTCCACGCTTCCACCCTACGCACGCACCGGGCAATCGGGCGCCGATCAGGTCAGCGGGTCGCCCGGATCCTCGCCAGCCCTCTCCCCGCCAGTCCCGGCAGCGCTCTCCCCGCCAGTCGCCGGCGCGCTCTCCCCGCCAGTCGCCGGCGCGCTCTGTGCAGCGGCCGCCGGAGCCGTCGACGCGCGCTCACCGAGCAGCTCGGCGAGCCGGGCCTCGTGCAGCCGCACGAACTTGCGGGGCTGGGTGCGGGTCCGGTCGAGCAGGGCCACCTCCAGGTCCCCCGCGGGGATCACCCGGTCGGCGCCGGTGCTGTGCCCGAGGGCCGCCACGGCCGTGCGCAGCGCGTCCGGCAGCTGGGCACCCTCCTGGTAGTGCTCGCTGAGGTAGGTGGCGACGGACTCGGCGTCGCCACCCATCGCCGCGGAGCCGTGCTCGTCGGCCACCTGGCCGTCGTAGGTGAGCCGGTAGATCTGGTCGTCCGCGGGGGTGTCGCCCACCTCCGCGACGAAGATCTCGACCTCGTAGGGCTTCTCGCCGCCCGAGGAGAAGATCGTGCCCAGCGTCTGGGCGTAGGCGTTGGACAGACCGCGGCCGGTGACGTCGCGCCGGTCGTAGGAGTAGCCCCGCAGGTCGGCCAGGCGGACGCCGGCGATGCGGAGGTTCTCGAACTCGTTGTAGCGACCCACGGCGGCGAAGGCGATCCGGTCATAGATCTCACTGACCTTGTGCAGGGCGGCCGAGGGGTTCTCGGAGACGAACAGCACGCCGTCGGCGTACTGCATCACCACGACCGAACGGCCTCGGGCGATGCCCTTGCGGGCGAAGTCGGCCCGATCCTTCATCAGCTGCTCGGGCGAGACGTAGAACGGCATGCTCACGACGGATGACGACCTTTCTCAGCTCAACGGGGCGGCGGGGCCGTCGGGGCGCTGCATCCGGGCCGCGATGACGCGGTCGGCGATGCCGGCCACCTCGTCGTCGGGCAGGCGGCGCTGGCCGTCGGCGGTGATGACGTGCACGACCGGGAAGATCCGCCGGGTGAGGTCCGGACCACCCGTGGCCGAGTCGTCGTCGGCGGCGTCGTACAGCGCCTGGAGCGCGGCGGTGACGCAGCCCTCGGCGTCGAGGTCCTCGCGGTAGAGCTTCTTCAGCGATCCGCGGGCGAACACCGAGCCCGAGCCGACCGAGTGGAAGGCGGTCTCCTCGTAGCGCCCGCCGGTGAGGTCGTAGCTGAAGATCCGGCCGATGCCGGCCACCAGGTCGAACCCCGCGAAGAGCGGCACCACCGCGAGGCCCTGCATGGCCATCCCCAGGTTGCTGCGGATCAGCGCGGACAGCCGGTTGGCCTTGCCGTCCATCGACAGCGTGCTGCCCTCGATCTTCTCGTAGTGCTCGAGCTCGGTCTGGAACAGGCGCACCATCTCGACGGCGAGCCCGGCAGTGCCGGCGATCCCGGCGCAGGAGTACTCGTCGGTCGCGTAGACCTTCTCGATGTCGCGCTGGGCGATGATGTTGCCCATCGTGGCGCGCCGGTCCCCCGCCATGGCGACGCCACCGGGGAAGGTGGCCGCGACGATGGTGGTGCCGTGCGGGGCCAGCTCGGCGGCGCTGCCCGTGGGCAGGGTGCGTCGCGCGGGGAGCAGGTCGGGGGCGACGTGACCGAGGAACTCGGCGAACGACGAACCGCCCGGGGTCAGGAAGGCGTCGGGAAGACGTGCATCTGCCATCTGGTGGTTACTCTCCGCCCTTCTGGATGAACGACTTCACGAAGTCCTCGGCGTTCGTCTCGAGCACGTCGTCGATGTCGCCCAGGATCGCGTCGATGTCCTCGTCGAGCTGCTCCTTGCGCTCGGTGACGGACTCGTCCGGGGCCGCTGCGCCGTCCTCGACCGGCTCCTCGTTCTCCTGCGGCCGACGTGGCTGCTTGTGCTCCTGTGCCATGGCGCTCTCCTTCCTGGCCGGGTGCTGCTGCTTCGACCCTATCGAGTCCTCAACGGGTCAGGGCGGTGAAGAGCTCCAGTGCCGTCGCGCTGGAGTCGATCAGCTGCCCGACGTGGGCCCGGCTGCCCCGCAGCGGGTCGAGCGTGGGCACCCGCTGCAGCGACTCGTGCCCGGGCAGGTCGAAGATGACCGAGTCCCAGGAAGCGGCGGCGATGTTGTCGGCGTACTTGTCCAGGCAGCGACCCCGGAAGTAGGCACGGGTGTCCTCCGGCGGCTCGTGCATCGCGTGCGTGACCTCGTCGTCGTCGAGCAGCCGCTCGATGCTGCCCAGGCGCACCAGCCGGTTGTACAGGCCCTTGTCGGGCCGGATGTCGGAGTACTGCAGGTCGATGAGGTGCAGCTTGGCGTCGCCCCAGTCGAGGCCGTCGCGGTCCCGGTAGGACTGCAGCAGCTTGAGCTTGGCCACCCAGTCGAGCTCGCGCGCGCAGAGCATCGGGTCGCGCTCGAGCCGGTCGAGCACGGACTCCCAGCGGTCGAGCACGTCGCGCGTGGCCGCGTCCGCGTCGTCGCCCAGGCGTTCCTGCACGTACTTCTGGGCCAGCTCGAGGTACTCCCACTGCAGCTGCACGCCGGTGAGGCTGCGGCCGTCCTCCAGCTCGACCGTCGCCTGCAGCGTCGGGTCGTGGCTGATGTCCTTGAGCGCCGCCACGGACCTGGCCAGGCCGAGCCGCTCGCGGATGAAACCGTCCTCGATCATCGCCAGCACCAGCGCCGTGGTGCCGACCTTGAGGTACGTCGAGACCTCGGCGAGGTTGGCGTCGCCGATGATGACGTGCAGCCGCCGGTAGCGTTCGGGGTCGGCGTGCGGCTCGTCACGGGTGTTGATGATGGGTCGCTTGAGCGTGGTCTCGAGACCCACCTCCACCTCGAAGAAGTCGGCGCGCTGGCTGAGCTGGAAGCCCTTGCCGCGCCCGTCCTGACCGATGCCGACCCGGCCCGCGCCACAGATGACCTGCCTGCTGGCGAAGAACGGCGTGAGGTGGCGCACGATGTCGCCGAACGGCGTGCTGCGCCGCATCAGGTAGTTCTCGTGCGCGCCGTAGGAGGCACCCTTGTTGTCGGTGTTGTTCTTGTAGAGCAGCAGGTCCGGCTCGCCGCTCACCGAGGCGAACCGGCAGGCGTCCAGGGCGATCTGCTCGCCCGCCTTGTCCCAGCGCACGACGTCGAGGGGGTTGGTGCACTCGGGGGTGGAGTACTCCGGGTGCGCGTGGTCGACGTAGAGCCGGGCGCCGTTGGTCAGGATGATGTTGGCCAGGCCGAGGTCCTCGTCGGTCAGCTGGCTCGGGTCGGCCACGTCGCGCCCCATGTCGAAGCCGCGGGCGTCGCGCAGGGGCGACTCCTCCTCGAAGTCCCATCGCGCGCGGCGGGCGCGCAGCGTGGCGCTGGCGTAGGCGTTGACCAGGCGAGTGCTCGCCACCATCGGGTTGGCGTGCGGGAGTCCCTGGACAGAGATCCCGAACTCTGTCTCGGTGCCCATGACGCGTCGCACGCTCATGGGTCGAGCCTACGCGGCGGACGTACCGACAACGCTGCCAGCGTGCGTGCTGGACGGCGTCAGAGGTACTGGCCGGTGTTGGCGACGTTGTCGATGGACCGGCCCGGCTCGGTGCCCTGCTTGCCGGTGATGAGGGTGCGGATGAACACGATCCGCTCGCCCTTCTTGCCGGAGATGCGGGCCCAGTCGTCGGGGTTGGTGGTGTTGGGGAGGTCCTCGTTCTCCTTGAACTCGTCCACGCAGGCCTGGAGCATGTGCTGCACCCGGAGCCCGTGCTGGTCGTTGTCGAGGAACGCCTTGATCGCCATCTTCTTCGCCCGGTCGACGATGTTCTGGATCATCGCGCCGGAGTTGAAGTCCTTGAAGTAGAGGACTTCCTTGTCGCCGTTGGCGTAGGTCACCTCGAGGAAGCGGTTCTCCTCCGACTCGGTGTACATCCGCTCGACGGTGGCCCGGATCATCGCCTCCACGCATGCCTGTCGGTCGCCGCCGAACTCGGCGACGTCGTCGGTGTGCAGCGGCAGGTCCGCGGTGAGGTACTTGGTGAAGATGTCCCGGGCAGACTCGGCGTCGGGTCGCTCGATCTTGATCTTCACGTCGAGCCGGCCGGGTCGAAGGATCGCCGGGTCGATCATGTCCTCGCGGTTCGAGGCGCCGATGACCAGCACGTTCTCGAGCAGCTCGACGCCGTCGATCTCGCTGAGCAACTGCGGCACGATGGTGTTCTCCACGTCGGAGGACACCCCGGAGCCGCGGGTGCGGAACAGTGAGTCCATCTCGTCGAAGAAGACGATCACCGGCGTCCCCGAGCTCGCCTTCTCGCGGGCGCGCTGGAACACCAGGCGGATGTGCCGCTCGGTCTCGCCGACGTACTTGTTGAGCAACTCGGGGCCCTTGATGTTGAGGAAGTACGACTTGACCTCGGCTCCGGAGCCCGTCTTGCCGTGCCGGGCCGCGACCTTCTTGGCCAGCGAGTTGGCGACCGCCTTGGCGATGAGTGTCTTGCCGCAGCCGGGAGGGCCGTAGAGGAGGACGCCCTTGGGTGGCTTGAGCTTGTGCTCCTTGAACAGGTCCGGGTGGAGGTACGGCAGCTCGACGGCGTCCTGGATCTGCTCGATCTGCCCCGCCAGCCCGCCGATCGACTCGTAGGCGATGTCGGGGACCTCCTCGAGGATGAGCTCCTCGACCTCCGACTTCGGCACCCGCTCGTAGACGTGGCCGGACTTGGCGTCGAGGAGCAGCGAGTCGCCGGCCCGGAGCGTCTGTGTGCGCAGCGGCTCGGCGAGCCGCACCACCCGCTCCTCGTCGGCGTTGGCGATGATCAGCGCCCGCTCGCCGTCGGCGAGCAGCTCCTTGAACATGACGACCTCGCCGAGCTGCTCGAACTCGAGTGCGTCGACGACGTTCAGCGCCTCGTTGAGCATGACCTCCTGCCCGCGGGTCAGCGACGCGGCCTCGACGTTCGGGCTGACGTTGACGCGGAGCTTGCGGCCCCCGGTGAACACGTCCACCGAACCGTCGTCGTGACGAGCGAGGAACGTGCCGAAGCCGGTCGGCGGCTGAGCCAGCCGGTCGACCTCCTCCTTGAGGGTGATGATCTGCTCCCGCGCCTCGCGCAGGGTCTGGGCGAGGCGTTCGTTCTGCGAGGTGACCGCAGCGAGCGAGCGCTGGGTGTCGGCCAGCCGCTGGTCCAGGCTGCGGCTCGACACGGGCGCGTCGACGAGGCGACGACGAAGCTCGGTGACCTCTGCCTCGAGGAACGCGATCTGGTTGCGCAGCTGGGCCGCGTCACGGTCGTCCCCGGTGTGCCGTCCGGACGTGCCACTGGTCATGGAACCCACCTCCATCGGGAGCAATTCCCTGTCCTCGACACTACCCGCGGGGGGCAGATCATGCGCACGACATACAGGGAGATTCGCGGAGATTCGCGGAGATTCGCAACGTGTCGGGCACCGACGCGGCGACCCGTGCAGACCAGCCCGTGCAGACCAGTCCGTGCCCGGGTCAGGCCTCCGGGCTCCCGGCCGCCAGGTCGGCGGGGCGCGGACCGCTGTAGTCCTCGCCGTACGCCCCCGGTGCCGGGCGGCGCTTCTTGCGCGGCGCCGCGCTCCCGGGCGCCATCCGCCGGGAGGTGACCAGGAAGCCGGTGTGGCCGTTCATCTTGTGGTCCGGACGGATGGCCAGGCCTTCCACGTGCCAGTCCCTGACCAGGGTCTCCCACGGCTGCGGCTCGGTGAACTCGCCGTGCGCGCGCAACGACTCCACGATCCGGCCGAGCTGCGTCGTGGTGGCGACGTAGGCGACCACCATGCCGCCCGGCCGCAGGGCCTGGGCGACCACCTCGACGCACTCCCACGGGGCCAGCATGTCGAGCACGACCCGGTCGACGCTGCCGGGTGCCTCGCCGGCGGGCAGGGCCTCCACGAGGTCGCCGACCGTCAGCTGCCAGGCCGGGTGCGGCACGTCGGGGGTGCCGCCGAAGAACTGGGTGACGTTGCGGCGCGCGACGTCGGCGAACTCCTCGCGACGCTCGTACGACGACACCCGGCCGCCCGGGCCGACCGCGCGCAGCAGCGAGCAGGTCAGCGCTCCGGAGCCGGCACCGGCCTCGACCACCGTCGCGCCCGGGTAGATGTCGGCCATGGCGACGATCTGGGCGGCGTCCTTCGGGTAGACGACCGCCGCGCCCCGCGGCATGGAGACGACGAACTCGCTGAGCAGCGGGCGGAACACGAGGTACTCGCCACCGGAGGTCGAGGTGACCGTGAACCCCTCGTCGCGACCGATCAGGTCGTCGTGGCTGATGCCGCCCTTGTTGGTGTGGAACGACCGGCCCGCCTCCAGGCAGATGTTGTGCTTGCGGCCCTTGCCGTCGACCAGGCGGACCCACTCCCCCGCCCGGAGGGGGCCGCTGCGCACCCCGGACCAGTCCTGTCCGCTCACTTGCGCGCTCCCGCCTCGAAGGCACGGTCCACGTCGAGCGTCGAGAGGATGCCGTAGAGCGACCCGTCGTCCTCGACGAGGGCGTACTCGGACGCCGGGTGCCGCGACATGGCGAGCACCAGGTCCTCCCCGACGATGTCCGCGGGCAGCACGAGCCCCTCCTCCACCGTGCGGGCGACGGCCTGGACCAGCATCCACGGACGGCGGTCGACCGGCACCTGCGCGAGCGCGGCCTCGCTGACGATGCCGACGGGGCGGCCGGCCCGGTCGACGACCACGATGCCGCCTGCCTCCGCGTCCTGGGTCTGGCGGACCGCTTCGGCGACCGAGGTGCCCTCGGTGACCGAGACGGCGCGGCGGGCCAACGGCCGCGCCCGCAGGGACGGCAACCTCCGCCGGACCCGCGCACTGACCAGCGACGCCCCGGCCCCGCTCCAGAGGAAGACGGCGATGACGCAGGCGACGGCGTAGTCGAAGACGTCGACCTGGTAGCCCAGGAGGTTGCCGGCGAAGAACGGCCAGAGCAGCACCAGGACGGCCGCCACCCGACCACCCCAGGCGGCGACGATGGTGCCACGGTGCATGTTGCCGGTGGCCTTCCAGACGCCGGCGCGCAGCACCCGTCCGCCGTCGAGCGGCAGACCGGGCACGAGGTTGAGCACACCGACGACGAGGTTGGACACGGCGAGCCCGTAGATCGCCATCTCCACCAGGCCCGACGGCCCGAGCAGCAGCGCCGACCAGGCGGCTCCCCCGACTGCGAGCGAGGTCAGCGGCCCGACCACGGCGACGGTGAACTCCTGGCCCGGGCTGTGCGGCTCGCCCTCGATCTCCGTCATCCCCCCGAGGAACTGCAGGGTGATGGAGCGGACCGGTAGGCCGAAGTGGCGTGCGGTGAGGGCGTGGGACATCTCGTGCAGGAGCACCGAGAGGTACAGCAGGACGGCGAAGGCGACGCCGGCGACGTACTTGAGCGCGCCGAGACCGGGCTCGACCTGCTCGATCGCCGGCGCCATCAGGTAGGCGATGAGGGCCGCGATCACCAGCCACGAGGCCCGGACGAAGACGTCGACGCCACCGATCGAACCGATCCGGAAGCTTCCGGGCGGGGCCGCCGACATGGTGCGCTGGTCCTCGTCCACGCCGAAACGCTAGCGCGTCTCGGGGTAGAGCACGCACGCCACCTCGACGCCGCCGGCCGGACGCAACCGCGGGTCGACGCCGTCGTGGAAGCGGACGTGCAGCCCGTCGGACTCCTCGGTGAGGTCCTGGACTCCCGACCACATCGGCTCGTCCGGGTCCTGGGCGCGCGCCGCGTCGAGCACTTCGCGGACCTCACCTGCGGTCGAGCTGGAGCCGATGCGGGCGTCCAGGGTCGGCGTGTCGAGGTGCTCGAGGTCACCCACGACCTGCTGCTCGCGCTGATAGACCTCAGGGTCGACGGAGGTCCAGCGGTGCTCGAGCAGGACCCGCAGGTCGCGCGACTCCCAGCCGCAGTTGGACACCGCCTCGGGGCACCGGGGGTGGAAGTGGCAACCCAACGGCGGCTTGGCCGCGTCGGCGATCTCGCCGCGGGGCAGGTCGCGCGGCACCATCCGCTCGGGGTCCGGCTCCGGGATCGCGTGCAGCAGGGCCTTGGTGTAGGGGTGCTTCGGGTCGTCGAAGATCTCCTGGCTCGGCCCGATCTCGACGACGCGGCCGAGGTACATGATCGCGATCCGGTCGCAGAAGAACTTCGCCGTCGCCAGATCGTGGGTGATGTAGACGTAGGTCAGGCCGAGGTCGTTCTTGAGGTCCAGCATCAGCTGGAGGATCTTGGCGCGCACGCTCATGTCGAGCATGGACACCGGCTCGTCGGCCACCAGCACATCGGGGTCGAGGATGATCGCCCGGGCGATCACGGCTCGCTGCTTCTGCCCACCGGACAGGTCGGCGGGGTACTTGTTCATGAACTGCTCGGCCGGCGAGAGGCCCACCCGTTCGAGCACCTCCGCCACACGGCGGCGCAGCTCCTCGCCCCGGGCGATGCCGTGGATCCGCAGCGGGTGGCCGATCGCGGTCTCGATCGTCATCGTCGGGTTGAGGGCGGCGTGCGGGTCCTGGAAGACCATCTGCACGTCGGTGCGCAGCCGGCGCAGGTCGCCACCGGACATCGAGGCGACGTCGTGGGTGCCGCCGCGGCTGTCGTGGTAGGTGATCCGGCCCGCGGTCGCCGGGGCCAGCCCGAGCAGCGACCGGCCCAGGGTGGTCTTGCCCGAGCCCGACTCGCCGACCAGGCCGAGCACCTCGCCGCGACGCAGCGAGAGGTTCACCCCGTCGACGGCCTTCACGGAGCGGGTCCCCAGGCCGAACAGCCGGGCCAGCACCCCAGAGCCGAGCTCGAAGTGCACCTCGAGGTCGTCGAGGTCCATCACGGTGGCGTGCCCGGTCTCGGTGCGGGGCTGGTGGTCAGGCTTCGTCGGCAACGGAGATCTCCTCTCGGATCAGCGGGGCCTTCTCCGCGTCGGTGAGCTGCACCCGGCCGGCGGCCAGGTCGGCGGCCCAGCACTGGACGTGGGTGCCGGCGTCGTCGATGCTCTCGCGGGGCGCCCGGTTCGCGCAGATGCTCATCGCGTCCGGGCAGCGTGGGTGGAAGTGGCAGGCGGACGGTGGGTCGGTCAGGTCGGGCGGTGCACCGGGGATGTAGTTGAGCCCGGTCGTGCGCAGCGAGATCGTCGAGCGCAGTAGCTCCCGGGTGTAGGGGTGCTGGGGCCGGGAGAACACCGTCGTGGCGTCGCCCAGCTCGACGATCTTGCCGGCGTACATCACCGCGACCCGGTCGCATGCCTCCGCGACGATGCCGAGGTTGTGGGTGATCAGCAGCAGTGAGGTGTCGAAGTCGCGGCGCAGGTCGTGCAGGATCCGGATGATCTGGGCCTCGACCAGCACGTCGAGCGCGGTGGTCGGCTCGTCGGCCACCACGAAGGAGGGCCGCAGCACCAGGGCGAGGGCGATCATCAGGCGCTGGCGCATGCCACCGGAGAACTCGTGCGGGTAGGCGCGGTACCTGGTCGGCGGGATGCCCATCAGGCGCAGCACCTCCAGAGCCCGACGACGCACCTCGTCCCGGGAGATCCCCTTCTCGTGCGCGCGCACCGTCTCCTCGAAGTGCTGGGAGATCCGCATCAGCGGGTTCAGCCTGGTCAGCGGCTCCTGGAAGATCATCCCCAGCTCGGAGCCACGGCGGGCGAACATCTGCTTCCGGGAGGACGTGAGCAGGTCCTCGCCGTGGAACAGCAGGCTGCCGTCCATCGCGGCACCGGCAGGCAGCAGTCCGAGCAGCGCCCGGCCCAGGGTCGACTTGCCGCAGCCGGACTCCCCCACCAGCCCGAGGATCTCCCCCTTGCCGAGGCTGAAGCTCACCCCGTCCACCGCCTTGACCGGGCCGCGCTCGCTGCCGTACCAGACCCGCAGGTCCCGGGCCTCGATCACCGGAGCCCCGGCGGCAGCGCCGGTGGGCTCCTGGTCGTCCAGGTGCAGGGTCATCGCGAGACCTCCTCCTCGTGCGCACGCGGGGGCTCGGCCGGCGGCCGGGGCTCGGTCACCGAGCCGCGGGTGAGCACCACCTTGCGGATCCGGCGCTTGCGCAGCGCCGGGTTGATGGTCTCGTTGAGGCCCTCGCCGATCAGGGTCAGCCCGGTGACGAGGAGCACGATCGCCAGGCCCGGGAAGAGGGTGGTCCACCAGATCCCGGCGGCTGCGTCGTCGAGCGCACGGCTCAGGTCGTAGCCCCATTCGGCGGCCTCGTCGGGCTGGATGCCCAGGCCCACGAAGCCCAGTGCGGCCAGCGTGCTGATCGCGTCCGCGGCGTTCAGCGTGCCGATCACCGGAACCGACTGGATGACGTTGCCGAACAGGTAGCGGCCCATGATGGTGCGCGGCTTCGCGCCGATCGCCCGGGCAGCCTCGACGTAGGTCTCCTCCCGCGCGCTCACCGTGGTGCTGCGCACCACCCGGAAGTACTGCGGTATGTAGATCGCCGTCAGTGACAACGCCGCGGCCAGGATCCCTGCGCCCCCGAGCTTCGCCTGCAGCAGGAACGCGAAGACGATGGCCAGCAGCAGTGACGGGAACGCGTACAGCGCGTCCATCACGAACACCAGGGCACGGTCGGCCCAGCCGCCGAGGAAGCCGGAGACCAGCCCGAGGGGTAC
The DNA here is from genome assembly GCA_035708765.1 of Marmoricola sp. Taxonomy (GTDB): domain Bacteria; phylum Actinomycetota; class Actinomycetes; order Propionibacteriales; family Nocardioidaceae; genus Marmoricola. The sequence continues at coordinate 28,953 of DASTFI010000126.1, forward strand.
CCCGATGACCACGGCGAGGATGACGGAGAGCAGCACGACCGACAGCTCCGTGCGCGCGCCCCAGATGACCCGGGACAGGATGTCGTAGAACTGGTCGTTCGTGCCGAGCAGGTGGTCGCTGCTCGGGTGACCCATCTTCGGGAACCGGTCGCCGGCGGCGTCGGTCCGCTGGGAGAAGCCGTAGGGGGCGATCCAGGGCGCGAAGACGGCGAAGATCACGAAGACCGCGGTGATCGCGATCCCGGCGACCAGGATCCAGCGCCCCATCCCGGTCGTGTGCTGGAACGGGGCAAGACCCGTGCTCATGATGCGCTTGAACATCGCCAGCCTCCTCTCAGTACCGGACCCGCGGGTCGATGAGTGCGTTGACGATGTCGACGAGCATGCTCACGATGACGACGACGATGGCGAAGAAGGTCACCAGGCCCTGGACGGCGCTGTAGTCGTGGGCGACGAGGTAGTTGACCAGCTCGTTGCCCAGGCCGGGCCAGTTGAACGTCTTCTCGGTCAGCACCGCACCGCCCAGGGTCAGCGCCACCTGCAGGCCGACCACGGTGACGACGGGGACCAGGGCGTTGCGGAAGGCGTGCCGTCGGATCACGTACTTCTCCGGCACGCCTCGGGCGCGCGCGGCCTCGACGTAGTCACCCTTGAGGGTCTGCAGGACGTTGACCCGGACCAGCCGGATGAAGACCCCGGAGAGCAGCAGCCCGAGCGTCAGGCACGGGAGCACGTGGTGCTGCAGCACGTCGACGACCGCGTCCGCGTTGCCGTCGATGATCGCGTCCAGCAGCAGGATGTGCGTGTGCGGCTCGACCAGGAACTTCGTCTGTGCCGAGGCGATGTCGTACGTCGGCCAGCCGGTGGGCGCCACCAGGATCACGGCGAGCAGGCCGGTCCAGAAGATCGGCGCGGCATAGCTGACCACGCCGAAGATGCGGATCACCGCGTCGCCGGCGGTGTCCCGGTAGCGCCCGGCGAGGAGCCCGAGCGGGATCCCGATGAGCAGGGCCACCAGGAACGCACCGACGGTGAGGGACAGGGTGGCGCCGCCGTTGTCGCGGATCACGTCGATGATCGGGCGGTTGTCGGTGAAGGTGTTGCCGAAGTTCAGGGTGGCGACGTCCTTGATGTACTCCAGGTACTGCACGATCAACGGTCGGTCCAGACCGGCCCGGTGCCGCGCGTCGGCGAGGGCCTGGGGGCTGAGCTTGCCGCCGAGTGACGCCGAGATCGGGTCTCCCGGTGCCACCCGCAGCAGCAGGAACACCACCGTGAGCAGCACCCAGATCATCGGGATGACCAGCAGCACTCGCTGCAGCACGTACCGCGGGATCGAGCCCTGGCTACTCAAGCCGAACCTCCTGTCGTCGTACAGGCCGAAGGGGAGGGCGCCCCGGACCGACCGGGTGCGCCCTCCCCCGCAACCGCACTAGTTCTTGCTGATCATCCAGAAGCGGAAGATGTACGTCGGGTCGAGCGTCTCCTCGACACCTTCCATGTTCTTCGTCGCCACTGCGACGTTCTGACCGTTCCACGACGGGATCAGCGGAACGTCCTCGGCCGTGATGTCCTGCAGCTGACCGATGATCTGCTCGCGCTTCGCCTCGTCGGTCTCGCCCAGCTCCTGGTCGAGCAGCTTGTTGACCTCCGGGTTGGAGTAGTTGTTGCCGTAGAACCCGCCGTCACGCAGGAACGGGGACAGGTAGTTGTCCGCGTCCAGGAAGTCGGGGTACCAGCCCAGGATGAAGAGGTCGTAGGCGTTCTGCTTGTAGAGCGTCTGGTAGCGCTCCCACTCGGCGTCGTCCTTGGTCGCCTTGAACAGACCGCTGTTGTTGAGCTGCGACTGCAGCTCGGTCGCCTCGTCCACGGCGTTGGGGCCGTAGTGGCTCGGCGTGTAGCCCAGCTTGATCTTGACCGGCGTCTGGATCCCGGCCTGCTGCAGCACCTGCTTGGCCTTGTCGACGTTCGGGGTGTCGCCGTACTTCTCCTTGAAGGAGTCCTTCTGGCCGGAGAAGCCCGGGGGCACGATCGAGTACGCCGGCTGGACGGTGCCGTCGTAGGCGTTCTTCGCGATCGCCTCGCGGTCGATCAGGTAGGCGGCTGCCTGGCGGACGGCCTTCTGCTTGCCGACCGGGGTGCCGAGCTGCCAGACCCAGTAACGGAACTCCGAGCCCTTGCCCTTGAGCACCTTGACCTTGTCGTTGCCCTCGAGGTCGTTGAGGTCGGTCGGGCTCAGCGTGCGCCAGGCGATGTCGATCTGGCCGGAGTCGATGGCCTGCTTCAACGGAGCCGGGTCGGAGAAGTACTGGATGAAGATCCGGTCCGTCTTCGCCTTGCGGTCGCCGTCGTACTTGTCGTTGGCCTCCAGCACCGCCTGCTCGCCGGCCTTGTACTGGCTCAGCTTGTAGGGGCCCGAGCCGACGACGTCGGAGTCACCGAGCAGCTTGTCCGCCGGGAAGACGTCCTCGTCGACGATCGAGGACGTCGCCGAGGTCAGCACCTTCATGAAGGTCGTGTCGGGCTTGTTCAGGTGGAAGACCACCGTGGTGTCGTCCGGCGTCTCGATGGCGCCGTCCGCGAGCTTCGGCTTGTCGGCGTTGCTGGAGTCGGTGATCGAGCCGAGCAGCACCGAGGAGCCGTTCGGGTCCGCGATCGCGATGTTGCGTTCGAACGAGAACTTCACGTCCGAGGAGGTGAGCGCGTGACCGTTGGAGAACTTCAGGCCCTCGCGCAGCTTGCAGGTGAGCTGTTGGGGATTGTCGTAGGTGCACGACTCCGCGGCGTCCGGCTTGGGGTCGCTCTCTCCGGCGGGCACCACCATCAGCTGCTGGAAGATGTTGTACTGCAGGTTCCACGACCCGAAGTCGTAGGAGCCCGCCGGGTCCATCGCCGTGACGGTCTCGGTCGTGCCGAGGGTCCAGCTGCTGCCGTCTCCGCCCGAGCCTCCGTCCTTGCCGTCGCCGCCACTGCCACAGGCAGCGAGCGAGGCGACCAACACACCGGCGCTGGCGATCGCCAGCAGTCCGCGTCTGCGATTCAAGATGAGCACCTCCATGATCGGCGACCCCGTTGCGGGGCAGTCCTTCCGGGACGCTACTCGTCCCGCGGCCGGGGTGTCATGGCCCGTTGTGCTGGTTCAGGTCGCGATCCGGCAACGATTTGCAACAGCGTCGCCGCGTCGAGGCCGACGAGGGTGTCCCGGAAGATCCGATTCGTCCCGGGTTCGACCACGACGTGGTTGGGCACCACGAGCACGTGGCACCCCGCGGCCTCGGCGGAACGGGCACCGGTCTCGGAGTCCTCGACCGCCAGACAGCTCGAGGGCGGCAGGTCGAGCTCTGCGGCCGCCTTCAGGTACGGCTCCGGATGGGGCTTGCCGCGGGCGACCGCGTCACCGGTCACCAGCGCCGTGAACGTTCCCGCCGGCAACGAGGCCAGCACCGGGTCGACGAACCGGCGGTAGGACATCGTCACCAGCACGCACGGCAGCCCCGCCCGCCGGAGGCTGGCGAGCAGCTCGACCGCACCGGGCCGCCAGGGCACCCGCCGCTGGACCCGCGCGATGACGGCGTCGAGCAGTTGCTCCACGATCTCCGCGGGCTCGAGCTCGATGCCCGCGTGCTCGCGGATGTAGCGGCCCGAGACCAGCAGGTCGTTGCCGACCAGGTTGAGCGCGTGCTCGTGGGTCCACGTCCCGCCGTGCCGGGCCACCAGCTCGAACTCCGCGTCGATCCAGTAGGGCTCCGTGTCCACCAGGGTCCCGTCGAAGTCCCACAGCACGGCCTGCACCGCAGGAGGCTGGACCACCCGGTCAGTCCTCCGGGTTGTAGCCGAGGTTGGAGGAGAGCCAGCGCTCGGCCTCCGCCTTCGTCCAGCCCTTCCGTCGGGCGTAGTCGGTGACCTGGTCCTCCCCGACGCGACCCACCACGAAGTACTGCGACTGCGGGTGGGAGAAGTACCAGCCGCTGACGGCCGCGCCGGGCCACATCGCCATGGAGTCGGTGAGCTCGATGCCGGTCTTGGCGTGCACGTCGAGCAGATCCCACAGGGTGCGCTTCTCGGTGTGCTCGGGACAGGCCGGGTAGCCGGGGGCCGGCCGGACGCCGGCGTACTTCTCGCCGATGAGGGCCGCGTTGTCGAGCGCCTCGTCCTCGGCGTACCCCCACAGCTCCTTGCGGACCCGCTCGTGCAGCCGCTCGGCGAACGCCTCGGCGAGCCGGTCGGCGACCGACTCGAGCAGGATTGCGCTGTAGTCGTCGAGGGCTTCCTTGAACTCCATGATCTTCTCGGTCGCCCCGAGTCCGGCGGTGACCGCGAACGCGCCCACCCAGTCGGCCAGCCCGGTCTCGCGGGGAGCGACGAAGTCGCCGAGCGAGCGGTTGGGCACGTGCTCGCGGTGCTCGCCCTGCTGGCGCAGGTTGTGCAGGACGGTCAGCACCTCGCTGCGGCTCTCGTCGGTGTAGACCTCGACGTCGTCGCCGTGGCCGTCGCCGACGGCGTTGGCCGGGAAGAAGCCGACCACGCCGTTCGCGGTGAGCCACTTCTCCTTGATGACCCGGTCGAGCATGTCGTTGGCCTCGTCGAACAGCTTGCGGGCCGTCTCGCCGCTGGTCGGGTTGTTGAGGATGTCGGGGAACTTGCCCTTCATCTCCCAGGCGTTGAAGAACGGCTGCCAGTCGATGTACTCCCGCAGCTCCGCGAGGTCGTAGTCCTCGAAGACGGTGACCCCTGGCTGCCGCGGCGTCGGTGGGGTGTAGCCCTCCCAGCTGATGGGCGTCCGGTTCGCGCGTGCCTGAGCGAGGCTCAGCATCGGCCGTTCGTGCTTGGCGGCGTGCCGCTCGCGCAGGTGCTCGTAGTCGGCGGCGATGTCGGCCAGGAACGGCTCACGACGTTCGGCCGAGAGCAGCGCCGCAGCGACCGGCACGGACCGGGATGCGTCCTTGACCCAGACCACCGGACCGCCCTTGCGCCGTGGCGCGACCTTGACCGCGGTGTGGGCGCGCGAGGTGGTCGCCCCTCCGATGAGCAACGGGATGTCGAAGCCCTGTCGCTCCATCTCGACGGCGAAGTTGACCATCTCGTCGAGCGAGGGGGTGATCAGCCCGGACAGGCCGATCATGTCGGCGTCGATCTCCTTCGCCTTGTCG
>DASTFI010000127.1:0-51384 GCA_035708765.1 Marmoricola sp.
CGGACCTTCCCGTCGTCATCCCTGAACCGCGCGGAACTGGCCGCCGCTCGCGTTGATCAACGAGATGTCGCCGAAGGTTCCGATCGGCGTTCGAGGCCTAGCTGTAAGAGGTCATGACAATAGTGACGCCAGTCGGTAGCCCGGCCGGTAGTCACCTCGCCCAGCGTGTAGTGCTCGAACGCCGGCCGGACGTGGAGCCGCAGGCAGGTCCGGTAGTTCTCCTTGGTGTTCCCTGCAAGATCGCGCAGCTCGAGATCGGCCAGCCACAAATCTGCGAGATCCGCAAATGAGCTCGTGGGCCGCAGCACACCGGCGCTCGGGAGGGATGGTCGCTCTCGGATGCGTTCCATCAGCCGGGTGCGGGCGGCGGCCGCGGTGGGCCCGGAGGCTCTGACCTGGCGGAGGCGGCCGTCGAGGTCACGGACGCGGGTCTCCGCGACCACGCGACCGCCTTCCCGGCGGGTGTTGATCGCGCCGTGGGTGCCGATCGGGGTGCGAGGCCTTCCGGTGCGCATCAGCCGGCCTGCCGTGGGTGCCGCTCGGCGTCGTCGGCCTCCATCTGGGCGAGCCAGGCGTCGACCTCGCTGACCCGGAATCGAAGCTCGCGGCCGACGCGGAAGCCACGCGGGCCGCGGCCCTGGCTGCGTAGGTCGTAGAGCGTCTGGGCGGTGACGCCGAGCTGGGTGGCGAGCTGGGACAGGGTGAGGACGGGGCCGAGCCTCGTCTCGGGGCGCGTGGTGGTCGTCATACCGACCAGGTGCACCAGCCCTGCCGCGCGAGGCCGAGAGCGGCCCAGACGGGCCGAGGACGTCGGCCAACGGACCGACTTTGTGCTGAGTTTCTGCTGAGTTGCCACTGCCTGCTCCTGAATTCAGGATCCGGGCGGGCCTCTGACCAGCGGGTTTGGTGGAGCTGAGGGGATTCGAACCCCTGACCTTCTCATTGCGAACGAGACGCGCTACCAACTGCGCCACAGCCCCGGTGCGTCGTACGACGCGTGGGAAAAGTTACCACCCGGGTCGTGGCGGGTCGAAATCGGCGGCGGAGAGGTGGCTACCGGCGTCGCAAGGTGGCGATCCTGGTCCAGCAGGTGGATCAGGATCGCCACCTTGTGGGCGAGACTTGTCGCTCTCGTCCCGGTGTGCGGGAGGAGGTCCGTGGGCGGCGCGCGCGATGGCACACGCTGGTGCCGGACCCACACATCGGGCCCACACATCGGGACCGCACATCGGGCCGGAGGAGGCAGCGTGCGACTGGACGGCAAGGTGGCGATCGTCACCGGTGGCGCCGGCGGGATCGGCCGCGGGATCGTCCGAGCCTTCGTCAAGGAGGGCGCGCGCGTCGTCGCGGTCGACGTCAACCAGGCAGCCGGCGACGAGCTGGCGGCCGAGCTCGGCAGCCCGGTGTCCTTCGCGCACGTCGACCTCACCGCCGAGGGCTTCGCCGAGACGGTGCGAGACCACGCGCTCGCGGCGTTCGGCCGGATCGACGTCCTGGTCAACAACGCCCACGCGAGCCGGCAGGCTCCGCTGGCGACGCTGAGCCAGGCCGACCTCGCCCTCTCCTTCGACACCGGCTTCCACCCCACGCTGCGGTTGATGCAGGCGTGCCACCCGCAACTGAGGGAGCACCGCGGATCGGTCATCAACTTCGGCTCCGGCGCCGGGATGGAGGGGATGCCGCACCAGGGTGCCTACGCCGCCGCCAAGGAGGCGATCCGGGCGATCAGCCGGGTGGCGGCCAACGAGTGGGCCCGCGACGACATCAACGTCAACGTGATCTCGCCGCTGGCGCTCACCGAGGGCATCCAAGCCTACCTCGACGCCCATCCGGACCAGGAACAGGCGCTGTTGGCCGCGACGCCGATGCGACGTTTCGGCGATGCCGAGTCAGACGTCGGGCGGGTCGCGGTGTTCCTGGCCAGCGACGACGCCTCCTACGTCACCGGGCAGACGATCATGGTCGACGGCGGCGCAGTCAAGCTGCGCTGACCGTCGAGCGGGTGCGCGTCAGCCTCCGACGACCTTGCGGCCGCCCTCGTCCTCCGCAGATTCCTGCTTCTCGGCGGCGTCGTCGGCCGCAGCGCGCCGGGCCAGGGCGGTGTCGGCCGCGTCGTGGCCTGAGGAGGTCACGCCGGCCTGGGTGAGCTCGATCGTCCGGACCGTACGACGGGCGCGGGGCTTGTTGACGTACGTCGGCAGCGTGATCGGGAGCGGGTCCCACAGGCCGCCGGCGTCCGTGGTCGGAGCGGCCACCGCAGCCGCGAGCTCCTCGCGGGTGACGCTGACGGTGTCCTCGGCCTCCAGGTCGGGCTGCATCTCGGCCTCGGAGAGCGGAGCCCGCAACGGCAGGCCGGCGATCGGGCCGGAGGCCTCCTCGAGATCCTCGGTGAACCGACGCACCTGCTGGGCCCGCACCGCGAGCCGGGCAACGAGCAGGAAGAGCACGACCAGGCCGCCGGGAACCGCGGTGGACCACCACGGCGTCACCGAGAACGTGGACGTGGCGACACTGACCAGAAGCAGGCCGAGGAGCACGCCGAGCACCCGGCGGCGACGGCGCGCGGCGTCGCGGGCCGCGGGCCGGGAGAGGCGGTACTGAGGCGCGGTGGTGCGCGGCCGGGCTGGCCTCTCCCCCTGGTCAGCCACCGACTCCGTCGGGGCAGGAGTGCGCCGGCCGAGGATCCGCATCGAGTCGGAGAAGGTGTCGACCGACCGGCTCAGCGCCTTCTCGTCCTCGCGCTGCAGGGCCTTGGGGATGAGGTACACCGCCCAGCCGATGGCGAGCGCGACGAAGATGATTCCGGAGAGGTCCACGCGTTGAGGGTAGAAGCGTCTCCGAGCGCCGGACCGCAGGTGGAGCGGTGTGTCGCGATATCACTCCTGTGACCACTGTGATTTGCCGTCCTGGGCGCCGTCCGGGTGCCGTCCGGGCGCCGTCCGGGCACTCCCAAGCAGTGCCGAGGGCATCAGCCGCCCGAGCCCTTGAGCCGGTTGAGCAGGCCCAGCGGCACGTCCTCGGCGGTGATGGCGAACAGCCGGTGGTCGCGCCAGTCGCCGTCGATGTGCAGGAACCGCCGCGCGAAGCCGTACTCCGGGATGTCCAGCTTCTCCACCACCCGCAGGGACGCCACGTTCTCCGGGCGGATCGCGATCTCGACCCGGTGCAGCCGCAGCGCGAAGAAGCAGTGGTCGATCGCCAGCGCCACGGCACGGGGGATGATCCCCCGGCCGGCGCAGTCCTGGTCGATCCAGTAGCCGATCGAGGCGAACTGAGCCGAGCCGCGGACGATGTTGTTCACCGTGAGCTGGCCGACGAAACGGCCGTCGTACTCCACGACGAAGGGCAGCTGGCGGCCCGCCCGCGCCGACGCCAGCATCTGTCGCACCATCGCCTGGAACGTGCTCGGCCGCGGCTCGACTCCCGGGGGCGACGTCGCATCCCACGGCCCCAGCCAGGCGACGTTGCGCTCGCGCACCCGTCGCCAGTCCCGCCGGTCCCACCTGCTGATCGGGCGCAACCGCAGGGCGCCGTCCTGGAGGACCACCGGCCAGCCGGCCCCGGGACCGTGCTGGCGGCTCAGTGGTCACTCCCGACGATCTGCTCGACCGCGTGCCGGAGCAGCGGCAGTACGACGGCGAGGCCGTCCTTCACCCCGCCGCGCGACCCGGGGAGGTTGACCACGAGCGCCTTCCCGGCGATGCCTGCCAGGCCACGGGACAGGGCCGCCGTCGGGACGCCCTTGCCCGCGCCGTACGCCCGGATCGCCTCCGCGATGCCCGGCACCTCGCGGTCGAGGAGCGCGGCGGTCACCTCGGGCGTCCGGTCGGTGGGCGTGAGCCCGGTGCCACCGGTGGTGAGCACCGCCCTGGCCCCCGAAGCGAGGGCCGCGCGGATCGCGTCGGCCACCGCCTGCCCGTCCGGTACGACGGAGGGCGGGTCGACCTGCCAGCCGTCGGCCCGCAGCGCCTCCACGATGAGCGGGCCGGTGGTGTCCTCGTAGACGCCCGCGGCGGCCCGGTTGGAGGCGACCACGACGGCGGCCTTCACCGTCGTTCCTCCGCCGGGCTGTCCGCGACGGGCCCGCGAGCACTGTCGTCGCGTCGCCAGGTGCCGCTCTTGCCGCCCTCCTTGGACTCCACGCGCACGTCGGTGATGACGCCGGCCTTGTCGACGGCCTTGACCATGTCGATCACGGTGAGTGCCGCGACCGAGACGGCGGTGAGAGCCTCCATCTCCACGCCGGTGCGGTCGGTGGTCCGGACGGTGGCGGTGATGGCGACACCGTCGTCGACGACCTCGAGGTCCACGGTGACTCCGGAGATCGCGAGCGGGTGGCACAGCGGGATCAGGTCGGGGGTGCGCTTGGCGCCCATGATCCCGGCCAGCCGGGCCACGCCGAGCGCGTCGCCCTTGGGCACGCCCTCCCCGCGCAGCAGCCGGAGGACCGCGTCGCCGAGCCGGACCTTGCCGGAGGCGACGGCGACCCGTGCGGTGACGTCCTTCGCCGAGACGTCGACCATCCGGGCGGCGCCGGCCTCGTCGAGGTGGGTGAGACGGTCCCCGGACATGGCGCTCCTCAGTACTCCCGGTCCAGCAGCATCACCGGCACCACGTCGCCCTCGGCCACCGAGCTGACCCCCTCGTCGAGGACGATCAGGCAGTTGGCTGCGGCCAGCCCGCCGACGAGGTGGGACCCCGGTCCGCCGACCGGCTCGACGAAGGCGCCGTCGGCCCGCGGGTCGAACCGGCCGCGGAGGTACTGCGTGCGGTCGACCGGCGAGCTGAGCCGCTGGCTGACCACGGCATGCCCCACCGGCCGCGACCACGGCCGACGACCGATCATCTTGCGCAACGCCGGCACCACGAAGACCTCGAAGGAGATGTAGGAGGAGACCGGGTTGCCCGGCAGCGTGAAGATCGGCGTGGCGTCCTCGCCGATCAGCCCGAAGCCCTGCGGCTTGCCCGGCTGCATCGCGACCTCCCGGAAGTCGACCGACCGCAGCGATCGAAGCGCCGCCTTGACCACGTCGTGGTCGCCCTTGCTGACACCGCCGCTGGTGACGACCACGTCGGCGCGGACCAGCTGGTCGCTCAGCGCGTCGGTGAAGGACGCGACGTCGTCGGCGCTCGCGTTGACCCGGTAGGGGATCGCGCCCGCGGCGCGGGCGGCTGCGGCGAGGAGGTAGGAGTTGGAGTCGTGGATCTGGCCGGGGCCCAGCGGCAGGCCGGGCTCGACCAGCTCCGAGCCGGTCGACATGATGACCACCCGCGGGCGCGGCCTGGTGACCACCCGGTCGAGGCCGACGGAGGCGAGCAGCCCCACCTGGCGTGGACCCACCACGTCGCCCTCGCGGAGCAGGACGTCCCCGCGTCGTACGTCCTCACCGGCCCGGCGGACGTGCTGCCCCTCGGTCGGCGCCTGGTGCACCAGCACCTTGTCGGTGCCGTTGTCGGTCCACTCCAGCGGCACCACGGCCGTGCACCCCTCCGGCACGCGGGCGCCGGTCATGATCCGCATGGTGGTGCCCGGCTGCAGCACCGCGTGCCCGCCGTCGCCGGCTGCGATGTTGCCGGTCACCGGCAGGTGCACCGGCCGGTCCGGAGTCGCCTCGACGACGTCGCGGAGATGCACGGCGTAGCCGTCCATCGCGGAGTTGTCGAAGACGGGCAGCGACAGCGGCGAGACGACCTTCTGCGCGACCGGCAGGCCCTGGACCTCGGCCAGCCGTTGCTCGTAGGCGACCAACGGCTGGATCCGCTCCAGGACCCGTTGGAGGTGTTCCTCGACGGGCATGGGGGCGGTCATGCCGCAACCCTATGCGGAGTTGCGCTCCCCGCTGAGCACCGTGCCGGGGTCGATCCGGCCGTGTTCGCCCTCGACGGTCACGTCGCCCTCGACGGTCACGCCGGCACCGAAGCTCCAGTCACCCTCGACGCGCAGCGACTCGGCCTGCTTCAGCGACGGCGCGCCCTCCTTGAAGCGCTTGTCGAAGTCGGCGACGAACTTGTAGACGCCGTCGAGGTCGATGAACGGGATCACCGCCGAGGCCTGCTCGAGCACGAAGTCCTGGCCGATGTCGTAGACGTCGGACCGCAGCACCAGCAGGTCGTTGGTGCTCTTGACCGGCACGAACCGGTCGCGGCCGACCTCGATCGTCTGAGCCCCCTCGAAGATCTCGATCGCCGCGCCCATCGCGCTCTCGATCTGGATCACCTCGGGGCTCTTCGGGTCACCGGGGTCGACGGTCTTCACGTTGCGGATCAGGGGCAGCCCGAGTACGCCGTCGCGGCGGTCGAGCTCGTGCTTCATCGCCGCGAGGTCGAACCACAGGTTGTTGGTCGAGGTGAACTGGTGCCGGCCCAGGTCGGCCAACGCGTCGCGGTCCTCGGGCAGCGTCTGCGCGCTCTCGCGCAGCACGATGCGCCCGTCGCTGCGGCGACGCGCGAAGTGGCCGCCCTTGCGGTCGGAGGGAGTACGCCGCACCGCCTCGATCGCGAACGGCGCCCCCGACTGGGCGAACCAGCCGGCCACCTCGGGTGTCGGCACCGCTCCGAGGTTGTCGGAGTTGGAGACGAAGACCTGGGTGTAGCCGGCGTCGAGGAGCGTCTGGATCAGACCCGTCGCCGTCAGCGAGGTGTAGAGGTCGCCGTGCCCGGGCGGGCACCACTCGAGCGCCGGGTCCTTGGGCCACTGGACCGGTGTCAGCTTGTCGGCGAGGAGCTTGGGCTCCTTGTTCTGCAGGAACTCCAGCGGCAGGCCCTGCACCGGCAGCGCGTCGTACCTCCCCAGCGCGGCCAGCGTGTCGGCGCTGGTGCGGAAGCTGTTCATGAACAGCAGCGGCAGCCGGACACCGTGCTCGCGCCGCAGGTGCAGGACCTGTCGGGCGATCACGTCGAGGAACGACAAACCGCGCTTCACGCAGAGCAGCGACTTCGCCCGGTCCATCCCCATGGAGGTGCCGAGTCCGCCGTTGAGCTTGATCACCGCCGTCCGCCCAAGGGCCTCGACGGCCACGTCGTCGGCGACGTCCACGTCGGCCAGCGCCGGCATGTCCAGCGGCTCGATGCTGGACTCCGGGATCATCCCGGTCTCGCCCGCCTCCAGCAGTCGGAAGTAGTGGGCGAAGACCTCGATCGCCAGCGGGTGCACGCCCGCCGCCGCCATCTTCTCGCGAGCCTTCTTCAGGCCCGGTGCGGCCCCTGCGTCGTTCATACCGACGATCGTAGGCTGGGTTCCGCCATGAGCCACATCGAGGCCACCAAGCTCGCACTGCGCGACCAGCTCGTGACCGACCGCGGGCGGTTGTCGGTCGCGGAGATCGGCGTCCGGGCACGCGCCCTGGCCTCCTTCCTGCTCGGCCACGAGCAGGTGCGACGGGCCGCGAGCGTCGCGGCGTACGTGTCCGTCGGCCGCGAACCGGGCACCGGCCCACTGCTCGACGGACTGGTCGCGATGGGCAAGCGGGTGGTGCTCCCGCTGCTGCAGCCCGACAACGACCTCGACTGGGCGCCGTACCAGGGGCCGACGTCGCTGACCCCGGCCGCGCGGGGCCTGCTCGAGCCGGCGACCACGCCCCTCGGGCCCGAGGCGGTGGCCACCGCGGACGTCGTACTGGTGCCAGGGCTCGCCGTCGACCGCACCGGCCTGCGCCTCGGCCGCGGCGGCGGCTCCTACGACCGGGCGCTGGGCCGGGTCCCGGCCGGCACGTTCACCTGTGTGCTGCTCAACGCCAGCGAGGTGCTCGACGAGGTCCCCGCCGCTCCCCACGACCGCCGGGTCACCGCGGTGGCGACCGAGCTGGGCATCACCCGGTTCGCCACGCCGGGGGGATAGTTCAGCGGGCGGGGACCAGCCTCAGGGTGTGCCGGGTGGCGTTCCGGACGGCGTCGTCGGAGAACGGCCAGGGGAGGTACTCGCCGCGCAGCCACAGCTCGGTCTGGTCGGTGTAGTGCGGATCGAACGCGTGCCCGGAGGCGCCGGTGAGGTTGATCCACCGCGACGAGTCCAGGTCGGCGAGGCTGACCACCATCCGCATCGAGGGGACCGACACGGCGTCGTACCCCTCGGCGGCGTCCCAGGCGGTGGCGTCCACCACCGAGCTGCCTCCGGAGACCGGGTAGGGCCCCCGGTCGAACAACGCCCGGACCAGCCCGATCCCACTGCGTCCGAGGGTCGGGTTGTCGAGCCGCAGGTGGTGCAGCCGGCCCCACCGCCAGTCCTGCGGCTCGCGTGCCACCCGCCGGGTGAGGTCGTCCCGCGCCGCGCGCATCGCCTCCGCCAGGATCTGGTCGCGGTTCTCCACGATGGTGTCGGTGTCCGCGTCGTCCCACCATGCGCTCGCCGGGTCGCGCAGCAGCCGGGTCATGATCTCGAACCAGCGGTCCCCGCCGGCCGGCCACAGTGACTGCCGGAGCTGGTCGTGGAAGGTGAGCCGCAACAGGTTGCGCCAGACCGCGTTGAAGTACGCAGCCCCCGGGGAGTCGGCGTCGTCGCGGAAGTCCCAGTCGGCGAGCACCCGCTGGCCGGCGGAGTAGTACTCCGAAGGCAGCAGCACCTTCATCAGGTAGGGCACCAGGACCGGAGCCATCGGGTTGCGGGTGTCGAGCTGGATCTGCTCGAGCTCGCCGAGGTCGACCTTGCCGTGGTCGAGCTCGCGCTCGAGCAGCGTGCGGATCCGCTGGCTGCGGTAGCCGGCATCCCAGGCACTCGCCAGGTGGTGGGGGTACGACGACCCGACGACCGCCTGGTTGGCGGCAACGATGAAGCCCTCCGCCGGGTTGAGCTCGTGCGGCAGCTCGGCGAAGGGGATGGTGCGGCCGGACCAGTCGTTGGCCGGCAGCCACCCCGGTACGGCGAAGTCACCGGTGCGACCGCCCTTGCGAATCGGGATCCGGCCCGGGGCCTGGTAGCCGATGTTGCCGTCGACGTCGGCGTAGACCATGTTCTGGCTCGGCACGGCGAACAGCCGAGCGGCCTTGCGGAAGTCCTTCCAGTCCGCAGCGCGGTCGAGGGCGAAGATCGCGTCGGCGGTCGGTGCCGGCTCCAGGGCCGTCCACCGCAACGCCACCGCGTAGCCGTTGCCGCGGTCCGGCGAGCCCGGCGGGACGTCCGCGTTGGCCCCGACGGTGGAGAGCTCCTCGGAGACGTCGGAGAGCAGTGGTCCGTGCCGGGTCGAGCGCACCGTGATCGTCCGTGACGGCGCCCCGTGGATGCGGATCACCTCGTCGTGCTCCTGGAGCGGCACCCAGGTGCCGCCGTGGAGGTACTCCTGGCCGCGCAGCTTCTCCAGGTAGAGGTCCGTGACGTCGGCGCCGAGGTTGGTGAAGCCCCACGCGATCCGCCGGTTGTGGCCGATCACCACACCGGGCAGACCAGCGAAGGTGAAGCCGGTGACGTCGAAGGGGCAGGCCGGCCCGACGGTGCGGCAGTGCAGGCCCATCTGATACCAGGTGCCGGGCATCGACGGGGCGAGGTGCGGGTCGTTGGCCAGCATCGGCTTGCCGGTGGTGGTGAACCGGCCCGACACCACCCAGCTGTTCGACCCGATCCCGCCCGACGAGCCGAGTCGCTGCTGGCGACCGAGCACGGGCGGACCGGCGATCCAGCGCATGATCGGGTCGTGCGCCGCGCCGTCGTACGGCGGGTAGAGCTCGGCGATCTGCGCGTCGGTGCGGTCGACCTGGAGCCGGGCCCGGTCGATCTCGTCCTGCATGTTGCCGCGCAGGTCCCAGGCCATCGCCTTGAGCCAGGCGAGCGAGTCGACCGGCGTCCACTTCTCGGGCTGGTAGTCCAGGCCGCCGAGGCCGAGCACCAGGTACTCCAGTGAGAGCCGGGTGGCGCTGCGGTCCTCGAGGTAGTCGTTGACGCCGTCGCTGAAGGCTTCGAGGTACTGCCGGGTGGTCGTGGAGAGCAGCGGCAGCTCCTGCTCCGCGACGTCGCGCCAGCCCATGGTGCGCACGGCCATGTCGACCTGCAGCGCGTCCTTGCCGACCAGCTCGCTGAGCCGCCCCGACGTCAGGTGCCGCCGGTAGTCCATCTGCCAGAACCGGTCCTGCGCCTGCACGAACCCCTGGGCACGGAACAGGTCCCGGGCGGTGTCGGCATAGAGCTGCGGGATGCCGTGCGCGTCGCGGCGGACGACGACCTCGCCGTCGAGCCCGTGCAGGTGGACAGTGCCCTCCGTCGTGGGCAGCGACCGACGGGCCAGTCCGACGCCGGCCGCGGCGGTGAGGACGAGCACGACCACCAGTCCGAGAGTCACGTAGACCGCGTACCGCCCCGCCGCGGGCCACTCCCGAAAGGGAGTTCGTGGCAGGTCCTCCGGCTCGGTCACGTTGTCATTGTGCCGTAGGATTGGCAGTCGGCACCGTCGAGTGCCAACGGCGCGTCACCGCGACGCACCGTGGACGACGACAACTCCAGAGGAACCCACGCCGTGCCCACCTACCAGTACTCCTGCACCGACTGCGGCCACTTCTTCGAGGCCGTGCAGACCTTCAACGAGGACTCCCTGACGACCTGCCCGGAGTGCGCGGGCAAGCTGCGCAAGGTCTACAACGCCGTCGGCGTCGTGTTCAAGGGGTCGGGCTTCTACCGCACCGACAGCCGCACCGACAGCCGGGCCGGCAGCGGCAACGGCGCCGGTTCGGGGGCCGGTTCGGGGGCCGGTTCGGGGGCCGGCGCCGCGTCGGGCTCGGGCGCCGACTCCGGCTCCGGCTCCGGCACGGACGCCAAGGCTGGTACGTCGAAGGGCAAGTCCGACTCGTCGTCGTCGAAGTCGGGCTCCCCGAGCAGCACCACCACGAGCAGCGCCGCCAGCTCCTCCTGACGAGCCCCGCGCACGCGACGTCGGCCCGCCTCGGCACGGTTCCTGAGCCGACGCCGGTGGCGCCCTGTGGATTGCGACAGCGGGAACCGGCCGCTGTCTCCTAGCGTCGTGGCCCATGAAGACCCTCCTCCTCCGCTGGCACCGACTGCGCCGCAAGGTGCTGCTGCACCGCCGCCTGGCCGCAGCTCTCCTCGCAGGCACGGCGGTCCTCGCCGGACTCGAGGCCGCCGCCCAGCAGCCGCCGCCCACCGACCCGGTCTGGGTGGCCGCACATGACCTGCCGAGCGGGACGGTCCTGGCGCCCTCGGACTTCCGGCGGGCGGACTATGCCGCCGGGACGGCGCCCGACGGCGTCGTCTCGCCCGAGCAGCTCGCCGGCCGGACCCTCGCAGTCCCGCTGCACCGGGGCGAGCCGCTGACCTCCGGCAGGGCCGTCGGCGAGCGCCTGCTCGAGGGGCGGGCCGGACGCGCCGCCGTGCCGGTGCGGGTCACCGACCCGGCCGTGGCGGGCCTGCTCCGCGTCGGTGACCGGGTGGACCTGGTCGCCGTCGACCCCCGCGACCCCGGCCGGCGCAGCATCGTGCCCGACGTCGAGGTGCTGGCCCTGCCCAAGGCCACCCGCGAGGTGACCGCGAGCAGTGCTCCGGGACGGTTGGTGCTCGTCGCGGCGTCCGACGAGACGGCCGAAACGCTGGCAGGACTCGCCGTCTCGCACTTCGTCACCGTGCTCTGGAGGGATTAGCCTCAGATGCTGACCGATGGGTCCTGAAAAAATCTCGGGGCCAGAGAAGGAGATGCACATGACCGGCTTCAAGAACTTCATTCTTCGCGGAAACCTCGTCGAGCTCGCCGTCGCCTTCATCATGGGCTTGGCGTTCGCGTCGGTGGTGACGGCGACCGTCACGCTGATCATGGACCTGATCGGCAAGATCGGCGGCCAGCCCGACTTCGCCGGCTGGAAGCCGGGCGGGGTCTCGCTCGGAGCCTGGATCACCGCAGTGATCGCGTTCCTCATCCTCGCCGCGGTGGTCTACTTCCTCATCGTGATGCCCTACACCAAGGCGAAGGACCGGTACTTCCCGGCCGAGGCGGAGGGGACTCCCGCCGACGTCGCGCTGCTGGAGGAGATCCGCGACCTGCTCGCCACTCGGGGCGGTGCCGCCGGCACCACCGCGCCGCCGACGGGCGTCTGAGCACCCCGCCGACCTTCGAGGCCGACCTTCGAGGCCGATCTTCGAGGCCGCCCCGGTGTCCGCCGGGGCGGCCTCGCTGCGTCTCGGCTCGGCACCGCTCGAGAGTCGCCCCCAAGGGGGCTGGTCAGCCGCCGTGGTGGGGTGGCTTCTGACGGCGCAGCCACGCATCGCTGCGCTCCTGCGCCGACCGCTCGTCCACGTCCGGGTCGAGGTCGTCGCGCGTCTGCTCGGGCAGGTCGTCACCGAAGACGCGGGCCAGGCGACGACGCCGTACGGCCCTCGCGACGGCGCTCTCGGGCGAGCCTTCGGGGGCATTCTCCTGGCTCACGGCGTCACCACGTCAACGGCGGGATCGAACCACGAGGGGTCGAACACCGGACGCCGCGGACGCCAACCCGTCGAGGCCATGAAGTGTTCCGAGCTCATCCGCAACGAGCGAGTGAGCGGCTCCAGCCGGGGGCCCGACAACCGGCGCGCCACCGGCCCGAGGAACCGTCCCGAGTCAGCGCCGGCGGCCTTGGCGTAGCCCTCGACCACCTCGCTGCGTCGTACCGGCTCCGCGCCGACGTTGTAGACACCGCTGGGCGCGCCCAGCGCCGCCACGACCGCGGCGCCGAGGTCGTCGGTGTGCACCAGGGAGGTCCAGGACTGCGGCCGACCGATCCCGACGGGACGACCACGGGCCGCGGCGCGCAGCCAGAACCTGGTCTGCTGGTCGTCACCGACGACGAGGCCGAACCGGAGCAGCACCCCGAAGCGCGACTCGCACGAATAGTCCTGCACCGCTGCTTCCGAGACCGCGACCGGCTCGGTGACCTGGGTGATCTCGATCGGGCTCTGCTCAGTGATCCAGGCGTCGCCGTGGTCGGCGTAGACGAAGCTGATGCTCTCCTGGACCACCCGGCGCACCCCGGCCTCGTGGGCGGCGGCGACGATCGCCCGGACGGCGCGCGTGCGCAGCCTGTCGTTCTGCGCCCAGGCCCGCCCGAGCAGTGCGCGGTAGCCGATGGGCACGTGGGTGGCGAGGTTGACCACGGCGTCGGCCCCTCGGTAGAGCGGGACCAGCGAGCTGGGGTCGAAGAGGTCACCCGGTCGGGCGGTGGCGCCGAGCTCGGCGATGAGGGCGGTGTTCTGGGGTCGCCGCGCCACGACGTCGACCTGGTGGCCGGCCTCGACGAGAGCACGCACCGCCGACCGCCCCAGGACGCCGGTCCCTCCAGTGACCACGACCTTCACGGACGTCATGATAAGCAGATAACGAGAAGATAACGCCACTCTCAGACGCACAGCCCGGCAGCTTCGGCTGCCTGCCTGGCCTCTTCCTCGCTCTGCGTCGGGGTGCCCGTGGGTGTGCCCGGGCTCGCGGACTCGGTGGGCGACTCACTGGGCGACTCACTGGGCGACTCAGTGGGCGACTCACTGGGGCTCGAGGACGGGCTCGGCGCGCCGGTCTGCTGGGTGGGCTGGCCCTCGCCCGGGCTGACCGCCCCCTCGGCGAACGGCCCCAGCGGCAGGTCCTTGTTGATCCGCTGCCACAGCTGCCGGGCCTCGGGCTTCCAGACCACCCGGTTGGCATCCTCGGACCAGGGCTCCCAGGGGACGGTGATGAACTGGATCCGGTCCATCCCGATGCCCTTGAGCTGCTTGCCCAGCGAGGCGAGCTCCTTGAGATTGGCAAACCCGGGATCGGTCGTGAGCGATCGCGTAGCGGCGTCGAGGAAGTTGTAGAGCCGCACCGGGTTGGCCAGCGTGCCCTTGGAGACCACCTTGTCGATCATCGCCGCGATGAACGTCTGCTGGCGCTTCATCCGGCCGATGTCGCCGGTGGGAGCACCGAGGTCGTGCCGCACCCGCACGTAGTCGAGCGCCTGCTCGCCGTTGACCTTGTAGGTGCCCGCGGGCAGCTTGATGTGCCCGATCGTGTCGTTGACCTCGGTCGGGACACAGATCGTGACGCCGTCGATGGCGTTCACCATGTTCTTGAACCCGACGAAGTCGACGACGATGAAGTGCTGGATGCGGATGCCGGTCAGCTGCTCGACCGTCTTGACCGTGCAGGCGGGGCCCCCGATCGCGTACGCCGCGTTGAACTGCTTCAACCCGCCGGGGTCCACGCCGGTGCCGTCCTTCTCCTCGCACGGCGGCTGCTCGACCATCGCGTCCCGCGGCAGGCTCACGCCGTAGGCGAACTCCCGGTTCTTCGACAGGTGCAGCAGGATGGTGGTGTCCGACAGGCCCGGCGTGCTGCCACCGATCCCGATGCCGTTCGCACCCTCCCGGGTGTCGGAGCCCATCACCAGGACGTTGATCGCCCCGCGCTCGACGACAGCGGGACGGTCGCCCAGCTTGTTGCTGATGTCGATCGCGGTGATGTTGCCCTCGAGGTGCTTGTAGGCGATCACCACCACTCCGAGCACGACCGCGAGCACGACGCTGCCGACCACGAAGACGCTCTTCGCGATCCGCCTCGAGCGCGGCGGGCGGGCTCGATGGCGCGGGCGTGTCTCGGACAAGTGGGACCCTCGTGTGGACATGACGGGTCGCTGCCCGCTCCTCCAGTGGCCCGACCATTGTGCTGGACGCCGGAACCCTTCCCAAATCACCCTCCCGGCCGCACTGATTTCTCGGCCCGCAACCGGCCCTGCCAAGATGTCTGCATCCCGCCCCAGTAGCTCAGCGGATAGAGCAGCCGCCTCCTAAGCGAAAGGTCGCAGGTTCGACTCCTGCCTGGGGCACCACGTGACACCCAATTCATCGCTGCCCGGCGACGTTGTGCCTCAGGGCAGCGGGTGGCCGTCGATGCTGGTGACCCGGAAGGTCGGCGCGGCTCCGGTCACGTCGGTGCCCTGCAGATCGACCTCCCTGCCGACCAGCCCGGCGAGCTCGTCGCTCCACGTCTCCACCGCGGTGTCGCCGTCGAGGTCCGCGGGTGCGGTGCCGCCCAGGCGCCCGGGGTCGCCCAGGTCCAGCACGAGGGTGCCCAGGCACCAGCCGGGGTCGCACTGCGTCCAGGTGCCGTGCCGGTCCACGACCACGGGCGCCGTGGGCGTCGGCGTCGGCGTCGGTGTCGGCGTCGCGGTCGGGGTGGGCGTCGGCGTGGACCTCGGGGTGCCCGCCGGAGTCGGCGAGGGAGCCGGCCCGCCGTCCGTGTCCGTCGTACCGCCGCCGGAGTCGCCCGAGGGTCGCGGCGCTGCGTCCCTCGAAGCCTGCGGGGTGCGGGTCACACCGGTCCGGGCTGTGCGTACGACGGCCGGGCCGGGGTCCGGCGGAGGTGGCGAGGGCGTGACGAAGACGCCGGTCCGGTAGCCCTGCTCGAAGGCCATCACCAGAGCCACGTAGTAGTCGGAGCCGTTGTAGCGGAACAGCGCATCGGCCATCCCGGCCGGATCGCTCAGGTCGTCGCCGGACCGACAGAGGTAGCGGCCACTGCCCAGGGCGGCGTCGTCGATGTCCATCGGATCAGCCGTGCCGTCCCCGTCTCCGTCGGCCCCGACTTCTCGCCACGTGGTCGGCAGGAACTGCATCGGTCCCACGGCGCGGTCCCACTCACGGTCACCGTCGAGCCTGCCGTCGTCGCTGTCCGCGATGGCGGCGAACGCTCCCCTGCCGTCGAGGCGGGGGCCGATGATCGCCGGCCGCGGCACGCCGTCGCTGCCGAGCACCGACCCACCGTGCCGACCGTGGTCGGACTCGACTCGCCCCACCCCTGCGAGCAGCGTCCAGGACAGGTTGCAGCCGGGGTAGCTCGACGCGAGGTCGTCGGCGGCGTCCTGGTAGGCACGCAGCGCGGCCACCGGGACGTCGTTGCTGCCCGTCGCACTGGTCTCGTAGTACTGCGCGTCCGCGGCGCGGCTGGACGGTCGGGGCCGGTGCTCGCGACGCGCGACCAGGACGGTCCCGGGGACGATGTCCTGCGGCGGTGCGGTCAGCGCGACCAGGTGCTCGGCCACGGCGTCCAGCGCCGCCGCGGCGAACGCGGGGACCGGATCCGCCTCGGCTCCGTGGCCGGAGGCACCCCCGGTTCCCGCAGGCAGGAGCAGCACGGCGGCGATGGCCGCGCGCCGTGACCAGACCGACGACAACGTCATGGTGATCCCTCGGGAAGGGTGAAGACCCGGTCAGCCTAAGGACACCCCCGCCGGCCCGCAGCCGAACGGCGCCATCCGGTCCAGCCCACCGGTCCCGGTCAATCCGCCGCCGACGACATCTCCGTGCCGGCCCGCGGGCGGGAGGTCAGGACGATCCCGCCACGACCTCGACCTGCAGCCCCGCAGCCTGCAGCCGGGCCAGCAGGTTCTCCGCCATGGCGACGGCCGTGGTGACCTGTCCGGAGGTGGGCGGGTTGTCGTCGTAGCGCAGGCACAGGGCCGACTCGGCAAGCATCTTCGCCGTCTCGGTGTAGCCGGGGTCACCGCCCGAGACGCGGGTGTGCACGGTCCGGCCGCCGCTGTCGCCGACGAAGTCCACGGTGAACCAGGAGGCGGCGCGCCGGCGCTCCGACGGGCCGTCCCCCGACTTGATCCGCTTGAGCAGCGCCCTGCGCACGGCCGGCACCTGCGCGGCGACGGCGAGGGCCGCGACGCCGGCGAGGCCGCCGACGGTGTAGCGCAGCGTCTTGAGGCCGGCGTAGTGGGAGTAGCCGAAGTCCGGGCCGTACGACGCCAGCGCCGCGCCCGACCGGACGACGACGAACGGGTCGATCGTCGGCAGCGGCAGCAACCAGTAGCCCAGCAGCCGGTCGCGGTGCGGCTTGCCGGCGATCGCCCGGGAGCGTCGATCCGCGGGCCGCGGCTCCTTCCGGCGGCGAGCCACCATGGCGTCGCGCATCTGCTTCGCCCGGGACATCGCCGTCAACGCGGAGTGGAAGGTGCCGCCGGAGAACGTGGCGTTGGAGCGCACCACACCGCGCAGCCGGATGCGCTGCTCGCCGCCGAGCTGCTGGACCGCGAACCAGGCGCCGAGGTCGTGCGGCACCGAGTCGAAGCCGCATGCGTGCACGATCCGGGCGCCCGAGGCGACGGCCGCGTCGTGGTGCTCGACGTACATCCGGTCGACGAACTCGGGTTCTCCGGTGAGGTCGACGTAGTCGGTCCCCGACCGCGCACACGCCCGGACCAGCGGCTCGCCGTGGAGCAGGTAGGGCCCGACGGTGCTGACGACGACGGCGGTCGAGGCGGCCACCTCGCGGAGCGCTGCGTCGTCGGCGCTGTCGGCCACCAGCAGCTCGAGATCGGCGCAGTCCGGGTCGAGCTCCGCCAGCCGGGTGCGGACCGCCTCGAGCTTCGCCCGGTTGCGCCCGGCCAGCGCCCACCGACACCCGGCGGGCGCGTGCTCCGCCAGGTAGCGCGCGGTCAGCTCCCCGGTGAAGCCGGTCGCACCGAACAGCACCAGGTCGAGGCGCCGGCTCCGGTCCCCTGCTGCGGTGGGCTCGTGCGTGCTGCTGGCCACGGCGTGCTCCTTGCCTACTCCCGTCGGGTGGAACCGTCCGCAGCCTAGCCGCGTCCCATCGGCGAGCGAACCACGCCCGACCAGTGACGAGGAGCGACGATGGTCACCCAGCCCCAGGTCCGGATCCCGCGGTTGACCCGCATGGTCGTCAGCGGCTGCGCCCTCGGCGCCGCCTTCGTCAGCGGGATCGCGGTCGCCGGCGGCTTCGCCGGCTCCACGACGCCGCCGACCGGCCCTCCGGACACGTTCAGCCCGGTCGCGAGCAAGGATGCGCTGCACTCGTTCGGCGACTGCCGCCAGCTGCTGGACTGGTACGTCGAGCACAACCTGAGCGACGTCGGGCCCTACGGGTGGAAGCTGCCGCCCTACGCGATGATGCGGCAGGGATCGCTCGGGGGCGAGCTGGCGTCCGACAGTGCGGCGGCACGGGGACCGGCCTCGGTGTACGCCGGCCAGTCTCCGGCCGCGCAGCAGAACAGCGCCACCGGCACCAACGTGCAGGAGGTGGGCGTCGACGAGCCGGACCTCGCCAAGACCGACGGGCAGCTGCTCGTGTGGATCGCCGACGGCAACACCGTGGTGGTGACCGACGTCTCCGGCAGCAGCCCCCGGGAGCTGTCGCGGCACCGGCTGCCCACCCTTCCCGGCGCGCTGGCCAAGCTGTCGGGCGCTGCGGACCTGCTGCTCGTCGGTGACCACGTGCTCGTGAGCATGCGCAACCCGACGTACTTCGAGAGAATGCCGACCGACGTGTCCCCCGACGGTCGGATCGCCTCGCAGCTGCCCACCACGACGACGGTGCTCGACCTGGACATCTCGGACCCGACGCGGCCGGTGGTGAGCGGCCAGGACACCTACTCCGGCGACGTCCTCTCGATGCGCCAGTACGGCGACGTCGTCCGCGTCGTCACCACGACGGCACGTCCGCAGCTGCAGTGGGTGCGGCCGGGTGCCGGGTACGACGAGGCCGAGGCCACCCGGGCGAACCGGCAACTGCTGCGCCAGAGCACGATCGACGACTGGCTGCCCGGGGTCACCACCGACGACGGCAGCACCACGACACCGGAGTGCGACCAGGTGTTCCGGCCCACGGCAGATGCGGGCGACGCCACCCTGGCCGTGTTCGGCTACGACGCAGCGGCCGGCGCAGACCCGCAGCCGGACGACGCCGTGGGCCTCGTCACCGACTCCCAGGTCGTCTACTCCTCGACCGACCGGCTCTACGTCGCCACCAGCGACCTCCACGACAACTTCTGGCGCTCGGCCTACGACCGGGTCACCGGCCGCGGGTCGTCGCGGATGCCGGAGGTGACCACGCAGCTGCACAGCTTCGCCCTCGACGGCCCCCGGACGTCGTACCTCGCCTCCGGCCACGTCAACGGCAGCGTGCGCGACCGCTGGTCCCTCGACGAGCACGACGGGAGGCTCCGCGTCGCGGTGGCCAGACCCGGGCCGTGGGGCGGCGCCGAGGACAACGCGGTCGCGGTCCTCCACGAGCAGGACGGCGAGCTCGAAGTGACCGGCCAGGCCGTCGGGCTCGGCCCCGACGAGGACATCAAGGCGGTCCGGTGGTTCGACGACTTCGCAGTGCTGGTGACGTTCCGGCAGACCGATCCGCTCTACACCGTCGATCTCTCCGAACCCGGGCATCCGCGGACGGCCGGGGCGCTGAAGATCCCGGGCTACTCGGGCTACCTGCACCCGATCGGCGGCGGCCGGCTGCTCGGGCTGGGGCAGGCCGGCGACCTCGACGGCCGGCTCCGGGGCGGGCAGGCCGCCCTCTTCGACATCAGCGACCTGGCCGCGCCGCACCGGCTCGCCACGCTGCCCCTGGGCGCCGGCACGAACCTGCTCGCGGAGTACGACCCGCACGCCTTCACGTGGATCGCCGGCTCGGCACCCGGGACCGGGACGGCCCTGACGACCCTCGACGACGCGAACACCGCAGCCGGCACGGCCGTGGTCCGGCTCGACGTCGACGCCTCCGCGACGTTGCGTGCCGACCGGATCCCCGGCTCGGCCGGTGTCCGCCGCGCCGTCCCGCTCGACGGTGACCGGGTCGCCCTGGTCGGCGAGGACGTGCGGATCGTCGAGCTCGGGTGAGCGGCCGGGGCAACATCGTCCGCAGCCGGACATGCGAAGGTGTCCAGAGGGGCTGTCGTGCACCTCACCAGCCCCGCGAGCGACCTTCGCATGTCGGTCTGCGCGGCACCCGTCGTACCCTCGGGGCATGTGCCGCAACATCCGCACCCTGCACAACTACGAGCCGCCCGCCACGCCGGACGAGGTGGAGGCCGCGGCCGTGCAGTACGTCCGCAAGATCAGCGGGTCCACCCGGCCGTCCCAGGCGAACGCAGCGGCGTTCGAGGCAGCCGTCGCCGAGATCGCCGCGGCCACGCGACGGCTCCTGGACGGGCTGACCACCGCCGCTCCGCCGAAGAACCGCGAGCAGGAGGCCGCCAAGGCTCGTGCCCGCGCGGAGCTGCGGTACGGCTGACCCGGCTGCCCAGGCCGGCTGTTCAGGCAGGCTGCGCAGACCGGGTGCTCAGGCCGGCTGTTCAGGCAGGCTGCGCAGGCCGGGTGCTAGGCCGGGCGCACGAAGATGTGCTCGGCCGCCTCGGCGAGGATCTCCGCGGTCTCGCCACCGCTGCCGACCAGCACGCCCTCGTCGGTCGCGATCACCGTGACCGCATCCCCGGGCTGGGCGCCCACCCGGCGGAGCACGCCCATGAGGTCCTCGTCCTTTTGCATCTCCTCGGAGATCCGCCGGACGCGCACCCGCTGTGACTCCGGCGCGGCGATCTCGCTGAGCGGGGAGACGCCCTCCATGAACTCCTCGCCCTCCCCGGTCTGGCCGAGCTCGACGAGGCCTGGGATCGGGTTGCCGTACGGCGACTCGGTGGGGTTGCCGAGCAGCTCCAGCAGCCGGCGCTCCACCGACTCGCTCATCACGTGCTCCCAGCGGCACGCCTCGGCGTGCACCAGCTCCCAGTCGAGACCGATGACGTCGGTGAGCAGCCGCTCGGCGAGCCGGTGCTTGCGCATCACCCGGGTGGCCAGGCCGAGTCCCTCCTCGGTCAGCTGGAGGTGCCGGTCGCCCTCGATGGTGAGCAGGCCGTCGCGCTCCATCCGGGCGACCGTCTGGCTCACGGTCGGGCCGCTCTGGTGCAGCCGCTCGGCGATCCGGGCCCGCAACGGCACGATGCCCTCCTCGACGAGCTCGTAGATCGTCCGGAGGTACATCTCTGTGGTGTCGATGAGGTCGCTCACGTGGCCCATTGTTGCCCATCGACCACAGCGACAGGCAGGGTGAGCGGTGTGACCGAAGAGCTCGTCATCCCCGGCCGGTTCAACGGCCCCCCGCACTCCGGCAACGGCGGCTACGTGTCCGGTGCCCTGGCCGCCCTGCTGCCCGACCCGGCCGGCACCCCGGTCGAGGTGACCCTGCGCCGCCCGATCCCCCTGGACCGACCGCTCCAGGTGCGCCAGGAGGACGAGCAGTACGTCGCCGGCGACGCCGACGGAGCCGTGCTGGAGGCGCGGCTGGCCGACGAGGTCGTCGACCCGATCGAACCGGTCCGACACGACGAGGCGGTCCGGGCCGCGGTCGACTTCCCCGGGTTCGACAGGCACCCCTTCCCCACCTGCTTCGCCTGCGGGACCGAGCGCGAGGACGGACTGCGGATCTTCCCCGGACCGGTGCCGCCCACACCGGACGGTCCGGTCCGGCTGGCCGCGCCGTGGACGCCCGACGGGTCGGTCGCGGAGGAGCTGTGGCCGGTCACCTGGGCTGCGCTGGACTGCATCGGCGGATGGGCCGCCGACCTGGAGGACCGCTACCTGCTGCTGGGCCGGATGACCGGCGTGGTCGACACCGTGCCGCGCGTGGGCGAGCCGCACGTCGTCCTCGGTCAGGCCCTCGGCAGTGAGGGGCGCAAGACCCGGACCGCAGCGACGCTGGTGGACTCCGACGGTCGCGTGGTCGCCCGGGCCCTGCACACCTGGATCGAGATCAGCGCGGAGACGTTCGCCCGGCTCGGCCGGCCGTAGCGCAGCCGGGAACGCCCGGTCAGCCGATGCCGAGTGCCCGCGAGGTGTCGGCTGCGTCTGCTCCACGGCGCGCTGCAGCCTCGGTGTCGAGGTCTGCCAGGGCCTCGTTGTAGCGGGCGAGCTGGGCGACGAACTGCTCGAGCTCGCCGTCGTCCCACGCGTCGAGCCGCTCCTGGAGCTGGCGTCGGCGCAGCTCGGAGACCTCCACCATCCTCCGACGGGCGCCATCGGTGGCGATGAGGATCGAGGCCCGGCCGTCCAGCGGGTCCGGCTGCCGCACCACGAGACCGAGCTCCATCAGCTGGTGCACCACCCGACTGACCGCGCCCTTGTCGAGCTGGAACAGCTCGGCCAGCTCCGAGGCCCGGCGCGGGCCCTGCTCGGCGAGGGTGCCGAGGATGAAGTACGCCGAGCTGCTGAGGCCCGGCTCCACCAGTTCGGCGCGCTCGCCGATCACCCGGCGGATCCGCCGCAGCAGGATGCCGATCTCGTGCTCGAGCCCACGCAAGGCGTCGACCCGCTCAGCCTTCTCGGCGTCCATCGGCGTCCCCGTCGGTTGTCGGCGTGGCGGTTCGGGCGGGAGTGCCCGGGTCGTCCATGGTCGTGCGCAGCGGCACCTCGCGGATGAACAATACGGCCACCAGCGCGATGAAGGCGAACGGCGCCGCGATCAGGAAGAGGTGGCCCGACGCCGCCCCGAAGGCATGCTCGAAGACCATCCGCACCGGCACCGGCAGGCTGGCCAGGTCGGGGATCGCGTGGCTGTCGTGGGAAAGTCCCCGGAGGTACTCCGGGTGCGTCTGCGCCAGCCGCTCCAGGCCCGCGCTCACCTTGGCGGCCACCTGCGCGCTCAGCACCGCGCCCAGCGCCGAGACACCGATCGAGCCGCCCATGGACCGGAAGAACGAGACGACCGAGCTGGCCGCGCCCATGTCGGCGGCACGGGTGTTGTTCTGCACCGCCAGCACGAGGTTCTGCATGGTGGCACCGAGCCCGACGCCGAGGATGAACATGTAGATCCCCACCAGGGTCAGCGAGGTGGTCTCGTCGATCTGGCCGAGCAGCACCAGGCCGACCACGACGAGCACCATGCCGCCCACCAGCCAGCGCTTCCACACGCCCGTGCGGGTGATGATCCGCCCGGAGAGGATGCTCGAGATCAGCAGCCCGCCGACCATGCACACCGACATCAGGCCGGCCTTGGTCGGGCTCATGCCGCGGGCCAGCTGGAAGTACTGCTGCAGGTAGACGGTGGCGCCGAACATCGCGATGCCGACGAAGACGCTGGCCAGCGTGGCCAGGCTCGTGGTGCGGTCGCGGAACAGCCGCATCGGGATCACCGGCTCCGCAGCGACCCGCATCTCGACGTACACCGCGGCCACGAGGAGCAGCACGCCTCCGGCGACGAGCACGGCCGAGATGGTCGAGACCCAGTCGAACTGGTTGCCGGCCAGGGAGACCCACACGAGCAGGAGCGAGACACCCGCGGTCAGCACGGTGGCGCCGAGGAAGTCGATCTGCACCGGCCGCCGGACGACCGGCAGGTGCAGCGTCTTCTGCAGCACGCTGAACGCCACCACCGCGATCGGGACCCCGACCCAGAAGCACCAGCGCCAGCCGAGACCGGGGGCGTCCACCAGGAAGCCGCCGATGAGGGGGCCACTGACGGTGGCCAGGGCGAAGACGGCGCCGATGTAGCCGCTGTAGCGGCCCCGCTCGCGCGGCGTCACCATGACGGCGATGACCACCTGCACCAGCGCGCTCAGGCCGCCGACACCGAGGCCCTGGATCGCGCGGGCGAAGATGAGCATGCCCATCGACTGGGCGAATCCCGCGATCAGCGACCCGACCAGGAAGATGGTGAGCGCCGTCTGCACCAGCAGCTTCTTGTTGAACTGGTCGGCCAGCTTGCCCCAGATCGGGGTGGAGGCGGTCATCGTCAGCAGCGTCGCGACGACGACCCAGGTGTAGCCGCTCTGGGTGCCGTGCAGCTCGGTGATGATGCGCGGAAGCGCATTGGAGACGATGGTGCTCGACACCATGGCGACGAACATGGCCAGGAGCAGGCCACTGAGGGCCTCGAGCACCTCGCGGTGCGACATCCTCCCGGTCAGCTCGGCCGAGGGAGCTGGTGCGACGACGGTCATGGTTGAAGTATGCAACTAGATAGTTGCT
This sequence comes from Marmoricola sp., assembly GCA_035708765.1. GTDB lineage: Bacteria > Actinomycetota > Actinomycetes > Propionibacteriales > Nocardioidaceae > Marmoricola. Next base: position 23,699 of record DASTFI010000127.1, read on the forward strand.
CTATGCAACTTGTATGGCGCGGATCACGCCGACACAGCAGCGACCCGCAGGTCCGGGCTCCGAAGGGAGCCCACCGGCGGACGTGGTCCGGGATGACCTGCGGGTCGGGTAGCTGCGTTGAATTCGCCGGCAGCGCCAGCGACGCATGGCTGCTGCTAGCGCGCAGCCACCTCACGCGTCCTTGAAGAATTCATCTTTCGGACCACCTCCTTTCCCGTGTGCGACAACGGTACGACGGCGCAGTCGGCGGGACAACGGGTTATCGCCCTGCTCGCCGGCCGCGCCCGGCGGTCAGATCCCGGCGGTCAGACTCCCGGGCGGTCAGATCCCGGCGGTCAGATTTCCGGCGGTCGGATCCCGGCGGCCAGATCTCCGGGCGGTCAGACTTCCGGGGTGGATGACGCCGTGGGTGTGCCGATCCCCGCTACCCGGCCAGGGCGGCGGTGAACTGGGCGTTGTAGAGGCGGGCGTAGGCGCCGTCGGCGTCGAGCAGGGTGTCGTGGGTGCCCTGCTCGACGATGGCACCGTCCTCCATCACCAGGATGAGGTCCGCGTCGCGGACGGTGGAGAGGCGGTGCGCGATCACGAACGACGTCCGGTCGGAGCGGAGCGCCGCCATCGCCTGCTGCAGCAGCAGCTCGGTGCGGGTGTCGACCGAGGACGTCGCCTCGTCGAGGATGAGCAGCGCCGGGTCGGACAGGAACGCGCGCGCGATGGTGACCAGCTGGCGCTCCCCCGCCGAGAGGTTGGACCCCTCCTCGTCGATCACCGTGTCGTAGCCGTCCGGCAGCGAGTGCACGAAGCGGTCGACGAAGGTGGCGCGCGCGGCCTCCAGGATCTGGTCCTCGGTCGCGTCGGGCCGGCCGTAGGCGATGTTGTCGCGGATGGTGCCCTCGAAGAGCCAGGTGTCCTGCAGCACCATCCCGGTCTGGGCGCGCAGCACCCCGCGCGGCATGGCGGTGATGTCCACGCCGTCGAGGGTGATCCGGCCACCCTCGAGCTCGTAGAACCGCATCACCAGGTTGACCAGGGTCGTCTTGCCCGCTCCCGTCGGTCCGACGATGGCAACGGTGTGGCCCGGCTCGGCCACCAGCGAGAGGTCGTGGATGAGGGGACGGGCCGGGTCGTAGGAGAACGTCACGTGCTCGAAGCGCACCTCCCCGCGGCGTACCGGCACGGCGGCGTCGGCCGAGACGTCGACGTCGGGCTCCTGCTCCTCGGCGTCGAGCAGCTCGAAGACGCGCTCGGCCGAGGCGACTCCGGACTGGAGCAGGTTGGCCATCGACGCCAGCTGGGTCAGCGGCTGGGTGAACTGCCGGGTGTACTGGATGAACGCCTGCACCTCGCCCAGCGAGATGTGCCCGCTGGCGACCCGCACCCCACCGAGCACCGCGATGACGACGTAGTTGAGGTTTCCCACGAACATCATCAGCGGCATGATCAGGCCGCTGACGAACTGGGCGCCGAAGGAGGCCCGGTAGAGCGCTTCGTTCTCCTCGGCGAAGACCCGCTCGGCCTCCTCCTGGCGACCGAACACCTTGACCAGCGCGTGGCCGGAGAACGTCTCCTCGATGTGGGCGTTGAGCCGGCCGGTACGACGCCACTGGTCGATGAACATCGTCTTCGACCGCTTCATCACCGTGCCGGTCAGGACCATGGAGATCGGCACCGAGACCAGCGCCACCAGCGCCAGCATCGGGGAGATCCAGAACATCATCCCCAGCACGGCCACCACGGTGAGCAGGCTGGTGAGCAGCTGGCTCATCGTCTGCTGCAAGGACTGGCTGAGGTTGTCGATGTCGTTGGTGACCCGGCTGAGCAGCTCCCCGCGTGGCTGCCGGTCGAAATAGCTCAGCGGCAGCCGGTTGACCTTGTCCTCGACGTCGGAGCGCAGCCGCCGCATGGTCGCCTGCACCACGTCGTTGATGAGGTAGCCCTGCCCGAAGGAGAGCAGTGCGGCGACCACGTAGACGGCCAGCACGATCAGCAGCACGTGGCCGACCGCGTCGAAGTCGACACCCTGGCCGGGCCGCACGTCCATCGCGGAGACCATCGACGCGATCCGGTCGTGCCCGGAGGAGCGCAGTCCCTCGATCGCCTGCTCCTTGCTGAGGCCGGCCGGCAGCCGGCCGCCGATCAGCCCGGCGAAGATGAGGTCGGTGGCCTTGCCGAGGATGCGCGGCCCGAGCGCCGTCAGGCCGACGGAGACCACCGCGAAGCCCATCAGGCCGAAGAGCTTCCCGCGCACCGGCGACATCCGGCGCACCAGCCGACGTGCGGAGGCACCGAAGTCGTGTGCCTTCTGGCCCACCATCGGACCGCCGAAGGGTCCGCGGCCGGGGCCGGGTCCGGCCTGGACCCGCTCGGTCTCCTTCAGCTGGCCGCTGCTGGAGGCGGTGCCGGGCTCACCGACGGAGACACCGGTCGGTTCTCCACCCGGGACGTCCGGGACACCGTTGGTGGACGCCGGACCCGCAGGGGGTCCGACGTCGGGGTGCCCGACACTGGGGTGCCCGACATTGGGGTGCCCGACATTGGGGTGCTCGGAGTCGTGGTTGCTCATGCCGCCTCCTCCGCCCCGAGCTGGGACTCGACGATCTCCCGATAGGTCTGGCAGCCCTCGAGCAGCTGGTCGTGCGTGCCGTGCCCGACGAGCTCGCCGTCCTCGAGCACGAGGATCTGGTCGGCGTCGCGGATCGTGGAGACGCGCTGCGCCACGATGAGCACCGTCGCGTCGCGCGTCTCCGGGCGCAGGGCGGCCCGCAGCCGGGCGTCCGTGGCCAGGTCGAGCGCGGAGAACGAGTCGTCGAAGAGATAGATCTCCGGGCGTCGTACCAACGCCCGGGCGATCGCGAGGCGCTGCCGCTGGCCGCCGCTGAAGTTGGTGCCGCCCTGGTTGACCGGGCTCTCCAGGCCGTCGGCGAGCGCCTCGACGAAGTCGCGGGCCTGCGCGATCTCCAGGGCCCGCCACATCTCCTCCTCGGTGGCGTCGCCCTTGCCGTGGCGCAGGTTGCTGGCGATCGTGCCGGAGAAGAGGAACGCCTTCTGCGGCACCAGGCCCAGCCGCGACCACAGCAGCTGCGGGTCCAGGTCACGCACATCCGTGCCGTCGACGAGCACGCGGCCGCTGGTGGCGTCGAAGAGCCGCGGCACGAGGTTGACCAGGGTGGTCTTGCCCGCGCCGGTCGAGCCGATGACGGCGACCAGCTGCCCCGGCACGGCGTCGAAGGAGACGTTGCGCACCACCGGCACGTCGGCACCGGGGTAGCTGAACGACACCCCTTCGAACCGTAGGGTGCCGTGCTCGGTGACGTCGGTGACCGGCTCCTCGGGGAAGACCACCGAGGTCTCGGTGTCGAGGACCTCCATGATGCGGTCGGCGCAGACCGCCGAACGCGGGATCATCATCATCATGAACGTCCCCATCATCACCGACATGATGATCTGCATCAGGTAGGAGAGGTACGCGGTCAGCTCGCCGATCTGCATCTCGCCGCTCTCGACGCGGTGGCCGCCGAACCACAGCACCCCCACCGAGGAGATGTTGGCCACCAGCATCACGGTCGGGAACATCGCGGCGAGCCAGCGGCCGGCCCGGACGGAGACGTCGGTGAGCTCGTCGTTGGCGACCTCGAACCGCTCGGTCTCGTGCCGCTCCCGCACGAACGCCCGCACCACCCGGACGCCGGTGATCTGCTCGCGCAGCAACCGGTTGACCTCGTCGATGCGCTGCTGCATGAGCCGGAAGCTGGGCACCATCCGGGAGACGATGAAGCCGATCGAGACCGCCAGTGTCGGCACGGTCACCGCCACCAGCCACGACAGCCCGAAGTCCTCGCGCATCGCCATGATGATCCCGCCGACCATCATGATCGGTGCCGCCACCATCAGGGTGCACGACATCAGCACGAGCATCTGGACCTGCTGGACGTCGTTGGTCTCCCGGGTGATCAGGGAGGGTGCTCCGAAGTCCTGGACCTCGCGGGCCGAGAAGGACCCGACCCGGTGGAAGAGGCCGGCCCGGACGTCGCGACCGAACCCCATCGCCGTACGGGCGCTGAACCAGACCGCCACGACCGAGCAGGCGATCTGCACCAGCGACACCACCAGCATCACCGCGCCGGTGCGGACGATGTAGCCGATGTCGCCGTTGACGACGCCGCGGTCGATGATGTCGGCGTTGAGGCTGGGCAGGTAGAGCGCGGCCACCGTGCCGATGAACTGCAGCACGACGATGAAGGCCAGCCAACGGCGGTACGGCGCCAGGTGGGTGCGCACGAGTCGGAGCAGCATCATGATTCCTTCTGCAGGACACCGTCGAGGACGACCTCGACGATCTGGGTGGGGGTGAGCAGCCGGCCGTCCGCGATCTCGGCATGGCTGGCGGAGAAGGTGAGCAGCCGCAGCACGTGCAGGACGTCCTGCGGCGGCAGCCGGAACCGGTCGAGGTCGGGAGCCAGGAGGAGCATCAGCTTGGCGTCGATGTCTCGGCGCGACCGCCGGTGCGCCTCCGAGTCGTGGTCGGGCGGCGCGACCATGCCGACCGCCCGCATCAGCCCGAAGATCTCGCTGAAGCGGCCCTGCAGCAGGGCCACCAGGTGCACCAGTCGTGCGCGCAGCGGGGCGCTGGCGTCAATGGCGTCCAGGTCGTCCTCGAACCGGCCGGGCCGGAAGGCCTGCTCGATCGCCGCCTCGACCAGCTCGTCCTTGGACTCGAAGACGCGGAAGATGGTGCCCTCGGCGACCCCGGCGGCATCGGCGATCTGCCGGGTGGTGACCGCCCGGCCGTGCTGCATCAGCAGTGGCAGGGTCGCGTCGACGATCGCGCTGCGGCGGTCGGCGGGGCTCATCGGCGCGGCACGAGGACTCATTCCGTCCACGCTAGGTGAGTGAGTGCTCACTCAGCAAACGGTTTTGGCCGACTTCGCCTCCGCGGTGCCACCACGTACCGTGGAGCGATGGCCACCATCGACATCGGCGCCGAGACCTTCCAACAGACCATCGCCGAGAACGACATCGTCCTCGTCGACTTCTGGGCCGGCTGGTGCGGTCCGTGCCGCCAGTTCGCGCCGGTCTACGAGGCCGCCGCGGAGAAGCACCAGGACCTGGTCTTCGCGTCCGTGGACACCGAGGCCGAGCAGGAGCTGTCCGGCGGGCTCGGGATCAGCTCGATCCCGACCCTGATGGCGTTCCGCGACGGCGTACTGGTGTTCAACCAGGCCGGTGCCCTCCCGGCACCGGCCCTCGAGGAGCTCATCGAGGCGGTGCGCGGCATCGACTCCGACGAGCTCGCCCGAGCGGTCGCCGAGCAGCAGGGTCAGAACGGCCAGCCGTCCGCGTCCTGACGCAGCGGCACTCCGGGCCCGGCCGACAGCCCCGGCCGACTGCTCCGGCCGACCGGCCGCCTCGGTAGCGTGCGGGTCATGACCTCCGTGGACGCCCGCGACCTCGCCGGCATCGACCGGCTCGCGCCCGTGCTGGCCGAGCAACTGGGCGACGACCGCTGGCGCCAGTCCGACGTGGCACTCATCAGCGGCGGCAAGTCGAACCTCACCTTCCTGGTGACCAGCCCGGCCGGCGAGGTCGTGCTGCGCCGACCGCCGACCGGCACGCTGCTCCCGAGCGCCCACGACATGGTGCGCGAGGCCAGGGTGCAGCGTGCCCTCGCCGGCACCGACGTCCCGGTGGCGCAGATCCTCCTCGCCGACGAGGGCGAGCTGATCGGTGTCCCGTGCTACGTGATGCAGAAGGTGTCGGGCCACGTGATCCGGGGCGAGCTGCCGCCGTCGTACGCCTCGACGCCCGAGGAGCGCCGGGCGATGGGCCACGTCTTCGCCGACACCTTGGCGCACCTGCACGCCGTCGACCACGCGGCGGTGGGGCTGGCGGACTACGGCCGGCCCGAGGGCTTCCTGGAGCGGCAGGTACGCCGGTGGAGCGGCCAGTGGGAGCAGTCGAGGACCCACCCGGTGCCCGAGATCGAGGAGCTCGGCCGACGGCTGGCCGCGACCGTGCCGGAGCAGGCGCGCAGCACGGTCGTGCACGGTGACTTCCGCACCGACAACGTCGTCTACGACGCCGACGACCCCGGCCGGATCAACGCGGTCCTCGACTGGGAGCTGTCCACGCTCGGCGACCCGCTGACCGACCTGGCCCTGCTCACCCTGTTCTGGCGTGAGCCGGGCGAGCCCGAGGTCCGGCTCATCCCGGGGGTCAGCCACCTGCCTGGCTTCCCGAGCCGCGCGGAGATGCTGGAGCGCTACGCCGCCACGTCGGGCGCGGACCTCTCCGACCTCGGCTGGCACCAGGCGTTCGCGCGCTACAAGTTCGCGATCATCGCCCAGGGCGTGCAGGTGCGGGCCAAGGCGGGCGCGATGGGCGGGCAGGACTTCGGGGACCTCGACGACGAGATCCGGCAGCTGGGCGCGGCCGGGCTGGCGCACCTGTAGGTCACGGCGCCAGCCGGGTGCGCCGCCAGCGCTCGGCCTCGCGCCGGTAGACCAACCGGTCGTGCATCCGGCCGTGCCGGCCCTGCCAGAACTCCACCGCCTCGGGGCGCACCCGGTAGCCGCCCCAGTGCTGCGGGCACGGCACGTCGGTCCCCTCGAAGCGCCGGGCCGCCTCCACCAGCAGCCGGTCCAGCGCCTGCCGGTCGGGCACCTCCTCCGACTGCGGTGACGCCCAGGCGCCGAGCTGGGCATCCCGCGGCCGAGAGGCGAAGTACGCCTCCGACTCCGCGCGGCTGACCTGTTCGGCGACTCCTTCGACGCGGACCTGTCGCTGCAGCGCGTACCACGGGAACAGCAGCGCGCACCCCGGCTGGGCGGCCAGGTCGCGGCCCTTGCGGGAGCGGTAGTTGGTGTAGAACACGAAGCCCTCGCGCTCACCTTCGTCCAGGCCCTTGAGCAGCACCGTCCGGCTGCTCGGCAGCCCGTCGCCCGACACCGAGCTGACCACCATCGCGTTGGGCTCGCCCCCGGCCGCCAGCGCCTCGTCGTACCAGCGGTGGAACAGCTCGTACGGCGACGCGGGGGCATCCCGCTCGGAGAGCCCACCGAGGGTGTAGTCGACCCGCTGGCCGGCCAGGTCGAGGCGCTGGCCGGACCGCGGGGTCCCGGTCGCCGCGGCGCTCTCGTCGGTGCTGTCCTCGGGGCGGTGCTCCATGGGAGCGAAGATAGTGCGCGCGCAGGCCGTGGGGCACAATGCAGCGGGATCAGCAGGTGGAGACGGAGTCGAAGGAGTGGAGATGGCCGAGGTGCAGCACGGACTCGAGGGCGTGATCGCGTTCGAGACGCAGATCGCCGAGCCCGACAAGGAGGGTTCCGCGCTGCGGTACCGCGGCGTCGACATCGAGGACATCGTCGGGCGGGTGCCCTTCGAGAACGTCTGGGGCCTGCTCATCGACGGGTCCTACACGCCGGGCATGCCGCCCGCGGAGCCGTTCCCGTTACCGGTGCACACCGGCGACATCCGGGTCGACGTGCAGTCGGCGGTCGCCCAGCTCGCGCCGGTGTGGGGACTGCAGCAGTCCTACGACATCGACGACACCCGGGTCCGGGAGGACCTCGGGCGCGCGGCGGTGATGGTGCTCTCCTACGTCGCCCAGGCAGCGCGCGGCATCGGCCAGCCGATGATCCCGCAGTCGCGGGTGGACGAGGCGGGCTCGATCGCCGAGCGCTTCATGATCCGCTGGAAGGGCGACCCGGACCCCCAGCACGTCAAGGCCGTCGACTCCTACTGGAGCTCCGCGGCCGAGCACGGGATGAACGCCTCCACCTTCACCGCCCGGGTGATCACCTCCACGGGCGCGGACGTCGGTGCAGCGCTCTCCGGCGCGATCGGCGCGATGAGTGGCCCGCTGCACGGCGGTGCGCCCTCGCGGGTGCTGCACATGATCGAGGAGGTCGAGAAGACCGGCGACGCGGCGACCTACGTCAAGCGGCTCCTCGACGACGGCGAGCGACTGATGGGCTTCGGACACCGGGTCTACCGCGCCGAGGACCCTCGGGCCCGGGTCCTGCGCCGGACCGCCCGAGAGCTCGGTGCCCCGCGCTACGAGGTCGCCGAGGCACTGGAGAAGGCCGCCCTGGCCGAGCTGCGGGAGCGTCGCCCCGACCGGGTGCTGGAGACCAACGTGGAGTTCTGGGCCGCGATCGTGCTCGACTTCGCCGAGGTGCCGCCGCACATGTTCACCTCGATGTTCACCTGCGCGCGGACCGCCGGCTGGTCGGCGCACATCCTGGAGCAGAAGCGCACCGGCCGGCTGATCCGACCCTCGGCCATCTACGCCGGACCGTCCGCGCGGCCCGCCTCCGACGTCGAGGGCTGGAACGGCGCCTGGGCCGACTGAGCCCGGCGTGCAGGAGGGCGGACGTCAGCGCGGCATCCGGCCGGCGTACCAGCTGGTGTTGCCGCGGGCACCGCGCCAGGACAGCGAGATGTGCAGGTGGTCGCGGTGCCGCAGCGTCTTCGAGCACCTGGCCAGGGTCCGGCAGCCGGAGTGCAGGTAGGGCCGGGCCCGGAAGTGGTCGTAGGCGCCGTAGATGCGGTCGTTCCAGATGATGTACATGATGCCCATCCGGCGGGCCAGGGCGGCGTGGTTGCCGCGACCGTCGGTGCGCAGGACCAGGTCCAGGAACGCCCGCGCCCGGGCCCGGTCCCGAGCGTTCGCCGCGTTCAGCGTCCAGTCGAACGCGCGGCCCTCCTTGTGCTCGGAGGTGCCGCCGACGTTGCAGGGGCGCGAGATCCCGCCCCACCCGCCGCCGTGACGACGCACGATCCAGTGCGACAGGAACGCCGTGCCCGGCTTTGCCCACGGCCGGCAGGTCGCCTGCGGGACGTAGTCGGCATACGGGTCGACCGGCACGAACGCGGCCGACGACGGCGCCACCACGGACAGGCCCAGGACGACTGCGAGCAGGCAGGCCTGGACGGTACGACGAACGAACATGTGGGTTTCCTCCCCCGAAGGCAACCCGAGGACCCTAAGAGGCGAATGTCCGTTTTGTCCGAGTTATTGGTGAATCGGCCCCGGTCACGTGGGCCGACTCACACCCGCTGGTCCGCGCCTCAGGTGCGGCAGACCAGCACGTAGCGCTCGTCCTCGACCGGACCGCCCCACAGCACCGGATCGGTCAACGGGCGCACCTCGACCTGCCCGACCGGCTCGAGGAGCTCGGTGCACCGCGCGGCGGTGAGGCCGGCCCCGGTGTGCCAGAACCCCTCGACCAGCACCAGCCGGCCACCTCCGGCGAGCAGGTGGCGCCAGCGCCGGAGCGCGGCCGAGGGGTCGGGCATCGCCCACAGCACGTGGCGACACAGCACCACGTCGTACGAGCCGGGGGCCAGTGGCGGTGCGGCCGCGTCCCCGACGACGAAGTGCGCCCGCTGGCCAACCTTGGCCACTGCCTGACGCACCATCGCGGGAGCGAAGTCGACACCGTCCACGTGGTGACCGTCCTCGGCGAGCAGCAGCGAGAGGGTGCCGGTGCCGCACCCGAGGTCGGCGATCCGCGCAGGCGGCTGCGGCAGCACGTCGCGCAGCAGGTCGCGCCACGCGGCGCGGGCCTGCGGCTGCCGCAGGCCATGGTCCGGCTCGTCGTCGAAGGTCGCGGCCTCGGCGTCCCAGTAGTCCGGAGAGGTCATGGCCCGATCCTGCCCGAGGACGCCGACACCCGGCGCACCTCGGAAGGCGGACGGCGGGCGTGGCGCTACGCCTCGACCGGCAGGTCCTGGTGGGTGGAGACCGCCAGCCGGTTCCAGCTGTTGATGGCGACCACGGCCATCAGCACCTGTGCGACGCCCTTCTCACCCAGCGCTGCCACCGCGTCGTCCCACACCGGCTGGGACACTCCGCCGTCGGCGATCAGGGTGGCCTCCTCGGTGAGCGCCAGCGCGGCGCGCTCGGTCTCGGTGAAGAACGTCGGCGCCTCACGCCACGCCGACAGGATGTCGAGCCGCCGCTGCGACTCACCGCCCTGGCGAGCGTCGCGCGTGTGCATGTCCAGGCAGTAGGCGCAGCCGTTGAGCTGGGAGGCCCGGATCTTCACCAGCTCGTAGAGGGCGGGGTCGATGCCGGAGTCCCGCACGGCCTGCTCGATGCCGAGCATGGCCCGGTAGAAGTCGGGGACGAGGGCAGCAAGGTCGATGCGTTGGGTCATGTCTCCTGCCTACTCCGCGCGGAAGCAGGTCACAAACGGCCGCCCCCGCCGTCGCGGCGGCCGGCCCGAGCGCGCCGGCCGCGCGGTGAGGCTACGTTGGAGACACCTGCGCGGTCGCGGTGGCGGCCGCCGTCGAGAAGGAGGCCCCGTGGCAGACGAGATGTATCAGCGGACCACGCGCGAGCAGGCGAAGCGCCGCAAGGAGCTCGCGCCGGACATCCACGAGGCGTTCGAGGGGTTCAGCAAGGCCGTCTTCGCGGACGGAGCGCTGCCGGAGAAGACCAAGCAGCTCATCGCCGTGGCCGTGGCGCACGTGACCCAGTGTCCCTACTGCATCGACGGGCACACCAAGCTCGCGGTGCGCAAGGGCGCCACGCCCGAGGAGGTCATGGAGTCGATCTGGGTGGCCGCCGAGATGCGCGCCGGTGGCGCCTACGCACACTCGACGCTGGCCCTCAACGCCATGGAGCACGCCTCGCACCCGGGAGGGACCAGATGAGCAAGGATGCGAACAGCTTCGGAGCACGCGACCAGCTCAGGGTCGGCGAGGACACCTACACGATCCACCGGCTGGACCACGTCGAGGGATCGGCGCGGCTGCCGTACAGCCTCAAGGTGCTCCTGGAGAACCTGCTGCGCAACGAGGACGGCCGGTTGGTGACCGCCGAGCAGATCACCGCGACAGGTCAGTGGGACCCGGTGGCCGAGCCGACGACGGAGGTCCAGTACACCCCTGCGCGGGTGCTGATGCAGGACTTCACCGGCGTGCCGTGCGTGGTCGACCTGGTCGCCATGCGCGACGCGATGACCGCCCTGGGCGGTGACCCGCAGAAGATCAACCCGCTGATCCCGACCGAGCTGGTCATCGACCACTCCGTCATCGCCGACGTCTTCGCCCGGTCCGACGCCTTCCGGATCAACGCCGACCTGGAGTTCGAGCGCAACCACGAGCGCTACGAGCTGCTGCGCTGGGCCCAGCAGGGGTTCGACGACTTCGCCGTGGTCCCACCCGACACGGGCATCTGCCACCAGGTGAACCTGGAGTACCTCGCCCGCGTCGTCTTCACCCGGCAAGGGCCCGACGGGCTGCAGGCCTACCCGGACACGCTGGTCGGCACCGACAGCCACACGCCGATGGTCAACGGACTGGGCGTGCTCGGCTGGGGCGTCGGCGGCATCGAGGCCGAGGCAGCCATGCTCGGCCAGCCGATGAGCATGCTGCTCCCCCAGGTCGTCGGCGTGAAGCTCACCGGCGAGCTGTCCGAGGGCACCACCGCCACCGACCTGGTCCTCACCGTCGCCGAGCTGCTGCGCCGCACCCGGGTGGTCGGCAAGTTCGTCGACTTCTTCGGCCCGGGTGTGGGTGCGGTGCCGCTGGCGACGAGGGCCACGCTGGGCAACATGAGTCCGGAGTACGGCTCCACCTGCGCCATCTTCCCCGTCGACGGCGAGACCCTGGACTACCTTCGGTTCACCGGACGCCCCGAGAAGCAGCTGCGCGTGGTCGAGGCCTATGCCAAGGAGCAGGGGCTGTGGCACGACCCCGACCACGAGCCGGACTTCTCCCAGGTCGTCGAACTGGACCTGTCCACGGTGGAGCCGTCGATCGCCGGACCGAAGCGGCCGCAGGACCGGATCCCGCTGGGCCGGGCGAAGAAGGCCATCCGCGGGCTGCTGGCCGGGCAGCCGCAGGAGGAGGCGGTCCAGGGCGGCCTCGACGAGGCGTCGGAGGAGTCCTTCCCGGCGAGTGACCCGATCGCGATCAGCCACGACGTCGGCAGGGACGCGCCTCCGTGGGACCAGCCGTTCGAGCAGGACGGCGTCGACGGCGACGGCAAGGAGCTGGCCTGGCCGTCGGACCCGGTGGTCATCGAGCTCGACGGGCAAGAGCACCGGATCGACCACGGCTCAGTGGTGATCGCCGCCGTCACGTCGTGCACGAACACCTCCAACCCGAGCGTGATGCTGGGCGCGGGGCTGCTGGCGAAGAAGGCGGTCGAGCGTGGGCTGCGCAGCAGGCCGTGGGTCAAGACCACGCTGGCCCCCGGGTCGCGCGTGGTCACCGACTACTACGAGAGGTCCGGACTGGCGCCGTACCTCTCCGAGCTGGGCTTCGACCTCGTCGGCTACGGCTGCACCACGTGCATCGGCAACTCCGGCCCGCTCATCCCCGAGGTGAGCCGAGCGGTGGCCGACCAGGACCTGTCAGTGGCCTCCGTGCTGTCCGGCAACCGCAACTTCGAGGGGCGGATCCATGGCGAGGTGCGGATGAATTTCCTCGCCTCCCCGCCACTGGTCGTCGCCTACGCGCTGGCGGGCACGATGCAGATCGACCTGCTCAGGGAGCCGCTGGGCACCGACCCGGACGGCGTGCCGGTGTTCCTCCGGGACATCTGGCCCACCACCGCCGAGGTCAAGGAGGTCATCGACTCCGCCATCGAGGCGCGGATGTTCAGCGAAGGCTATGCCGACGTCTACGCCGGCGACGACAACTGGCGCGGCATGGACATTCCCGAGGGCGACCGGTTCGCCTGGACCGAGGAGTCCACCTACGTCCGGCAACCGCCGTACTTCGAGGGAATGGAACGCGAGCCCGCCCCGCTGACCGACATCACCGGGGCCCGGGTGCTGGCCCTGCTCGGCGACTCGGTCACCACCGACCACATCTCGCCGGCGGGCGCGATCCGCGCCGACTCCCCGGCCGGGCAGTACCTGCAGTCCAGTGGCGTGGAGCCGAAGGACTTCAACTCCTACGGTTCCCGCCGGGGCAACCACGAGGTGATGATCCGTGGCACCTTCGCCAACGTGCGGCTCCGCAACCAGCTCGCGCCCGGCACCGAGGGCGGTGTCACTCGGCACCTCCCGGACGGGGAGCAGATGAGCATCTTCGACGCGGCGATGCAGTACGCCGAGGAGCAGGTGCCGCTGTTGGTGATCGCGGGTGCGGACTACGGCTCCGGCTCCTCACGCGACTGGGCCGCCAAGGGCACGCTGCTGCTCGGCGTCCGCGCGGTGCTGGCGACCTCCTTCGAGCGGATCCATCGCTCCAACCTCATCGGGATGGGAGTGCTGCCGCTGCAGTTCCCCGAGGGGGAATCGGCCGAGGGACTGGGACTGACCGGCGAGGAGACCTACTCCGTCGTCGGGCTGGAGGGCGCCGAGGAGATGCCGAGGGAGGTCACGGTGCGCATCGAGGGCGCCGATGGCGGGGCCCGCGAGCTGCAGGCCAGGCTCCGGATCGACACGCCGGCCGAGGCGAGCTACTTCCGTCACGGCGGCATCCTGCAGTACGTGCTCCGGCAGATGCTCGACGACTAGACCGAGCCGGCGCGACCGGGCGCTCGCCGGTGTGCTGCTCACAGCGTGCGGGCGAAGCAGCGCGACAGCGGTGCGTCCCGGTAGAACCCGAAGCCTGCGATCGGCACGTAGCCGGCGGAGGTGTAGAGCCGGATCGCCTCGGGCTGGCGCAGCCCCGTCTCGAGCACCATCACCTCGGCCCCGGAGTCCCGGGCGGTCTCCTCGAGGTGTGTGAGCATCCGCCGGGCGAGGCCCCGTCGTCGCGCCGGCGGGGCGACGTACATCCGCTTCACCTCGGCGCTGGCGGTGCTGTCGCCGAACGAGACATCGGTACGGCGTCGCCAGGCGCCGCTCGCCACCGGGACGCCGTCGAGGTAGCCCACGAAGAAGGCGCCCGCGGGCTCCTCGAAGTAGCCGGGCTCGATCGGGGTGTCGTCGCGACCGCCGTACCGGGCGACGTACTCGCCCTGGACCTGCTCGACGAGCAACGCAGCGTCAGGATGGGTGATCGGGCGGCGCTCGATGCGGAAGGCATCCTCGTCCACGTCTCGTCCCCGCTCGGTCGTCGTCAGGTCGGCGGTGAGAGAATAGGCCCGCTGACAACGCGGTCAGGGAGCCACCACCCGCCTTCTCCCTCGAGGAACCCCTGTGACGGACGCGATCACCATCCCCGACGGCCTCAAGCCGGCAGACGGACGCTTCGGCGCCGGGCCGTCGAAGATCCAGACCTCCCACCTCGACGCCCTCGCCGCGACCGGTGCCACGCTGATGGGCACCTCGCACCGGCAGGCGCCCGTGCGCGACCTCGTCGGCCGGGTCCGGGACGGCGTCGCGTCGCTGTTCAGCCTGCCCGACGGCTATGAGGTGGTCCTCGGCAACGGCGGCTCCACCGCCTTCTGGGACATCGCGACCTTCGGGTTGATCCGGGAGCGGAGCCAGCACCTGACCTTCGGGGAGTTCTCCGCGAAGTTCGCCAAGGCCGCCCAGCAGGCGCCGTTCCTGGCCGACCCGACCGTGATCTCGTCCGACCCCGGCAGCCTGCCGGCGCCGGTCGCCGAGGCGGGCGTGGACGCCTACGCGTGGGCGCACAACGAGACCTCCACCGCCGTGATGGCTCCGGTGCACCGGGTCGACGGTGCCGACGAGGGAGCGCTCGTGCTGATCGACGCGACGTCCGGCGCCGGCGGGCTACCGGTCGACGTCGGCCAGACCGATGCCTACTACTTCGCTCCGCAGAAGTGCTTCGCCTCCGACGGCGGCCTCTGGGTCGTGGTGATGTCGCCGGCCGCCCTCGAGCGGGCTGCCGTGCTCGCCGCCTCCGACCGGTGGATCCCGGCCTTCTTCGACCTGCCCACCGCGATCGACAACTCGCGGAAGAACCAGACCTACAACACCCCTTCGCTCGCGACGCTGTTCCTCTTCGCCGAGCAGCTCGACTGGATGCTCGGACAGGGCGGGCTCGAGGCGATGGTGCGCCGTACGACGGCCTCCTCCGACGCCCTCTACGGATGGGCGGAGAAGACGCCGTACACGACGCCGTACGTCGCGGACCCGGCGGAACGCTCACTGGTGATCGGCACCATCGACTTCGAGGACTCCATCGACGCCGCAGCCGTCGCCGCGACGTTGCGCGCCAACGGGATCGTCGACACCGAGCCCTACCGCAAGCTGGGCCGCAACCAGCTGCGGATCGCGATGTATCCCGCGATCGACCCGGCCGACGTCGAGGCGCTCACCGCGTGCATCGACTACGTGGTCGAGCAGGGGCAGAGCTGACCACTCGCCGTCGCAAGAGTGACTTCTCGACGCAGCAGAAGTGACCTCTCAACGGAGCAGGTGGTCGCTGATCAGGTCGTACGCCGACCGGTCGAAGGCCACCAGGCGGGCCTCGTCGACGGAGGTCGGGGTCTCGCGCAGGGCGTCGAGCGCGGCGGCGACGGCATCTTCCTTCGGCCACCCGTAGATGCCGGCCGAGACCAGCGGGAAGGCGACCGTGCGGGCCTCGAGCTCGTCGGCGACGCGCAGCGCGTTGCGGTAGCACCCGGTCAGCAGCGTGCGGTCGCGCTGGCCGGCCGACCAGTTGGGCCCGACGACGTGGATCACCCACCGGGCGGGCATCCTCCCGGCGGTGGTCCAGCCTGCCTGCCCGGTGGGCAGCCCGTCGGGGAACCGGGCGATGCAGTCCTCCAGCACGGCGGGCCCGCCCGCGGCGTGGATGGCGCCGTCGACGCCGCCACCACCCCGCATCGCGCTGTTGGCGGCGTTGACCACCGCGTCGACCTCCTGGGTGGTGATGTCGCCCTGCACGACGGTGATGTCCATCAACCCAGCATCGCACCGAGCCGGCCGGCGTCGACACCGGCGGATGCGGCCGTGGCTCCCTGCGAGCGCATGATCGCCCGGCGCAGCCAGCCGGGAGCCGCGACCGCGAGGACCGCCGCGTGCGCGCCCTCGGAGGTGACCCGGATCCGCCTGTCCGGGCCCACGGAGATCGCCTCTCCCTGCGGCTGGCGCGGCAGGTCGAGCTGCCCGACCCTCTTGCCGGTCGCCAGGTCGAGCACCTCCGCTGAGCCGTAGCCGCGCACGAGCACGAGCGTCGTCCCCGGGATGCCGGCCGCATCGGTGGCGAGCACCGACACCGGCGCCACCTTCGTCAACCGGTTCGGCGCCGCCGGGTCGAGGGTGGCGGGGAGCGCGTAGACCGCCCCGCCGAAGAGCGCCTTGGTGACGACGTAGAGGCGGCCGTCGGGGCCGGTGAAGAGGGACTCGGCGTCGTGCGCACCGTCGGGGTAGACCACCTCGAACGACCCGGTCCGGATCCGGCTGTCCCGCTGGATGACGGGCACCAGGTGGATCCGCACTGAGGTCCGCCGGCGGCGGTTGTCGCCGATGTCGCCCACCCAGACGACCGGGCCTGGTCCGGGTGCGAGCGCCTCCACGTCGACGACCTCGTCGGTGTACTGCGTCCGGCCGAGCGTCGCGCCGGTGCGGGCATCCACCACGTAGAGCACCGGGCCGCTGCCGGAGTCGTTGGCGGTGACCATCACGTCGCCCTGGTCGACCAGGCCACTGGCCTCGGTGATCGCCCGGTCGCCGAACCGGAAGACCGGACCGGCCCCGTCCTGGCCGGCGGCCTCCTGGCCGGTGGCCATCTGGCCGGGTACGACGGCGAGGGCCAGCGCGAGCAGGAGCGCCCTCATGCTGGGCGGCGTGCGATCGTCACGGCGCGTCCCCGAGCAGGTCGGCCAGCCTGGGCCGGAGGTGCCAGGCGGCCACCAGGTCGTCGTACTCCTGCTGGGCCGCTGCGCTCGCGTGGCCGGTGCGGACGGCCCGCAGCAGGGTGTTGCGCGGCGTGTGCTCGCTGCCGACGAACTCGACCACCTCGACCCGGTAGCCACGAGCCCGCAGCAGGGCGGCACGCAACGCGTCGGTGAGGGTGTCGGCCAGCCGCTCCCGCAGGATCCCGTCACGGGTGAGCATCGCGTAGCCGGGCGGCGGCTCGTGCGCCCGCAGCTGCGCGGAGATGTCGTGGTGGCAGCACGGCGCCGCGAGCACCACGGGCGCCTGCCACTCCAGGCCGCGCCCGAGCGCGTCGTCGGTCGCGGTGTCACAGGCGTGCAGGGCGAGTACGACGTCCGGCGGGTCGAGCTGAACCGTGTCGATGCCACCGGTCACGAAGCTGAGCTCGTCGGCAACCCCGAGCTGCTCGGCCACCCGGGTGTTGTGCTCGCGCGACTGCTCCTTCACGTCGACGCCGACCACGTGGACTGGGACGCCGAGCACCCGGGAGATCCAGGCGTGGGCCGCGAAGGTGAGGTAGGCGTTGCCGCAGCCGAGGTCGACGACGCGCAGCGGCCGCTCGGGCGTGGCAGTGAGCCGCCCGCTCTCGAGGGCGTCGTCGAGGGTGGCGGCGAGCAGCCGGACGAACTCCTCGACCTGGCGGTACTTCGCCCGCCGGGACGGCTTGACCCGGCCCTGGGCGTCGCTGATGCCGAGGGCGACGAGCACCGGGTCGTCCTCGGGGAGGATACGTGTCTTGGGCCGGTCGTGGCTGCGGTCGGCGGCGGTACCACCCGCCCTGCTGGACACGACGGCCTCGCCCTTCTTGGTGACCCGCAGCTGCACCGTGCGCGTCGTCGTCTCCACGTGCCAGTTGCCGAACGGCTCGGCGAAGAGCTCGTCGAGCACGGCGCCGACGTCCTCGTGGTTGCTCGTGTGCGCCTGCTGCTCGTCGTACCTCACCACCTGGAGGCGCCGGCCCGCCTTGAGGTCGACGTAGCGCAGCTCGACCCGGCGCCACGGGGGCCGCTCCGCCCGGCGGCGGCCCGTGGCCAGGGCGCGGACCAGGCCCTGCTCGTCCCCGATGAGGTCGCGCAGCCGGTCCAGGGCGGCAGGGAGCGGTTCGGGCATGTCAGCCCAGCAGCGTGGAGAGGACGACGATGAGGATCAGTCCCGCCAGCAGGCCGGTGATCACCAGGCGGCGATAGCGGGGATGCATGCGGCCAGTCTAGGGATTCAGGCAGCGAGCGCCGCGTCGGTGGCCTCGGCCGGCATCGGGCGCAGCCGTCCGACGAGCGGGCCTCGCCGGAACCCGTGGAACAGGGCGACCGCGAGCACCACCCCGAACATGGTGAGGGCGCCGCCGCCGATGAGCGTCCAGCGGGCGCCGAAGGTGCCGCCGATCCACCCGACGACCGGCGCCCCGACGGGCGTGCCACCCATCACCAGCATCATGTAGAGCGCCATCACCCGTCCCCGCATCGCCGGGCTGACCGTCAGCTGGATCAGCGTGTTGGCCGCGTTGAGCATCAACAGCTGGCACAGCCCCAGCAGGGGTGTGAGCGCCGCGAAGGCGAGGTAGGTCGGCATCAGTCCGAGCACGATCTCGAGGGCTCCGAAGGCCAGCCCGGCCAGCACGACCAGCCGCCGGCGTGGCACACCCATCCGGCGGGCGCCGATGAGGGCGCCGGTCAGCGACCCGATGGCGAGCGTGGTGCCGAGGATGCCGTACTCCCCTGCGCCCTTGTGGAACACCTGGGTGGCCATCAGGGCCGAGGTCATCTGGAAGTTCATCCCGAACGTGCCCGCGGAGAAGACGGCGACCAGGATGAGCATGATGTCGGGCCGACCGCGCACGTAGCGGACGCCGTCGCGGATCATCCCCTTGCCACGGGGAACACGCGGCACCTGCGCCAGCTCCGCCGGCCGCATCTTCTGCAGGGCGTAGATCACCGCCGCGTAGCTCAGCCCGTTGGCGAGGATCACCCAGCCGGTCGCCCGCACGCCGCCACCCAGTGCCGCGATGAGGACGCCGGACAGGGCCGGGCCCAGCAGCCGGGCCAGGTTGAAGGACGCCGAGTTGAGGCCGACGGCGTTGGAGAGGTCGTCGCTGCCGACCATCTCGCTGACGAACGCCTGGCGGGCCGGAGCGTCGAACGCGGCGCCGACGCCGAAGACGAAGGCGATCAGGTAGACCATCCACGGCTGCGCCAGGCCCGCCAGGGCGAGGCCGGCGAGCACGAGCGAGCTGGCTCCCATCCAGGCCTGCGTGAGCTGGAGGAGCCGCCGCTTGGAGAACCGGTCGGCCACCACGCCGGCGTACGGCGAGAGCAGCAGGATCGGCAGGAACTGGAGTCCGGTGGTGATGCCGAGCGCCGTGGCGGCGGCCGCCGAGCTGCCGTGGAACAGCTGGAGCACCAGCCAGTCCTGCGCCACCCGCTGCATCCAGGTGCCGGTGTTCGACACCACCCCGCCCATTGCGTAGAGGCGGTAGTTGCGGTTGCGGAGCGCACGGAACGTGGGACTCAAGCTGTGGTCAGTGCTCCTCGGAGGGTGTGGTCAGTCAGGTGGCGGGGGCGGCACCGGAGTACGGCGCTCACGCGCCGGCCAGCCGGGCCAGGACGGGGGTGGCCGCACGCAGGATCCGGCGCTCGTCGGGGCTCAGCTCCTCGAGTCGACGGGTGAGCCAGGCGTCCCGGCGGTCGCGGTCGGCAAGCAGTCGCTGGCGACCCTGCTCGGAGAGCGCGACCAGCACCTGCCGGCCGTCGGAGTCGGAGGACCGCCGTTCGACGTACCCGTCCTGCTCCAGGCAGTTGACCGTGCGCGTCATGCTGGGCGGCTGGACCCGCTCCTGCTGGGCCAGCGACCCGATGCTCAGCTCGCCACCGTTGCGGAACAGGCAGCCGAGCACCGCCATCGCGCCCAGGCTGAGCTCGTTGTCGGGGTGGCGTTCACTGGCCAGCCGACGACGCAGCCGCATCACCGACATCCGGAGCTCCGACGCGAGCCCGGCGTTGGTGCGCGAGACCTTCTCCACCGTGGGTGTCATGATGCTTAGCGTAACTCATTAGTGTTGCTAAGTATTCCGATTTGCCGAGGCGTCAACTTGGTGCAGCCCAGGACCGCCGAGGCGTCAACTTGGTGCAGCCCAGGACCGCCGAGACGTCAACTTCGGGGACAGGAAGTGACGCCTCGGCGACGTCACAGTGCAGTGACTTGACGCCTCGGCGGGGTCAGGTCAGCCAGCTGGTGATCGGGTTGATCGCGAAGTAGACGACGAACAGCGCTGCGACGACCCACATCAGCGGGTGCACCTGCCCGGCCTTGCCGCGCGCGGTCTTGACCACGACGTAGGCGATGAAGCCGGCGCCGATGCCCACGGAGATGGAGTAGGTGAACGGCATCAGCACGATCGTCAGGAACGCCGGGATCGCGATCTCGAGGTCGTCCCAGTCGATGCCCCGGATCTGCTGCATCATCAGGAAGCCGACCAGCACCAGCGCCGGGACCGCCGCCTCGCTGGGGATCATGTCGACGAAGCTGGACAGGAAGATCGACGCCAGGAACAGCACGCCCGTGACCACGGACGCCAGCCCCGTGCGCGCACCCTCGCCGACGCCCGAGGCCGACTCGATGTAGGAGGTGTTGGACGACACGCCGGCCGCACCACCGGCCGCCGCGGCGATCGAGTCGACGACCAGGATCCGCTGGGTGCTCGGGGGCACCCCCTCGTCGTCGAGGAGGCCGGCCTCGGCACCGATGGCGGTCATCGTGCCCATGGTGTCGAAGAAGTCCGCGAGCATCAGGGTGAAGATGAGGAGTACGGCGCTGACCACGCCGATGTTCTCGAAGGAGCCGAGCAGGTTGAACTCGCCCAGGGTCCCGAAGTCCGGCTTGAAGTGGATCTGGTCCGGCCACGCGGGGATGTTGAGGCTCCACCCCGTGGGACTCTTCGCCGCGGAGCCCAGGTCGGCGACCGCCTGGACGATGAAGGCCAGCACGGTGGTGACCAGGATGGAGATCAGGATGGCGCCCTTGACGTGCCGCACCCAGAGGATGATCACCAGGACCAGTCCGAAGGCGAACACGAGCGCCGGCCAGCCCGCCAGCGAGCCGCCGGGACCGAGCTGCACCGGCACGGTGGTCTTCGCGGCATCGGGGATCCGGCGTACCCAGCCGGCGTCGACGAAGCCGATGAGCGCGATGAAGAGGCCGATGCCGACCGAGATCGCGATCTTGAGCTGGGCAGGCACCGCGTGGAAGACCGCCGTCCGGAACCCGGTCAGCACCAGGACCAGGATCACCAGGCCTTCGAGCACCACCAAACCCATCGCGTCGGCCCACGTCATCTTGGACGCAACCGCGAAGGCCACGAAGGCGTTCAGGCCGAGCCCGGTGGCCAGGGCCAGCGGGTAGTTGGCGAAGACCCCCATCAGGATCGTCATCACGCCGGCCACCAAGGCAGTACCAGCCGCGATCGCGGCGAGGTTCGGCTCCGAGCCGCCCCCGAGGAACTTGCCGTCGGCGTCCTGGGCGAAGCCGAGGATCAACGGGTTGAGCACGATGATGTAGGCCATCGTGAAGAAGGTGACGACGCCACCACGGACCTCACGGCCGACGGTCGAGCCCCGCTCGGTGATCTTGAAGAATCTGTCCACGGGCCGACATCCAACCATGTCTGGAAATGGACCACGCCGCCGACCGAGCAGTTCTGCACATCCGGCCGCGCGACGCCCCGCGAAGGCTCGTCTAGATTGGGGTCGTGCACCTCGATGACGACCAGCCGAAGGTCCACGAGATCGGCAACCGCACGTACGTGGTCGCGGACGTGGACCCGCTCGATGTCGACGGCGTCCGTACCGTCCAGATCGGCACCGCCCTCTGGGGCCTGGCGTTCCTCCTGCTGCTGCCCTTCACCAGCCGACTGCGTGAGGACGGCCACCTGTGGTGGCTGTGGACCTGCATCGCCGGCTTCGGGCTCGGGCTGGTCGGCTGGGACCATTGCCGGCGGCGGCGCAACGTACGCCGCGAACTGGAGGACGCCCCTGCGGAATCACAACCTAGGTTGTGATTCTGTCACTGGCCGAACGTTGCAACATGCGGGCAGTGCAAGATTCACAACCTGGGTTGTGAATCTGCGCCCTCAGAAACCCTCGAACTCGTCCACGCCGATGGTGTCGAGGACCGGGTCGGGCAGCGGAGGGGGTAGCTGCTTCTTGCGCAACTGGGCCTCGGAGTGAGCGCCGCACCCGTGGTTGAACGCGACCACCCGGCCGTCGTCGTTGGCGTATTCGTTGGCGCACACCCCGAAGGTGTCCGACAGCGGGCCGGCCAGCCGGACCAGGAAGCCGCAGGTCCAGCACTTGCCTGGGGCGTTCTGGGCCAGCGGCACCTCGGGGCCCGCACCACCGTCGTACCAACGTTGCGCCGCCAGGTCACGTCCCTCCAGGGAGAGCACCCGGGAACGGCCCAGGCCCAGCTCGTCGGCGACCAGCTTCTGCTGCTGCCGGTCGGTCGGCTCGACCACGTCGTCGCCCGGGTCGCCGCTGAGGTACGCCGGGACCAGGCGGGGATCGTCCTCGTCGGTCGGCAGCACGTCACCCGGCGACAGGTCCCCCGGCTTGATCCGCTCGCGCCAGGGCACCCAGGCCGGCGCCACGATCGCCTCGGGGCCGGGCAGGAGGACCGCGTCGTCGACGGTGATCTCGTCCTGCCCCGGCAGGACCGACACGGTCGCTGCCCACTCCCAGCCGCGGTAGCCGGACTGGGTGCAGGCGAAGTAGTGGGTGACCAGTCCGGCGCCCTCGTCCTCGGCGCGCAGGTGGTCGCCCACGACTGAACTGCCGACCTGCTCGGTCAGCGCAGTGTGCGCGGCGGCCCGGGCCGCTGTGCTCCGCTCCTCGGTGATCACGACCCGATTCTCTCCCATGTCCGGTGTGGCTGTCCTGCCCACCCCGATCGGTTGGCAGGATGGAGCCTATGCGCCCCCAGCCGAACCGTGTCTCGGACACCGGGGAAGCCCCGCCCGGAGCGGGCGCGGACCCGGCAGACGACCACGCGGCCGACGCGGGCCAGCCACCACGTCGCCGAGGCGCCGGGGCCGTGCGCGCCGCGGGACGCAGCATCGTGGCCACCGGCCGGGGGCTGGGCCGGGCCAGCCGGGCCACTGCGCGGGGCGCAACCCGCACCGTCCGAATGGCGCGGCGCGCAGCCCGCGCGGAGGGCGCCGGCGACTCGGGGCTGTACCGGCTCATCGAGCTGCACGCGTTCAATGCCGCCGGGGACGCCGCGGTCGCGATCTCCCTCGCCGGCACGCTGTTCTTCGCCCAGCCCGGCGAAGCCCGCGGACAGGTCGCCCTGTTCCTCGGGCTGACGATGCTGCCGTTCGCGGTCGTGGCGCCTCTGATCGGGCCCTTCCTGGACCGGTTCAGCCACGGCCGACGCTGGGCCATCGGCGGCACGATGGCGTTCCGGGCGTTCATGTGCTGGCTGATGGCCGACGCGATCGCCGCCCAGTCGGTGTGGATGTTCCCCACCGCCCTGGGCTGCCTGGTGGCGTCGAAGGCGTACGGCGTCACCCGCGCCGCGACCGTCCCCCGACTGCTGCCCGGCGAGCTGACCCTGGTCAAGGCCAACAGCCGGATCTCCCTCGCGGGCGTGATCGGGGCAGCGGTGTCCGCGCCGCTCGCCGTCGCCGCCTCGACCTTCGGCGCCCAGTGGTCGCTGCGCTACGCCTTCGTGGTCTTCGCTGCCGCGACCATCCTGGCCATCCTGTTGCCGGCCCGCTCCGACGCCAGCACCGGTGAGGAGGAGGTGTCCCTGTCGGGCAACGACCGCAAACGGTTCGCCATGCCGATCGACGCCGTCTTCGCGCTCCGCTGCAACGCCGGCCTGCGGGTGCTGTCGGGCTTCCTGACCATGTACATGGCCTTCCTGCTGCGCCAGCACCCCCTCCCCGGCTGGAAGGGCACCCTCTCGCTGGGACTCTTCGATCTCGACAAGACCCTGCTCCTCATGGGCCTCGTGATCGGCGCCGCCGGCCTCGGCAACACCGTCGGCATCGCCGCCGCCTCGGTGCTGCGCAACGTCAACCCGCGGATCGTCGTGGTCATCGTGCTCCTTGCCGACGCCGTGGCCGCCGTGGTCGCCGCCGCGCTCTACGGGCTGCTGACCGCCGTACTCCTGGGTCTCACCGCCGGCGTCGCGCAGGCGATGGGCAAGCTGGCCCTGGACGCCACGATCCAGCGCGACGTACCGGAGTCCTTCCGCACGTCCGCGTTCGCCCGCTCCGAGACGCTGCTGCAGCTCTCCTGGGTCATCGGCGGCTTCATCGGCATCGCCCTACCGCTCATCCCCTGGGTCGGCCTGGGGACGCTCGCCCTCATCATGGTCGGCTGGACGACGCTGGTGCTGCTCAGGCGGCCGGGCGTCGCGGCGCGGGAGGTTTCACAGGAGAACCTGTGAAACCGCCACTTCTCTGCCGTTGCAACGCCAGTGAAGTGATCTCTTCACGGGTTCTCCTGTGAAACCGCAGCCGCTCAGAGCTCCAGCTCGTCAGCGAGGCCGCGCAGCAGCTTGGCGGTCGGCCGGGCGGTCTTCGGGTCGGGGTGACGGCCGTTGCGGTAGGCCTCGCCCACGCCCTCGAGGAGCCGGATCAGGTCCTCGACGATGCCGACCATGTCCTCGGGCTTCTTGCGCTGGGCCCGGCGCTGGGCCGCCGAGACGGAGGGTGGCGCGTCGAGGAGCCGGACCTGGTGGGCCTGGTCGCCGCGACGCCCGGAGAGGATGCCGAACTCCACCCTGGTGCCGGCCTTGAGCGCCGTGACGCCTTCGGGCAGGGCGGACGCGCGGACGTAGACGTCCTCGCCGCCCTCACGGGACAGGAAGCCGAATCCCTTCTCGGCGTCGTACCACTTGACCTTTCCGGTGGGCACCAGCTCGGCCTTTCATCTCTTGACTGAGCGCCTGTGGTCGGCTCAGCGTCCGGACTTGCCTGACGCACGGGCATGCCCGTGCGAACGCACAGCCTACGGCTCGGTCACCGCGGGAGCGAGCCGGTTACCGCGGATCGAGCGGCGTGGGCAGATCCGGCGCGGGTACGACGATCAGGGCGCGGCCTGCAGCTGCCCGTCGGCGTCGCGCACGACCAGCCCGTCGGCGACCGCGAAGGCGAGCGCCCGCTCGAAGCGGTTCTTCTCCCAGTACGTCGCCCCGACGAGGCCGCGCAGGTCCTCGGGCGAGGTGGGCCCGTTGTGCTCGACGGCGCGCACGATCTGGCCCATCTCGTGGAACACCTGGCGGTCGCGCCGGCCCTCGGTCGACGGCTTCGGTGGTGGCATCGGCATGGCAGCCTCCTTCGTGTCGGTCTGGTCAGGCGGGCTGGGGCGACGCCCCGCCGGAGTCGCCCTCGGCCTCGGCGTCGTGCGCGGTCAGCGGCTTGGCGATGCTCTCCAGCGACTGTCCCTCGGCCTTCACGCCCAGGAAGATCTCCACGAGGCCGCCGGCGACCATGAGCACGGCGCCGATGTAGTAGCCGAGGGCGATCCCTTCGATGCCGGTGTTCTTGGCGTGCTCGATCAGCTTGCCGAACAGGATCGGCCCGGTGATGCCGCCGACCGCGGTGCCGATGGCGTAGAAGAACGCGATGCACAGCGCACGCGTCTCCATGGGGAAGACCTCGCTCGCGGTGAGGTACGCCGCACTGGCGCCGGCGGAGGCGAAGAAGAAAATGATCACGCCCATCATCGTCAGCGTGGTCGCGTTGAGGTGGCCGATGATCACGCCGCTGAAGGCGAGCAGCAGCCCGGAGAGGATGTAGGTGCCGGCGATCATCTTGACCCGCCCCACGATGTCGAAGAGGGGGCTGAGCACGAGGGCGCCGAGGAAGTTGCTGGCGGCGAAGATGGCGAGGTACCAGCCGGTCTGGTCGACCTTGAAGAACGTGGTCAGGCTGTCGCCGTAGGTGAAGAAGAACGCGTTGTAGAGGAACGCCTGCCCGACGAAGAGCGAGAAGCAGAGCACCGTCCGCTTGGGATAGAGCGTGAAGACGGTGCGGGCGATCTCCACGAGGCCGATCGTCTTGCGCTGGCGGATGGTGATGGTCTCGCTGACCGACGGCAGCCGCTTGCCGGTTTCCTCGTTCACGGTCTCCTCGATGTCGTGGACGATCTTCTCGCCCTCTTCGTCGCGGCCGTGGATGAACAGCCAGCGCGGGCTCTCCGGCACGTGCCGGCGGACGATCAGGATCCCGATGGCCAGGATGGCGCCGAGCCCGAAGGCGAACCGCCAGCCCCAGGCCGGGTCGAAGATCTTCGGGTCCAGGAGCGGGATGGTCAGCAGCGAGCCGGCCGCGGCACCCACCCAGAACGAGCCGTTGATGGCGACGTCGACGCGACCGCGGTACCTCGCCGGGATCAGCTCGTCGATCGCGGAGTTGATCGCGGCGTACTCACCGCCGATGCCGGTGCCGGTGAAGAACCGGGCCGCGAAGTACCACGCCGGGTTCATCGAGAAGGCGGTCAGGACCGTGGCGACGGTGTAGACGCCCAGGGTGATGAGGAAGAGCTTCTTCCGGCCGAACCGGTCGGTGAGCTGGCCGAAGAACAGCGCGCCCAGGCACGCACCGGCGACGTACGCCGCGCCGGCGAAGCCGATGTCGGAGCTGCTCATCCCCAGGCCGGTGCCCTCGGGTTTCAGGGCACTGCTCATCGAGCCGACGATGGTGACCTCGAGCCCGTCGAGGATCCACACCGTGCCGAGACCGACCACGACGAGCCAGTGCCAGCGGGCCCACGGCAGCCGGTCCAGCCGTGCGGGAATGTCGGTCGTGATGCGTCCGGTCTCGACTGTGTCGGCCACGGTTCCTCCCAGCGTTCGGTGCGCCGCCGCGGTACCCGTCGAAAACGATGCGCAAACGCAAACGTCTGCCCGGGATCCCCGTCGGGCCCCCGGACCTCAGCCCGCGAGTCGTCGTCGCACCACCCGGTCGAGCACGCCCAGGGGAAGGGTGCCGGAGTCGAGAACGGCCGAGTGGAACCGCTTGGCGTCGAACGCGTCGCC
Source organism: Marmoricola sp. (assembly GCA_035708765.1). Taxonomy (GTDB): domain Bacteria; phylum Actinomycetota; class Actinomycetes; order Propionibacteriales; family Nocardioidaceae; genus Marmoricola. The sequence goes on from DASTFI010000127.1 coordinate 50,494, forward strand.
CTGCCGCTCCTCGGCCTCGCGGCGCATCCGCTGGATCTCCAGGCGGCCGATCATGTACGACGTCGCCTGGCCCGGCGAGACGAGATACCGGTCGACCTCGGGCTGGCAGATCTCGCGACGCATCGGGGAGTTGTCCACCATGTACTGCACCGCCTGCTCGCGGCTCCAGCCCAGGGCGTGCAGGCCCGTGTCGACGACGAGCCGGCAGGCCCGCAGCGAGTCGGCCGAGAGCATCCCGAGCCGGTCGATGTCGCTGGAGTAGAGGCCCATCTCGTCGGCCAGGCGCTCGCTGTAGAGGCCCCAGCCCTCCGCGTAGGCCGCGGTCTCGGTGTACTTGCGGATCGCCGGCACGGAGTCGGGCAGCTCGGCCGCGACGGCGAGCTGCAGGTGGTGGCCGGGGATCCCCTCGTGGAAGGCGAGCGCCTCGAGCTCGAAGGTGCCCCAGGCGGTGGGGTCGTCGATGTTGATGAAGAAGGTGCCGCCGCGGCTGCCGTCGTTGGCGGGTGGGAAGTAGAAGGCCTTGGCGCCGGTGGTGACCCCCTCGACCGCGCACGGCGCCTGCGGCAGCACCTCGAACCAGTCGCCCATGGCGTCCCACGCTCGCTGCATCGCCACCCTCGACGCGTCGACGAGCTGCTGGCCCTCCTCGAAGTGCAGCGCCGGGTCGGTGCGCATCGCGGTGAAGATCTCGTCGAGCTCGGTGAGGCCGAGCGCCTGCGAGCCGAGCTCGCGGTACTGCACGGCGAGCTGCTCGATCTGCGCCCGGCCGAGGTCATGGATCTCCTGGGCGCCCATCTCCGTGGTCGTGTAGAAGCGCAGCGTGCGGGCGTACGTCGCCTCGCCGTCCGGCAACCAGCTCAGCCCGGCGCGGTCGTCGGGGCGGGCCTGCGG
>DASTFI010000128.1:0-7362 GCA_035708765.1 Marmoricola sp.
CTGCCGCGAAAGGGTGAGGTTGCTGCGCCCGTACGGGACCCGGAGATGGCACGGAAGGGCCGGTGACACGGCTTGGCGGGGACTGACAGAGTTTGCCTGTGCCTGAAGGAGACCGGGTCCTGGTGATGATGCGCCACGCGAAGGCGGAGCCCTTCGCGTCCGAGGACCGGCTGCGCCAGCTGACCGGCCGTGGTCGTGCAGCGGCGCTCGACGTCGGCCACTGGTGTGCCGAGCGCTGCCTGAAGCCGGACCACGCGCTGGTCTCCCCGGCGACCCGGACGAGGCAGACCTGGGCGGCGTTCGCCGAAGGTCTGGGCACCGGCGTCGAGCCGACCAACGACGCGGCCCTCTACAGCGCCGGGGTCGACACCGCGATGGAGTGCCTGCGCAGTCTCCCCGAGAACGCCCGCTGCGTGGTGTTCGTGGGGCACAACCCGACCGTCGCCACGCTCGTGCATCTCCTCGGTGACGGAGCGGGGGACGTGGCCGCGTTCCGGCTGGTGAGCTCGGGCTATCCGCCGTCGGCGGCCGCGGTGTTCACGGTGCCGAGCGCGTGGGCGGACCTGGACATCGGCACGGCCCGGCTCGAGGCCGCGTACGTCGGCAAGGGTTGAGGGCTGCTCTCCGCTACAGGGGTGGCGTCGGCGTCACGATCCCGTACGCCGCATCGGCGGCGACGATCTCCTCCCGGCTGATCCCCAGCAGGTACATGATCGTGTCGAGGTAGGGGACGTTGACCGCGGCGTGGGCAGCCTCCTGGACCACCGGCTTGGCGTTGAACGCGATGCCGAGCCCTGCCGCGTTGAGCATGTCGAGGTCGTTCGCCCCGTCGCCGATCGCGATGGTCGCCACGTCCGGCACCCGGCACTCGGCCGCGAACCGGCGCAGGGCCGCCGCCTTCCCGGCGCGGTCGATGACCGGACCGACGAGGTTGCCGGTGAGCTTGCCCTCGCTGACCTCCAGCGTGTTGGCCGCGGCGAAGTCGATCCCGAGCTCGGCCGCGAGTCGGTCGGTGATCTGGGCGAACCCGCCCGACACGATCGCGAAGCGGTAGCCGAGCCGCTTGAGGGTGCGCACGGTGGTCCGGGCGCCGGGCGCCAGCACCAGCTCGTCGTACACCTTGTCCAGTGCGGAGGCGTCCAGGCCGGCGAGCAGCGCAACCCGCTCGCGCAGGCTCGTGGCGAAGTCGAGCTCGCCCCGCATCGCCTGCTCGGTGACTCGGGCCACCTCCTGCTCGCACCCGGCGTGGGCGGCGAGCATCTCGATCACCTCGCCCTGGATCAGCGTGGAGTCGACGTCCATCACGATCAGTCGCATGCCCCGCCGCAGCAGGTTGGCCGGCTGCACGGCGATGTCGACCCCCTGCCGGGCCGCCTCGTCGGCCAGCATCGTGCGGAGCCGCTCGGGGGCGATGCCGGACACGTGCAGGTCGATCGCCGTCACGGGGTAGCGGGCCATCCGCTCGATGCGGTCGATGTTGCCGCCCACGTCGGCGATCCGGCCCGCCACGGCGGCCATGGCAGCCGAGCCCAGCGGCGTGCCGAGCACGGTCACGTGGCTGCGCCCCTCCGGCCGGGCCCGGTTGTCGCCGGAGCCCTTCTCGACCTCGACGCTCATCTCCAGCTCGGCGGCGGTGCGCTCGACGGCCTCACGGAGCTTCTTCCACCCGGGGGGAGCGGTGACGAGCACGCCCAGAATCAGTCGGCGGCGCAGCAGGATCTGCTCCACGTCGAGCACCTCGACGCCGAACCTCGCCAGCGTCGTGAAGATCGTGGACGTCACGCCGGGCCGGTCGCGGCCGGTCAGGGTGATCAGGAGCGTGCGCGGACGGTCCTCGGTGGGGCGCTGGTCGCTGTCCGGGGCAGGGATATCCGGCGAGGCTGCGGGCGGCGTCATGGCGAGACGAGGCTATCGGAGCAGACGGCGACCAGCGCCCGCCGAGCCGCCCTGTCCAGATCCCGGAGGGCGTCGCGGCGCACGCCCATCTCGTACGCCGACACGGCTCCGCCCTGGTCCTCGAGCGCCAGTGCCACGACCTCGCGGCACAGCAGCGCCCGGTCCAGGGTCTCGGCGCGGGCGCCGTCCCAGTGTTGCGGCAGCATCGGTCGGGGCCGGTGGCGCAGGTTCATCAGCAGGTCGGGGATCTCCGGCTGCCAGGACGCGACGTCGAGGCCCACCAGCGTCCGGGTCGTCTCCAGGAGCGCCATCCTCAGGCCCCGTGCACTCTCGCGCGCGTCGACGTACGGCGCAGGTTCGGCCGGGTGGGAGTGCCAGACGAGGGTGCGGGCGTCCTCACCCGGCACCAGCCCGGCGCCGGCCACGACGACGGCCTCGCCGGCATCCAGTGCCGCCTGGTTGAACCCGGCGGGGCCGCCCAGTCCGACGGGGTCGCCGGGCACCGGCAACGCGAGCCGCATCCGGGCACCGGACGCAGCCCAGTCCGCGACCACCTCGCCGAGCGACTGCACGGTCCCGGAGCCGGAGACCACGATCGTGTTGGGCGCCTCGCCACGGACCCGCTCGACGAGCCCCTCGACGCGTTCGGAGCCGGCGCGGAGGGCGTCGAACCAGATGCTCAGGAGGACGGCGGGCGACAGGTGCACCCGCCGAGCCTAGCCACGCGGGAGCGCACGTTAGGTTGTGAGCCATGACTGCGGTGATCGACCTCGTCGACGTGACGGTGCGTCGGGGTCGGGCAACGCTGCTCGACAACGTCTCGTGGCGCGTCGAGGAGGACGAGCGTTGGGTGGTCCTCGGCGCCAACGGGGCCGGCAAGACCACCCTGGTGCAGCTGTGCTCCGCACAGATCCATCCCACCGACGGCGTCGCCGGGATCCTCGGCGAGGTGCTCGGCACCGTCGACGTCTTCGAGCTGCGGCCGCGGATCGGCTGGACCAGCGCGGCGGTCGCCGAGCGCATTCCGCGTGACGAACGCGTCCGGGACGTCGTCGTCTCGGCGTCGTACGGCGTGGTGGGACGGTGGCGCGAGCGCTACGACGAGCTCGACCACGAGCGGGCCCACGACCTGCTGGTCGAGGTGGGCGCCGGAGCCCTGGCCGACCGCACCTTCGGCACGCTGAGCGAAGGGGAGCGCAAGCGGGTCCAGATCGCGCGTGCGCTGATGGCGGACCCCGAGCTGCTCATCCTCGACGAGCCGGCCGCCGGGCTCGACCTCGGGGGCCGCGAGGACCTGGTCTCGACCCTGAGCGTGCTGGCCGAGGACCCGTACTCGCCGGCCACGGTGCTCGTCTCGCACCACGTCGAGGAGGTGCCTCCCGGCTTCACCCACGCGCTGATGCTGCGGGCCGGTCGGGTCGTGGTGCAGGGGCCGATCCACGACGTGATGACCGCGGAGAACCTCACCGCGACCTTCGGGATGACGCTGCAGCTGACCCATGAGGACGGCCGCTACGCCGCTCGTCGGCGCACCCGGGCGATCGGCGGCTGACGCGCTCGCTGATCGCGTCTCCGCGCCGGGGCCGGTTGGGTAGGGTCGAGCCATGGACTGGCTGCGCGACCACCTCTGGGAGACCTGGCTGGTCGTCGGGGCGGCGCTGGCGGCGCTGGAGCTGATCAGCCTCGACCTGGTGCTGCTGATGCTCGCCGGCGGTGCCGTCGTCGGCTTCCTCACCGCGATCGTCGGTGGCCCCTTCGCGCTGCAGCTGGTCCTGGCGCTGGCCACCGCCGTCGGGCTGCTCGCCGTCGTCCGGCCCAGCGTGGTGCACCGGTTGCACGGCGGCCCGACCCTGAGGACCGGCACGGAGGCCCTCATCGGCAGGCGCGCCACCGTGCTGACCGCGCTCGAGCACGACGCCCCGGGGCGGATCAAGCTCGGCGGCGAGGAGTGGAGCGCGCTGCCCTACGACGAGGACGACCACATCGAGCCGGGCACGCCGGTCGACGTGGTCGCCATCAAGGGAGCCACGGCCTACGTGCTGCGGATCCACCCGCTCGAGGCCTGAGGCCGCGACTACCCGACCGAGTTCAGGAACAGGAAGGAATCCCCATGGGCGTGGCCATCTTCTTCGCCGTCCTGGTCATCCTCGCCGTGCTGGTGCTGGCGAAGACGATCCGGATCATCCCGCAGGCGCGGTCCGGAATCGTCGAGCGGTTCGGCAAGTACCGGACCACCCTCGAGCCGGGCCTCAACGTGGTGACGCCTTTCGTCGACCGGGTCCGCTACGTCCTCGACATGCGCGAGCAGGTCGTGTCCTTCCCGCCGCAGCCGGTGATCACCGAGGACAACCTGGTGGTCTCGATCGACACCGTCATCTACTTCCAGGTGACCGACGCGGTGGCGGCGACGTACGAGATCGCCAACTACATCTCTGCGGTCGAGCAGCTCACCATGACCACGCTGCGCAACATCGTCGGCGGGATGGATCTCGAGGAGACCCTGACCAGCCGCGACGAGATCAACAGCCGGCTGCGGGGCGTGCTGGACGAGGCGACCGGCAAGTGGGGCATCCGGGTCAACCGGGTCGAGCTCAAGGGCATCGACCCGCCGCCGTCCATCAAGGACTCGATGGAGAAGCAGATGCGCGCCGACCGCGACAAGCGCGCGGTGATCCTCACCGCGGAGGGGCAGCGGCAGTCGGCGATCCTCACCGCCGAGGGCGCCAAACAGTCGGCGATCCTCACCGCCGAGGGTGACCGGGAGGCTCAGATCCTGCGTGCCCAGGCAGACCGGGAGTCCGCGATCCTGCGGGCCCAGGGTGAGGGCCAGGCGATCCAGACCGTCTTCCAGGCGATCCACGACGGGCAGCCCGACCAGGCGCTGCTGGCCTACCAGTACCTCCAGATGATGCCGAAGATCGCCGAGGGTGACGCCAACAAGGTGTGGGTGGTGCCCTCCGAGATCACCAAGGCGCTCGAGGGGCTCGGATCGGCCGTGCACGAGGTCGCCGGCATCCCGAAGCACAGCGGGGGTCCGCGGGTGCGGGTCGACATGGGCTCCGATGCCACTGACCTGCCGGACACCGACGAGTCGCTGGAGAGTGCCAACGAGGCGGTCCAGGAGGCCATCGCGGCAGCGGAGGCGTCCTCGCAGGGCACCAGGGCTGCGCGGCCGGACGTCGAGGAGCCGCCGCCCGGCGACCCGGGCGAACCGTCCGCGCAGTGACGCCTCCTTGTGGTTGTCGCGGGTGACTGTCCGGGCTGACGGGGCGGTCGGATGACCTGGTGGGAGGCGGTGGCGGTGTTCCTCGCGGGCACCGCCGCCGGCACGATCAACACCGTGGTGGGCTCGGGGACGCTGGTGACGTTCCCGACCCTGCTGGCCTTCGGCGTGCCGCCCGTCACCGCCAACGTGAGCAACTCGGTCGGTCTGGTGCCGGGATCCGTCACCGGCGCCTGGGGCTACCGCGCGGAGCTGCGCGGGCAGCGAGCCCGGGTGGTCAGGCTGGCGAGCGCCTCCCTGGTGGGCGCGGCCGTGGGCGCCGTGCTGCTGCTGGTGCTGCCCTCTGCGGCGTTCGACGCGATCGTGCCGGTGCTCATCGGCCTGGGCGTGGTGCTGGTGGTCCTGGGCCCGCGCATCCAGCGCCGGGTGCTGGCCCGGGCCGCTGAGCGGGGCGGGCTCTCCGAGCACGGCGCCCGGTGGGTGTGGCCCTCGGTCGTGGGCGCCGGGGTGTACGGCGGCTACTTCGGCGCCGCACAGGGGGTGCTCCTGATGGCCATCCTGGGCATCGGGGTCGACGACACGATGCAGCGGCACAACGCCACCAAGAACGTCCTCTCGGCGATCGTCAACGGTGTCGCCGCGGTGGTGTTCATCGCGGTCGCCCATGTCGACTGGGCGGCGGCCGGGCTCATCGCCGGCGGGGCCGTCGTCGGTGGCTTGATCGGCGCCACGGTCGGCCGCCGGCTCTCGCCCCTGGTGCTGCGCGCCGTCATCGTCGTGGTCGGCGTGGCGGCGATCGTGGTCTTCGTCTCCTGATGCGGCCACCTGGTCGGGCCACCTGGTCGGGCCGCCTGATCGGGCCGGCTGATCGGGCCGGCTGATCGGGATCGCCGGCTCCGTCGGCGCCGGTCAGTCGGTGAACGCGTAGGCGCGAAAGCGCTCGACGAGGTCCGTGGCCGACGGGAGCGTCTCCACCGGCAGGTCGACGCGCCGGTAGAGCCACAGCAGCAGCTCGCCGGCGGTGCCGCGGACCGTCCCGGTGGCGGGCGCGGTGGCCCCGCGCTGCCAGGCGAGCGCGCGCGGCACCTCGGCGTCGGTGACCGTCCACTCCCGGCCGGGCGCGGAGTGCAGGACCAGGCGCCCGCCCAGGGGCTGCACCCCGCGCGCCTGCTCGTCGGTCATCGGGTCGGCGACGCTGGCGACCGAGCAGGCGAGGAACTCCTCGACCGCGTCGGCGGCGACGTCATCGGCGATGTCCGTCCGTCCACCGGCGGCGTGCGCGGCGTCCCAGTGGTGGACCGCCGCCTCCTGCACCTGGTGGCGCGTGATGAAGCCGATGTCCTGTCGGGCTGGGTGCCACGTCCAGCACGGGGCGGCCTGGTCGGCTTCGGCGAGTGTCTCGACGAGCTCGGTCGTCGTACGGCGAAGGACCGGGACCAGCTCGTCGTCGGGAGCCCGCTCCGGACGGTCCAGCGAGCCGGGGAAGGTGCTGGGCCGGTTCTCCGCGACCCATCGCCAGAACCACTGCACGTCGGTGAGGTGGTGCACCAGGTCGGCGACCGACCAGCCCGGACAGTGCTGCACCGGTGCGGCGAGGTGGCCCACAGCGGCGTCGGCCAGTGCCGCGGAGTGGGTGCCGAGGGCCTCCAGACAGCGTTCCGTGGAGAGCGTCATGCCCCGACGCTAGCCGTCGCGGCCGACCGGCCGGTCAGCGTCAGCGATCGACGTAGGCGGCCAGGAAGCGGTGCAGCTCGTCGAAGGCCCGGCTCCGAGCCGGCTCGGGGGAGAGCGTGACGTCGTGCAGGGCGCCTTCGACCTGGGCGATCGTCACGTGTCGGGAGAGGGTGGCTGCGCGCCGGCGCATCCGCTCCACGTCGAGCACCACGTCCGTCGTGCGGACGGCGGGGTCGTCGTCTCGCTCGGGCGTCGTCGACCGGGTCGAGCTGACCAGCAGCACCGGTGCCTCGACCTGGAGCCCCCGCGCGATCCGGGCCTGGCCCAGTCGGACGGTCCGGATCCAGCCGGCGTGGACCGGGAAGGAGGCGACCGGCTTCCACGCCAGGTCGAAGTCCCACTGGCCGTAGTAGTCGCGGTGCAGGCTCCGTGCGTAGACACCGGTCACGTTGCGCGGCACCAGCCGGTGTGGTCGGCGGGCCCCGATGCGATGGATCGCCGGCATCGCCAGCAGCCGGGTGAAGGCGTCGCCGTGCATGTCGATCCACGGCGCGTTGAGGAAGACCCCC
>DASTFI010000129.1:0-19756 GCA_035708765.1 Marmoricola sp.
GTGGATCGGGGCTCAGTCGTCGCGCTCGGTGCGGCTCTGCTCGGCGAGGACGCCCCGCAGCTGCTGCACCGCCCTGACCGCGCGGCCGCCGTCGGAGCCCTGGATCCCCCACAGCGACAAGGTGCTGCCGTCGGAGAGGTCCAGGGTGGCGAACGGGGCGCCCCGACGCAGGTTGACGGCAACCGGCTGGGCCCAGTCGAAGTGCCGGCTGCGGTAGCCGTTGACGACGACCAGCCCGTCGGATCGGGCGGTGACCCGGCAGCGGACGAGGGCGTGCAGGATGGCCAGGAACGCCACCCCCAGGGCCACCACCGTGGCCTTCTGGAAGAACGTGAAGCGCGACCGGACGTCGGCCCCCCAGGCGATCCACAGCACCAGGGACAGCACGACCAGCATCAGACCGAACCCGACGCCGGCCAGGCTGGTGCCCAGGGGACGCCAGGTGCGCGGAAGCTCGGTGCGGGTCATGGTCCCCCTCACAGGCGACAGGCGTGGATGTCGGTGAGCAGGATTCCGCGGGCGCCGAGCTCGTAGAGGTCGTCCATCAGCCGCTGGGCGCCCTCGCGCGGAACCATGGAGCGGACCGCGACCCAGCCCTCGCGGTGCAGCTGGGAGATCGTCGGGCTCTCGATGCCGGGCGTGAGGGCGATGGCGCGCTCGACGGCGGGCTCCGGGATGTCGTAGTCCATCATCACGTAGGACCGGGCCACCAGGACGCCGTCGAGCCGCCGACGGAAGACGGTGAACCCCGGGTCGGTCACCCCGCCGCCGCGGGTGATCAGCACGGCCTCGGACTCCAGGACTGTGTCACCGACGATCTCGAGACCGGCCGCCTTCAGCGTGCTCCCCGTCTCCACCACGTCGGCGATGACGTCGGCGACGCCCAGGTGGATGCTCGTCTCCACCGCACCGTCGAGGCGGATCACCTCGGCCTCGATGCCGCGGTGCTCGAGGTAGCGCTCGACGAGGCCGACGTACGACGTGGCGATGCGCTTGCCGGCGAGCTCGTCCAGGCCGGTCAGCGTGCCCGGAGGAGCCGCGAAGCGGAACCGGGAGCGGCCGAATCCCAGGCCACGGGCCTCCTCGGCCTTCGCGCGGGAGTCGAGCAGCAGGTCCCGCCCGGTGATGCCGACGTCGAGGGTGCCCTCCCCCACGTAGAGGGCGATGTCACGAGGGCGCAGGTAGAAGAACTCGACCCCGTTCTCGGCGTCGAGCAGGCTCAGCTCGCGGGAGTCCGAGCGTTGCCGGTACCCGGCCTCGCGGAGCATCTCGGAGGCGGACACCGACAGGGAACCCTTGTTGGGCAGCGCGATGCGGAGCAGGCCGTTGCCGCCGGCCGTGTCCGGCGCGGGTGGGACCTCGGTGGAGTACATGTCCGGCCTCAGAGGTGCGCGTAGACGTCGTCGAGCGAGAGACCGGCGGCGAGCATGAGGACCTGCGCGTGGTAGAGCAGCTGGCTGATCTCCTCGGCGGTCCGGTCGGGACCTTCGTGCTCGGCGGCCATCCACGACTCGGCGGCCTCCTCGACGAGCTTCTTGCCGATGCCGTGCACGCCGGCGTCGAGGGCGGCGACCGTGCCGGACCCCTCCGGCCGCGACACGGCCTTCTCGCTCAGCTCGGTCCAGAGCTCCTCGAACGTCTTCACGGCAGCAAAGCCTAGTTGCTGCGCCGGATGCGCCGGCACCGCGTCTCAGCGGCTCCGGCCGGGGCGCTCAGTACTCCCGGCGCCGGATGTTGCGCAGCACCATCGCGGTCTGCAGTGCCGCGCTGGTGGCCTCGAAGCCCTTGTCCTCCCGGCTGCCCTCCAGCCCGGCCCGGTCCAGCGCCTGCTCCTCGTCGTCACAGGTGAGCAGCCCGAAGCCGATCGGGACGCCGCAGTCGATCGCGACCCGGGTCAGGCCGTCGGTCGCCGCGGCGGAGACGTACTCGAAGTGCGGCGTCCCGCCCCGGATGATGACGCCCAGCGCGACGATCGCGTCGAAGCCCTGCTGGGCGAGGGCCGAGGCTGCCACGGGCAGCTCAAACGATCCCGGCACCCGCACCACGACGGGAGCGTCGACGAGGTGCCGCTTGAGCGCCTCGCGGGCGCCCGCGAGCAGCCCGTCCATCACCTTCTCGTGCCAGCTGGCGGCGACCACCGCCACGCGCAGCTCGTGGGCGTCGAACGGCCGGTCGTCGGGGCTGCCACTGCCACTCACGGGTGCACTCCTTCGTCGGTCGGGGCGGCGTCGGGCTCCAGGGAGCGCGGGTCCAGCTCGGTGGGCGCGTCGAGGTCGGGCAGCACGTGCCCCATCCGGTCGCGCTTGGTCTGCAGGTAGGCGAGGTTGTGGTCGTTGGGGTGTGGCGTCAGTGCCACCCGCTCGGTGACCTCGATGCCGTAGGCCTCGAGGCCGCTGACCTTGTCGGGGTTGTTGGTCAGCAGTCGCACGGCTCCGACGCCCAGGTCGCGCAGGATCTGCGTCGCAGCGCCGTAGTGGCGGGCGTCAGCGGGCAGGCCGAGGTCCAGGTTGGCGTCCACGGTGTCGCGACCGCCGTCCTGGAGCTGGTAGGCCTGCAGCTTTGCCAGTAGGCCGATCCCGCGGCCCTCGTGCCCGCGGAGGTAGACGACCACGCCCTGCCCCTCGGCCACGATGAGGTCCATCGCCTCCTCGAGCTGCGGCCCGCAGTCGCACCGCTGCGAGCCGAACACGTCACCGGTCAGGCACTCGCTGTGCACCCTGGTGAGCACCGACGCACCGTCACCCAGCGCCGCGGGGTCGCCGTACACGAGGGCGACGTGCTCGGAGCCGTCGACGGTGATCCGGTAGCCGAAGGCGGTGAAATCGCCGTGGGCGGTGGGCAGCCGCGTCTCCGCGACGCGCTCGACGTGGCGCTCGGTGCGTCGTCGGTGGTGCACCAGCTGGTCGATCGAGATCATCCGCAGCCCGTGCTCGTCGGCGAACTCCCGCAGCTCGGGCCCGCGCTTCATGGTGCCGTCGTCGTTGACCACCTCGACGAGCACGCCGGCCGGGGTGAGGCCGGCCAGGCGGGCGAGGTCGACCGCCGCCTCGGTGTGTCCGCGACGGACCAGCACGCCACCCTCGCGGTAGCGCAGCGGGAACACGTGGCCGGGCCGGGTGACCTCCCACGGCTCGGTCGCCGAGTCGGCGAGCACCCGGGCCGTGTGCGCCCGGTCGGCCGCGGAGATCCCCGTGGTGACGCCGTCCCGCGCATCCACCGAGATGGTGTACGCCGTGCGCAGCTTGTCGCGGTTGTGGGGCGTCATCAGCGGGATCTCCAGCCGGTCGAGCATGTCGGCGGGCATCGGCACGCAGATCACGCCGCTGGAGTGCCGGATCGTGAAGGCCATCAGCTCCGGAGTCGCCTTGGACGCGGCGAAGATGATGTCGCCCTCGTTCTCCCGGTCCTCGTCGTCGACGACCACGACGGCCCGGCCCGCGGCAATGTCGGCGATCGCGTCCTCGACCGTGTCCAGGCGGACGCCGTGCTGCTGCTCGGGCGCTGTCATCGGGTGCTCACCATCTTCTCCACGTACTTCGCGATCACGTCGACCTCGAGGTTGACGACGTCGCCCGGTTGTCGGAACCCCAGCGTGGTGCGGCTCAGCGTCTCGGGGATGAGGCTCACCGAGAACCACCCGGCGTCCGCGGCGGTGGCCCCTTGAGTGTCCCCGTGGGTGCCCTCGTGCACCTCCACGACGGTGAGGCTGATCCCGTCCACGGTGACCGACCCCTTCGGCACCAGGTAGCGCAGGACGGCGGCAGGCGCGGCCACCTCGACGACCTCCCAGCGGTCGCCGGGGATGCGTCGCCGGACCGTGCCGGTGCCGTCGACGTGGCCCTGGACGATGTGCCCGCCGAGGCGGCCGGCCGGGGTGACGGCGCGCTCGAGGTTCACCTGGTCGCCGGGCTGCAGCGCACCCAGGCCGGTCTTGTCGAGCGTCTCCTGCATCACGTCGGCCGTGAACGTCTCGCCGTCGCGGCGGGCGACGGTGAGGCAGCAGCCGTTGACCGCGACCGAGTCGCCCAGGCGGACGTCGGTGGTGACGAGCGGGCCGCGCAGGGTCAGCCGGACCGAGTCCGCCTGGGCCTCGACGGCGTCGACGGTGCCGAGCTCCTCGACGATTCCGGTGAACATCTACGGGGTCTCCTTCTCGACGGGGGCGGCGGGCGCCGAGGCGGTGACCGGCGACATCGTGAGCCGCAGGTTGGCCTCGGCTCCGCTGCCCAGGGTGGTGGCGTCGGTGACCAGCAGGTGCCGTGCGTCGGCGATGGTCGTGATCCCGAGGTCGCCGACGGCGTTCGCGCCGCCGCCGAGCAGCATCGGCGCCACATAGGCGACCACCTCGTCGACCAGGCCGGCCCGGAGGAACGCCGCAGCCAGGGTCGGTCCGCCTTCGAGGAACACGTGCCGCCGGCCGCGCACGTGCAGGTCGTCGAGCACCACCCGCGGGTCTCGGGTGCGCAGGTGCAGCGTCTCGGCCCGGTCGTTGAAGATCCGGCGCCCGGCCGGCAGGTCACGCGCGCCCACGACCACCCGCAGCGGCTGGTGCGCCAGCGGCTCGTCGTACTCGTCGCGGACGGTGAGCTCGGGGTCGTCCACGGCGACGGTGTTGGCGCCGACGAGCATCACGTCGCACTCCCCGCGCAGCCGGTGCGTGTCGTTCCTCGCCGGTCGGGAGCTGATCCACCGGCTGGTGCCGTCCGCGGCGGCGCTGCGTCCGTCGAGGGTGGTGGCGAACTTCCACGTCACGAACGGCCGGTGGTGCTCCAGCGCGAAGGTCCAGCTGCGGTTGAGCCGGCGCGCCTCGCGCTCGAGCAGGCCCATCTCCACCTCCAGCCCAGCGGCCCGGAGACTGGCGGCTCCCCCGCTGGCCACCGGGTTGGGGTCGGGCTGGGCGAACACCACGCGGCGGACTCCCGCGTCGACCAGCGCCTGTGCGCAGGGTCCGGTCCGGCCGGTGTGGTTGCACGGCTCGAGGGTGACCACGGCGGTGCTCCCGTGGGCGGCCGCGCCGGCCTCGCGCAGAGCGGCGACCTCGGCGTGTGGCGTCCCGGCTCCCCGATGGTGGCCCTCGGCGATCTCGGTGCCCCCGCTGTCGAGCAGGACGCAGCCGACGCGTGGGTTCGGCCCGAGCGGGACGCCCGGGGTGGCCGCCAGCGCGAGGGCGCGCCACATCGCGCGTTGCTCGTCGGCGGTCCAGGTCATCGGTGGGGTCCTCGTCTCGGCTGCGCGGACACTGCGCGCACTCCGGGGACCCAGGGAGCGTGCCGCGCTGCTGCACGGACGCCCCGCGTGCTTCTTCTCATCCGGACTTTGACCGTCGGTCCAGGAGTTCCACCTGGTCAACCGGCCACTGGTGGTGGCCGGGTCGCGGACTGTAACCGCCGGTGCGGAGTTCCACCGCCCCCAGAGCACGCGAGCTTGTCTGCTCGTGGGTCCAGCCTGCCACACGCGCCCGGCCGCCGGCACGTGACCTCCGGCACATCGAGGCCGTCGGTTCAGCGAGCCGGTGCGCTCGCCGCCCGGGACGCTGCTGCGGCCCGATCCCTCAGCTCGGCGACCATGGCGTCGGGGTCCTCGGCACCGTAGACCGCCGAGCCGGCCACGAAGACGTCCGCGCCGGCCTCGGCACAGCGCTCGACGGTCTCGAGCGACACGCCGCCGTCGACCTGGAGCCACACCTCGAGGCCGGCCGCGCTGATCAGCTGGCGGGCGCGCCGGATCTTCGGCAGCACCAGGTCGAGGAACTTCTGGCCGCCGAAGCCCGGCTCGACGGTCATCAGCAGCAGCATGTCGAGCTCGCCGAGCAGGTCGCCGTAGGGCTCCACGGGGGTGGCCGGCTTGAGCGCCATGCTCGCCCGGGCCCCGCGCGCCCGGATCTCGCGGGCAAGCCGGACCGGTGCGGCAGCGGCTTCCACGTGGAAGGTGACCGAGCCGCAGCCCGCCTCCGCGTAGGCCGGCGCCCACCGGTCGGGGTCGGCGATCATCAGGTGGGCGTCGATCGGCAGCTCGGTGTGGCCTCGCAGCGCCTCGATGACGGGCAGCCCCAGGGTCAGGTTGGGCACGAAGTGGTTGTCCATGACGTCGACGTGCACCCAGTCGCTGCCGGGGATCCGGGCGACCTCGTCGGCCAGGCGGGAGAGGTCGGCGTTGAGGATGCTGGGGGTGATCTGGATGCCCATGATGCCCCGATCGTAGTGCCGCCCGCCCCCTTGACCGCTCGCGCCCGGTCCACGGCAGGATGGCCACGTGCTTGCAGCAGAGAACCCCTTCGCCCAGCCCAGCCCGCTCACGGACGAGTATCCGCAGTTCGACCGGATCCGGTTCGAGCACTATCGCCCAGCCTTCGAGGCCGGCATGGCCGAACAGCTGGCCGAGATCGAGACGATCGCGTCCTCCCCGGAACCGGCCACGTTCGACAACACCGTCGAGGCACTGGAGCGGTCGGGTGCGCTGCTGCGCCGGGTGGCCGACGTGTTCTTCAACCTCGTCTCCAGCGACTCCACGCCGCAGCTGCGTGCCCTCGATGCGGAGCTGGCGGGTCCGCTGGCGGCGCACAACGACGCGATCTTGTTGCACGAGGGCCTGTTCGCGCGGCTCGAGCGGGTCCACCAGGAGCGCCAGCACGGCGGACTGGACGCCGAGCAGGTCGACCTGGTCGAGCGGCTGCACACGGACTTCGTGCGGGCCGGCGCCGCCCTGTCCGTCCGGGACCGCGAGCAGCTGATGGCCCTCAACGCCCGCCTCGCCGAGCTCGGTGCGCAGTTCGGCAACCGGCTCCTCGACGACACCAACGACCTCGCCGTGCACGTCACCGACGTCGCCGAGCTCGACGGGCTCTCCGACGACGCCGTCGAGGGCGCGGCGGAGGCCGCCCGGGCTCGTGGGCTCGATGGCTACCTGCTCACCCTCGTGCTGCCGACCAAGCAGCCCGCGCTGGCTTCGCTGACCGACCGGCGGCTGCGCCGTCGCCTGCACGAGGCATCGGTCAGCAGGGGCAGCCGCGGCAACGAGCACGACACCCGCGCGATCCTCGCCGAGATGGCCCACATCCGGGCGCAGGCGGCCGCGTTGCACGGCTTCCCCAGCCATGCGGCGTACGTCGTGGCGGACCAGACCGCCGGCACCGTCGAGGCGGTCGGCGAGCGGCTCGCAGCACTCGCCGGGCCGGCGGTGCGCAACGCGCGTGCCGAGCAAGCAGAGCTCGAGGCGGCGCTCGCGGCCGACGGCGTCGACGGGCCGCTGCAGCCCTGGGACTGGGCCCACTACGCCGAGAAGGTCGCCGCCGCGAAGGAGTCCTTCGACGACGCCGACGTCCGGCCCTACTTCGAGATGTCCCGCGTGTTGCACGACGGGATCTTCTTCGCGGCCGGCCGGCTCTACGGACTCACGTTCGTCGAGCGCCACGACCTGCCCCTCCCCCACCCCGACGCCGAGGTGTTCGAGGTCTCCGACGCCGACGGCAACCACCTGGGGCTCTTCGTCTGCGACTGGTTCACCCGCGACAGCAAGCGCGGCGGCGCCTGGATGAGCGAGTTCGTCGGGCAGTCACGCCTGCTCGGAACCCGTCCCGTGGTGACCGTGAACATGAACGTCGCCAAGCCGGCCCCGGGCAAGCCGGCGCTGATGACTCGCGACGAGGTCGACACCGCCTTCCACGAGTTCGGCCACGCGTTGCACGGGCTGCTCTCCGACTGCACCTACCCCCGCACCTCCGGAACGAACGTGCCCCGCGACTTCGTGGAGTTCCCCTCCCAGGTCAACGAGATGTGGGCCTGGTGGCCCGAGGTGCTGGCGTCGTACGCCGTTCACCACGCCACCGGTGAGCCGCTGTCCGAGGGGGTCGCCGCGCGGCTGGCCCACCGGTCGACGTTCGGTGAGGGCTTCGCCACCTCGGAGTACCTCGGCGCTGCGCTGCTCGACTGGGAGTGGCACTCGCGGTCTGCGGACGGCGGCCCCGTCTCCGTCGCCGAGGTCGAGGAGTTCGAGCACGCTGCCCTGGATCGGCACGGGCTCCTGGACCCGCTCGTCCCGCCGCGCTACCGCAGCAGCTACTTCAACCACGTGTTCGGTGCCGCCCACGGCTACGACGCGGGCTACTACGGCTACATCTGGAGCGAGGTCCTCGACGCCGACACCGTGGAGTGGATGAAGGACAACGGCGGTCTGCGCCGGGAGAACGGCGACCGGTTCCGTGAGGTGTTGCTGTCCCGGGGCGACACCCGCGACGTGATGGCAGCGACGGTCGAGCTCCTGGGCCGCGAGCCCCGGCTGGAGCCGCTGCTAAGGCGCCGCGGGCTCACCTGAGTCGGCGCAGCAGCGCGACGAACATCGCGTCGGTGCCGTGCCGGTGCGGCCACAGCTGCGCCGCCTCGGCGAGCGAGGCGGACCTGGCGTCGCTCACCTCGGGCAGCAGCGCCGGCGCGTCCTCGATGCCCGTGTCGCTGCGCCGCGCCAGGACCGACTGCACCACCCCGGCCGTCTCCCGGACCACCGGGGAGCAGGTCGCGTAGACCACCACGCCGCCTGGTCGCACCGCGTCGAGGGCGCCGTCGAGGAGACGCTCCTGCAGCGGCACCAGGTCGTCGAGGTCCTCCGGTCGGCGCCGCCAGCGTGCCTCGGGCCGGCGGCGGAGCGCACCGAGGCCCGAGCAGGGCGCGTCGAGGAGCACCCGGTCGAAGGCCGCCGCCGGCCAGGCCGGTCGGGTCCCATCACCACAGATGACGCCGAGCATCCCGGCGCCGGCCGCCCGGACGCCGTCGCGGACCAGCTCGGCCCGGTGCGGCACCCGGTCGTTGGCGAGCACCCGGGCGCCCCGTGTCGCGGCGACCGCGGCCAGCAGCGCGGCCTTCCCGCCGGGGCCGGCACACAGGTCCAGCCAGCGGGCATCGGCTCCGACCACGTCGGCCCTGGCCAGGGCAAGGGCCACCAGCTGCGACCCGGCGTCCTGCACGCCGGCCCGACCCTCGCGCACCGCCGCGATCGCCCCCGGGTCGCCCCCGTCCAGCGCGACGGCGTACGGCGAGGAGTCCAGCGGACGACCCGGCAGCTCCGTCCGCGTCGCCAGGCCGGGCCGCGCCACCAGGGTGACCGTCGGACGGGCATTGTCGGCGTGCAGGAGCGGTGCCAGCTCGCCGGGCCGGTCCAGCGCCCGGGCCAGCTCGTCGACCACCCAGCGGGGGTGGGAGGTCACCACGTCCAGCGGTTGGTCCGCGAGCCACTCGTCCAGCGGTCGGCCAGCCACCTTGCGCAGCACCGCGTTGACCAGCCCCGAGGGCCGGAAGCCGATCTCCCGCTTGACCAGCTCCACCGTCGTGCCGACGGCCGCATGGTTGGAGACCCGCATCCCCAGCAGCTGGTGGGTGCCCAGGCGCAGCGCATCCCGCACGTCGGCGTCCAGGGCCCGGTCCACGAGCTGCGCCAGGACGGCGTCGTAGGCCGCCCGCATCCGGAGGGTGCCGCTGACGAGCTCGGTCGCGAACGCCGCGTCCCGCGCCGGTAGCCGGGCCTGCCGCAGCTGCCGGGACAGCTCCAGGTTGGCGTACCGGTCGTGCAGCTCCACCTCGCGGAGCACCCGGAACGCCAGCACGCGCGCCGGATCCACCTTGCTAGCCGCCAAGGTGGGCCTTGACCAGTCGACGCGGCGCGACCGCCGCCCACGCGTCGGTGACGACCTCCTCCAGCTCCGCGACGTCGAGCTCGCCGAGCCGGGAGAGCTGGACCAGCACGGCGTTGTGGCCGCGGAAGTGGTCGATGGTGAAGAACGGCCCGTCGGCCTCGACGAGAGCCTGCTTCGCGCCCGGATCGGCGACCCGGACGACCAGCAGGTCGTCGTACTCCGCACCGGTCACCGGGTCGACCGCGTCGTGCCGGGGCGCCCGGTGGACGACGAACCCGCGGCCGTTGCCGGTGGCGGGAACCTTCCACGTCGGCCGGTCCCCCCAGGAGGTGCCCAGCACGGTCTCGGGGAGCGCACCGGCGATCCGGTCGACGTCCTCGGGGGTGGCGGGGCGGGGCACGGACCGAGGCTACCTGCCCAGACGCGCGCCGGCGGCGACCCGGACGCCCCGAGCCCAGTCGGCGGCCGGCATCTGCTTCTTGCCGAACGGCTTCACCTCGCCGAGCTCGACCGGCCCGGTCGCGGTGCCGACGAGGACGGCGCTCCTGGTGACCACCAGCTCGCCGGCAGGGAGGGGCGGGGCCCCGGCCTCCGAGGGGCGGACCGGCCCGAGCTTGAACCGTTCTCCCTGGAACAGGGTCCACGCGCCCGGGGAGGGCGTGCAGGCGCGAATGCGGCGGTCGACGGCGGCAGCGGGCTCGGCCCAGTCGACGTGGGCGTCCTCGACGGTGATCTTCGGCGCCAGGCTGACGCCCTCGACGGGCTGCTCGCGTGCCTCCAGGGTGCCGTCCTCGATCCCGTCGAGGGTCTGCACCAGCAGCCCGGAGCCGCCTTCGGCGAGCCGCGCGAGCAGGGCCCCAGCGGTGTCGTCGGGGCGGACGGTCTCGGTCATCAAGCCGAACGTCGGCCCGGCGTCGAGTGCACGGACGATCCGGAAGGTGGTGACTCCGGTGACCTCGTCACCAGCCCAGATCGCGTGCTGCACCGGGGCGGCGCCTCGCCAGGCCGGGAGCACCGAGAAGTGCAGGTTGACCCACCCGTGCACGGGGATGTCGAGCGCGGACTGTGGGATCAGCGCGCCGTAGGCGACCACCGGGCAGGCGCCCGGACGCAGCGCCCGCAGCTGCTCCTGGAACTCCGGGTCCTTCGGGTGCGCGGGCTTGAGCAGCGGCAGTCCGAGCTCCTCGGCACGCCGGGCCACCGGCGAGGCGACGAGCCTGCGACCGCGACCGGCCGGCGCGTCGGGCCTGGTGACGACCCCGACGAGCTCGTGTCGGCTTGCGGCAACCGCGTCGAGCGCGGGTACGGCGACCTCGGGGGTGCCGGCGAAGACGACCCTCATTCCTGCCCCCAGGGGTACCCGGCGCTGGTCACAGGCCCAGGCCGTGGGTGGCGTGCGGGGAGAGCCGCACCTGTGTCGGGGCGCCGAACCAGTCGGACTCCCGGATGGCGCGCATGGCGGCCTTCCGGGCGTCGCGGTCGAGCCGGTCGATGAAGAGGATGCCGTCGAGGTGGTCGGTCTCGTGCTGCAGCGCCCGGGCGAGCAGCTCGGTGCCCTCGATGGTCACCGGCTCGCCGTACATGTCGAACCCGCGCGCAACCGCGGACAGCGCGCGGCGGCAGTCGGTGCTCAGGCCGGGCAGGGACAGGCACCCCTCGGGGCCGTCCTGGACCTCCTCCGACAGGGTGAGCTCCGGATTGACCAGGTGACCCACCTCGCCGTTGACGTGCCACGTGAAGACACGCAGGCCGACACCGATCTGCGGGGCGGCCAGGCCGGCTCCCGGCGCGTCGAGCATGGTGTCGGTCAGGTCGGCGACCAGTCTGCGGATGTCCTTGTCGAAGTCGGCGACCGGGGAGGCCGGGGTGCGCAGGACCGGGTCGCCGAAGAGTCGGATCGGCCGGATGGGCACGAGCATGCTCCTGTTCTCGGGTGGGGCGGGGGCGTCCCGGGCGCGGACCGCGGGACCGGTCGAGCGTAGACGAGCGGCGCAACCCGCGAGATCCGGGTCAGCCCAGCTCGAGCGGATCGACCTGGACCCGCACGTGCGCCTGCTTGCGGGTGGAGCGCTGCGCCTGGAGCACCCGCAGCGCCTCGCTGAGCGCGGCACCACTGCGGCGCGGGGTGCGCAGCACGTAGCGCAGCTGCGGCTCGGCCCGAGCGTCCTCCACGGCGACCGGACCGAGCACCTCCGTGCCGGGCGGCAGCACGAGGGCGGCGAGCACCTCGTCGGCCAGCTCCTCGGCCACGGTGAGGGTGGCCACCCGGGATGCGGGCGGCAGATGCGCGGAGCGGCGCTCGGCCATCTCCCGTGTGGCGAAGCCGGCGGGGTCCCAGCGCACCAGCGCCTGGACCGGAGGCAGCCCCGGGTCTCCGACCACGAGGACTCGGCCGCCCGGACGGACCAGCGCTGCCGCGTTCGCCCATCGCCGGACGGCCTCCTCGTCCGCCCGCAGGTCCGAGCGGGCGAGCAGCAGCCAGGTGTCCATGAGCAGTACGGCGGCGTAGCCCCGGGCCGCGACGGGTTCACCGCCGGGCGTCGCGACGACGACGGCCGGCCGGTCCGGCACCGTGTCCAGGACCCGGTCGCCGGAGGAGGTGCGCACGGTCAGCAGCGGCAGCGCCCGACCGATCTCCTCCGCCGTACGCAGGTCACCCAGGACGGGTGCGCGCAGTCCGCGCCCCCCGCAGGACGCGCAGGTCCACGCGGCGTCGACCTCGCCGCACCAGGCGCAGGCCGGCGGCGCCGCAGCGGCAGTAATGCGCAGCGGCCCGTGGCAGCGAGCGCAGTGCGCGGGCAGCCGGCAGCGGTCGCAGGCAAGGCGGGTCGCGTAGCCGGACCGGGGCGTCTGCACCAGCACGGGTCCCGAAGCGGCCGCCTCACGGACCAGCTCGAAGGCCTCTCGCGGCAACCTGGCCGAGCGCGCGAACGGGTCCCGCGCCAGGTCGGCCGCGGTGTCGCCGGTGACGTTGACCAGGACGCGACGCCGCAGCTCCTCGCGCGGCACCGTGAGCTCCTGCGCCCAGCCCGTCGCCACGAGGTACTGCGCCTCGACGCTGCGCCCGTGGGCGGCGAGCAGCGCGGCGCAGCCCGACTGCTGGGCTCGCAGCAGGAGCACCTCCCGCACATGTGGGTACGGAGCCCTGGGCTCGGCGTGGAGGTCGTCGCCGTCGTCCCAGATCGCGACCAGGCCCAGCTGCGCCACCGGCGCGAAGGCGGCGGCCCGGGTGCCGATGGCGATCCGCCGTTCCCCGCGGGAGAGCTGCAGGAAGGCGCGGTAGCGCTTCGCCGGCCCTGCGTCGGCGGTGAGGACGACGTGGCGGTCCGCACCGAGTCGGCGGACCAGTGCGGCGTCGAGCCGGGCGACGTCGCGGCGGTCCGGCAGGCAGACCAGGGCTCCCCGCCCGGCCGCAGCCGTCGCGACGACGGCCTCGGCGAGCAGCTCGGCGCCGTCGTCGGCCGGTGCGACCGAGACCACCGCGCGGACCGGCTCACCCTTGCCGAGGAGGTCGAGGGCGGTGCTGCCGCCGTCGTACGCCGCCCATGCCTCCGGCCATGCCTCCGACCGTGGAGCCGGCGCCGGTCCGGGCTCAGGAGCCGCGTCGGCGTGCTGCTTCTCGGTGGTCGCGTGCCGGGGCGGGACGGCGAGCCGGAGCACGTCGGAGCGCGTCCCGGCATAGCGGTGCGCCACCGCTGCGACGAGTCGCGCGATCTCCGGGTGCAGCACCGGCTCGGGACTGACTGTCCGCCGCAGCGGCTGGAGCCGGCCGGGGTGCTCCGACGTGGCCGTGCGGGCCACGACGAAGCCGTCCACGTCCTGGCCGCCGAACCGCACCTTCACCCGCGCTCCCGGGACGGCGTCGGCCGACATCGTCTGCGGCACGGCATAGTCGAACGGGCGGTCCAGGTGCGCCAGCGGCAGGTCGACCAGCACCTGGGCGACCGGATCCACCTCGGCCGGTTGCAGCGGCGGCTTGGCCTTCGGGGGTCGTGCCTTCCGCGCCTCGGCGCGCGCGACCCCCGGCAGCGAAAGCTGGCCGTCCGGATCGCTCATGGGCACATCCAACCAGCGCCCTCCGACCTACCTGGCCGACGTGGTGCGCGGTTTCACAGGAGAACATGTGATTCAGCCAGTTCACAGGCGTTGCAACACCCGTGAAGTGTCGACATCACAGGAGAACCTGTGAAACCAACGCCCCGCGCCCGGTGTCTAGAGGCCGGCGGCCTTCTTCAGCTCGTCGGCGCGGTCGGTGTGCTCCCAGGTGAACTCGGGGAGCTCGCGACCGAAGTGGCCGTAGGCGGAGGTCTTGGCGTAGATCGGGCGGAGCAGGTCGAGGTCGGCGATGATCGCCGCCGGACGCAGGTCGAACACGTCGAGGACGGCCTTCTGGATCTGCTCATCGGGGACGACGCCGGTGCCGAAGGTCTCGATGAAGACCCCGACCGGCTGGGCCTTGCCGATCGCGTAGGCGACCTGGGCCTCGCAGCGGCGGGCGAGGCCGGCCGCGACGACGTTCTTGGCGACCCAGCGCATCGCGTACGCCGCGGAACGGTCGACCTTCGACGGGTCCTTGCCCGAGAAGGCGCCGCCGCCGTGGCGGGCCATGCCGCCGTAGGTGTCGACGATGATCTTGCGCCCGGTCAGCCCGGCGTCGCCCATCGGGCCGCCGATGACGAACTTGCCGGTCGGGTTCACCAGCAGTCGGTAGCCGTCCGAGGGCACGTCGAAGGTGGCCAGGACCGGGTCGATGACGTGCTTCTTGATGTCGGGCTCGAGCTGGGACACGAGGTCGATGCCGTCCTCGTGCTGGGTGGAGAGCACGACTGTGTCGATGCGCAGCGGCCGGTCGTCCTCGTCGTACTCGATCGTGACCTGGGTCTTGCCGTCGGGACGCAGGTAGCCCAGCGTGCCGTCCTTGCGCACTGCGGTGAGCCGCTCGGAGAGCCGGTGCGCGATCGAGATCGGCAGCGGCATCAGCTCGGGGGTGTCGTCGCAGGCGTAGCCGAACATGAGCCCCTGGTCGCCGGCACCCTGCTTCTCCATCGCATCGACCGAGCCGGTGCGGCTCTCGTGCGCGGTGTCGACGCCCTGGGCGATGTCGGGCGACTGCTGGCCGATCGCGATCTGGACCCCACAGGTGCGGCCGTCGAAGAACATCGCGCCGTCGTCGTAGCCGATGTCGATGATCTTGTCGCGCACCAGCTGCGCAATCGGGGCGTACGACGTCGTGGTCACCTCACCGGCCACCACCACCAGGCCGGTGGTCAGCAGCGTCTCCACTGCGACCCGACTGTGCGGGTCGTCGGCGATCAACGCGTCGAGCACGGTGTCGCTGATCGCGTCGGCGATCTTGTCCGGGTGACCCTCGGTCACGGACTCGGAGGTGAACAGACGTCCAGTCACGGGTTCTCCTGATTCGTCGGGCCGGATCGCGTCCCGGTTCTGTGTGAGCGGTCTCATCAGCGCGGTCGGTCCCGACGCGCGCGAAGGCGTGGGCAAGCCTAACCGACTGTCCTGATGGTGGGACGGCGTCTCACCGTGCGTCTCCGCGCGCGTCCAGGATGGTGGACACCCGGTCCCAGATGACGTGCGCGAGCGCACTCTTGGAACCTCGGGGAACGCCCACCGAGCTGCCGTCCGCGGCGAGTACGACGGCCTCGTTGTCCTCCGCGCCGAAGACCTTGCCGCCGCCGACGTCGTTGACCACGAGCAGGTCACAGCGCTTGCGGGCCAGCTTCGCCCGGGCGTGGTCGAGCACGGACCCGTGCGCGTCGCCGGTCTCGGCCGCGAAGCCCACCACGACGATGCGGTCGTTGGGCCGGTCGTGCGCGATGCCCGCGAGGATGTCGGGGTTCTGCGTCAGCCGGATGTCGGGGCTGGAGCCGTCGGCGGCCTTCTTGATCTTGGTGCCGCTCGCCTCCGCCGGCCGGAAGTCGGCCGGCGCCGCTGCCATCACCACCGCGTCCGCGCCGGCGCAGGCAGCCACCACCTGCTCCTGCATCTCCATGGTCGTCTCGACCCGGATCACCTTCACCCCGGCCGGGTCGGCCAGCTGGGTGTTCGCGGCGACGAGGGTCACCTCGGCGCCGCGCGCCGCGGCAGTGCGGGCCAGGGCGTAACCCTGCCGCCCCGAGGAGCGGTTGCCGAGGAACCGCACCGGGTCGAGGTACTCGCGGGTGCCTCCGGCGGAGACGACGACGTGCCTCCCGGCCAGGTCCTGGGCGGCGCCACGATCGGTGGCGAGGAGGTCGGTGCACAGGGCGAAGATCTCGGCCGGGTCGGGCAGCCGACCCTTGCCGGTGTCGGCGCCGGTCAGCCGGCCCTCGGCCGGCTCGATCACCACGGCGCCGCGGGAGCGCAGCGTCTCCACGTTGGCCCGGGTCGCGGGGTGCTCCCACATCTCGGTGTGCATCGCCGGCGCGAACACCACCGGACAGCGCGCGGTGAGCAAGGTGTTGGTGAGCAGGTCGTCGGCAAGGCCGTGCGCGGCCCGCGCGAGCAGGTCGGCCGTCGCCGGTGCGACCACCACGAGGTCGGCGGCCTGGCCGAGGTGGACGTGCGGCACCTCGTGGACGTCGGCCCAGACATCGGTGTGCACCGGCTTGCCGGACAGTGCCGACCAGGTCGGCGCCCCGACGAACTCCAGGGCCGCAGCCGTGGGGACCACGGTGACGTCGAAGTCGGCACCACGGCCGGACTCCTTGAACAGCCGCAGCAGCTCGCAGGCCTTGTAGGCGGCGATCCCGCCGCTCACGCCGAGGACGACGTGACGGCGGGAGGCCGACCGGTGGGTCACCGTCTCGGCCGTCAGTCGGTGAGGGGCTCCGCGCCGGCGTCCGCCTCGGCTGCTGCCTGTGCGGCGGCCTCCGCAGCGGCCTCCTCGGGGTCGATGTCCTCGCAGGTCAGCAGGTCCTCGTTGATCTCGCGCAGTGCGATGGACAGCGGCTTCTCCTGGACGTGGGTCTCCACGAGCGGACCGACGTACTCCAGCAGTCCCTCACCGAGCTGGGAGTAGTAGGCGTTGATCTGCCGGGCGCGCTTGGCGCTGTAGAGCACCAGCTTGTACTTGGAGTCGGTCTTGGTGAGCAGGTCGTCGATCGGGGGGTTGGTGATCCCCTCGGCAACCGGACGGGTGGCGGACGTGCTCATCAGGCCTCACAGACAAGGGTGGAGTGCGGGAATCGGTGGCCCCGGCGGGCAACGGGCATCGCGCCCGCGTCAGGACCCCATCAACTCTACCAATTCGGCGCCGGCATCGGGAATCGAGACGTTGACGACCGTGTGGTCGAACTCCGGCTCGGCCGCGAGCTCCTGCCGTGCGGTGGCCAGGCGCCGCTCCCGCTCGGCCTCGTCCTCGGTCCCCCGGCCGACGAGCCGGCGGACCAGCTCCTCCCACGAGGGTGGCTTGAGGAACACGAACCGGGCCTCCGGCATCCGCGCGCGCACCTGGCGGGCACCCTGCAGGTCGATCTCCAGGAGGGCCGGCCGACCCTCCTCCAGTGCCTGCACGACCGGGCGGCGCGGGGTGCCGTAGCGTCGTCGGCCGTGGACGACCGCCCACTCCAGGAGGTCGCCGTCGGCGATCATCCGGTCGAAGGTCGCCTCGCTGACGAAGTGGTAGTGCACCCCGTCGATCTCGCCCGGCCGCGGGGACCGGGTGGTGGCGGAGACCGAGATCCACACCTCGGGACGGTGCTGGCGCACCCAGGCGGTCACGGTGCCCTTGCCCACGGCTGTGGGTCCGGCGAGGACGGTCAGCCGCGACCCGGCGGGTCGAGGAGCCTGCGGGTCACCGGGGTCACTCACCGTCGGAGAACTCGGCGACGAGCGCGGCGACCTGCTTGTTGCCCAGGCCCCGGACGCGTCGGCTCTCGGAGATGTTCAGCCGGTCCATCACGGCGGCCGCGCGCACCTTGCCCAGGCCGGGCATCGCCTGCAGCAGCTCGCTCACCCGCATCTTGCCGATCACCGCGTTGTGCTCACCCTCGGCGAGCACCTCGCTGATCGTCGCCCCGGAGTGCTTGAGCCGGTTCTTGACCGCGGCGCGTTCCCGACGCGATGCCGCGGCCTTGTCGAGGGCAGCCTGGCGCTGTTCGGGGGTGAGGGGCGGCAGTGCCACGTCGGCGGACCTCGTTCTGCGTTCTGGGACAGGGACCGGCCTTCGACAGCTGGTCCGGCTGGCTGACTCCGAGCAATCTAGTCAGGCAGGACGACCGCCTGCAACGCGGGCGGCCCGGCACGGCGACCAAGGGCGGGAGAGCCTGCTCACAGACAGCGCGCGATCCACGGGCAGAGCGAGATTCACAGGCCGGGCGGGATCACAGGCCGAGCTGGATCACAGGCCGAGCTGGATCTTGCAGACATCGCGCGCCTGCTGCTCGATGCCCTGGGCCGAGCTCACCACCTGCGGTGCGGCCAATGCGTCCGCCGCATCGGCCACGGACTTGCGCTCGCCGGAGCTCAGTCCCGCGGGCGGACGGCCACCACGGAAGTCCTCCGGGTCGACACCGGCGTCGTCGAGCGCGTCGTCGAGGCCGTGCAGTGCGTTGAGCAAGGTCTGCCACTCGTCCTGCAGGTCCTCGGGTGCCTTGTCGGCGACCCGCTCGAGCACCGGCAGGTTATCCAGCAGGGCGCTGGGATCGTCGTCACCGAACATCTCGGCGAACCGTGCCTGCTCGTGCTTCAGCTCCGCGCAGTAGTCGGCCCGCTGCTGCTCGGGCCCTCCGCAGCCGGCGACGCTCGTGAGCACCGCGAGCGCCACCACCGGCGCCGCGACAACGGCCCCGGCGCGGCGTCGGGGCCGGGAGGTCGACCCAGTCATCGACCCAGTCACCGCCCCAGTCACCGACCCACGAGCCGGGCCAGTGCCTCGCCCTCGCGCAGGGCGGCGTCGCGCAGCGCCTCCGGTTGGGGCCCGGCGCGCAGGATGCCCCGGGAGCTCGAGGGCAGCACCTGGCCGAGGACCGCACCGAAGAGCCGGCCCAGGTCCGCGACGCTGCCGCCCTGGACCCCGAAGCCGGGGACGAGCAGCGGTCCGTTGATGGCGAAGTCCTCGCCGCGCTCGCCCGGGTCGCCGGCAACGGTCGCCCCGACCACGGCGCCGAACGACCCGAGCGGCTCCGCGTCGGCGTTGAGCCGGCGCAACGCGTCGAGGACGTAGCCGGCGACGGTGCTGCCGTCGGCCCGACGGGCACCCTGGACCTCGGGTGCCTCCTTGTTGGAGGTGGCAGCCAGCACGAACACGCCGGCCCCGTGCCGTGCCGCGGTGTCCAGCATCGGCTGCAGGCTGCCGAAGCCGAGGTACGGCGACGCCGTGATCGCGTCGACGGCGATCGGCGACCGGGGGTCGAGGTAGGCGTCGGCATAGCCCTGGGCGGTCGACCCGATGTCGCCACGCTTCACGTCGAGCACCACCTGGGCCCCGGCCTCGCGCGCTGTCTGGACAACGCGCTCGAGCACCGCGACCCCTCGCGAGCCGAAGCGCTCGAAGAACGCCGATTGCGGCTTCACCGCGGCCACCACCGGGGCCAGGGCCTCCGTGGCCGTGAGCGCGAACCGCTCCAGCCCGGCGACCGAGTCGTCCAGACCCCACTCGAGCAGCAGCGCTGCGTGCGGGTCGATGCCGGCGCACAGGGGTCCCCGAGCGCGCATCGCAGCACTCAGGCGCTTGCCGAAGGTCATCGTCGTCCTCTCCGTTCGGCCAGGGCCCGGTTGACCCTGGCGGGCCACGTCGGGCCCTCGTAGACGAAGGCCGTGTAGGCCTGGAGCAGGTCAGCGCCCGCGTCGAGGCGCTCCCGGGCCGTGGCCTGGTCGCTGATCCCGCCGGCGCCGATCAGGGTGAGCCCCGCGCCGGCGCGGTCGCGCAGCATCCGCACCACGTCGGTCGCGCGCTGCCGCAGCGGAGCACCGGACAGTCCGCCCGGTCCGGCAGCGTCGACCTCGGGCGCGCTCGACCGCAGCCCGGTCCGCGCGATCGTGGTGTTGGTGGCGATCACGCCGTCCAGTGCACTGGCCACCGCGAGGTCGGCGACCGCCAGCACGTCCTCGTCGCCCAGGTCCGGGGCGATCTTGACCAGGAGCGGCACCGCACGGTCCCGTTCTGGCGTGGACGCGTCCGCCTGCTCCCGGACC
>DASTFI010000130.1:0-6482 GCA_035708765.1 Marmoricola sp.
GCAGCAAGAAGAAGTTCGACGAGACCGTCGACGTGGCCATGCGCCTCGGCGTCGACCCGCGCAAGGCGGACCAGATGGTCCGCGGCACGGTCAACCTCCCGCACGGCACCGGCAAGACCGCCAGGGTCCTGGTCTTCGCCACCGGCGACAAGGCAGAGGCTGCACGTGAGGCGGGCGCTGACATCGTCGGTGGCGACGAGCTCATCGAGAAGGTCAACGGTGGCTGGCTCGACTTCGACGCCGTCGTCGCCACCCCGGACATGATGGGCAAGGTCGGCCGGCTCGGCCGCGTCCTCGGTCCCCGTGGCCTGATGCCGAACCCGAAGACCGGCACCGTGACGCCGGACGTGGTCAAGGCCGTCTCCGACATCAAGGGCGGGAAGATCGAGTTCCGCGTGGACCGTCACGCGAACCTGCACTTCATCATCGGCAAGGCGTCGTTCTCCGAGGCCCAGCTCGCCGAGAACTACGCGGCCGCACTCGAGGAGGTGCTCCGGCTCAAGCCGGCCAGCTCCAAGGGCCGCTACCTGAGGAAGGTCACCGTCTCCACGACGATGGGCCCCGGTGTCCAGGTCGACCCGAACCGCACCCGCAACGTGGCCGGTGACGAGGAGGCCTGATCCTCGCCCGGCACGACTCCGGAAGGCCGGTCATCCCGTCAGGGGTGGCCGGCCTTCTGTCGTCCCGCCTGCCCCAGCTTCCCCAAGGTCTGCACCCGAACCGTCACTTCCCACGGTGCACATCTCGTGGGCAGTGCGGGTATCCCTACAAACCTTGATGAAGCTGGGGCCCGGCCGGGCTACTCGACGAAGACGCGCTCGTCGACCAGCTGCTCGACGACGGCCTGGCCGGTGTTCTCGAACCGGCCCTGGTCGAACCGCTTCTTGAACTCGAGGTCGATCTGGTCCTGACCGTTGCGGTTCTTCTCGATGGTGAGCACCGCCCACTGCTTGAACCGCTCGGCGTTGCCGATGTCGTAGACGAGGTGATGCCTCGCGACCACGTCGAACTTGTTGTTGAGGATCAGCACCGTGTCCGCCTCGTAGGCCAGCGCCGACGAGCCGCGCAGGTTGTTCACCCGCATCCGCTTGCCGGCCGAGATCCCCTCCTTGTCGGCGGCCACGACCGCCAGCACCGGGATGTCCATGTCGAGCGCGATGTCCTTGAGCCCCTCGACCACCCGGGTCACCCGCTCCTCCTCGAGCTGGGACCCGTCCGGCACCTTCACCTTCTGCAGGTAGTCCACGACCACCAGGGGCAGCTGCTTGGTGGACTTCCGCGCCATCTCGACAGCCTCCCGGATCACGTCCAGCGTGGTGCTGCTGCCGGTGGAGCGGTGCAGCAGCAGCCGGTCGGCGTACTCCGAGACGCGCGCGACCGCCTCCGCGCCGCCGACCGTCCCGGCCAGCCGCTCGGTGAGCTTCCCGCCGGGCCCGTCGGTGGCCTCGAACGACTCGCGCACCCGGCCCAGCCCCGGCGCCTCGACGCCGCCGATCTCGCCCGCCTCGAGGGCGACCAGCCGGATCAGCATGGTCTGCGGGTCGTGCTCGAAGGAGAAGAACACGACCGAACGGCCCGAACGTGCGACGTTGCGTGCGACCTGGAGCGCCCAGGTGGTCTTGCCGAGCCCCTGCGGCCCACCGAGCAGGACCAGCTCGCCGGAGCGGAACCCGTTCGCCAGGTTCTTGTCGAGGATGTCGAAGCCGGTGGGCCACACGCGGGCGGCGGCGTGCGAGCCGGCGCGGAGCCTGTTGTCGGCCTGTTCGAGGATGCCGGTGAGTGACTCGAGCTGGATCTCCATCGTCTCATTGGAGCAGAGCCCGCCGCCCGGCGTACGCCGTTTGCCCGAAGATGACCCGCCCGGAGCTGCTCCGGCTCAGCGCGCCGCCGACCAGGCCTCGGCGAACGTCGCAAATGTGGGATACCGGTCCCCGGGTACGACGGACGTGGCGCGGTCGACCACGGCGGCCAGCGCGGAGCCACCTCGCCAGGCACGCCCCTCACCCAGGAGCACCCGCGCCATCCGGGCCACCGTGAACACCGTCGTCCGCTCGTCGATCACCGCACCTCGCCGGAACTCCTCAGGGGCCATGAACCTCGACGAGCCGAACTGCCGGTCGGTGGCGAGCACATAGGGGCCGGGGTGGTACAGATCCAGGTCCACGAGATGTACGACGGACCGCGCGACGTCGTGAATCAGGCAGCCGTCGTAGAGGTCCACCGCCACGTGGCCGGCCGCCGTGACCGTCGTGTGCACGTCGACGACCACGTCGCACACGTCGAGCACCTGCTCTGCCGGGAGGGCACGGAACCGGTTCAGCGCCGAGCCCGGATGCGCGTGCGGCAGGCCACCGGGGGCGTACGGGTCGTTGAGCACCTCCCCGGCCACCCACGGGTAGACGACGGCGAGACCGTCGCGGAGCGGGAAGCGGTGCACCAGCGGGACGATCCGCGGATGCTGCACGGCGGCGTGGAACCGGGCGGCGGACTCGAGCTGTTCCACGTCGCGGCCGTATGCCGCCTTGACGAACCACCGGCCGCACTCGTCGGCGAAGCCGTAGGAGGTGCATCCGGAGTCGTGGCCGCGGATCACCGTGAACAGCTCACCGTGGTCGGCGAACCAGTCCTCGAGGTCCGCGACCTGCTCATCCGGCAGCCTGTGCACCGTGCGTCCACCTCCCGATTTGGCCGAAGCCGCCGACTCCCCGTAAAGTTCTACCCGAAACCAGAGACCGCCGGTTGTCGGTGGTGCCCGAGCTCGTCTCGAAGCATCCCGGCCGAAGGTTCCGCGAAGCGGACGACCTGCGCAGGTGACACCGAGTGACCCGCCGTCGAGAGATCGGTGGGTCCGCCCTGTGCCTCCTGCGCCAGGGCGTTTTTCGATTCCCGGCCAGGTCGGCAGTCTCCGGAAACCGTGCATCAGATGAATGCGGAAGGAGACCACATGGCGCGGCCGGACAAGACATCAGCCGTTGCAGAGCTCGTGGAGTCGTTCCAGGAGTCTGCAGGTGCTGTGCTGACCGAGTACCGCGGTCTCACTGTCAAGCAGCTGCAGGACCTGCGGCGCGCTCTCGGCGAGAACGCAGACTATGCCGTGGTCAAGAACACGCTGACCAAGATTGCCGCCGGTGAGGCCGGCGTCGAAGGATTCGACGACCTCCTCATCGGCCCGACCGCCATCGCCTTCATCAACGGCGACGTGGTCGAGGCAGCCAAGGGCCTGCGTGACTTTGCCAAGGCAAACCCCTCCCTCGTGATCAAGGGCGGCGTCCTCGACGGCAAGTCGCTCGACGCGGCGGAGATCGCCAAGATCGCCGACCTCGAGTCGCGCGAGGTCCTCCTCGCCAAGCTCGCGGGCGGCATGCTGGCGTCCCTCAGCCAGGCCGTCTACCTGCTCAACGCGCCGCTCTCGCAGGCCGCACGCCTCGCCGGCGCGCTGCAGGCGAAGGCCGAGCAGGACCCGTCGGTCCTCCAGGGCGGTGCCGGCGAGCCGGCACCGACCGCCACGGAGGAGACGACCGAGGGCGCCACCGAGGCCTGACAGGCCCAGCACCACCACCATCCGATCCCCACAGCGGGGACAGCAACGCAGTATCTAAGAGAGGAAACCGCCACCATGGCGAAGCTCAGCACCGACGAGCTGCTCGACGCTTTCAAGGAGATGACCCTCCTGGAGCTCAGCGAGTTCGTGAAGCAGTTCGAAGACACCTTCGGCGTCACCGCCGCTGCCCCGGTCGCCGCTGCCGCTGCCCCGGCCGCCGGAGCCCCCGCCGCCGAGGAGGCCGTGGAGCAGGACGAGTTCGACGTCGTCCTCGAGGCCGCTGGTGAGAAGAAGATCAACGTCATCAAGGAGGTGCGTTCGCTGACCAGCCTGGGCCTCAAGGAGGCCAAGGAGCTCGTCGAGGCCGCACCCAAGCCGATCCTCGAGAAGGTCAACAAGGAAGCTGCCGCGAAGGCCAAGGACGCCCTCGAGGCTGCCGGCGCCACCGTCACGGTCAAGTGACCTTGCGCTGAACCACCGGCCCAGGCCGGCACCACGGCGGTCGCCCCTCGCGGGGCGGCCGCCGTTCTGCGTTTGGAACCGGTCCGGAACGGACAGGCTGAACGAGGGCGGCGGTGTGTCCCACGGTGTGCCCCACCGTGGAGGCAGGGCACGCCGGTGCCGATCCTCGTTCACGATGTGACCGTTGCGCCCGGGCGGATGACTGTCGCGCCTCCGACGCGTAACTTTGCGCGGGCTTACTCGTTGGTAAGGACGGGCGAGCGGTGGACAGGAAGCCGTCCGGCGGGCGACGTGCCGCCGGAAGGACCAGGTCGAAGGATGAGGGAGGGACGCTGGTGGGCGTCGAAATCAAGGTCGACGGACTGACGAAGTCCTTCGGCAAGGACCTGATCTGGGCCGACGTCTCCCTGACCATCCCCGCTGGGGAGATCTGCGTGATGCTGGGTCCGTCGGGAACCGGCAAGTCGGTGTTCCTCAAGACCGTCATCGGTCTGCTCAAGCCCGACCGGGGCAGCATCGTGATCGAGGGCCTCGACATCGCCAACTGCTCGGAGAAGGACCTCTACGAGATCCGGAAGCTGTTCGGCGTGCTGTTCCAGGACGGCGCCATGTTCGGCTCGATGACGCTGTTCGACAACGTGGCCTTCCCGCTGCGCGAGCACACCAAGAAGTCCGAGTCGGAGATCCACAACATCGTCATGGAGAAGATGGAGCTGGTCGGCCTGATCGGTGCCGAACGGAAGCTTCCCGGCGAGATCTCCGGCGGGATGCGCAAGCGGGCCGGCCTGGCCCGTGCCCTGGTGCTCGACCCGGAGATCGTGCTCTTCGACGAGCCTGACTCCGGCCTCGACCCGGTGCGTACGGCGTTCCTCAACCAGCTCATCGTCGACCTCAACGCCCAGATCGACGCCACGTTCCTCATCGTGACCCACGACATCAACACCGCCCGCACGGTGCCGGACAACATCGGGTTGCTCTACCACAAGCACCTCGCCATGTTCGGTCCTCGCGAGATGCTGCTCTCGTCCGAGGAGCCCGTCGTACGCCAGTTCCTCAACGCCCAGCGGGTCGGCCCGATCGGGATGTCGGAGGAGAAGGACGCCGACGAGCTGGCGCAGGAGCAGGGCCAGGAGCTGCCCCCGCTGCCGCCGATCCCGATGCAGCTCGAGCCCTCGAACGGGATCGCCCGCCGCAGCCAGCGTGAGCCCGGCGCGTGGTGCCGGGACAACGCGATCACGCCTCCGCCCGGCTCGTTCGACACCAAGATGTCCATGGCTCCCGGGGCCTGACCATGTCGTCCCTCACCTCGGCCCAGATCCTCGCGCCCATCGGCACCGCGGGCAAGCTGTTCGCTTTCGGCCTCGACGTCGCGCGCGGGCTCTTCAGGCGCCCCTTCCAGCTGCGTGAGTTCCTCCAGCAGGCATGGTTCATCGCCTCGGTGACCATCGTGCCGACCGCCCTGGTCGCCATCCCGTTCGGCGCGGTGATCGCGCTGCAGGTCGGCGGGCTGATCAAGCAGTTCGGGGCGCAGTCGTTCACCGGCTCGGCGGCGGTGCTGGCCGTGGTCCGCGAGGCGGGCCCGATCGCGACGTCCTTGCTGATCGCCGGCGCCGGCGGCTCCGCGATCGCGGCGGATCTCGGCGCCCGCAAGATCCGCGAGGAGCTCGACGCGATGATGGTGCTCGGCATCGACCCGATCCAGCGGCTCGTGGTGCCCCGGGTGCTGGCCACCATGATGGTCGCGGTGTTCCTCAACGGCCTGGTCAGCGTCGTCGGCGTCGCCGGCGGCTACGTCTTCAACGTGGTGCTCCAGGACGGGACCCCAGGTGCCTACCTCGCGAGCTTCACCGCCCTCGCCCAGCTGCCCGACCTGTGGCAGGGGATGGCCAAGGCGCTCGTGTTCGGCCTGATCGCGGCCATCGTCGCCTGCTACAAGGGGATGAACGCCGCCGGCGGCCCCAAGGGCGTCGGTGACGCGGTGAACGAGGCCGTCGTGATCACGTTCATGCTCCTGTTCGTCGTCAACTTCGTGATGAGCGCGATCTACTTCCAGCTCGTCCCACCGAAGACGGGTTGAGGCCATGGCCCACGTAGGTACGACGCTGAGGTCGATGTACCAGCGACCGCTGCGCTCCCTCGACAACCTCGGCGACGAGCTCGCCTTCTACGTCAAGGCGCTGGCCTGGATCCCGCGCACGATCACCCGCTACAAGAGGGAGATCCTGCGGCTTCTCGCCGAGGTCACCCTCGGCTCCGGCGCGCTCGCCGTGATCGGCGGCACCGTCGGGGTGATCACCGCGATGTCCTTCTTCACCGGCACCGAGGTCGGTCTGCAGGGCTACGCCGCGCTGAACCAGCTCGGCACCGCGGCATTCTCGGGGTTCGTGTCCGCCTACTTCAACACCCGGGAGATCGCCCCACTCGTCGCCGGGATCGCGCTCGCCGCCACGGTCGGCTGCGGGTTCACCGCCCAGCTCGG
>DASTFI010000131.1:0-16758 GCA_035708765.1 Marmoricola sp.
ATAGCTGCCGTCCTGGCCACCGATCCCGGTGATGAAGGCGGAGCGAGTCACCAGCCTGCCTTGGCCGCGGCGATATCGGCGTCGACCATCATCGTGACGAGCTCGGGGAAGGAAACCTTCGGCTCCCAGCCCAGCTTCTCCTTGGCCTTGGACGCGTCACCGATCAGCAGGTCGACCTCTGCAGGCCGCATGAAGCGGGGATCCTGGGTGACGTGCTTGGACAAGTCCTCGATGCCGACGTGCGCGAACGCGGCGTCGAGGAAGTCGCGGATCGAGTGGGTCTCGCCGGTGGCGATCACGAAGTCGTCGGCCTCGTCCTGCTGGAGCATCCGCCACATGCCCTCGACGTACTCCGGGGCGTAGCCCCAGTCGCGGATGGACTCGAGGTTGCCCAGGTCGAGGTGGTCGGTGACGCCGAGCTTGATCGCGGCCACCCCCAGGGTGATCTTGCGGGTCACGAAGCTCTCGCCGCGGCGCGGGGACTCGTGGTTGAACAGGATGCCGGAGACGGCGAACAGGTCGTAGGCCTCGCGGTAGTTGACCGTCACCCAGTGGGAGTAGAGCTTGGCTGCGCCGTACGGCGAGCGCGGGTAGAACGCCGTGTCCTCGCCCTGGGGCGGTGGCGTTGCGCCGAACATCTCCGAGGTGGAGGCCTGGTAGAAGCGGCAGTCGATGCCGGCGGCGCGGATCGCCTCGAGCAGCCGCAGCGTGCCGACCGCGTCGGTCGAGGCGGTGTACTCCGGCATCTCGAAGGAGACCTTGACGTGGCTCTGCGCGCCCAGGTTGTAGACCTCGTGCGGCGTGATGCCGTGGATCAGGTTGACCAGGCTGACGCCGTCGGTCAGGTCGCCGTAGTGCAGGTGCAGGTCGGCGCTGTGGATGTGGTCGATCCGGCTGCGGTTCAGCGTCGAGGAGCGCCGGACCAGCCCGTGCACCTCGTAGCCCTTCTCCAGCAGCAGCTCGGCGAGGTAGGAGCCGTCCTGCCCGGTGATGCCGGTGATCAGTGCCCGCTTCATGCGATCTCCTCCAGAGGCCCGGTCGTCGCGGCCATGGTGCCCGGCTTGCGGACGTAGGCCTCCAGCACGATCCGAGGGGCGAGACCCCGGTCGAGCAGTTGGTCGCCGACCCTACCGAGCCGCCGGCCCCGACGGCCCGCAGCCCGGAGAAGTCGTGACGCTTTCGCCGTCCCTTCGTTGGTTCTGGGGTACGGCGTCCCGCTCGGGGTGGGGCCGTCTCGGAAACGGTCGGTTGGAGCACGAGAGCGGAGGCAGCTCAGTGAGCGGTTCGGTGGATGTCCTGGTCGCGGGTGGTGGTGGCTTCATCGGCGGCCACCTGGTCGGGGACCTGCTGCGGCAGGGGCTGACCGTGCGGTCGGTCGACGTGAAGCCGACCTCGGAGTGGCACCAGGTGCACCGGGAGGCGGAGAACGTCATCGCCGACCTGTCGCTGCTCGACCAGGCGATGGCCCAGACCGCGGGTGCCCGGCAGGTCTACATGCTGGCCGCCGACATGGGTGGCATGGGGTTCATCGAGAACAACAAGGCCCTGTGCATGCTCACCGTGCTCACCTCCACGCACATGCTGCAGGCCGCCCGCGCGAACGGGGTCGAGCGCTACTTCTACTCCTCCTCCGCGTGCGTCTACGCCGCGGACAAGCAGACCGACACCGACATCACCGCGCTGCGGGAGGCCGACGCCTACCCGGCGATGCCCGAGGACGGCTACGGCTGGGAGAAGCTGTTCACCGAGCGGATGTGCCGGCACTTCTCGGAGGACTTCGGGCTGACCACGCGGGTGGCGCGCTACCACAACGTCTACGGCCCCAACGGCACCTGGACCGGCGGCCGGGAGAAGGCGCCGGCGGCGGTCTGCCGCAAGATCGCCACCGCCGCGATCACCGGCGAGCACGAGCTCGACATCTGGGGCGACGGTGAGCAGACCCGGTCGTTCATGTTCGTCGACGACTGCCTCGAGGGCAGCCAACGCATCCTCAACGGGGACTCCGCGGCCCCGGTGAACCTCGGCTCCGACGAGCTGGTCTCCATCAACCAGCTCTACTCGATCGTCGAGGAGATCGCCGGCATCAGCTGCCGCCGGCACTACCAGCTCGACGCCCCGCAGGGTGTGCGCGGCCGCAACAGCGACAACACCCTGATCCAGGAGATCTACGGCTGGGCGCCCTCCACCAGCCTCGCCGACGGCCTGTCGCGCACCTACGCGTGGGTGTACGACGAGGTCAAGCGTTCCCTCGGCTGAGGCGGGGAGCACCGCGATGAGGATCCTGCTGCACGACTACAGCGGCCACCCGTTCCAGGTCGAGCTGAGCCGAGAGCTGGCCGGTCGCGGGCACGACATCCTGCACTCCCACTGCGTCGCCCACCAGTCCGGCAAGGGCGACCTCACGACCCGTCCGGGCGAACGGCTGCGGATCGAGCCGATCGGCGTGGGGGAGCTGGTCGAGAAGCTCAGCTTCGGGCGCCGGCTGGTGCAGGAGGTCCGGTTCGGCTTCCAGCTGCTGGCGCAGGTCCGGCGCGAGCGGCCGGACGTGGTGCTCGTCTCCAACGTGCCGATCCCGATGATCGGCGTGGTGATGCTCGGCCTGGTGCTGCTGCGCACGCCCTGGGTGCTGTGGCAGCAGGACGTGCAGGCGGTGGCGATGCGGTCGTTCGCCGGCAAGCAGCTCTCGCGGGCGTTCGTGGTGGCCGCCCGGGCCAGCGCGGTCGTCGAGCGGTGGTCGGCGATTCGCGCCGAGGCGGTGGTGGTCATCGCCGACTCGTTCGTCGACGTGCACCGGGAGTGGGGCACCGCGGGGAAGGTCACCGTCATCCCCAACTGGGCGCCGCTGGCCGAGATCCGCCCGGTCGACCGCGACAACGCCTGGGCACGCGAGCACGGGCTGGCCGAGCGGCGCACGCTGCTCTACTCCGGCACCCTCGGCCTCAAGCACAACCCCGCGCTGCTGGTCGACCTCGCCCGCCAGGTCCGCGACGCCGGCCAGCCGGTGCAGCTCGTCGTGGTCAGCGAGGGCCCGGCCGAGACGGTGCTGCGCGAGGAGGCGGCCCGCCTCGACGTCCCCGTCCTGCTGCTGCCGTTCCAGCCCTACGACCGGCTCCCGGAGGTGCTCGGGTCCGGTGACGTGCTCGTCGTACTCCTCGAGCAGGACGCCGGCGCGTTCTCGGTGCCGTCGAAGACGCTGTCCTACCTGTGCGCCGGGCGGCCGGTCCTCGGCCTGATGCCCGCGGAGAACCAGGCCGCTGCGCTGGTCGCGGAGGTCGACGGCTGCGTGCTGCCACCGACGGCCTCGTCGTTGCCCGAGGCGGCCGACTGGGTGCGCCACGTGCTCGCCGACGACGAGCAGGCCCACGCGCTGGGCAAGGCGGCCCGGACGCTCGCGGAGGAGTCGTTCGCCCTGGAGCGCTGCGCGGACACCTTCGAGCGGATCCTCGACGGCGCGAGGCGCCCGGTCCAGGTGCCGGTCAGGAGCCCGGGCTAGGTGCCGGCGTCGAGCCAGCGGGCGACCTCGTCGGCGAGCTGCTGCTGGCGGCCCTCGCGCTGGTAGAACTTCAGCGTCTCGGGGAGCTCGCGCACCGCCTCCGCGGGGTTGCCGCGGTAGAACGTGCGCTCGGCGGTGAGGCGGGTGTTGACCACCGAACGGGCGGAGACCACCGAGCCGGCGGGGATCCGGGTGCCGGTCAGCATCGTGCAGTTCGACATCAGCACGCCGAACTCCTCGAGGACGACCGGCGCGGTGACGAACCGGTCGTTGACGAGGTTGAGGCTGTGGGTGAGCACGGAGGACCGGAAGCCCGCGATGACCGCGTGGTCCTTCAGCTCGACCCGGTCGGCGCAGTCGATGTCGTGGCCGACGGTGATCATCGCGTAGTCGCCGAGCACCAGCGAGGGGTCCCGCTGCGGCTTGTCGTAGATCGCCGAGTCCAGCGGGATGCCGACGACCCAGTTGCGGGTGGCGATGTTGGCGCCGGTGCCCATCCGCAGCTCGTCGATGTCCTTGATGACGTTGAAGGCGCCGATGAACGACTCCGGTCCCATGGTCACGTGTCGAGCCAGCACGATGCTGCGGCCGATCCGCGCGGTGGGATGCAGGTCCCACCCCAGCAGGTGGCGAGCGACCTGGTGCTTGAGGCGCTGGGGCAGGACGACCATCAACAGGGCCAGCAGGCGCCGCATGCAGTTACCTCGCGGGGGTGAGGGGACGGCGGGAGCATAGCGGCCGGCGGCTCCGCGCGGGGCGCCGGCCACCCTCGTTTCATCTCGCCATGTGAGCATGACATCCACGATGTGAGATACACGCTGGGCCGGCTGCGAGCGCCTCACTACTGTTGCCCCCATGCAGTCGACGATGCTCACCAAGCGCCGCGCAGTGGACCACTGCCGCGTGCGCTCGTCGCTGTGTCGAATGTCCTGACGCGACGTCAGGAGTAGCCGCGCGCCTGCGCGCCCCCGCTCTGCCTCGAGCGCTCGTCCCGAGCCCTGGCGTCCACCGGTAGCCCACGACCGATCCGACACCAGGACACGCCATGACCACGCCTGCACCGACACCGCTGGACGCGCGCGGCCCGCAGTTCAACGCCGCGCTCACCAGCGTCGTCCTCGCCCTCGTGCTGCTCACCGCCACCACCCCCTTCGGCAGCGCGCTGCTGGCCCTCCAGGCCGTGCTCTTCGCTGCCGGGGTGGTGCTCGGCGTGCAGCGGACACCGGCCGCGCACCTGTTCCGCACCGTGGTCCGGCCCCGGCTCGGCCCACCGAGCCGGCTCGAGGACCCGCGTCCGCCCCGGTTCGCCCAGGGCATCGGGCTCGGCTTCACCGCCGTCGGCCTGGTGGGCCTCGTCGTCGGGCCGCTGTGGCTCGGCTACGCGGCCGTCGGAATGGCCCTCGTCGCTGCAGTGTTGAACGCAACAGTGCAGCTCTGCCTGGGCTGTCGCCTGTACGGCGTCTGCCAGCTGCCGCAGCAGTCCTACCGGACCACCTGACTCGACCAGACACCAGCACCACCCAGCTGATCACCACACAGAAGGAAGTACCGCATGAGCCGCGAATCCACACTCGTCACCGCCGACTGGGTCGCCGAGCACCTCGACGACCCCAAGGTGGTGCTCGTCGAGGTCGACGAGGACACCACCGCCTACGACAAGGGCCACATCAGGGGCGCCATCAAGCTCGACTGGACCACCGACCTGCAGGACCAGGTC
This sequence comes from Marmoricola sp., assembly GCA_035708765.1. Taxonomy (GTDB): domain Bacteria; phylum Actinomycetota; class Actinomycetes; order Propionibacteriales; family Nocardioidaceae; genus Marmoricola. The sequence continues at coordinate 5,211 of DASTFI010000131.1, forward strand.
CGTCGTGACTTCGTCAACAAGCAGCAGTTCGAGGCGCTGCTCTCCGAGCGCGGGGTTGCCAACGACGACACCGTGGTGCTCTACGGCGGCAACAACAACTGGTTCGCCGCCTACGCCTACTGGTACTTCAAGCTCTACGGCCACCAGGACGTCCGCCTGCTCGACGGCGGCCGCAAGAAGTGGGAGCTCGACAGCCGTGAGCTCACCGACGAGCTGCCCACGCGGGAGAGGACCAGCTACACCGCGCAGGAGCAGGACCACTCGATCCGGGCCTTCCGTGACGAGGCGGTCGCGGCCATCGGCGTGAAGAACCTCGTCGACGTGCGCAGCCCCGACGAGTACGCCGGCCGGCTGCTCGCCCCCGCGCACCTCCCGCAGGAGCAGGCCCAGCGTGCCGGCCACATCCCGACGTCGATCAACGTGCCGTGGAGCAAGGCGGCCAACGACGACGGCACCTTCAAGTCCGACGACGAGCTGCGCAAGATCTACGGCGAGGCCGGGCTGGACGACAGTCGCGACACCATCGCGCTGTGCCGCATCGGTGAGCGCTCCTCGCACACCTGGTTCGTGCTCAAGGAGCTGCTCGGCCACCAGAACGTCAAGAACTACGACGGCTCGTGGACCGAGTACGGCTCCCTGGTCGGCGTCCCCGTGGTCCTCGGCGACGAGCCGGGTGAGGCCTGATGTGCGGCGCGGTTGAGGGCGGACTGTCGCTCGACGGCGTCAACGTGGCCAAGGAGGCCGTCATCCAGGGTCAGGTGACCCGGGGTGGCGAGCCCACCACGGCCTACGTGCGGCTGCTTGACCGCACCGGCGAGTTCACCGCCGAGGTGCCCACCTCGGCGACCGGCCACTTCCGGTTCTTCGCCGGCCCGGGCGAGTGGACGCTGCGCGCGCTGGCTCCGAAGGTCGACCCGGTCGACCGCTCCGTCGTCGCCGCCACCGGCTCGGTGGCGGAGGTGGCCATCGCGGTCTGAGCGCCTCCCGGGTTGGTCGGCCGGCCGCTTTCGGCCGACCAACCGGGTTCGCTCGACCACTGTGCCTGCTCCGGGCTTGCCCCTTGCTTGCTCCGGGGTTGGGCCCGTCCGGGGCTGGGTAGGCTGGGAGATCGTGTCCGGTCCCGACGTACCCGCGACTCCTCCGCCCGAGGTGCCCGAGGAGTTCGCCGAGGCCTACCGTGTCGCCTTCGCAAAGGCGCTCGCGGAGGGTGAGCATCCCTCGGGCGCGCACGCCGCTGGCGTCGAGGCGGTGGCCGACGAGATCGAGGCCACCGGGAGCATGCCCCCGGTGCCGCCGGCAGCACCCGGACCGGTGTCCGGGCCGTCCGCACGGACCACCGTCTACCGAGCGGCGACGCCCCTGGAGCGGCTCCGTGAGTCCGCGGCCTTCGTGCCGATCCTGGTGGCGGTGCTCGCGCTGGTCCTCGTGGGTGCGGCGTACGGCGTGGGGCGGGCGTTCTCCGAGAAGGTCGACGCCGGCAGCGACCGCGCTGCGGGCTCCGCGGAGACCTCGTCCGGCCCCACCGACGCGGAGCAGTCGAAGCAGCCCGACAAGGACAAGTCCGGCAAGGACGAGCACGGCAAGGACAAGCCCTGGCGCGGCAAGGTCGAGCCGGTGCGGATCTCCCAGGTGAAGGTCTCCTGCGTCCTGCCACCGAGCCAGGACGCGGCCGGCCGTCCGGTCGCCTACCCGGCGAGCAACATGCTCGACCGTGACCCGACCACGGCCTGGCGCTGCGGGGGCAAGGCGATCGGCCAGCGGCTGGCCGTCGCGCTGCCCCAGGGCACCGAGGTCGGACAGGTCGGACTGGTCGCCGGCTATGCGAAGACCGACCCGGCCAACGGGGTCGACCGCTACGCCGAGAACAACCGGATCACCCGGGTGCGCTGGACCTTCCCCGACGGCTCCCGGGTGGTCCAGCGCCTCGACGGCTCGGTCCGGCACCGGGCGATGCAGACCATCCGGGTGCCCCGCACCGAGGCCGGCACACTGACGCTGGAGATCCTGGCCGTGGCCCCGGGCCGGCGCAACACCACGGCCATCAGCACCCTGGGGGTCTGGGCCGCGCACTGACCGCCGCACGCTAGGGTGACTCGCGCTGCACTGGTCGTGCACTGGGCCTGCACTGGGCCTGCACTGGTGGGCCTGCACGGGCCCACGAAGGGGTTGACTGCCTGCTCATGAGGATCGTCGTCACCGGTGGTGCCGGTTTCCTGGGGTCGCACCTGTGCACCCGCATCGTCGAGGCCGGGCACGAGGCGGTCTGCGTCGACAACTTCCTGACCGGCGTGCCCGGCAACGTCGCGCACCTCGCCGACAACCCGGCGTTCACGCTCGTGGAGCACGACGTGACGGAGTACCTCGACATCGACGGCGACGTCGACATGGTGCTGCACTTCGCCTCGCCCGCGTCGCCGATCGACTATCTCGAGCTGCCGATCGAGACGATGAAGGTCGGGTCCGTGGGCACCCTCAACGCACTGGGGGTGGCGAAGGACCGCGGCGCCCGGTTCGTGCTCGCCTCCACCTCCGAGACGTACGGCGACCCCCAGGTGCACCCGCAGACGGAGGACTACTGGGGCCACGTCAACCCGGTCGGCCCGCGCGGTGTCTACGACGAGGCGAAGCGCTTCGGGGAGGCGCTGACGATGGCCTATCGCAACCACCACGGCGTGAACACCGGCATCGTGCGGATCTTCAACACCTTCGGCCCACGGATGCGCCCCAACGACGGCCGGGCCATCCCCACCTTCATCCGGCAGGCCCTCGAGGGCAAGCCGATCACCGTCGCCGGTGACGGCAGCCAGACCCGGTCGGTGTGCTACGTCGACGACCTGATCGACGGCATCTGGCGGTTCGCCCTGACCGACCACCCGGGCCCGATGAACATCGGCAACCCGAGCGAGATCTCGATGCTGGAGCTGGCGAAGTGGATCGGCGAGCTCGCCGGCTCCGACTCGACGATCACCCACATCGAGCGGCCCACCGACGACCCCGCCGTACGGCGTCCGGACATCGCCCTCGCCACCCGCGAGCTCGGCTGGGAGCCGGTCGTCGCGGTCGAGGACGGGCTGCGCCGGACGATCGAGTGGTTCCGCAGCCACCCCGAGCTGGTCAGCTGAGCAGCTCCTCCAGCGCACTGCGGACGGCGGCAGGGTCGGCGGTGATGTCGGTGAGCACGCCCTGCATGGGGGCTCCCTCGCGGCGCGCATCCGTCCCGCACACCAGGTAGCGATAGCGCGCGTCGGGGATGTTGTCGGCGATCGTCCAGTAGCACGGGTTGACGTAGCGCGGCGCGAACAGCTCGAGCACGCGCACGCCGGGGCCGCAGAAGGCCAGGTTGGCGAGCGCGGCACCGTGTGGGGCGACGATCACCTCGGCGGCGGTGAAGTGGTCGATCTGCTCCTGGACCGTCAGGGTGCCGGGGTCGAGCACGACGAAGCCGAGCGGCTCGAGGATCTCCAGCACCTCGGCCTCGTTGACCAGTCGCCGGGTGTTGCGGGCCGAGCCACGGGTCAGGTAGATCCGCCGCGGCCGGCCGGCCACGTCGCGCGCCGGCAGGTTGTCCTTGAGCCAGCCGGTGGTCCAGGTCGGCGCCATCAGGTGCGGGTTGGGGATGCACGGCGCCAGCAGCCGGTCGGCGCGGACGGTGGTGTGCCGGCCGGGGCTGATCGCGGGGTAGCGGTCCAGGCCGAGCAGGCCGATGAGCTCGCGCATGTAGCGGCTCCCGGTGTTGAGCCACAGCACGTCCGGCTCCAGCTCCGGCAGGCACTCGCGGAACACCCCCCAGCGGGGCAGCACGTCCAGCAGGAAGTGGTAGTAGTTCGCCGCCGAGCCCCGGGTGGCCAACGAGAGCAGGGTGCCCTCGACGTGCTCGGCGCGCGGCAGCCGCGAGCGCAGGAACACCGGGTGCTCGGGCCAGCCGTCGACCCCGAAGTAGGTGCTGGTCTCGTAGTCCAGGGTGCCGCCGGGGGTGATGTGGGCGCTGTAGTCGCCCACCACCACGCCGTCCCGGATCTCCAGGGTGTAGCGGCGGTCGACCTCGAAGCGGGCCCGGTCGCGGAACACCCAGTGGTCTTTCGGCGAGCCGGGCGGGACCTGCCGGTCGAGCAGCACCGCCGGGCCGCCGGGGTGCAGGCGCACCCGGTCGGGCTCGAGCGCCGCGGTGGCCTCGGCCCGCACGGTCGCCCGGGCCGGTCCGGCGCGCTCGCCGGTGAGGAAGCCGGTACGACGGTGCACCGCGCCGGTGGCCCGGGTGGCGAGCCGGTGCCCGCGCTTGAGCACCGGCCACGCGGGCTGCAGGGCCGAGGGCAGCCGGCTCATCGACGATCCGCGGGGTGCCGGGTGAGCCAGGCGGTGCCCTGGCGGGGCGAGACCGGCTCGCGGCGGATCTCCACCAGTCCGGCCTCGGCGAAGAATGCGTGCAGCTGCGCCCAGTCGTGGCCCGCGACGTCGTGGTACTCGATGACGACGCGGTGCACCGACGCCCAGTCGGCGGGCGAGCCGGCGAGCACCATCGCGTACTCCGCGCCCTCGGTGTCGATCTTGACGAGGTCCACCGGCCCGCCGGCGGTGGTCAGGGCCTGCCGCAGGGTCACGCTCGGCACGTCCACCAGCGCGGTGCCGGCGGGGGCGGTGAGCCCGTTGAGGCTGCTGCCACCGGCGTTGTCGGCGAACCGCAGCGATCCGGTGCGGGCCGCCACCGCGCAGTGGTGTGCGGTGACCCGTCCCTGCAACCCGTTGTCGTCGATGTTGCGTCGCAGCCAGGCGGCGGTGGCCGGGGAGGCCTCGTAGGCGTGCACCCGCGCGCCCGGCAGTGCCCGGGCCACGGCGAGGCTGAAGCAGCCGATGTGGGCGCCGATGTCGAGCACGGTGGCGTCGGCCGACAACCCGTCGACGAGGTCACCGACGCGGTAGGCGTCCTCCACGAACACCTCGTAGACGGGCACCCGGGCGCCGGCGACGTTGGGGCAGCGGACCACCAGGCCGCTCGGCAGGTCGTAGCGCAGGACCGGGCCGCCGAACGGTCCGGGGGCGCTGGCGGCCAGGACCGACCAGCCGTTGCGGAACCCGGTCAGGGTCTGCCGGGTACGGCGCAGCGCCAGGGTGGGACTTCGTCTCATGCGGGCACGTCCTCCAGGCGTCGCGGCTGGTCGACCTGTGGGGGCCGGGCCACCACCTGGTCGGCGACGAGCACCAGGCTCAGCGCGACCCAGGCGAACCGGTCCCACAGGGTGTTGTTGAAGAAGCTCACGAAGGCGTAGCCCAGGGCCGCGTAGCCCAGCAGGTTGCGACGTTCGTTGCGCAGGATCGTGCGCACCATCGACCAGAGCAGCAGCCCGTAGGCGACCGCGCCGAGGATGCCGAACGCGGTCGCCACCTCGAGGTAGCCGTTGTGCGCGAACGCCGTGTCGACCTGGAAGCCGGTGCCGCCCAGCGGGTTCTGCAGGAAGGTGTGCCAGGCGCTGGTGAGGTTCTCCATCCGGGCGGCGTCGGAGCCCTGGGAGGTGCCCTCACCGGCGAGGCGCCCGATCGCGGAGTCGGGACCCAGCCGGTCGAGCAGCAGGCCGGCAGAGGCGCCGGCGAGGGTGCCGGCGGCGACGACGAGGTAGCCGGCCCTGGCCGACCGCTCCAGCACCGGGAAGACGATCGCGATCACGACGGTGGCCAGCAGCGCCGCCCGGCTGCCGCTGAGCACGACGGAGAGCAGGCAGCCGCCGCAGGCGAGGACCGGCCAGACGCGTCGCCCGACGGGTGCGGTGGAGATGAGGTAGAGGCACAGGGCCGCCGCCAGCATGCTGCAGATCCCGAAGAAGTTGGGGTGCGTGGTGAGCCCCAGGAAGCGGCCGCCGACACGGGACCCGGCGACGCCGTCGAGCAGGCTGACCAGCTGGCCCAGCACGTAGGCCCACACCAGCCAGCGCAGCCGCTCGGCGGACGGGCGCCACACCTGGAAGGCGAGCGGCAGCAGGATCAGTCCGGTCATCATCTTGACGAGGTAGAAGAAGCTCGTGGCCGTGTTGGCGTTGAGCAGCGAGGAGACCGCGCCGACGCACACCAGCATCAGCGAGGCGGCCAGGTGCAGGGCCGAGACCCGGGCCCGCCCGCTGAGCATGCGGGGCACCAGCAGGGCGAAGCCGAGGAACAGGAAGAGGTCGGAGAAGGTGGCGGCGTCGGCGCCGGCGATCGGGCGCACCGAGTTCATCGGCGCGGTGAAGACACCGGCCAGGACCAGCGCCTGGCCGAACCGGTCCGGGCCGAGCCAGACGAGCGCCAGCAGCCCGGCGGCCAGGACCAGGCTGGTGACGGCGCCGACGGTGCCGGTCGACGCGAGTGCCACCAGGGCCACGAGCAGCGCGCCGCTGCCGGCTGCCACGACCGCGCGCGCCGTCGTCGTCACGGGGCCCCGATGCCGTGACCGGTGCCGTGATCGGTGCCGTGGCCGGCGCCGAGACCGGCGTCGTGGTCGGCGCCGCGACCCAGGCCGCGGTAGTGCCAGCCGGCGGCGACCCAGGCCGGCACGTCGAGGGCGTTGCGGGCGTCGAGCACCCGGCGCTCGGCGACCAGCGTGCCGAGCCGCTCGGGGTCGAGGTCGACGAACTCGCTCCACTCGGTCAGCAGGAGCACCACCTCGGCCCCCTCGGCGGCGGCCGCAGCGTCGTCGACGTACGTCAGGGCGGGGCTGACCCGCCGCGCGCTGTGCAGCGCCCGCGGGTCGGTGACCCGGACGTCGGCCCCGAGGAGGTGCAGCGCCTCCGCGACCGCCAGCGCGGGCGAGTCGCGGATGTCGTCGCTGTCGGGCTTGAACGCGGCTCCCAGTACGCCGATCCGGCGGCCCACCAGCGGGTCGCCGAGCCAGTCGCGGACCAGCTGCACCACCTTGTCGCGCCGGCCCAGGTTGATCGCGTCGACCTCGCGCAGGAACGTGAGCACCTCGGCGGCGCCGAGCTCGGTGGCCCGGGACATGAACGCCCGGATGTCCTTGGGCAGGCAGCCGCCCCCGAAGCCGAGGCCGGCATTGAGGAACTTCCGACCGATCCGGTCGTCGTGGCCGAGCGCGTCGGCGAGCTGGACGACGTCCCCACCGGCGACCTCGCAGAGCTCGGCCATCGCGTTGATGAACGAGATCTTGGTGGCCAGGAAGGCGTTGGCGGCAACCTTGACCAGCTCGGCGGTCGCGAAGTCGGTGACCAGCAGCGGGCAGTCGTCGAGGATGCCGGCGTAGAGCTCCCGCAACGACTGCACCGCCGCCGCGGACTCCGGGGCCGCACCGATCACGACGCGGTCCGGGCGCAGGGTGTCCTCGATGGCGAAACCTTCACGCAGGAACTCGGGGTTCCAGACGAGCTCGGCCTCCTCGCAGACCTCGCGCAGCTCCTCGCGCAGGCGCGGCGCGGTGCCGACCGGCACGGTGGACTTGCCGGCCACCACGTCGCCCGGCTTGATGATCTTGAGCAGGTCGGCGAAGGCACCGTGCACGTAGCTGAGGTCCGCGGCGTGCTGGCCCCGACGCTGCGGCGTGCCGACGCAGATGAAGTGGACGCTCGCCCGCTCCGCCTCGGCGATGTCGTCGGTGAAGCACAGCCGGCCCGTCTGCTGCATCGCCAGCAGCAGCTCGTCGAGGCCGGGCTCGTAGAACGGCGGCCGGCCGGCGCGCAGGCTGGCGACCCGGTCGGGGTCCGACTCGACCCCGACGACGTGGTGCCCGAGCTGGGCCATCGCGGCCGCGTGCACCGCGCCGAGGTAGCCGCACCCGAGGACCGAGATGGTGCGGGCGCCCGTGCCGGCGGGGACGACGTCGCCGGTCACGTCAGCCGCTCGTCTGGGGGGCGTAGGCGTACTCGTACTCGTAGCCATAGCCGTAGTCGTCGTTGCGTCCGCCGCGACGCGGGGTCATGTTGACCGCGACGCCGAGCAGTCGGGCGTCGACCTGGCTGAGCCGCTGGCCGGTCTGGCGCACCTGCTCCTTGGAGGTCTTCCCGTGCCGGACGACCAGGATCGCCCCGTCGACGTCGCGCGCCAGGATCGCGGCGTCCGAGACGGGCAGCAGGGGCGGGGTGTCGATGATGACCATGTCGTACATCTCCGCGAGCCGGTCGAGCAGGCCGCGGGCGGTGTTGGACTGCAGCACCTCGGTCGGGTTCGGCGGGATCGGCCCGCTGGCCAGGAAGTGGATGCCGCTGCCGGAGTGCCGCTGGATGGCGTCCTTGAGCTCGGCGCGCCCCACGAGGACGGTGGTGAAGCCCACCGAGCGCTCGAGCCCCAGCATCGCGGCCGCCTTGGGGCGGCGCAGGTCGGCGTCGAGCAGGAGCACCCTGCGCCCCGTCTGGGCGAGCGCGATCGCCAGGTTGACCGCCGTCGACGTCTTGCCCTCGCCCGGCAGTGGGCTGGTGATGACGATCGAGCGTGGTGTCCGGTCGAGGTTGAGGAACTGCAGGTTGGTGCGCAGCAGCCGGAACGCCTCGACCCGGGGCGCGTGGCTGGAGGCGTCGGTGATCAGTGGGTGCTTGGCCACCTCGCCGTCGTGGCCGACGCTGGTGAGCACCGGCCGGTCGAGGATCTTCTCCACGTCGTCGGCCGAGGAGACCGAGTTGTCGAGGAGGTCGCGGGCGACCGCCAGGGCGACTCCGAGCAGCAGCCCGAGTAGCCCGGCGACGACCAGGTTGATCAGCGTGCGCGGGGCGACCGGGTCGCCGTCGTACACCGCCGGGTCCACCACGGTGGCCTTCACCGATCCGGCGTCCTTGGCGGCGCTGCCCACCTCGGTCAGGTACTTCGACAGCTGCTCGGCCTCTGCCTGGGCGATCTTCTGCGCCACCTGCGGGTCGGGGTCGCGGACGTCGAGCTCGATGATGACGGTGTCCTGGACGACCGAGGCGTTGATCTTCGAGGCCAGCTGCTGGGGGGTGAGGTCCAGGTCGAGCCGCTTGATCACGCGGGTCATCAGGGTGCGGCTGGTGGCGAGGTCGGCGTAGGACTTCACCATCTGGGTGGTGTACCAGCCGGCGTAGTACTGCTCCGCGGTGCTGCTCGCGTTGTTGGAGACGAACACCCGGGCAGTGGAGTGGTACGTCGGGGTGGTGGTCAGCGAGATCAGTCCGCTCCCGACCACGCCGAGGAGGAACATCGCGACGATGGTCCTCCAGCGGCGCCGCGCCATCCGGACAAGCTCTTTGAAGTCCACGCATTTCCCTCTGCTCGGTCGACCGCGCTCCCTCACGCCGTCGAGTCACAGCACTAACGAGCGGAGCGCCGGATGGTTTCGGTCCGCTGGCGTCGCAGGGCGGGCTCGGGGCCGCTCAGGGCGTCTCGAGCAGGACGGTGACCGGACCGTCGTTGACGAGGTCGACCGCCATGTCGGCGCCGAAGACACCGCGCTGCACCCGCACGCCCGAGCGCTCCAGCTCCGCGCAGAGCGCTGCGTAGAGCGGCTCGGACACCGCCCCCGGCGCCGCCGCCGACCAGGTCGGCCGGCGGCCCTTGCGGGCGTCGCCGTAGAGGGTGAACTGGCTGACGACCAGGACCGGGGCGCCGAGGTCGCCGACGGACTGCTCGTCGCGCATGATCCGCAGGTCGCGGACCTTCCGCGCCAGCCAGGCCACCTGCTCGGGGCCGTCGTCGTGGGTGACGCCGAGGAGGACGACGAGCCCCGGCTCGTCGATCCGGCCGACCACCTCGGCGTCGACGGTGACGCTCGCCCGGGTCACCCGCTGCAGCACCGCACGCATGGCGGCCATTGTGCTCGGTCGCTGGGACCTCGCTCTGTGGGGCGCGGTCGGTCACACCCGTGCTGGTCGCTCAGACCTCGCTCTTGAGGGTCGCGGTCGCCGGGATCTCGGGCAGGACGGTCAGGCGTCGCGGGACGGCGTACTCCGGCAGCCGCGTCCGGCACCAGGCGCCGATCTCCTCGAGCAGCTCCGGGGACTCGGTGGCGCCGTCCCGGAGCACCACCTCGGCGACCACGAGGTGCCCGATCAGGGCGGACCTGCGGCCGCGCACCGCTGCCCAGGCCACTTGCGGGTGCGCCTGCACGACCGAGCGGATCACCCCGGCCGACGCCTTGGCTCCGCCCACGTTGATCTCGTCGCGGTCGAGGCGGCCGGTGATGAGCACGCGCCCGTCCTGCTCGACCACCGCGTCGCCGGTGCGGACGGCTCCGGCGAGTCCGTCTCCGTGGTGCGGGGAACGGATCACCAGCTCGCCGTCGGCCACCGAGATCGTCGGGCGGCCCGGCTCGTCGCGGTCCAGCCAGGCCGCCGGGAAGCCGGCCCGACCGTCGTGCACGACGATGGCGGCGCCCACCTCCGAGGAGGCGTAGATCCAGGAGATCCGCGCCTGCGGGAAGCGCTGGCGCAGCTGGTCGAGCACGGTCTGGTCGACGGGCTCGCCACCGAGGGTGATCTGCTCCAGCGGCACCTCGGTGAGGCGGTCGCGGTGCGCCATCATCGTCTGTCGCCAGAACGTCGGCGTCCCCGAGGCAGCGGTGACCCGGTGCTCCACGGCGGCGTCGACCCAGCGGTCGAGGTCGCTCGGGTCGAGCATGACGAGGTCCTGTCCGGGGTGGGCCAGGGACAGGGTGACCAGCTGCCACCACGCGTAGGTGCCGGGGGAGTAGGGACACAGCCAGCGCCGCGGCGGCAGCTCGCCCGACACGGTGGTCAGCGACGCGAGCGTGTGCGCCACCTGCTTGGGGCGGCCGGTCGAGCCGGAGGTGAGCAGCCAGACCCGGTCCGGGACCGCCGGCCGTGCTCGGGCGGTGTGCTCGACGGCCGGCGGCTGGGCGCCCCGGTCGGCCACCACGTTGAACCCCGCAGTGAGCAGCTCGGCGCGGAGCTCGGGCTCCATCCGGGCGGCGGCGACCACGAGCAGCTCCTGCCCGGTGGCGGCGTGCGCGGCGACCCAGGGCGCGGCGGCGAAGCTGGAGTCGATCACGACGGCGGCCGGTTCGGGCAGCGTCGCGGTGGGCAGCTCGCGCCAGGTGGTGCGGGTGCCGGTGCGGACGTCGACGAGCTCGTTGTCCGCGGGCGACGACGCCCCGGTCTGCAGGTCCGGCTCCATGGCTGGGCAGGCTACCGGGCGCCCGCGTCCGGAGGCGGCCCCGACCACGTCCGTGGCGGACCGGTGCCGGGTCGGATCGTGGTGGTGGCGTGGGGGCGTGGTGGACCGGTGGCGGGTCAACACCGGGCCTTGGTGAGACCGGTTGCTGCACCGATGCGGTCCGCTTCCTGACCGTCCACGCCGTCTGCCGGCCACCCCCGCCCGCGCGCTACCGGCTGCCGAGGCGGGCCGGGGCGGTGCACCACGCGGAGCACTCACGCGGGAGCACTCACGCGGGAGCACGCACGCGGGAGCACGCACGAGGTGCCCGGCGAAGGGGCACGGCGAAGGGGCACGGCGAAGGGACCCGGCGAAGGGACCCGGCGAAGGGACACGGCGAGGTCCCGGTGACCCGAGGGCACCTCAGCGCTGACCTGCCGCGACGATAGGTTTCGCCCATGGGAGACCTTCTGATCACGGTCGCTCCGACGGGAGCGGAGACGACCAAGGC
>DASTFI010000132.1:0-45825 GCA_035708765.1 Marmoricola sp.
AGAAGGACGCCTTCCCTCCTCGGCCTTGCCATCGCACGCACCGGAGGCCGCTGGTCTCAGAGCTTCTCCACGGGCGCGTAGCGGAGCAGCAGCCGCTTGACGCCCTCGGAGCCGAAGTCCACCGACGCGACCGCGTTGTCGCCGGCGCCCTCGAGCGCCACGACGGTGCCCAGGCCGAAGGTGTCGTGGGTGACCCGGTCGCCGGGGTCGAGGCTGGGCACCGCGTGGCCCGCCTTGGCCTTCCGTCCGGCGTCGGCGCGTGCATTCGCCGAGCCGAAGCGTGACTGCATCTGCGCCCGCCCGCGGTCGGTCAGGCTGGCCCCGCCCAGACCGGCACCGCTCGCCGAACGGCTCAGGTCGGGGCGGGACCACGCCGTCTGCTCAGCCGCCGTGCGCCGCCAGTCCACGAGGTCGACCGGCAGCTCGTCGAGGAACCGGGAGGCCGGGTTGTGCTGCGGAGCGCCCCACGCGGAGCGCATCACGGCCCGGGAGACGTAGAGCCGCTGCTGGGCCCGGGTGAGACCGACGTAGGCGAGCCGGCGTTCCTCCTCCAGCTCGGTCCGGTCGCCCAGCGAGCGCTGGTGCGGGAAGACGCCGTCCTCGAGTCCGGTCAGGAACACCACCGGGAACTCCAGTCCCTTCGCGGTGTGCAGCGTCATCAGCGTGACGACGCCGGGGTCGATGACCTCCTCGCCGTCCTCCGGCGGGTCGGGCACCTCATCGGAGTCGGCGACCAGCGCCACCCGCTCCAGGAAGTCGCCGAGCCCGGGCGGACCGACGGCCGGGTCGGCCGGGTCCGCGGAGGGCCCGACGACGGGGTCGTCGGCGAACTCGCGGGCCACGGCGACGAGCTCGGCGAGGTTCTCCACGCGCGCCTCGTCCTGCGGGTCGACCTTCTCGGCGATCCGGTCCTCGAGCTCCTTGAGGTAGCCGGTGCGGGTGAGCACCGACTCCAGGACCACGTCGACGCGCTCCCCGGCGTCGACCATCGACTGCAGCTGTTCGATGATCTCGACGAAGCCCTTCACGGCGTTGACCGACCGGCTCGCCATGCCAGGGGCCTCCTCGGCCCGCTGCAGCGCCTCCCAGAAGGTGATCCGCTCGCGGCTGGCGAACGCCTCCAGGCAGGCCTCGGCGCGATCGCCGATGCCGCGCTTGGGCACGTTGAGGATGCGGCGCAGCGACACCTGGTCGGCCGGGTTGACCAGCACCCGCAGGTAGGCCAGCGCGTCGCGCACCTCGCGCCGCTCGTAGAAGCGCACCCCGCCCACGACCTTGTAGGGCATGCCGAGGCGCAGGAAGACCTCCTCGAAGACGCGGGACTGCGCGTTGGTGCGGTAGAACACCGCCACGTCCCCGGAGCGCGCGGTGCCCGCATCGGTCAGCTGGTCGATCTCCTCGGCCACGAAGCGTGCCTCGTCGCGCTCGTCGTCGCCGACGTAGCCGACGATCTTCTCCCCCGCCCCGGCGTCGGTCCACAGGAGCTTGGGCTTGCGGCCCTCGTTGTTGGTGATGACGGCGTTGGCGGCGGTCAGGATGTTCTGAGTGGAGCGGTAGTTCTGCTCGAGCAGGATCGTCTCCGCGTCGGGGAAGTCCTCCTCGAAGTCGAGGATGTTGCGGATGTTTGCGCCCCGGAACGCGTAGATCGACTGGTCGGCGTCCCCGACGACCATCAGCTCGGCGGGCGGGACCCGCTGGCCGGTGCCGGCGTCGTGGTCGGGCGACCGGTCGACGTCGGCGACGTCCTCGAGGGGCTCCTCCCGGACGTGCGCGCAGAGCTCGTGGATGAGGGCGTACTGCGCATGGTTGGTGTCCTGGTACTCGTCCACCAGCACGTGCCGGAACCGGCGCCGCCAGCTCTCCCGCACGGCCGGGAGCTCGCGCAGCAACCGCACGGTCATCATGAGCAGGTCGTCGAAGTCGAGCGCGTTGGCCTGGCGCAGGCGCTCCTGGTAGGTGGCGTACGCCTTCGCGTAGGTCTCCTCCTGGAAGTTGCCGGCCTCGGCGGCGGCCTCCTCGGGGCCCTGCAGCTCGTTCTTCGCGTTGGACACCCAGTTGAGGATCGCCCGCGGTGGGAAGCGCTTGACGTCGAGGTCGAGGTCACGGCACACCATCGTCATCAGCCGCTTGGAGTCGGCCGCGTCGTAGATGGTGAAGCTGGACTTGAACCCCAGGTGGCCGATCTCGCGTCGCAGGATCCGCACGCAGGCGGAGTGGAACGTCGAGACCCACATGATCTTCGCGCGCGGTCCGACCAGCTCCTCGACGCGCTCGCGCATCTCCGCGGCGGCCTTGTTGGTGAAGGTGATCGACAGGATCGAACCGGGGTGCACCTTCCGCTGCGAGATCAGCCAGGCGATCCGCCGGGTGAGCACCCGGGTCTTGCCCGATCCGGCACCGGCGACGACGAGCAACGGGGAGCCCTCGTGCATCACCGCCCGCTGCTGCGGGTCGTTGAGCCCGGCGAGCAGCCGCTCGCGGCCGGGCTGGCGGCGCCTGCCTGACGGGACCGCGTCGGGATCGGCGCCCGCAGCGCCGCTGTCGACCGGGTCGTCGGGGGAAGGGCCCTGGGCGGGGAGCCCGGGGATGGGGAACTGCATGCTCATCTCCCTGCAAACCCTACGTGGGTCCACGGACAGCCGCCGGTCCGGTCCGTGGGTCCGCAGCGGCACCCGGGGGGCCGCTCAGTGCCGTCGTACGCCGGACCACCAGTCCTGGCTCGGCAGGTCCTCGACGCCCTCCTCCAGCTCGACTCGGCGCCCGGGTGGCGGGGTCGCGACCGACACGCCCTGCGCCCCGGCCTCCACGAGCAGCCGCTCGACCGGTTCGTCCCAGGCGTGGAAGGCCAGGTCGAAGGTGAGCCAGTGGATCGGCAGCAGCACGGCACCGCCCGCCTCCCGGTGCACCCGCACCGCCTCTTCGGGGTCGAGGTGCACGTCGCGCCACCGCGGGTCGTAGGCACCGATCGGCAGCACCGTCAGGTCGAAGGGCCCGTACGCCGCACCGGTGGCCCCGAACGCCGGGGTGTAGCCGGTGTCGCCCCCGAAGAGCACCCGGTGCCGCGGGCCGGCGACGACCCACGACGCCCACAGCGTGTTGTTGCGGCTCAGGCCGCGTCCGGAGAAGTGCCGGGCCTCGGTGCAGGTGAAGGCGAGCCCCTCGAGCTCCACCCGGCCGTCCCAGTCGAGCTCGTGGATCCGGTGCAGCGGCACGCCCCAGACCCGCAGGTGCTGCCCGACCCCGAGGGGTACGACGAACGCGCAGTCCTGGGTGCGTACCAGCGCGTCGACGGTGGCGGTGTCGAGGTGGTCGTAGTGGTCGTGCGAGATCACCACGGCCGAGAGCCGGGGCAGCTGCTCGACCGGCATCGGCACCGGGTGGCTGCGCCGCGGGCCGACCGCCGCCGACGGCGAGACCCGGTCGCTCCACACCGGGTCGGTGAGCACCCAGCGCCCGTCGACCTCGAGCAGCACCGTGGCGTGGCCCAGCCACGTGGCGGCCAGCTCGGCGGCCGCGTCGGGAAGCTGCGGCCGCTCCACCGGGACCGTCCCGGGCGGGCGGCCGCGGTCGTCACGGCGCAGCCAGTCGAGCAGCAGCGGTGCGTTGTCGGTGGCATCGGTGACCTGCAGCGGGAGCGTGTTGTGGAACAGGCCGCCGGCGTAGTGCGGGGAGATGATGCCGCTGCGCCGCAACGCCCGCCGGCTCGCGCCGATCGACCGGTGCAGACCCCTGGTCGCGCCCGACACCGGCGCGACCAGTGCGGTCGTCAGCTGGGTGGCCCCGGTGAGGGCGGTCTCGACGAAGGGCAGGCGCAGGCGGCTCACCGGTCCAGTGTGCCCGCGCGACACCAATGACCGGCACGGCCAACGTCGAGCCGAACGGCGGGCCGGTCAGAGACCGAGCCGGGCCGCCACCGTCGGGCCGCCGGTGTCCCGAACGACGGCCGGGTCACCGACGACGACGAGCTGGTCGGTGGCCCGCGACATGCCGACGTACAGCTTCTCCCGGGACCGGTCGCGTACAGCAGGCTCGTTGACGCACAGGACCACCGCGGGCCGCTCGAGGCCCTTGCACCCGAGCACGTGGCCGTAGAAGACGTCGTCGCTCCAGTAGCTGCGCCAGTAGCCCAGCTGGCCGTCGGCCTCGGTGAGCTCGATCTGGACCGGGTGGCGCGATCCGGTGGTGAGCAGGGCGATGTTGCCGGGGTGCCAGCCGGCCTCCAGCAGGATCTCGATCGCCTCGTCTGCGGCGTCCAGCGGCTCCTCGGCGGGCACGAAGGTGACGTCCACGCCGTCGCCGCCGAGCGCCGTCATCCGGGCCGGCGCCAGCGGCCCGAACGCGTCGTGGATCTGGCGGGTGTTGCGCAGGTTGTGGTCCAGCACGAGCGGGACCAGCGGCACAGGTGGCCGCCCGAAGCGGGCGAAGATGCGCTGGTTCTCGTCGGAGTAGACGTACAGGCCACCCTCCTCCTCGTCGCGCAGCGCCCGCAGCAGCGGCGTCCACCACGACTCGGCGAAGTCCTGCGCCTCGTCGACGATGAAGGCGTCGAACTGCTCGGTGACGTCCAGCTCCCCGGCCAGCTCGGCCATCCGTGCGGGCAGCTCCTGCTCCCAGAAGTCGCTCTGCTCGCGCGTGCCGGTCGGCGCTCCCCAGGACCGACCGAGGTCCTCGTAGGTGCCGACGTAGGCAGGTCGTTGCTGTCGCGGCCAGGACCCCACCTCGCGCTTGAGGTGCTCGGCGAGGCCGATCGAGTAGCACAGCAGGCCGACCCGCTGCGGCGGCACGCCGTCGCGTCCCGCGGCGAGCTGCCGGGCCTGGGCGAGGGCGAGCACGGTCTTGCCGCAGCCGGCGCCGCCGCGGATCTCGACCCGGTGCAGCAGGCGGGTCGCCTGCAGGAGCGCCGCCTGCTCGCGGGTGAGCCGGTCGCTCTCGGCCTGCCGCTCGGCGGCGTCGGCGTTGCGGTCGTGTGCGGTGAAGCCACGTCCGTGCAGGATCTCGCTGACCAGTTCGAGGTCGGCGGCGGTAGGACTCGCCGCACCGTGGGCCTGCTCCGCGGCGTTCTTCTGCAGGCGGCCGGCGAGGTCGCCCTGGTCGGCGCGGTCGTGCAGCGCCCAGCGCGGGCACTCGGGGGTCGAGAAGTCGGTCGGGAAGTGGGAGTACGGCGCCACGACGGCGTGCGCCCAGGCGATCCGGCCGCGGCTCCAGCGCGGATCGTGCTCCACGTAGGTGCGCAGCGCGTACTTCGTCTGCCGCGCCTGGTCCACCGGGCGGATCTCCCGGACCCGGCTCCGGGTGGAGACGTGCCAGCTGCCGTCGTACCAGACGGAGCCGCCCTTGACCTCCACGACGATCGCGCCGGCGCCGGGGACGAGCGCCACGAGGTCGGCCTCGTGGTCCTTGTGCGCATCGGTGATCCGCAGGTTGGCGACGAGGATCGACCCGGACGGGAGGGTGTCGCGCAACCGCTCCCAGACCTCGCGCTCGGAGCCGGTCTGGAAGGTCGGGTTGTCCGGGAAGCAGCGCGCACTCACACGCCCCAATCAACCACAGGGCTCCGACCGGCGCTGCCGATCGGGCGACACCGGGGGCGACACCGGGGGCGACGCCGAGGGGTGAGGTGCCGGGGGCTGGGCGCAGCCTCAGGGCACCACCCCGACGGCACACCAGGCCGCGGCGCGCACCTCGAAGGGCCCCTGCGGCAGCAGCGTCCGACACCGCTCCCGCAGCTCGGTCCGCCGCTCCTCGTCGAGCCCCCGCACGTGGTCGCCGGCAGGCCCCACGCCGAGCAGGTACGGCGCCCACCAGTCGTCGAACCCCGGGTGGGGCACGGCCACCTCCAGGTCACCGCCGCGGACGCTCCGGAGCCCCGCGGCGGTGAGCAGCTCCTCCAGGTGCCCCTCCCTGGCACCGGCCAGGTGCGACTCGGTCGGCGCCGCGGCATCGAGCTCGCGTGCGGCCCGCCAGAACGTGGACAGCGGGCTCCGGCCACCGGCGTAGTCCCAGACGTTGACCGCGACGATCCCACCGGGGCGGGTCACCCTGGCCATCTCTCGCAGTCCCGCCACGGGGTCGGTCATGAAGTGCACCACCAGCTGGGCCAGGGCCCCGTCGAACCGGTCGTCGTCGTACGGCAGGTCCTCGGCGGAGGCACGTCGGATGGCGACGTGGGGCAGCCGCTGCTGGGCTGCCGCGTGGAACGACGCGGACGGCTCCACGGCGTGCACCGCCACGGCCCCCAGACGCTCCACGAGCACGGCGGTCAAGGCGCCGGGGCCGCATCCCACGTCGAGGATGTCGGCGGGCGGCACCACCCCGAGGCGGTCGGCGAACCGGACGGCGAGCTGCTCGGAGTAGCGCCCCATGAAGCGCGTGTAGGAGTCGGCCGCGACGTCGAAGGCCACGGCTCAGGCTAGGCCGTCGTCCCGGTCGGAGGGAACAGCCCGACAGCTGGACCCGCGAGGCCCTACGGTCGAGGCGTGAAGCTTGTCCTCGCCCTGCACCTCTCCGACCATGAGCAGCTGCGCACCGACGGCCGGCTCTCGCCGGCACTGCGCGCGGGTCTGGCCGCAGCCGGGGCCACCCAGGTCCAGGTCAACGTCGACGACGCCGACGTGGCGCCGGCGCAGCTGCGGCTGGCGACGGGGACTCAGATCACCGCGGTGGTGATGCTCCGGGGTGACGACCTCGACGTGGGCGCAGCGCTGGACGCGGTGCACGCGGTGGACCCGACCGCCGTCGGGTGGTCGGTGGAGGAACGCTCACCGCTGCCGCCGCCCGAGGTGCCGGACGGCGTCCGGGCCGATGCCCTCGCCAACATCGCGTTCCTGCGACGTCCGGTGGAGATGTCCTACGACGCCTGGCGCTCGGAGTGGCTGGACCGGCACACGCAGGTGGCGATCGACACCCAGGCGACGTTCGGCTACGTGCAGGACCGGGTGCTCGAGGCGCTCACTCCCGACACACCACCGGTCGCCGGGATCGTCGAGGAGCTCTTCCCGATGGCGGCGATGACCGACCTGCACGCCTTCTACGGCACCGGCGGCGACGATGCCGAGCTGCGCCGGCGGTTGACGGCGATGCTGGACAGCGTCGGCCGGTTCGGCGCCGATCGGCACCTCGACCTGCTGCCGACGAGCCGGTACTGCTACTGGCTCTGACCCTGGCGCTGGGTGATGGCCAGTGCCTCCGCGGTCTGCCAGACGAGCACGTCGTCCTCCTCCGGTGAGACCTCGAACTGGAGCTCCTTGAGGTCACGGCCCGCGGGGACCCGGAAGTAGACGTAGCCCTCGAGGGTGCTCTCCGGGGCGACCCGGATCCGTTCCGGCAGCGAGGTGCCGGGCGCGCCCTGGTGTGCCACCGCCTCGTGGCTGTAGCCGACCTTGTCGACCAGGGTGAGCTGCGGCCACAGCTCCGTGGCCCACGGGTCGTCGCCGGTGTTCTCGAGCCGGAGCCGGACGCCCACGAGGTCGCTCCCGGCCCGCGCGACGCCGTCTGCACGCAGCGTGAGCGGCGGGTGGTAGAGGGAGTTGCGCAGCGTCACCGTGGTGCCGAACTCGACGGGGGCGCGCTTCTCCAACGCACCCTTCGCGGTGACCACCGCATCGTTGAAGCGCGGCATCAGAAGCGCCGCGGCGACCGCGATCACGCCGAGCAGGACCAGCGCGATGACCGCGTGCCGGCCGTCGCGGGCCCAGTCACGCCCTCGCCGCACGCGCCCGCGCGCCGGCCTGGCCGAACGGTCGCGGACAGGTCGATCTGCGGTCGGTTCCTGCCGAACCGGTCGCTGCGGTGCCGCCTTCTCGCGGCGCCCACGACGGCGTCGGGGCGTCGTCCGCGCGGGTGGGTCGGCTGCGAGCGGTGTCGCGTCGTCGGACCCGTTGTCCCCGACCTGGTCGTCGGAGTCCGGCTCACCCGCGGGCTCGGACTCCTCGCGGGTCGGTCGTTCCTCGGCTTCGCGGAGTGCGCGCGCCTCGGCGCGGGCGCGGATCTCCTCCAGCTCGCGCCGCTGCGCCTCCTCGCGCACTGCCCGTTCCTGGGCCTGGCGCTCGGCCTTCTGGTATCGGGCCTCCTCGCGGGCGCGGCGCTCGCCCTCCTTGCGGGCCCGTTGCTCAGCCTCCTTGCGGGCTCGTTGCTCGACCACACGCGCCTTGCGCTCGGCCTCCTCGCGGGCACGCTGCTCGGCCTTCTGCAACGCGGCCTCCGCGCGGGCACGTTGCTCGGCCTCCTGTCGTTCCGCCTTCTCGCGAGCCTGGCGCTCGGCTTCCGCACGGGCCTGCTGCTCGGCCTCCTCGCGCGCAATCCGCTCGGCTTCCGCCCGCGCTGCCTGCTCAGCCTCCTCGCGCGCGATGCGCTCGGCCTCCGCCCGCTCAGCTTCCGCACGAGCCTGCTGCTCGGCCTCCTCGCGCGCGATGCGCTCAGCTTCCGCCCGCGCTGCCTGCTCAGCCTCCTGACGCTCCGCTTCCTCACGAGCGAGGCGCTTGGCTTCCTCACGAGCCTGCTGCTCGGCCTTCTCGCGGGCGATGCGCTCGGCTTCCGCCCGCGCTGCCTGGTCAGCCTCCTCGCGAGCCTGCCGCTCGGCTTCCTCACGAGCCTGCTGCTCGGCCTTCTCGCGGGCGATGCGCTCGGCTTCTTCCCGCGCCGCCTGCTCACGCGCCTGGCGTTCCGCCTCCGCCCGCTCAGCTTCCTGCCGCTCCGCCTCGTCGCGCGCGATCCGCTCCGCCTCTTCGCGGGCCTCCTGGGCAGCCTTCTCCTGGGCAGCTTCCTCGAGGGCCGGCTCGAGGACCGACGGTGCGGCTGGCCGCACGCTGCGGATCAGGTCGGAGGACAGGTCGCCCACCACCGCCTGCACACCGGCCGCGTCGAGCACGACCGGACGCTCGGTGAGCAGGGAGAGGATGTTGCCCGGGGAGCACAGCAGCGCCTCGTCGGAGAAGACCCGCAGGTCACGGGAGTGCCCGAAGCAGATGACCGGGGTGACCGGGGTGTCGGGGAACACCAGCGCCAGGCCGTCGGCGGCCAGCCGGGCACGCTGGAAGCTGCGGTGCCACGGCGACCCGGCGGCCTCGCTCACCCGGCTCGGGGCGTCGTGCGTGGTGTGCTCGTCGACGATCACGAAGACTCCCGGTGGCCCGACGACCAGGTGATCGATGCCCTCCTCGAGTCCGGGCCAGCTGACGTGGTGCCGCACCATCCAGCCGAGGGCACGCAGGAGCCCCAGCGCCGCTGCGGCCGCGTCCACCTGCTGCGCCTGCCCGCGGTAGACCGCGTCCTTCGGCGGTCGGGACCCCCGCTTCGCGCCGCGCGCAGAAAAACGAGGCAAGGCACCCTCCCGACATGGTCCGATCAGAGGAAGGTTAGGGGCCTCGAGCGCGTCTCCGCAGGCTTTTCGGACCAACGGTCCCGACTCGTTGTCGAATTCCTACGCGGCCATCGGGCCACGTACGGCGATCGGGTGACCGGGGGCGGACTCAGCCCTCGAGCAGGCCCTTCTTCCTCGCCTCGTCGACGATCTGCCGGACCTTCTCCAGGGCGCCGCAGTCCTGCTGGATCAGCTGGTTGCGCGCCGCGCAGAAGTCCCCGCCGAGGCGCTGCCGCACAGCCTCGCCCACGTCCTCGCGGGCCGGGTTGAGGATGCTGATCTCCTCCTCGCTGAGGTGGTGGTTGACCACCTTGGCGAGCTCCTCGACCAGCTCGTCGAACTTCTCGCCGTCGACGTCACCGGCCTCCAGGACGTGGAGCAGCGCGAGATGTCCTTCGGCGTGCTCCTTCTCGCCGTGGTCCTCCTCGTGCTGGGAGATCGCGTCCTTCTTGCGCAGCGTCGGGTAGACCTTGTGCTCCTCCGCCTCGGCGTGTGCCACGTGCAGCGTGGAGAAGGCCTCGCGCACCGCATCGCGGTCGGAGGTGCTGTCGCGCATCGCCCGCAGCAGCTCTTCGAACTTCCGGTGGTCGGCCAGGATCAGGTCCACCACGTCGCCCTCCGTGGGCAGCTCGAGCTCCAGCACGGCGTCAGCGTCAGTCATGCACGAGACGTACCCGGCACCGGCCCCCTCACACGTGCGGCACGCACCCTCGGGGTGCGTGCAGCCCCGGTCAGGAGAGTGCTGCCCGGGTGAGCCGGGCGACCTCCTGCTCCTCCGCGGCGGAGACGACCAGGACCTGGGCCGTGGAGCCGGCGCCGGTGACCACGGCGTCCTCCTCCGCCTGCCCGTTGGCGTCGTCGTCGAGGGCGAGCCCGAGGTGTGCGAGCCGGCCCACGGTCTGCGCGCGCACCAGGGGCGCGTGCTCGCCGATCCCCCCGGTGAAGACGAGTACGTCGATCCCGCCGGCGCTCGCCACCATCGCCCCGATCTCGCGGACCAGGGTGTGCACGAAGACCTCGAAGGCGAGCGCACAGTCCGCGTCACCCTGCTCCCGCCCGGTCAGCACGTCGCGCAGGTCGCCGGAGGTCCCGCTGAGCCCCTTGAGCCCGGACTGGTGCTCCAGCACGGCGGAGAGCGACTCCGCGTCCACGCCGCCGTGCTCGAGCAACCAAGTGACCAGGCCGGGGTCGACGGAGCCGGACCGGGTGGCCATCACCAGCCCCGCGAGCGGGGTGAAGCCCATCGTGGTGTCGACCGACCGGCCGTCGCGGACGGCGGCCAGGGAGGCCCCGGCGCCGAGGTGGCAGGTGACCATCCGCAGCGAGCCGGGCTCCTGGTCGATCAGCTCACCGGCCCGGCGGACCGCCGAGGCGTGCGAGAGCCCGTGGAAGCCGTAGCGCCGCAGGTCCCAGCGCTGGTTCCACTCGCGGGGCAGCGCATAGGTGCGCGCGGCCGGACCGAGCGTGGCGTGGAACGCGGTGTCGAAGGCGGCCACGGCCGGCACGTCGGGCAGCGCTCGGCCGACCTCCCGGATGCCGGCGACCGCCCGCGGCTGGTGCAGAGGGGCGAGATCGATGATCGAGTCGAGGTACTCGACGACCTTGTCGTCGACCACCACCGGCTCGGCGTACTGGGGTCCGCCGTGGACGACCCGGTGCCCGACGGCGCCGATCGGCAGCTCCTGCTCACGGCACTCCTCCAGGAAGTGCTCGATCGGCTCGACGTGGCCGGCGCCCTCCCAGCGCTCGACGGTGACGCCCCGCAGCTCGTCGTCACCGTCCATGAGGGCCAGCTTGAGCGAGGAGGATCCGGCATTGACGACGAGGACGGGATCGAGGGAGGGGCCACCCCTGGTGGATCGGTCGTTCATCGGCTAGCCCTCCGGCGCCGTGCGCGATTGGTCCGGTGAGACGAAGACGGGCCCGCCGGCCTGGGCCGACCACTCCCAGCCGCGCACCTCCGGCAGGTCCTCGCCGTGGGTGCGGGTGTAGTGCTCGTGCTTGATCAGCTTGTCCTTGAGCCACTCCCGCGCGTGGGAGGAGACGTCGCGCAGTCGCGGCACCCGGTCGATGACGTCCATCGCCAGGTCGTAGCGGTCGATCTGGTTGAGCACGGTCATGTCGAAGGGAGTCGTCGTGGTGCCCTCCTCGATGTAGCCGCGCACATGGAAGTTGTCGTGGTTGGTGCGCCGGTAGGTCAGCCGGTGGATCAGCCATGGGTAGCCGTGGTAGTTGAAGATCACCGGCTTGTCCTGGGTGAACAGGGCGTCGAAGTCGGCGTCGGAGAGGCCGTGCGGGTGCTCGCGGTCGTCCTGCAGGCGCATCAGGTCCACCACGTTGACGAAGCGCATCCGCAGGTCGGGGAAGAAGCCGCGGAGCAGGTCCACCGCCGCCAGCGCCTCCATCGTCGGGATGTCGCCGGCACAGCCGATCACCACGTCGGGCTCGACACCGGCGTCGGTGCTGGCCCACGGCCAGATGCCGATGCCCTTGGTGCAGTGCGCGACCGCCTCGTCCATCGACAGGTACTGCAGGGCGGGCTGCTTGCCGGCCACGATGACGTTGACGTACTGACGGCTGCGCAGGCAGTGGTCGGCAACCGAGAGCAGGCAGTTGGCGTCCGGGGGCAGGTAGACGCGGACCACCTCGGCCTTCTTGTTGACGACGTGGTCGATGAACCCGGGGTCCTGGTGGGAGAAGCCGTTGTGGTCCTGGCGCCACACGTGCGAGGTGAGCAGGTAGTTGAGGCTCGCCACCGGGCGCCGCCACGGGATGTCGTCGGTGCTCTCCAGCCACTTCGCGTGCTGGTTGAACATCGAGTCGACGATGTGGACGAACGCCTCGTAGCAGGAGAAGAGTCCGTGCCGACCGGTGAGCAGATAGCCCTCCAGCCAGCCCTCGCAGGTGTGCTCGGAGAGGATCTCCATCACCCGGCCGTCGGGTGCCAGGTGTACGTCGTACGGCACCGTGGCCAGCTCCCAGGTGCGGTCGGTGGCGTCGAGGACGTCCTGCAGCCGGTTGGAGTTGTGCTCGTCGGGCGACATCAGCCGGAAGTTCGTCATGTTCTGCACCATCACGTCGCGCAGCCAGGTGCCGAGGACGCGGGTGGCCTCGACCGCGCCGGTGCCGGGGTGCTCGACCTCGACGCCGTAGTAGCGGAAGTCGGGCAGCCGGAGGTCCTCCAGCAGCAGGCCGCCGTTGGCGTGCGGGTTGGCGCTCATCCGGCGATCACCGACCGGGTGCAGGTCGGCGATCTCCGGCACCGGTGCCCCCTCATGGGTGAACAGCTCCTCGGGGCGGTAGCTGCGCATCCAGTCCTCGAGCACCCGGCGGTGCGACTCGTCGCTGCGCGCGTCGGCGAAGGGCACCTGGTGGCTGCGCCAGAACCCTTCGACCTTCTTCCCGTCGACCTCCGCCGGACCGGTCCAGCCCTTCGGCGAGCGCAGCACGATCATCGGCCACCGGGGCCGGTCTGGCCCGGTCACGGTGGCCGCACCCGAGCGGGCGG
Organism: Marmoricola sp.; assembly: GCA_035708765.1. Classification (GTDB taxonomy): domain Bacteria; phylum Actinomycetota; class Actinomycetes; order Propionibacteriales; family Nocardioidaceae; genus Marmoricola. Next base: position 12,867 of record DASTFI010000132.1, read on the forward strand.
CCTGCTGGATGTCCCTGATCGCGTCGAGACAGCGGTCGAGGGTCGCGGCGAACTCCTGGTGCATCGTGTCGGGGTCATCGCCCTCCACGAAGAACGGCTCGTGGCCGTAGCCGCGCATCAGCGCCGCCAGCTCGTCGTGCGGGATCCGCGCCAGCACGGTGGGGTTGGCGATCTTGTAGCCGTTGAGGTGCAGGATCGGCAGCACCGCCCCGTCGCGCCGCGGGTCGACGAACTTGTTGGAGTGCCAGCTGGTGGCCAGCGGGCCGGTCTCGGCCTCGCCGTCGCCGACGATCGCGGCCACCACCAGGTCGGGGTTGTCGAAGGCGGCGCCGTAGGCGTGGGAGAGCGCGTAGCCCAACTCGCCGCCCTCGTGGATGGAGCCGGGTGTCTCGGGCGCGACGTGGCTGGGGATGCCGCCGGGGAAGGAGAACTGCTGGAACAGCCGCTGCATCCCGTCGCCGTCACGGGTGATGTGGGAGTAGACCTCCGAATAGGTGCCCTCCAGCCAGGCGCTGGCGACCAGCCCCGGGCCGCCGTGGCCGGGCCCGATGACGTACGTCATGTCCAGGTCGCGGGCGCGGATCGCTCGGTTGAGGTGGGCGTAGACGAAGTTCAGCCCCGGTGTCGTGCCCCAGTGGCCGAGCAGCCGGGGCTTGACGTGCTCGGGCTTGATCGGCTCGGTGAGCAGCGGGTTGTCCATCAGGTAGATCTGGCCCACCGACAGGTAGTTGGCGGCCCGCCACCACGCGTCGAGCCGACGAAGCTCCTGGTCGTCGAGCGGCTGATCCATGACGGGCCCCGTACCCACGGTGGTGACCACTACGCACCCACCGGATCGCGCTCAGGCACCGTGCCCCGGCTCGACGTCGGCGACCTCACGGAGGGTCATCGGTGCGTCCCGATCACCGGCACCCACGGCGACCGGCTCGAGGAGGTAGCCGGTGTGGTCGCCGAACGGCGTCCGCTCGAGCACCCGGCCCACGACGTACTGGGGGCAGTCGTCGAGCAGCGGTACGCCGCCGGGACCGGCCTGCCAGCGACAGCGGCTGAACTTGTCGACCTCGTCACCGGTACGTCCGCCGAAGAGCTCGGACAGCTCGTGCTGGTCGTCCTCGAGGACGTGCACGGCCAGCAGCTCGGCGCGGGCGGCCACCCCGAAGGTGTGGTTCTGCCGGGAGAGGCAGACGAGCATCCGGGGCGGGTCGATGCTGGCCTGGGTGGCGAAGCCCACCAGGCACCCGGAGCGCTCGGCGCCGTCGGTGGTGGTGACCACGAACATCGGATAGTCGAGACCGGCGACGAACCGGTCGAAGGCGTCCGTGTCCGTCCCACCGACACCCGTGCGGGTGGGCTCGCCGGCGCGGGTCGCGCTCGGCGGGGAGCTCAGGAGTGGCCCATCCGGTCGCGCCCATCGCCCGGGTAGGGGTCGTGGACGTGCTTCACGTAGGTGTGCGAGGCGATGAACATGCCGCCCACCATGAGGATCGAGAAGCAGATGACGGTGGCGAGGAACCAGGTCATGGCGGCCGCGTCACCCATGGCAGCCTCCTTCCGGTCGACTACCCCCACCATCCTCCGCGCGAGGGGTCGGCACAAGGGCTGGTCTGGTCGTGCGGCCACCGGCGCCGGGCCACCCCGACGACCAGGGCGGTGACCAGGGCGGTGACCAGGGCGGTGATCAGGGCGGCGGTCGGGGTCAGAAGAGCCAGAGGGCGCCGGCTGCTCCGGGCACCAGGCCGACCAGGAGCCACCCCGAGAACAACCGCTGACGGTGGATGATGAGGCCGACCGCGACACCGACGATGCCGAAGAGCGAGGCCACGACGAGCAGGCCGACCCGATCCACCGTCCGCGTCTCCTCGATGGACCAGGCGGCGATGACGAGGCCCAGTGCCAGGTGCCACACCGTGGTCACGGCAAGTGCGGAGGCGACCCAGCGCTGCACCCGGGTCAGGCTCATCCCGGCCCCGCGCGGTGCCGGACGCGGGTTGTCCGGGTCGAGCAGGTGCCTCGCCCGGCGCGGCGGGGCCGCGGCTCCCCCTACTTGCTCCTGCATGGCGATCCCTTCCGACCGGCGGCTGCCGGGCTCGCTGTCCCCTGACACGTCCGGTGACCAGAACAACTGACAACGCCATTCTCGCCCGTGCTCCTCCCGACCGACGAACCGAAGGCGTCGGGCGCAGGGTGATTCGGGACACCTCGCTAGCGTGGGAGCCATGCGCGCGGAGGAGCTGCCCTGGCCGTTGCCGGAGCGCCCCGACCTGCGCGACCGGCTGCTGGCCGCCTACGGCCGCGACCGCGGCTACCACGACGTCCGCCACCTCGCGGAGGTGCTGGCCCGCCTCGACGAGCTCGGGGCCGGCGAGGACACCGACGTCGTCCTCGCGGCGTGGTTCCACGATGCGGTCTACGACGAGATGGGCGACAACGAGGAACGCTCGGCCCGGCTGGCCGAGCTGGCCCTGACCCAGCCCGAGGAGGTCGAGGGCGTCGACGTCGCGGAGGTGGCCCGGCTGGTCCGGCTCACCGCGACGCACCGGGCCGAGCCGGCCGACCGCCGAGGCGCCGTCCTGTGCGATGCCGACCTGGGCATCCTCGCGGCCGAGCCGGAGCGCTACGCGGAGTACGTCGCCGGGGTGCGCCGCGACCATGCAGGGGTCCCGGAGGCCGACTTCCGCACCGGCCGGCTGGCGGTGTTGCGCGACCTCGCGGACCGCGAGCACCTGTTCCACACCGAGCAGGCCCGGCTCGTGTGGGAGCCGAGGGCGCGGGCCAACGTGCTGGCCGAGATCGACCGGCTCGCTCCCGACCTGCTCAGCGGCCCGGCCGGTCGAGCCGATCCGTCATCCGGTCCGGGTGCGGCACCTTCCGGCGACGCAGCCCGGCCAGGGTGATCCGGCGCACCAGCTCGCGGCTGCGCACCGGCTCGGCGCCGGCAGCGAGAACGGCGTCGTAGTACTCCGCCGGCACGTCGTAGTGGTCACCGTCGAAGCCGCGCTCGGGAAGGCCGAGCCTGCGGGCGAAGTCGTGCAGCTCTGCCAGCGAGGAGTCCGAGGCCAGGTGTGACCACTGCCGGCCACGCCACGGCACCAGTGGCGGGTCGATGAGGATCACCCCTGCAGGCTAGCCGCGTCGGTCGGGCTCCTCGAGGTGACGCCGCGGCCGACCGCCAGCGCCACCACCTCGGCAGCGCCCCGGAGGTCCGGCAGCGCGCTGCCCACACGCCGGGCGTTGGCGTGGTCGAGCATGACCGCGACGAACGTGTCGGCAGCCTGTCGCCGCAGCGACGCCTCGAGCCGGCCGACCACCGCCTGGTCGAGCACCTGCTCGGTCAGCTCCACCAGCGCCGTGCGCAGGCCGCGCAGATGGCGGCGCACCTCGGCGTGGGTGCCGCTCTCGCGGAAGATGATCGCCCGCAGGACGAGCGACTCGTGCGTCTCCAGGCCCAGGCGCCGGTGCAGGTGGACCAGCGACCGGGCCGGGTCGCCGCGTCGTACGACGGCCGCGAGGTCGACGTCGCCGGGACCCGGCAGCCGCTCGTCGAGCAGCGCGAGGAGCAGGTCGACCTTGCGTGGGAAGTAGTAGAACACCAAGCCCTTGGGTACCCCCGCGCTCTGCGCCACCCGGGCCGTCGGGGTGGCGTCGAAGCCGCTCTCGGCGAAGTGCTCCTCCGCGGCGTCGAGGATCCGTTGCCGGCGGTCGTCGTTCCTGGTGGCCATGCCGGCTCCTCGGCGGACTCGGGGGTGGGACGGCGGACCGGCCCGTGGCGTGCACGGGCACGATCCGCCGTTGCGGGTCACCGGGCCGGTGGTCGCACTCCGGCCCGGGGCCTGCTCAGTGGGTGGTCGCCACGTGGTGCATCTTGTTGGCCTCGGGAACCGCCCACACTCCCACGATGAAGGTGATCACCCCGACGACCCAGGCCGTGGTGGCCATGCCGTTGATGTCGGAGAAGCCCATCACCCACGGGGAGATGAAGAACAGCACCCCGAGGACGGCGTGGCTGTACTCGGAGATCGTCGCGTCGGGCAACGCCAGCGACCAGAGCGCGGCGAGCGCGGTCAGGACGCCGAGCACGATCATCGTCCAGGTGGCCGTGGTGTCGGTGTCGGTCCAGATCGGGGAGAGGAAGGCGTAAACCCCGACGACCAGCGCCACCCAGTCCTGCCATCGTGTCCACTTCTGCATCAGTGATCCCTCACTTTCGCGGTCGGGACCCGTCGTTCCCTTAGGCGGATCTTCGGATTCCAGTCTACTTTGATTGACCGCCCGGTCAAGACTTTGGCCATCACCGGATCGGTGCGGTCTCCTGGCCGTCGGGGTGGGCCCGCCGACGGCGCCCTCCGGTGAGACGACCCCTCGGCGCGCTGCGAGCGATCCCTACCCTTGCCTGCGTGAGCACCGAGGAGCTGCAGGTCACCCGCAGGCCCGGCGTCGTCGAGGTCCTCTTCAACAGGCCCGAGCGCCGCAACGCCTTCACCGCGGCGATGTACGCGACGATGAACAGCCTCTGCGAGGAGCTCGCAGCCGACGAGGGCACCCGCGTCCTGGTGCTGCGCGGCGCCGGCGGCAAGGCGTTCGCCGCAGGCAACGAGATCTCCGACTTCCTCGACCAGGACGCGGTCACCTACGAGGCCGGGATCCGCGGCATGCTCGGCAGGCTGTTCGCCTTGCCGCAGGTCACCGTCGCCGCGGTCGACGGCGCCTGTGTCGGCGGTGGGCTGGCGGTGGCGACGCACTGCGACCTGCGCCTGTGCACCCCGCACTCGAGGTTCGGCTACCCGATCGCGCGGACCCTGGGCAACGCGCTGTCCGCCTCGATCGTCTACCGCTGCGCCACGGTCTTCGGCGAGTCCCTCACCCGGGAGATGCTGCTCACCTCGCGGCTCACCACCGCCGAGCGGGCCTACGCTGTCGGCGCGGTGATGGCGGTCACCGACGACCTCGACGCCGAGCTGGACACCGTCGTCGACGGTCTGCTCGCCGCCTCGGCGGTGACGATGCGGGCCACCAAGGCCCAGCTCGGGGACCGCGCCCGGGCGCTGGAGGCCGAGCCCGCGTCGGACGAGGCGCTGCTGCGCGAGGTCTACACCGGGGCCGACTTCCGGGAGGGCGTCCGGGCCTTCCTGGCCAAGGAGCGGCCGGCCTTCCAGCGCTGAGGGCCTGCCCGGGCACCTCACCGGCGGCCGGGGCGACTACCCGCGGTTCTTCAGCGCGTCGGTCAGCAGGGCGACCAGCGCCTCGACCTGGACGTCACCGGAGTCGAACGCCTCCGCCGAGCCGTCCAGCGCGGTCGCGGCGAGACCGGCCTTGCTGTCGATCAGCTCGGCGATCCGGGCGTCCATGGTCTGGGCGGCGATGATCCGCCAGGCGGTGACCGGCTCGGTCTGGCCGATGCGGTGCACCCGGTCGATCGCCTGCGTCTGCTCGGCATCGGTCCAGGACAGCTCGGCGAGGACCACGTCGGAGGCGACCTGAAGGTTGACCCCGACCCCGGCTGCGGTCAGCGAGCAGACCGCGATGTGCACGTCGGGGTCGTTGGTGAACGCGTCGATGTTGTTCTGCCGCGTCGTCGAGCTCTGGTCGCCGCGGATGGAGGCGTAGCCGATGCCCTCCTTGGCGAACGCCTCCTCGGCGGTGTCCATCACGTCGATGTGCTTGGCGAAGAACACCACCTTGCCGGCGCTGCGAGCCAGCTGCGCGGCGTAGTCGGCGGCCAGCGCCGCCTTGGCCTGGCCGATCCGGCGGACCATCGCGAAGACGTTCTCCCCCGAGCTCTCCTCGGCTCCGTCGGACAGCTCCCAGCCGGCGACGCGGCGGACCAGCTCCAGGTCGAGGCCGTCGACGACCGAACCCTCCTTGCGGGTGCGCAGCGCTGCGTCGTACCGCTGCATCAGCCGCTCGGCCAGCTTGCGCTCGCCGTCGCGGATCGAGCGGCCCACGGCGCCCTCCAGCTCGACCGGCAGGTCGGCGATCCGGCGGGCCGGGATGTCGGCGGCCACCTCGACCTTGCGCCGGCGGACGATGCCCATGTCGATCACCGACTGGCGGGCCGCGGGGTAGAAGGCGTGGTCCGCCGGGGTCAGCCCGGTCTCCTCGAGCCTCGCCATCAGCTCGTGGCGCGGCTTCTTCTCGTCGATCCACCCGAGGAACTCCCAGATCGCCCGGAAGTCCTCGATGTCGTTGATCAGCGGCGTCCCGGTGAGCGCCATCATCAGCGGGCGCGACGCCCGCTGGCGGATCCGGTCGGCGAGCTCACGGACCAGCTGGGAGCGCTGGGACTTCTTGTTCTTGATGAAGTGCGCCTCGTCGACGACCATCCCGCGGAAGCCGTGCTCGCCCATCCAGGCGACGTGGCGGTCCAGCACCGCGTAGTTGATGACCACCACGTCGGCGAAGCCGTTGATGTCCTCGCCGTCGCCGTGCACGACGGTGACGGTGCGGCGCGGGATCCACTGCTCGACCTCGCGCGCCCAGTTGGTCTTGACCACGTTGGGCACCACGCACAGCAGCGGGAACGCGTCGGCCGTCTGCGCGGCGAGCAGCGCCTGCGCCGTCTTGCCGAGACCGGGCTCGTCGGCCAGCAGGAAGCTGCGGTGGCCCTGCTGCGCCGCCGCGACCAGCCGAGCCTGGTGGGCCATCAGGTCGGGCCCGGTCTTCAGCCGGAGGTCGCCGGGCTCGGGGAGGTCCATGCAGGACGGCGCCCCGGGGGTCGGGTGCTCGAAGGCGTTGAGCAGCGGTCCGATCAGCTCCCAGCCGGCGAGGTGGTGGCTGTGCGGGCGTGGCGTGAGCACGGAGAAGTCCGGCGCCATGAACGGGTTGGCCATCCGGCGTCGGACGACGGAGGCGGGCACCACCTTGCGCTCGGCGCCGGGGAGCTCCTCCTGCTCGCTCTCGACGGGCTCGGGCTCGGGCTCGAGGCCGGCCTGGCGCTGCATCTCCCGCTTGAGGTTGCGGGTCTCGGAGGTGATCTCGGCGTCGTCCTGGAGGAGCTCGAAGAAGGTGGGGTGGCTGGCCGCGATCTGCGCGAGGATCGCGGCGATGCCCTCGAGACGCTTGAGCTCGGTGTCGCGGCGGGCGTCGGCGAGACCGGTCGAGGACCGGACCTTGGCGCGCTCCTCGCGGGCGAGCAGTGCGATGGCCTGGTACTTCGTCCGGTCGAGCTGGGTCACCCGGCCGCGCTGGACGGCGTTCTCGACCTCGCGCACCGCCCGGGCGAGCACCGGCAGGATGCCGTCCTCGTCGCGGTGGCGGCGGCGCTGGTCGTTCGATCGGGTGTTGCGTCCCGTGCGGGTCCCTGTTGCCAAGGTTCTCCTTCTGGAGCGGGGCTCGGCGCGCCTGCGGCGCCGGGCCTTCTGGCTCGCTGCCCCGGGATCTCCCCCACCGGCAGCCTCGTACGACGAGTCCGCTGACTCGCCCCCGGACGGTCGGACCGTCCTTGACGCACCTCACCCGGGCCTGCTCGAGGCCAACCGGGAGCGGACTCGGACACCGGGAGGAAGAAGCCCCGCCGGCACCGTCGACCGAGGTCGGTGCTGGGTCCATCGTAGCCCAGGATCCGGTGTGTTCCGCCGGAACGCCGCGCCCGGTGCGTCCGGAAGGTCCCGATCGCCCCGTCGACGACCACTTCGTGGCCCGCGACAACGGCGCCGGCGGGGTGGAGACTGGTGGCCTGCTCCCGCAGGGACCCGGAGGAACCCGGAGGAACGAGGAACACCGTGTGGCCGATCGCCTGAGGTTCGTCGTCGTCATGGCCGTGACGGTCCTGGTCGTCGGTGTGTGCCTGGAGTTCCTGCCCAGCTCACCGCTGCGCGGCACGCTGCGCGACGACCGCGTCCGGCTGAACGGCGAGGTGGCCCTGCGGACCGAAGGTGCCCACGCCTGGGTGATGACCCAGCCGGGCGACCCGTCGGTGCCGGTCCGCTACGACCCCTGCCGGGTCGTCGAGGTGGTGGTGAACCCGGCCGGCGCCCCACCCCAGGCGGTGCCGCTGGTGCGGTCCGCGCTGGCACGGGTGGATGCGGTGACCGGACTCGACCTGGAGTACGCCGGCGCCAGTGGCGCCCGGCCGCACTGGGACGAGGACCAGCTGCCCGTGGTCGACGCGGGGGGCACGCCCCCGGTGCTGGTGAGCTGGGCGACCGCCGCCCAGGTGCCCGCCCTGGTCGGTGACGTCGCCGGCCTCGCCGCCAGCGTGGCGCGGGCCGACCGGCGCGGCCGGCTCACCTTCGTCACCGGCCAGGTCACCCTGGACAGCGACGAGTTCGCCACGCTGGCGACCGAGCCGGAAGGGCGCGCCCGGATGCGCGCGGTGCTGCTGCACGAGCTGGGCCACCTCGTCGGCCTCGCCCACGTCGCCGATCCGGGCGAGCTGATGAACGAGCGCCTCGGCGTGCTCGACTACGGGCCGGGCGACCTCGCCGGCCTGGCCCGGCTCGGCCGCGGACCCTGCGCGTGAGGCGGCGCGCGCCGTACGACGACCGGGTCAGCGACCGAGCAGACCGCGCAGGTAGGCCGCCTGGCCGGCGTGCTGGGTGTCGTCGTTGACCACGCTGACGAGCCGGGCGCCGAGGGTGACCGGCGGGTCCCAGCGCTCGTCGACGATCCGGTCGAGGTCGTCGGGACCCAGGTCGGCGAGGTAGGCGAGCGTCTGCCGCGCCGTGGCGTCGTAGTAGTCGCCCAGCAGGCCCGCCGGCGCGCGCACCTGGCCGACCTGCTCGCCGGTGTGGCCGTAGCCGGTGTCCTCGGTCGGGAACGGCAGCGCGAACCGGCCGGCGAAGTCCTGGGCGGTCCACACCTGCTCACGGCCGGCCACGTCGGCGACGTGGTCGTCCTGCACCCGGGTGAGATGCCACACCAGCCAGGCCAACGAGTTGGCACCGGGCGTCGGCCGGTGCGCCAGGTCGTCGTCGCCGAGGCCCTCGAGCGCGGCGTGCACGCTCTCGCCGATGCGGCCGAAGGCGTCGGTCAGGAGGTCAGCAGGGGTCATGACTGCGACGGTACGCCGAGTCGGCCGGCCACGGACCTGGTGCTTGACTGGTTGCGAGACCGGCCGGCGCCCACCGGCCGGCGGAGGGAGCGGACGATGAACGACACGACGGCCGAGGGTTCCCCGATCCGGGAGGCTCTCGAGCGGGAGCACCAGGTGGTCGACCGGGGCATCGAGGAGTTCCGGGCAGCGCCCGGGGACGCCACGCTGCCGCTGCTGCGCACGGCGCTGGTGGCGCTGCGCCGGCACATCTGGCTGGAGGAGGAACTGCTCTTCCCGCCCTTGCGCGAGGCCGGCCTGTTCGGCCCGGTGATGGTGATGCTGCTCGAGCACGGGGAGATCTGGCGGGCGATGGACGAGCTGGAGGGCGCACTCGCCGACGGCGACACCGAACGGCAGCAGACCTCTTGCACGACGCTGTTGCAGCTGCTCGACCAGCACAACCGCAAGGAGGAGCCGATCGTCTACCCGCAGGCCGACGTCGCGCTGTCCGAGGACGCCCGGGCCCAGCTCGAGGACTTCATCGCGCACGAGCAGCTCCCGACCGGCTGGGTCTGCCAGCGCGCCTGAGCTCGTACCGCTGCTCATACCGCTGGGAAGGGCACCGCCGGGCAGGCACAGCCGGACCCCGGCGCTACCGGGCGATCAGGTCCAGCAGCCAGCTCGGACTGTGCGTGCGGGCGCCGAGCTGCTCCACCCGCTGCAGCAGGGCGCGATCGGCCGTCACCACGACGACCGCATCCTGCTCGTCGGTCGACGTCCGCGCCGCGGCCACGATGGCCGCGTCCCCGTCGCGGGGCGCGTGCACGGTGCGCAGGTGCCCGTCCTTGCCGGCCGGGACACCGCCCCGAGCCCTGCCCTCGAGCACCAGCACGATCTCGTCGTACGACGTGTCGGCGACGGCGAGCCAGCCGTGCAGCCGGCGCGCCGCACCGGCGCGGTCGCGCCACCAGCCATCGGGTCGGGACCCGACGACGTTGGCCCCGTCGACCACGAGCACCTGCCTGCGCATGGCCGGATGGTGGCACACCGGGCCGGGCTCAGCCGGGAAGGACGACCCCGAGCACCAGGGCCGCGATCGCGCTGGAGACGGTCGCCGCGAGCACCTGCACCGAAGCCGGCCGCTGTCCACGCTGTCCGGGCTGTCCACGCTGTCCGGGCTGTCCGGGCTGTCCGGGCTGTCCGGGCCCAACGTGCCTGCCGTCGGTATCAGCGTCCTGCCTCGCGGCTCTTGGCAGTAGCGGCACCGGTCGCAACCGCCCCCGACCGGCTGGGGCGCCGACTGGAGACCGGCTGGAGCACCAGCCAGCCGGCCTGCGAGAGGTCTCTCGGGTGATCTGTCGGCCGTCTGCTGCAGCATCGGCAGGGACGACGAAGTGGGGGGTCACGGATGTCCGAGGGAGACACGGCCAGGCGCGCTCGTGCCCGGCTCGCACGACGGCTGGCCGGGGCGGCGGTGACCGCGACGCAGGCGCCGTACTGCCGCAACGGCCACCGGGTCCCGTCCGAGCACGCCCGCTGCCTGCTGTGCGGTGAGCGGGCGGTGCCGGGGCGCGGCGGGGCGTACGCCGCCTCGTGGGCCGCGTCGTTCGTGGCGTTCGCCGTCCTCGTGGCGGTGCTGGCGCTCATCCTCGTGTCGTAGCGCGCCCGGCTGGCCCGAATGCCTGCGCCGACCGGGCCGACCCGACAAACTGGGGCGCGTGACGAAGACCTCGGGGCGGGACCAGCGCGAGCCGATGGAGCGACTCGTCCGGTTGGCGACGGTGCTGCACCACGCCGGCCGGGACGGCGTGCCGGCGCAGAAGCTGATCAAGGTGGCGGGCTTCGAGGGCGGTGAGGACCCCGGCAGCCAGCTCACGCGGGAGTTCCGGCACATGCGCAACCTCGGGTGGCAGATCGAGAACCTCGGCGAGCGCGGTGCTCCTGCGGTCTACCGGATGACCAGCGTGGACAACCGGCTCAAGGTCCGCCTGACCGGGCCCCAGCAGGCGGCGCTGCGCCGTGCCGTGCTCCTCGCCGACCGGGCCGACCTGGTCGAGCGGCTCGGCCTGCCCGAGAGCAGCAGGCCGGCCGAGGTGGTCTCCGCGGTGCCGGCGGCTGCGCACAGCGAGGCGCTGTCGACGGTGCTCCGCGCGGTCCGCACCAGCAGCCGGCTGCACTTCCGCTATCACGGCACCGAGCGGGACGTGCACCCCGAGTCGGTGCACGCCGACAACACCGTCTGGTACCTCCGCGGCCTCGAGGACGGTGGCGACCGGGTCAAGCGGTTCGTGGTCTCGCGGATGCTCGACGTGCGCGCCGACTCCCCCGGCACCGCTAGCCGTCCGGAGGTCTCCCGGCACGTCGGGCTGCACCCGATGAGCTGGGAGATCGACCCACCGGTCGAGGTGACGCTGCAGGCGCCGGCCGACTACGCCGCCGACGTACGGCGCTGGCTCGGCGACCCGCTGTCGGAGGAGGTCGACGGCGATCGGACGACCCTGGTCTACCGAGTCACCAACCGGTCGGCGCTGCGCAGCCGGATCTACCAGTTGGGCACCCGGGTCCGGGTGGTCGGCCCCAGCGACGTGCGCGCCGAGCTCATCGCCGAGCTCGCCGAGATGGCGGGTGAGTGATGCCCCCGAAGTACGCCCAGCGGATCGCCCGCCTGCCGGAGGTGTTCGAGCTCCTCGCCGACCACCCGTCCGGCCTCTCGCTCACCGAGCTCGCCGCCCAGGCCGGTGTCCCCGCTGACGAGCTGCGCGAGGACCTGCTCGCCTTCTACACCGCCGACGTCAGCCCGATGCTGCTCGGTCTCTCCCGACCTGCGGCGCTCGAGTTCGTCGCCGCGGACGGCGGCAGCGAGGACCCCACCCGTGCCGAGGTCGTGCGGCTGGTCGACGAGCGCCCTGCCGACGAGCTGGGCATGGAGTACGTCGACGCCTCCGAGCTCGCCCTCGTCTACACCGCCGCCCGGGCGCTGATGGAGATCAACCCCGACGACGAGGACCTGCGCGGGGCCGTCGGGGTGCTCACCGAGACGATGTCCGGCGAGCAGGAGACCGTGCGCGCTCCGGGGAGCTGGACCGCACCGCTCGAGGACCTCCAGGAGGCCGTCGCGCAGCGGCACCGCGTCCACATCGTCTACTCCCGCAGCTGGGCCCAGGGGGTCACCGACCGGGTGATCGAGCCCTACCTGCTGGTGCAGACCCGGCGGGGCTGGGAGGTCGACGCCGGTCCGCCGGACGACCAGGGCCGGCTGCGCACGTTCCTGCTCTCCAACATCCGGGAGTACGACGTGCACGCCGACACCTTCGAGCCGCCGCCGGACCTCGACCGGCGGCTGGCCGAGCAGCGGGCCACCACGACGGTGCGCGTGCGACTGCCGCACGCCGCCCGGTGGGCCGCCGACTTCCAGGCCGAACGGGCCACGACCGTGGCCGACGACGAGCTCAGCGTCACCCTCGACCTGGCCCTGCTGCCACCCGTCGAGCAGCGGGTCGGCCTGCTGCTGCTCACCGCGGGCCCCGACGCCCAGGTGCTGGACCCGCCGCGTCTGGTCGCGGCCGGTCCCCGGCTCGCCGCCGAGCTGCTGGAGCACCACCGGGGCTGATCGGGCGTGGGTGGCTGGGGTCGCACTGCCGGCCGGTCAGGTGCGTGGCAGTCCGTTGAGCGGGTGTGCGGTGAAGAACCGCCACATCGCCCGGGTCGCGGAAATCGTCTGCGTCGCCGAGCCGGGCCCGCTGTTCGCCAGCTCACCGGGCCACGTGTGCCCGGCACCGTCGATCCGGTAGTGCTCGACCTCCGCGCCACCTGCACAGTCGGTCCAGGAGAAGTGCGTGACGTCGGGCTCGATGCGCTCGGCGGTCTCCGTGCGGCAGTGGTCATGGTCGACCCAGGTCGTGAGCCAGTCCGTCACGGCCGGGAAAGGGAATCCGTGGCTCTCGCCGCCGACGTACTCGATGATCGGGTCGGCCACACCGTGGAACTCCATCATCGGCACCGGGGTCCCGGGCCTGCAGCCGACCCGGCTCTGCGGGTAGAAGGCGCCGGCGACCGGGGCGAACGCGGCGATCCGGTGCGGCAACCGGCACGCCAGCAGTGCGGTGAACCCGGCACCGTTGGACTTGCCGGTGGCGTAGATGCGGCTCGAGTCGACGCAGTACGTCGCCTGCACGTGGTCGAGCAGCTCGCTGGTGAAGAGCACGTCGTCCACAGGCGGGGAGTAGGGAGCGCCCTCCCACGCGGTCTTGCCGTCCACGGGCAGACCGTCGGGATATACCACCAGCGCCGGGAGCGACGAAAGGCCGCTGAACTCCTCGAGCTCGGCGCCGGTGCCCTTGCGGCCGTGGAAGGCGAGAACCACGGCCGTCGGGTCGCCCGGTGAGTAGCCCGCTGGCACGTGGAGCACGAAGCTGCGCTCGACACCACCGGACTCCAGGTGGCCGACGCCTGACGTGCCTGGCTGCACTGCCGCGGCTGTCCCACATCCCGTGGTCGGGACCACGTGGTCCTCGACCGCCGCGGCGGCCACGGCAGCCGTCTGGGCCGGGAGGACCAGCCCGGCACAGGCCGCGCTCCCGAGGACGAACTTGACCAGTGCTCTCATCGGTTCTCCTTCGACTCGTGCTGGGACTCGTGCTGGGACTCGTGACCGGACTGGTCGAGGAAGTCACTGAGGAAGTCGGCGAGCCGCTCCACGACGGCGGTGACGAGCTTCTCCCCGATCTCACGACTGGCGGCGGACGGCAGGCCGGTGGTGCCGTCCGCACTGATCCGGTGGAACGGAGTCGGCGCGTGCACTCCGGCCGGTGCGCGCAGGCGGGAGTAGCGCTGCGGCGGCTCGGCGACGTCGAGCTGCTCCTCCCGGACCAGTCCCGGGTCGACGTAGAGGGCCTGCGACGTCTCGATCTCGCTCCCATGAGCTGCGCCCTCGCTGCTGGCGAGGTCTCGGCCGAGGTCCGCCACGACGGGAGTGACACCGCTCCAGGCGATGTTGAGGTCGGGGTACGCCGCTTGCAGCCGGCTCACCGCGACCCCCGTCGCGGAGTTGTTGCCGCCATGACCGTTGAGCACGAACACGTGCCGCCAGCCATGGGCGTGGAGGCTCTCGACCACTTCGTAGAGCACCTGTTGGAACGTCAGCGGGCTCAGGGACAGCGTGCCGGGGAACCTCATGTGGTGGCCTGACACGCCGATGCTGAGGCACGGGGTGACGACGGCGCGAGGCGCAAGCCGCTCGGCCAGGCGGCGCGCCACCTCTGCGCCCCGGACCGCATCGGTCTCCAGCACCATGTGGTGGCCGTGCTGCTCGCACGCACCGGTCGGGACGATCGCCAGTGGAGCGACCTGGCGTGCACGATCGACCTCCGGCCAGGTCATCCGGGCCAGCGCCACGCCAGTCGCGTCGTCGTCTCGTGCAGGTGTAGTCATGGTGGTGCCTCCTGGGGCAGTCGTCAGAGTGGCTGTGCTCGAAGGTTGGGGTGCCTACAAGGGGAAGTGGCAGGCCAGCTGGCGACCCGGGGCGACCTCGCGCAGCGGCGGCTCCTCGAGCGCGCACTGCTCCTGCGCAAAGGGACATCGGGTGCGGAAGCGGCAGCCCGACGGCACGTCCGTCGGTGAAGGCAGCTCGCCCTGCAGCGAGATCTGCTCGCGTCGGCGCGTTGGGTCGGGCACCTGGACGGCGCTCATCAACGACGCCGTGTAGGGGTGTCTCGGATGGTCGAAGACCGAGAGCGCATCACCGGTCTCCATGATCTTGCCCAGGTACATCACGGCGACGCGATGGGAGATGTGCCGCACCACGGCGACGTCGTGCCCGATGAAGACGTAGGAGAGCCCGTTGCGCTCGCGCAGCTCGACGAGCAGGTTGATGATCTGCGCCTGGACCGAGACGTCGAGCGCCGAGACGACCTCGTCGGCGACGATGAACTTCGGGTCGACCGCGATGGCCCGAGCGATGCCGACCCGCTGGAGCTGTCCACCGGACATTTGGCGCGGGTAGGCACCCATCCGGTTGGGGTCGAGACCGACCATCTCGAAGAGCTCCCGCACCCGCTCGCGCCGGACCCGTCGGTCGCCACCGACGAACTCGCGCAACGGCTCCGCCACCGCGTCTGCGATCGTCATCCGGGGATTCAGCGAACCCAGCGGGTCCTGGAACACCGCCTGCACGTCGGCGCGCAACCGCCGCAGCCTCGCACCGCGGACACCGGAGATGTCCTGGCCCTCGAAGCTCAGCGTGCCCGAGGTCAGCGGCAGCAGCCGCAGGAGCGCCCGTCCCAGCGTGCTCTTGCCGCAGCCGGACTCCCCCACGAGCCCGAGGGTCTCCCCGGGGGCCACGGCGAGCGAGACGCCGTCGACGGCCCGCACCGTGCGGGTGGGTCGCAGGCCACCGCCCGACCGGAAGTGCACCTCGAGGTCGTCGGCCCGCACGAGGGGTGCTGTCGCGATGTTCTCGCGTGGCTCGGTCCCGGTCATCGTCATGATGTCTCCTCCGTCGGCTGCGAGCGGTCGTGCAGGCGGTCGGCGGCGTGCCAGCACGCGACCGGTCGCCCGTCGACCGGGGCGAGCGGCGGGTCGGTGTCACGGCACGCGTCGTCGGCCCAGGCGCAGCGGGGGTGGAAGGCGCAGCCCGTCGGCAGGTTGGACGGATCTGGCACCGACCCCTTCAGGGCGGGCAGCAGCCGCTCGCGCGCACCGGTCATCGCGGGGATGCAGGAGAGCAGGCCCTCGGTGTACGGGTGCAGGGGGGCGGCGAACATCCGGTCCGGTGTCCCCGTCTCGACCACGCGGCCGGCGTACATCACCGCGACCCGGTCGGCGACCTGGGCGGCGACACCCATGTCGTGGGTGATCAGCAGGATGGCCACCCCGGTCTCGCGGCGCAGCCGCTCCAGCAGGCCGAGGATCTGGGCCTGGATGGTGAGGTCCAGCGCTGTCGTCGGCTCGTCGGCGATCAGCACCTCGGGCCGGCTGGCGAGCGCCATCGCGATCATCACCCGTTGGCACATCCCGCCGGAGAGCTGGTGCGGGTACTGCCGCAGGCACCGCCTGGGGTCGGCGATGCCGACCGTCGTCAGGAGCTCGACGAGCCGATCTCTTTCCTCCTTGCGGCCGAGGCGTTCGCGGCGTCGTACCGCCTCGCGCATCTGGTCCTCGATGGTGAAGACGGGATCCAGTGAGCTCATCGGCTCCTGGAAGATCATCGCCAGCTCGCGGCCGCGCAACGAACGCACCCGACGGGCGGGTTGTCCGACGAGCTCGGCACCGTGCAGCCGCACCGAGCCGGAGACGTCGATGCCGCGCTGTCGCTGGATCAGCCCCATCACTGCTCGTGCGGTGACGCTCTTGCCGCTGCCGGACTCGCCGACGAGGGCGACCAGCTCTCCGCGAGCGAGCTCGAAGCTGGCGTCGCGGACGAGCGGCACGTGGCGGCCCCCACGGGTGAGGGTCACGGCCAGCCCGTCGACGCGGAGCGCTGGCTCCGGTGGGCTGACGAGCCTCGTGGAGGGGCGCATGGGTTCAGTCGCGGTGTCTCTCATCGGGCCACGTCCATCCGGTCGCGCAGCCAGTCGCCGAAGATGTTGACTGCGACGACCACCACGGTCACCACCAGGCCGGGGAAGGTGGAGATCCACCACGCCGTGGCCATGTAGCTGCCACCCGACGCGAGCAGCCGCCCCCAGTCGGGGATGCCGCCCTGCGGTCCGACGCCGAGGAAGCTCAGTGTGGCGCCGGAGACGATCGCGTGCCCCACGCCGAGCGTGGCGACGACCATCACGGGCGCCATCGCGTTGGGCAGTACGTGACGGAAGACGATCCGGCGCGGGTGCACGCCCGCGGCGGACGCTGCCTCCACGAAGAGGCGGCTGCGTACGGCGAGGACCTGGCCGCGCATCACGCGGGCGTACTCGGGTACCTGCCCGATCGCCACCGCGATGATGACGTTGCGCAGGCTGGCGCCGAGGGCCGCGGAGACCAGCAGGGCCAGCAGGATCCCGGGGAAGCACAACATGATGTCGACGATCCGCATGAGGACGTTGTCGACGACGCCGCCGACGAACCCGGCCACGAGGCCGATGCCGCCGCCGATGAGGAGTCCGACCACCACGGACACCAGGCCGATCAGCACAGAGTTGCGGGCGCCGTACACGAGCAACCCGACGAGGCTGCGTCCGTACTGGTCCGTGCCCAGGACGCTCGCCTCCCCCGGTCCCTGAAGGACACGCTCCGGGTGGAGGGCCAGTGGCTGGTAGTGCACGAACCAGCCCGGGAAGGCGGCGACGAGGACGGTGCCGCCGAGGATCAGCACGGCGAGCACCCGCGCCACCGGCCACCTCGGGAGGCGCAGGCGCGCCCCCCAGGGCGTCCGGCCGGCGATCGGGCTCGTGGTCGGGGCGCTCATGTCGCTTGCTCCAGGGCTGTGCGGATCCGGGGATCGATGAAGGCGTAGGAGATGTCGACGACGATGTTCACCATCAGGTAGATGACGGAGATGACCAGCACGGTGCCTTGGATCACGGGGTAGTCCTGCTCCTTGATGCCGGTGATGAGCAACCGGCCCAGCCCCTGTCGGGCGAACACGACCTCGGTGACGACCGCGCCGGAGAGCAGGCCCCCGATCTGCAGCCCGATCACGGTGACCGCAGGGATGAGCGCGTTGCGCAGGACGTGTCCGGCGGTGATCCGCCACGGGCTGAGGCCCTTGGCGTCGAGTGCGGTCACGAAGTTCTCACCCAGCACCTCGATCATGCTGTTGCGCACCAACCGGATCAACAGCCCGGACGCCAGGAACGCCAGCGCGATGCTCGGCAGCACGAGCGTCTTGAAGCCGGTGCTGCCCGAAGCGGGGAACAGGTGCAGGCTGAAGGAGAAGACCAGCATCAGCAGGGTGCCGCTCCAGAAGATCGGCATGGCGGTGCCGAGCAGGCTCACCACGCGCACCACGCTGTCGAACCACGTGTCCCGGAAGATGGCGGCCAGCACGCCGAGCGCGATGCCCAGGAACGCCGTCAGACCGACCGCGGTGATGGTCAACTGGAGAGTGGCGCCCATCTGCGAGCCGATCATCGACGTCACCGACTGCTGCGTGGTGAAGGAGGTGCCGAAGTCGCCCCGCAATGCGCTGGAGACGAAGTCCCAGTACTGCACCGGCAGCGGGTCGTTGAGACCGAGCTGCTCCTGCAACGCGCGGATCACGTCGGGAGTGGCGGGCACGCCTTCCAGCAGCACCGCGGTGGGATCGGACGGCAGCACGTGCAGGGCGAGGAACACCGCCACCGAGACGCCGATCAACACGGGCACGGCCACCAGGACCCGGCGGAGGATCAGCCAACCCATGGCGCCTCCTCCGTCGGGCCCGGCAGGTTCGTCATCACGTCCTGTTCCCTCAGATCACTTGCTGACCGTGGCGCCGACGAAGAGCGGGTAGCTCTTCCAGTTGTAGGCGATGCCGTCGACCTTGTCCGTGGCGACGACGGTGTACTGGTAGTTGTAGATCGGCACGCTGACGGCGTTGTCGACGACGTACTGCTGCACGGCCGAGTAGACCTCGGCGGCCTGCTCGTCGGAGGTGACGCTGTCGGACTTGGCCAGCAGCTTGTCGATCTCAGGGTCGTCGAGGCGGGAGTAGTTGTAGTAGCTGTCGCCGTCGGCGCCAGGCGCGTTGCGCGAGTCGTAGATGGCGTTCAGCGTGCTGAACCCCGAGGTCAGGCTCAGCCCGATCACGTCGTACTTGTTGTCGTCGCGCATCGCGTCGTACGGCCCCGACGCCTCGAAGTGGAGGTTGACCTTGACACCGACCTGCTTGAGGTTCTCCTGGAGGAACTGGGCGACCTCCTGGCGCTTCTCGCGCTTGTCCGAAGGGACCAGGTAGTCCATCTGCAGGGTCTTGCCGGCCTTGTGTCGGTAGCCGTCGGACCCCATCGTCCAGCCGAGGTCATCGAAGGCGGAGGCCGCGGCATCCGGGTCGTACTCCCAACCATCCTCCACCGAGTCGTCGTAGAACTTCGTCGGCGGGGTCAGCGGGCCCCAAGCCCGGTCGTAGACACCGAAGTAGAGCGACTTGATGATGGCCGGCACGTTCATCGCCGACCGCACGGCCTTGCGCGCCTCGACGTCGTCCCACGGCGCGTGGGTGGTGTTGAGGAACAGCTGGTACGGCGTGCCGACAACGGGCACGGTGTCGACGGTGAGGGCGGAGTTGGCCTTGGCGGCGTTGACATCCTGTGGGGCGATCGACTCGGCAGCGTCGATGTCGACCCCTACCGAGCGAAAGCGGGTCGTCGACTCGGGGATCACCTTGAGGACGAGCTGGTCGAGCTCCGCGGGACCTTGGTGCTTCGCACCCTCGGGGTTCCACCGGTAGTCGGCGTTCTTCGCGAGCACGACCTGCTGGTTGAGCTGCATCTTGACGAACTTGAAGGGCCCGGTGCCGACCGGGTGGGTGACCACCTGGTCGCCGTACTTCTTGATGGCCGCCGGCGACTCGATGCCGGTCCAGACCTGGCTGAGCCCGGACAGCCAGTCGAACGTCGGCTGGGTGAGGGTCAGCTCGACCTCGTGGTCGCCAGTGACCTTGCAGGCCTTGTACGTGTCGCCGAGTGCGGAGATCGCCGACTTCGACTGCGTCTTGGGATCGGTGATCCGGTCGAAGTTGAAACAGACGGCCTTGGCATCGAAGGGGGTGCCGTCGTGGAACTTCACGTCGTCGCGGAGCTCGAAGGTGTAGACCTTGCCGTCCTTGCTGACCTCCCAGGACGTGGCCAGCCACGGCTCGTAGTCACCGTCCTTGGTCCGGTGGACGAGGCTGTCGTAGACCTGACGCATCACCTCGGCGTTGACCGACGAGCTGCTGGAGTTGGGGTCGAGGTTGTCCGGTGACGAGTCGAGGGCGAAGGTGAGAGTGCCGCCGGCCGCGGCCGCTGCGCCGCTGTCGTCACTGCCGCAAGCCGCGACGCCGGCCATCACGGTGACGAGACCGGTCGCCGCGGCGATCGCGCGCCACCTGTTGCTGGTCGAGACGTGCATGGGATTGCTCCAATCTGCTGAGCCGTACGGCGCGGGCAGGGCTCACCTGCCTGACAGCACGGGCGCTGCCGGCGAGGCGAAGGCCGTGGTCGGCTTCGGTCTGCTTCGGGGTTTCGGAGTAGGCGTCAGTCTTGGGCTGGGACCTGGTCGAGTCGCTGGGACACGACCTCCCGGATGTCCTCGAGGTGAGAGCGGGTCAGCTCGTGTGCCGCCTCGTGGTCGTGACTCTCGATCGCATGGAGGATCTCCCGATGCTGGGCGAGGTCGTGTTCGCGGTCGTCGTAGAGACGACGGATCTGCTTCTGCTCCCACGAGCGCAGGGAGAGCAGCGAGTCGACGACTTCCGCCAGGACCACGTTGCCGGCCAGGTTGGCCATCTCCCGGTGGAAGTTCACGGGCCGTCCGGTCCGGGCGTCGGCCAGGCCGGGCTCGGCAACGGCATGGTGCAGCACGTCGAGGTCTTCGGCGGACAGGCGACGCTGGGCTGCCATCGCGGCCAGGCTCGGCTCGATCATCAGCCGGGCCTCGACCATCTGCTTGACCATCTCTGCCGAGACGGCGCTCGCGTGGGGGTTGGCGAGCAGGATGCGGCTGACGTTGGCGCCCACGTAGACCCCGGAGCCGTGCCGCAGCTCCACGCTTCCGGTGGCCTCGAGCTTGCGCAGCGCCTCGCGGATGGTGGGCGTGGCGACGTCGAAGCGCTCGGCGAGGGCCTTGGCGTTCGGCATCGGGTCGCCGGCCGTCAGACCCTGCTCGCGGACGATCTGCAGGATGCCGCTGCTCAGCGAGTCCGACAGCGACGGTCGCGGGCGTCGCTCGTGCGCGTCGGCGGGCCTGGTGGTCTGGGTCACAGAGAAGAAACTAGATGACTTAGTGAGTTGCTGTCTAGAGGTTCGCCGCAACTTTCTGGAACAGCCCGGTCGGCGGTGAGGACCCCGGGCTCAGTGGAGCGCCAACCCGGCCGCCACGGAGAACATCGTGACCCCGACCAGGACCTCGAGGACCTGCCAGGCTCGCGGTCGTGCGAAGAGGGGCGCCAGCAGGCGGGCGCCGTACCCGAGGGAGCAGAACCAGGCGATGCTCGCCCAGCCGGCGCCCACGGCGAACCACCAGCGCGACCCGTCCCCTGCGCCGGCGCCCTGGGTGGCTGCGACCGCGCCCAGGAGGATGACGGTGTCGAGGTAGACGTGCGGGTTGAGCCAGGTCAGCGCCGCCGCGCGCGCCGTCACGCGGCGCACCGAGTCGGGACTGGAGGCCGCGCCACTGTGGAGCGCCTCCGGGCGGAACGCTCGGCGCAGGGCGGAGGCTCCGTACCAGGCCAGGAAGGCAACCCCACACCAGCGGATCACCTCCAGGACCCACCCGGAGCGGTCGACCAGCAGGCCCACTCCACCGACACCGGCCGCGATGAGCACCAGGTCGGAGGCCGCGCAGACCGCCACCACGGCGCCGACGTGCGAGCGGGTGATGCCCTGGCGCAGCACGAACGCGTTCTGGGCGCCGATCGCGATGATCAGGCCGAGACCGGTCAGCAGGCCGGCGAGGAGGGAGTTGAGCACTCGTCGAGTCTGCGAGCGTCGCCCAGTGAAGTCCAACGAATGGTTCTTCAGGATGTGTAGTGCTGCTTCACTTTGCTCATGCGCTTCGACCCCACCCAGCTGGAGACCCTGGTGAGCATCGTCGATGCCGGAACCTTCGAGGCAGCCGCCCGCCGGCTGCACGTCACGCCGAGTGCCGTCAGCCAGCGGATGCGCGCACTGGAGCGGTCCGCAGGCCAGGTCCTGGTCCGACGTACGACGCCTGCCTCGGTCACCGCTGCGGGCGAACCGCTGCTCCGCCTCGGCCGCCAGCTGCGCCTCCTCGCCGAGGAGACCGCGGCCCTGCTCGGAGCCGACGGTGCGCCCAGCCTGCCCGTGGCGGTGAACGCCGACTCCCTCGCGACGTGGTTCCGACCGGTCTTCACCGCGGTGGCCGAGCGCGGCGGGTGGGGGCTCCAGCTCCACGTCGAGGACCAGGCGTACACGCACGACCTGCTGCGCCGGGGCGAGGTGCTGGCCGCCGTCACCAGTGACCCGGAGCCGGTGCAGGGTTGTCTCGTCGAGCGGCTCGGCGCACTCCGCTACACCCCGGCCGCGGCTCCCGCGCTCGTGGAGCGCCACCGCCGTGGTCGCGGAGTCGACTGGTCGTCGATGCCGATGGTGGTCTTCAACGAGAAGGACCACCTGCAGGACCAGGCCCTCGCCGCGCACCGGGCATCGCGGCCCCTGGTCGTGCACCGGGTGCCCAGCGCGGCCGACTTCTTCGAGGCGGTGCGCCGTGGTCTCGGCTGGGGCATGGTGATGGACCAGCAGCTCGGACCGGCCGTCGACGCCGGCGAGCTGGTCGTCCTGCCCGGCGCCCGCTCCGTGTCGGTGGAGCTGTTCTGGCACCGCTGGCGCCTGGACAGCCCCTCGCTGGACGCCCTCAGCGACGACGTACGACGAGCGGCGGCCGCCCTGCGTCGTCGGCCTCCAGCGGGCGCCGGGAGGGCCACCCGCTGAGCCGTCCGCCTAGGCTGGCGCCGTGTACGTCCCTCCCCCGAACGCCGTCACCGACGAGGCCGAGATCCGCGCGATGGTGGCCGCCCTCGGAGCGGCAGAGCTCGTCACCGTCGGACCGGACAGCTACCCACGCTCGACGCTGCTGCCGATCCTCTGGCAGGGCGACCGGGTGCTCGCCCACTTCGCCCGCGCCAACGACCACTGGAAGACGATCGGGTCCGACGCGCCCACGTTGCTGGTGTGCGCCGGCGCGCAGGCCTACATCTCGCCGAGCTGGTACGCCTCGAAGCGTGAGCACGGCCGCGTCGTGCCGACCTGGAACTACAGCACCGTGCACCTGCGTGGCCGCGCCACGATCCACGACGACCCGGACTGGGTGCGCGACATGGTGACGCAGCTGACCGGTCACCACGAGCACGACCGCGACGAGGTGTGGCAGGTGACCGATGCGCCGGCGTCGTACGTCGCGGGCCAGCTGCGCGCGATCGTCGGCGTCGAGATCCGGGTGGAGCAGGTCGACGCCAAGCGCAAGCTCAGCCAGAACCGCGCGGACGCCGACCGGCGCGGCGTCGTCACCGGCCTGCGCGCTGAGGGCACGGCGGACGCGGCCGTGATGGCGGACGAGATGGAGCGCCTCGACCCCTGACCGTGGCTCCGTGGCCCGTGGCCGGTGGCTCCGTGGCTCCGTGGCTTCATGGCCGGGTGCAGGAGCGCAGCTACGGTGCGGGCTGGCCGGACCCCGGTCCCCTCAGCGCCGCCGCCACCGCCTCGGGCAGGGGCCGGGACCCACCCGCCTCCGGGTCGAGGTTGACGTAGACCAGCTCGGTGACCGCGACCTCCTGGTCGTCGCACCGGAAGACCGTCCGCAGGCGGAAGCTGCTGCGGCCCACGTCGGTGCACGTGGTGTGCAGGTCGACGAGGTCGTCGAACCGCACCGAGCGCCGGAAGTCCACCTCCGCGCGCACGACGGCGACGTCGGCGCCTGCCGCGACGAACTCCGGGTAGCTCCAGCCCAGGCCGCGCACGAACTCTGTCATCGCGACGTCGGCGAGCTCGAGGTAGCGACTGTTGAAGAGGATCCCCTGCGCATCGGCCTCGTGGAAGCGCACGCGGTGCGAGTGAGTGGGCAGCACGCTCGCAGCGTAGTCAGGCAGTCTCCATCTGCTCGGCGCACCGTCAGGCACGCCACTCCCGATTGCTCGCCTCGAGCGAGATCGAGGTGGCCGCGTCGGGGACCAGGCCTGCCCGTGGTCGAAGGTCTGACGAACCGGCTCCGGGCCGTCTCCGCGGCCCTCACCCCTGGTCGAAGATCCCGCTGTAGGCGTTGAGCGCCGGCTGCCCACCGAGGTGGGCGTAGAGCACGGTCGCGTCACGCGGGATCTCGCCGCGCTGGACCAGGTCGACCAGCCCGGCCATCGACTTCCCCTCGTAGACCGGGTCGATAATCATCCCCTCCAGCCGACCGCTGAGCCGGATGGCCTCGATCGTCGAGTCGACCGGGATGCCGTACTTCTCCCCGGCCCAGCCCTCGAGCACCGTGATCTCGTCGTCGCGCAGCGTCCGACCGAGCCCGATCAGGTCCGCTGTGTGCCGGGCGATGCGACCGACCTGGTCGCGGGTCTTGGCGAGCGTCGCCGAGGCGTCGATGCCGATCACCCGGCGTGGCCGACCACCGGCCTCCTCGAGTGCCGCGAAACCGGCGATCATCCCCGCGTGGGTCGATCCGGTGACGGTGCAGACCACGATCGTGTCGAAGAAGACGCCGAGCTGTTCCTCCTGCTGGGCGACCTCGAAGGCCCAGTTGGCGAACCCGAGGCCGCCGTACTTGTGCTCCGACGCGCCCGCCGGGATGGGGTACGGCGTCCCGCCGGCCTCCTCGATCTCGGTGATGGCCTGCTCCCAGGAGGGCCGGATGCCGATGTCGAAGCCGGCGTCGTCGAGGCGGACGTCGGCGCCCATGATCCGCGAGAGCAGGATGTTGCCGACCTTGTCGTTGACCGGGTCGTCCCAGTCGACCCACCTCTCCTGCACCAGCCGGACCCGGAGCCCGAGGCGGGCGCCGACCGCCGCGACCTGGCGGGTGTGGTTGGACTGGTAGCCGCCGATCGAGACCAGTGTGTCCGCGCCGGAGGCGAGCACGTCGGGGACGATGTACTCCAGCTTGCGGGTCTTGTTGCCGCCGAACGCGAGGCCCGAGTTGCAGTCCTCGCGTTTGGCCCAGATCGAGGCGCCGCCGAGGTGCGCGGTGAGCCGCTCGAGCGGATGGACCGGGCTGGGTCCGAAGGTGAGCGGGTAGCGCTCGAAGTCCTCGATGGGCATGGCGTCTCCTCGTTTGGTCGCGGCTCAGTGGTCGATCCGGCGGAGCCCGGCACCGGGGCGAGGCGTCAGTACTCGCCCTTGATCACGAAGTAGGACCCACGGATGGTCCCGGCCAGCTTCGACTTCTGGCGTGCGAACTTGAAGCCGCTGAGCTCCTCGGGGACGTCCATGCCCTCGGAGAGCTTGAAGCCGACGGCGCGCTTGCCGCCGTCTTCGACGGTGTAGAGCACGTTGACGGCAAGACCCGACTCGTAGAAGACCTCCGGCCACCTGATGCCGTCGACCTCGGTGGCCGCCACTTCGAGGGGCCGCGCGTCGATCACGATGCCGCGCTCCTCTTCGAGGATGCGGTGCACCCAGTCGATGACGTCGGGTCTCTCCGAGGCCGGCTCGGTGGTGAAGGTGTGGTCGTACTTGTTCTTGAAGTAGCGCGCCTCGTTGGCCCGGAGCCCGGCGAGCGCCTCGGCGACGGGTGACGACTCCAGCCCTACCGTGGACACGTCCACGAAGTCGACGACGTACGGCATGAGCACCTCCGGGTCCGGTTCGGACCACACGATAGCGAGGTGAGGACGCGACGAGCAGGGGCGTTCGCCTATCTGCGTCGGTGGAACCGCACGTCGCCGTTGGGCAGCTCGTCGTGCAGGAACGCCTCGTCGTGGGCGCGGTGGTGGTGGTAGCCGCACAGCAGCTTGCCGTCGGTCAGGTCGGTGCGACCCCCTCGCGACCACGGCGTCCGGAAGTGGTGGGCCTCGCACCAGGCGGCGGGGATCTCGCAGCCCTCGGCACGGCACCGCTTGTCGCGGATCGCCATCGCCTTGCGCTGCGCCGGCGTGAACAGCCGGGAGGCACGACCGAGGTCCAGCGGCTCGGACTGGCCACCGAGCACGACGGGCACGATGGCGGCGGTGCAGGCCAGTCGCCGTACCTCGCTGGCCGAGAGCCTGTCGTCGGCTCCGAGCTCGCCGGCTCCGAGCTGCTGGCGGAGCTCTGCCAGCGAGATGGTGACCAGGACCGTGGTCGCGTCGCCACCGTGCAGTGGCATCCGCTTCGGGTCGGCGGTCTCGAGGAAGGCGCAGAACGCGTGGCCGAGCCGCCGGTAGCTGGGCACCTTCTCCCCCAGGCGCGCAGGCCCGCGCGGCGAGCTGAACGACTCCAGGTAGGTCATCAGCCGGACGGCCACTGCGTCGGGCACGCGGATCGAGATCTTGGTGGTGCCGTCACCGATCCGTCGGGTGAACAGCGCCGTCTGCTTGCGGGCGCGCTCCTCCTCCTGGGCCAGGGCCTTGGCCTCCTGCGCCTCGTAGACCTCGGGCGCCACCACCTCGAGGATGCGCCGGCCCAGGATGCGCAGCTGCTTGGGGGCGAAGTGATCGGCTTCGGCGACCAGGCGGGCCTCGGCGTCCGCCAGGACCTCGGTCGGCACACCCACCTCGGGAAGGTCCTCGAGCGCGTCGACGATCACGCGCGCCTGAGCGGCGTTGACCGTGCCGACGGCCAGCGCCGCAGCGGTCTGGCGCCAGCGCTGGTCGAGCAGTCGGGCCAGCCGCACGTCGGAGGCGTTGGGGCGCTGGTCGGTGCGGGTCTGCTGGGCCAGCCAGGCGCCGACGCTGCCGTAGCCCTCGTTGTGGGCGAGCTCGCCGGCGGTGGCGGTCAGCTGCAGCCGCACGGCCTCCAGTCGTCCGTCCAGCCGGGCGAGCGCGAGCAGCGCCTCGCGTCGTTCCCGCTCCCCCAGGTACGCCGGGTCGCAGGCGCTCGCGCTCGACAACGCCGCGTCGATCGCTTCGATGCTGGCCAGGAGCGGATGCCGGGGCGGCAACCAGCCGTCGTCGGCCCAATCGTCAGCACCGCCGTCAGCAGGGCCGGCACCGGCTGGCGGATCGGCTGGGGCGCCGGTCTCCCGATCGATCGTCTCGGTCGTCATCGCCCCGCCTCCTTCCATCACCGTGGGCGAACTCGCTCCTCCTGGGACCTCGGCGACGAGGCGGGAGCTTCGTTCTCACACGTGATGGGCAGCGGGCCTGTGAGGGGCCGGCCAGGATTTGTGTCTGCTCCTGACCAGATCCGGGACCTTAGCCATCGTTATCATCACCGGATCTGGGCCTATCGTACATCTGTTCGATTGTGAGAGCAAGGACGTTCCGTCAAGGATTTTGGAGCGGTGGCATCGGAGGAGATAGTGACACCATGGCCGGCCATCGGACGATCGACAGCGTCAACGCCGCACGCGCCCTCGCACGGTTGCTCAACGGCGATCAGCGGGTGCGGCCGATCGTCGTGGTCACCATCCCGACCGGACGCGAACAGCCGTGGATCGACGTCGGCGACCTCGCGGCCAAGGTGGGCGATCTCGCCGAGGTCTACCTGATGCCCACCAACGCCTTCTCCTGGGAGCTGTCGCACCACCTGCCGCCGTTGACCCAGGTGTACGGCGGCGCCGGCCGGGTCTACCCGGTGGGACACGACTGGGTGCGCGACCCCTACCGATCGCCACTGCGGTTCGCCTACGACAGGGCTGAGGGTCACAAGGCGACGAACCAGCTCGTCGACGATGCGCTCCGGATGGCCACGGCGGCCGGCCTCCTGGAGCATCGACCTGCGACCCGACGAGTACGCCGTACCGGCACGGTCCTGCGGATCATGGCGGAGCGGGCACTGGTGCGGCTCGACCGCGACCTGGGTGCAGTACCGGACGCTCTCGCCTTCTCCGGAGTACCTCTGGAACGCTGCCTGGCTCCAGGGATGCAGATCACCGGCCTCCACGACCCGGACAGCGGGTGGTTCGACGTACGGGAGTCCCGGCTCGACCCGGCGGACGCGCTGGCCGGGTATCGCGTCGGCGACCTGGTCCTGGCCCAGGTCGAGACGGTCTCCGCTGAGGAGGCAACGGTCTTCCTGCACCCGTTGGTGACGGTCGGGCTCCGTCGAGAGCAGGTCACCTCCAACGATCTGGACGACCTTCGCGGACTGATGTCGCCCAACGAGGTGCTGGCTGCGCACGTCACCCACGCCGGGCCGGCGTGGGAGCTGTCCCTCCTCGACGTCGACGACGACGAGATCCCCGTGCGCGCGGCGTCCCTGTTCGCCGGAGGCCCACCATGGCTCGAGCCGCCGGTCGAGGCACCGGTCTTCGACGTACCGGCGGACTCGGTCGAGCAGGCGCAACCAGCAGCGCCGCCCGAGCCGCCGGTCGACATCCCGCCGGTCGACATCTCGCCGGTCGACATCTCGCCGGTCGACATCCCGCCGGTCGACACCGTGGAGGGCGACTCGCCCCCTCTCCCGGCCGTCTCGCCCATGATCCTGGACCACAACCGGCACCGACCGAAGGCGCCAGGAACACCGTCGGCCGCCGTGCGCGACATGAGCCTCACCATCGCGACCCTGCAGACGAAGGTGCAGGAGCTCTCCCGAACACTGGAGCAAGCACGCGAGCGCTCAGCGGCGAACGAGGTCGACCTGCAGCACACGCGTGCCGACCTGCGCAGCTCGCAAGATGCGGTGCGCCGACTGGAGCAGCAGCTCAGAGCCGGCCGGGTGAGCCTGCGCAAGGCCCGCAACGCCCGCCAGTCCGCGGAGGGCGGCACGCTGCCTCGGTTCGCCGATCCAGAGCGTGGCTTCCGCCTGCTCGTCGAGCTGGCGTGGGCGCGACGCATCCCGCCCGCCGAGCAGGTCGCCTGCCCGCTTCCGGAATACCTGCTTGCACCCGACTTCCTCGACAGCCTGGAGTCTCTCGAGGGCGTCAGTGCGACCAAGGTCGCCGACGTGGCGATGGAGGTGCTCACCGGCAAGGCTGCCCACTCGCACGGCCGCGAGGTCCATCGGCTGCGAGAGTCCGCCGCCGGCAACGCGACGTACGTCGTCCGTGAGTCCGACAGTGCGCAGGCGATGCGGGTCAACCTCCAGACCAACACACCTTCTGCGCGCCGGCTGCACTACTGGGTCCGTCGGGACGGCACCATCGAGCTGGCCAAGGTCGGACTGCACGACGACTACACGATCTGAGCCAGGGCCCGGCATGGTCATGGCCTGCGAGGAACACCCTTGACAACATACAACCATATGGTTGTATGTTTGCCTCGTGGCGATCGACGACGAGGACCGGGCGGACGCGATGTTCCACTCCCTGTCCGACCGGACCAGGCGGGACATCCTGCGTCGGGTCCTCGCCGGCGAGCACTCCGTCACCGCACTGGCCGCGGAGTACGACATGAGCTTCGCGGCCGTGCAGAAGCACGTCGCCGTCCTGGAGAAGGCCGGCCTGCTCACCAAGCGACGCAACGGTCGCCAGCAGCTGGCCAGCGGCGACGTCACGGCGGTCCGGTCGGTCGCGTCCATGCTCACCGAGATCGAGGCCGTGTGGCGTGGCCGGATCGGCCGCATCGACGAGCTCATCGACTTCCCCACCAAGCCATCCAGCGACACCGACAACCTCGACCCGAAGGACTGACCATGCCTGTCACCGACGTGCAGCACGACCTGGACAACCTGACCCTGACCATCACCGCCGAGTTCGCCGCCTCGATCGAGCGCGTCTGGCAGGTGTACGCCGACCCGCGCCAGCTCGAGCGGGTCTGGGGCCCGCCGACCTACCCCGCCACGGTGGTCGACCACGACCTGACTCCCGGCGGCCGGGTCACCTACTTCATGACCAGCCCGGAGGGCGAGAAGCACGCCGGCTGGTGGGAGGTCACCGCCGTCGATGCGCCGCGCCACCTGGCCTTCGACGACGGCTTCGCCGACACGGACTTCAACCCGCTGCCGGACCTGCCGGTCTCCCACAACGACTACACGTTCGAGGAGGCCGACGGCCGCACTCGTGCAGTCTTCCTCTCCTCCTACGCGAGCGCCGAGGAGCTGCAGCAGGTGCTCGACATGGGCATCGTCGAGGGAGCCACCTCGGCGCTCAACCAGATCGACGACCTGTTGGCCGCCTGAGAAGCTCCCAGCTGCTCAGGCACTGTCACGGCAGGTGGGAGGTGGGCCTGGAGGTGCCACGATGAGGCGATGACCCAGTGGACGTTCACCGCCGAGCTCTGGGACTGGGACGCCAGCGACGCGACCTGGACGTTCCTGGCCACCCCACCAGACGTGGACGAGGAGATCCGAATGACCGCCGGACCGCCGCGCGGCTTCGGCTCCGTGCGAGTGGAGGCGACGATCGGGGGCAGCACCTGGCGCACCTCGGTGTTCCCGTCCAACGAGCACGGGTTCGTGCTGCCGGTGAAGAAGGCGGTCCGGAGACGAGAGGACGTCGAGGCGGGCGACCTCGCCGAGGTGACGCTGCGGCTCCTCGAGGAGTAGCTGCAGGCGTCCGGAATTCACTGCGTGCCTCAACGACGTCGGTCGCCGGGCTCACCACCACCTGTGTTGCGACGACGAACATGTCGCCGCTCGCCACCAGGGCACGGCTCACTCCCGTGGCGGTGGCCGGGCGACGTCGAGGCGACTGCGGTCGACTCCCGGCGGCGGGATGAAGTGCGCCTCCCCGGCAGCGAAGAGGTGCAGGCGCCATGGACCGGCGTGGACGAGCCGATGATGGTGGCCGCAGAGCAAGAGGAGGTTGTCCGTCGACGTCGGCCCACCGTCGAGCCAGTGCACCAGGTGATGGGCGTGGCACATGAGGGGCGGACGCCGGCAACCGGGGAAGCGGCAGCGCCGGTCACGGGCGACCAGTGCCTTCCAGATCGCCGGCGTCACCAGCCGGCGGGTGCGGCCGACGTCGAGCACCTCGCTGTCGGACCCGAGCACCGCCGGGATGACCTCGGCGTCGCAGCACAGCCGGCGTACGGCGGAGGCGGAGATCTGCTCCCCGGTCTCGGTCGCCGCGACGCCGCACCCGGCGACCAGGTCGGCGTAGTCCATCAGCAGGGTGAGCCGGGGGCTGGCACCGTGCTGGGTGGGCAGCACCTCCGCGGTCTGGGCCCGTCGGCAGGTCTCCACCAGGGCGTCGAGCATCCGGGCACCGTGATCGCGCGGGTCGGTGCCGTCGTGGCGACAACCGGGCTCGCGGCAGGTGCCCGAGTCGCACGTCGGCCCCTCGGCGGGCTGGGGCGCGGAGAGGCTCATCAACGTCGCCTTGACGATCGCCGCGTCCTCGATCGAGCAACGCCCCTTGAGGTGGGCGCCGCCGAGGTGGTCGTCGCGGATCGTCAGGAACCGTGCCTGGTGGGCGGCGCGCTCCTCACGCTGCAAGGCGGCCTCCTCGCGACGGTCCTCACCGTCAGGGTCGAGCACGCGTAGCAGGTGCCGGCCCGCGCGCTTGAGCTCCGAGGCGTCGAGGCGCTTGGCCTCGGCCAGCAGCAGGCTGACCGCCTTCGCCTTGTCGGTGCCACTCGGGAGCCGGTGGACGGCGCGGGCGATGACGTGCGCCTTCGTGACGGAGAGCCACCCGTCGCGGAGCGCTGCACTGACAGACGCGAAGACAGCCGCCTGCAGGTCTTCGGCGAGGTGGACCATCGCCGGCCCGGCGCCGCGGTGGCCGCCCGTGACCGCCGTACAGAAGTCCTTGGTGCCCGCCCAGCCCGCGTGCTTCACGCCGTCGGTGGCCTCGAGCTCGGCGACCACCTGGAGCTCGAGGGAGTCGAGGGTGGACTTCAGCGCCTCGATCGTGGTGACCGTCTCGGCGAGCTCCATGCGCGAGCGCGCCGCCCACAGCGTGTCGTGCAGCTCCAGGACCCGTGCCCGGACGTGCTCCAGCTCCGCAGGAAGTGCTGCGGTGGTGAAGTTGCCACCCGAGCTGGTCACGACAACCAGTCAAGCACAGGCCACCGACAGAACCGAACTTGTGTGCGATACTAGGCATCCGACCGCGAGCGGCCAGCAGGGGGAAGCCGGGTCAGACCCGCAGCACGTCAGCAGTGAGATTGCGGAGGTCACGGGACGCGATCGTCGCCATCTGCGCAATCGCAGCATCTTTGCCACACCGATCAGCGTGAGCCGCTGATCGGCACCACGTTGTCGCCGTCCGCGGGGAACCGGTCCTGCCGGCGCCGCCGGCGGCGCCGGAACATCTGCTCGTCACGATCGATGGCGGCCTCGTACGGCAACAGTGGGGCGTCGGCAAAGCGCCGATCGCCGGGATTCAGCACCCGTTCGGTCACCCGGTTGTTGCTGACGCGGATGGCGAAGAGCTCCTTGTCGGTACGCCGGCAGCCGACGACCATGCCGGAGAGGCGGTGGTCGAAGGTGAACTCCTCGAACCGCGTGTCCTTCGAAGCGGCAGCACCCGGCCGCAGGAAGTGTCCGATGAGGTACTTCAGCCACGGGACCATGGCATAGGACTTCTCCTTGCCGCTCCAGGCCAGGCAACAGCCCTCCCAGCACACCGACCAGTCGCACCAGAAGTCCGGCTGTCCCGCGGCCACCCGGTTGATGACGTCGGTCGGGAAGTCCTCGAACGTCTCGGCGCGCGGATTCCCGGGCACGTCGTAGGGTCCTCCCGGGCGCCGGCAGCGCCGCGAGGTGGTGAACGCCTCGAGATACTCGATCTCGGCATCGTTGAGAGCCGGCCTGATCTCGATGTGTCCGATGAAGTCGGTGCTGTAGCCCATGCGGATGGCCTCCTGTGCGTCGCCGGTCGGAGACACAACCATCGCGAGGCGGATGCCGCCAGGGAAGGGCCGAGACCGAGCCTGTGGACAACTCCACCGAGCGGGTCGAATCCGGCCATGCTCGTGTGCATGAAGCTGCAGCGGTACGAGATCCGTGACCCCGCCCGACTGATCCACGACATCGCCACACGCGTCGAGCTCGCCGAGGACTCGGCGTACCTTGCCCTGGTGCATCACCCCTCGACCCACCAGCGGTTGCAGGAGGTGCGCGCTCTCGCGTTGCCCGCCCTGCTGGACGACGGTGAGCGCATCAGCGACGAGCTGCGCGAAGCCGTGCAGGCCATCGTCCCGCAAGCCGCGCCACATCCCCCCGAGTACGTCGTCACGACGGTCGTCGTACGCCCGGGACGCTGCATCTTCGGTCCGAACGAGGTCGTCTGGAGCAACGGCTGGCGCTACGCCAACCACTTCGCCGCTGCCCACACGGGCGACCTGCTGCTGGTCACCGAGCACGGCTGGGTCGACCTGATGACCGCGGAGGCGGGTCA
>DASTFI010000133.1:0-17113 GCA_035708765.1 Marmoricola sp.
TGCTCGTGCAGCGAGTCCCGGCTGGCCTGCGGGTGTGACGGCCAGTCCGTCCGGCGATCGCTGAACACCGGGATCATGTAGGCCCGCACCGGGTCGGCGTAGAAGGCGTCGGTCAGCGAGCCCGCACCGCCCGGGAGCGCCTGGGGAGCCATCGTGTTGAGCATCTGCGGCGGGACCAGCATCGACATGGTCGCCCGCTCCGCCTGGTCGCGCTCGAGGTCGGCGTAGAAGCGCTCGTCGAGCAGGTCGCCCATCAGCTCGCGCAGCTGCTTGACGCTCTTCACGCAGTGTGCGCGCTGCCACTGGGCATCGCGCCACTCGGCGTCGGTCACGTCGCGCCAGCCGGGAAAGCGCGTCCAGTCGGGCTCGACGAGCTCGGTCCGGTGGTACGGGTAGGGCTGTGCTGACTCCAGTCCGATGGCGGTCTCGATGCTCACGGGGCTCCTCCTCGTCGGCGCTGCTGATGGGGCGTCGTCCGGTGGGCGCGTCGTTTGTGTGACGCAGCCCTCACCTGTCACAGTATGACTGTGATCGTCCGGTCGACCAAACGGCACGCCGGAAGATTTGCGGTCCGTAGTCCCTTGTGCGAGAAGGAGGCATCGCGGTGTCGCATGCCCTGACAGCCGATCCGGTGGGCCTGCACCGGGTCCTCGAGCCGGCCGGCGTGCTTCCCCAGGCCGCCGGGCGCCTCGACACCGACCCCACGCTGCACAGCGACGAGGTCCGCATCCGGGTGCAGCGGTTGAACCTCGACGCCGCGTCGTACCGGCAGCTGGCCGAGAAGCACCACGGCGACGGTGCGGCGATCCGTGCCGAGGTGCTCGACATCGTGCGCACCCGAGGCAAGATGCAGAACCCCGTCACCGGCTCCGGCGGCATGTTGGTGGGCCGGGTGGAGGAGGTCGGCCCCGCCTCGCCGCTGGGCCTGGCCGTCGGCGACCCGGTGGCGACGCTGGTGTCGCTGACCCTCACCCCCCTGGTCATCGAGGACGGGCTGGCCCGGTGGGACGGGCGCTCGGAGCAGGTCCCGTGCGACGGCTACGCCATCCTGTTCGGCCGCAGCATCGCCGCCCGGTTGCCCGAGGACCTTCCGGTCGAGCTCGCGCTGGCCGTGCTGGACGTGTGCGGGGCTCCCGCGCTGACCGCGCGCGTGGTGGGCCGGTACGACGCGCCGGTGGTCGCCGTCATCGGTGCGGCCGGGAAGTCCGGGTCCCTGAGCTGTGCGGCGGCACGGGCAGCGGGCGCCTCGCGCGTGGTCGGCGTCGTCCCGGTGCAGCGCGAGGCGGACCTGCTCGCGGCCACCGGCCTGGCCGACGAGGTCGTGCTGGCCGACGCGCGGGACCCGGTCTCGCTCCGGGACGCCGTGTCCGGTGCCGGCGGCCCCGCCGACGTGACGGTGGTGTGTGTCGACGTCCCCGGCTGCGAGGGCGGCGCGATCCTGGCGACCGCTCCGGAGGGCACAGTGGTCTTCTTCTCGATGGCCACGTCCTTCAGCGCGGCGGCCCTGGGCGCCGAGGGCGTCGCCGCCGATGTGACGATGCTGGTCGGCAACGGGTACGTGCCCGGACACGCCGACCACGCCCTCGGGCTGCTGCGCGCCGACGCAGGGGTCCGCCGACTCTTCGAAGGACGCCTGTGACCTCCACCCTCCTGATCCGCGACGCCGTCGTGCACACGGGCACCGCCGACGTGCACGACGAGGCGCCGAGCTGCGTGGTCGTCCAGGACGACCGGATCGTGCACGTCGGAGACGACGCCGCTGCGGCGTACCCCGGAGCAGAGGTGCTCCACGCCCAGGGCGCCCTGGTCGCGCCGGCGTTCGTCGACGCACACGTGCACACCGTGATGAGTGGCTACCTGCGCACCCAGCTCGACCTGAGCACCGTGTCGTCGCTCGGCGAGACCCTGGAGCTGGTGGCCAGGGCGGCCCGCGAGCTCGACGACCCCGACGAGGTGATCGTCGGCCAGGGCTGGGACGACTCGGCGTGGAAGGAGCGTCGACCTCCCACTGCGACCGAGCTCGACGACGTTGCGCCCGGCGCCCGCATCTTCCTGACGCGACTCGACGGACACTCCGCGGTGCTGTCCCCGGCGCTGATGCTGGCGATCGACGGCCTTCCCGAGCACCTCGGCTACGGGCACCACGGGCACATGACCCTCGACGCGATGGCGCACGCGGTGGCTGCGATGGGCGAGCTGATCGGCCCCCGGCGACGACTGGCCGCGGCGCGGGCCGCGATGGTCGGCTTCGCCAGCCAGGGCATCGCCGCCTTCCACGAGGCGGCTGCTCCACACCTGGGGCCGGCCTACGAGGTGGAGCTGGTCCGGCAGGCGGCCGCCGAGGCAGGGTTGCTGCCCACCGTCTACTGGGGCGTGCACCTCGCTGTCGAGGAAGCGCGGGCCCTCGGCGCACGGGGGCTCGCCGGCGACCTGAACGCCGACGGTTCCATCGGCTCGCGCACGGCGGCCCTGCACACGCCGTACGAGGACCGCCCCGGGCACACCGGACACGTCTACCTGACTCCGGAGGAGATGGCCGCCCACGTCGTGCTCTGCACCCGAGAGGGTCTCCAGGCCGGTTTCCACTGCATCGGCGAGAGCGGCGTGGAGGCGCTGACCGAGGGCTTCCGGCTGGCGGAGAAGGAGCTCGGCCGGGACGCCATCCGCGCCGCCGGGCACCGGCTGGAGCACGTGGAGATGGCCACCTCGGAAACGCTCGCGATGATGGCCGACCTGGGCCTGCACGCCAGCATGCAGCCCCTCTTCGACGAGCTGTGGGGCGGGCCGGAGCAGATGTACGCCGAGCGCCTGGGGGAGCGCTGGCGCGGCATGAACTCCATCGGCGCGATGCACCGGGCGGGGATCAACGTCGCCCTCGGTTCCGACACGCCGGTCACCAGGCCGATGCCGTGGGACGCCATCCGGGCAGCCTGCCGGCACCACGAGGTCGACCAGCGGGTGGACCGGGCCACCGCCTTCCGGATGCACACGGTCGGGGGCTGGCGCGCGACGGCGGACCCCGACCTGCACCCGGACACCGGCACCCTCGTGCCCGGTGCGCCCGCCCACTTGGCCGTGTGGCGCACCGAGCTCGACGGCAGCCTGCCGGCACTGGACGCGAGCCCGGTGATCGAGCGCCTGGTCGTCGCCGGACGCACCGTGCACCGATCCCAACCTGCCGAGGAGGCCTCCCGATGACGGGCAAGCTCGACCTGGACCCTGCCGTCGTCCGGCAGGCCCGCACGCTGGCGCGGAAGGTGGGCCGGCCGATCGTCAAGCTTGCTCGCGGGCACACCACGGTCTCCGTCGAGCGCGCCACCCTGCGCCTGGCGGGGCTCTCCGGGGCCGACCATGAAGGCACCCCGTGGGTCAACCGGCTGCTCGACTCGGTCCGTGCCGACGTCGGCCTGGAGCACGGCGCCAGCCTCCCGGTGTGGGACGCGCTGGTGCGGGGGGAGGCAGACGACCTCGTCACCCTGGCCCAGAAGGCGGCAGCGGGCTCGATCGCGTTCCGGATGCCCGAGGGCCGCGCCGGGGTGCGGGCCCGGTCGGCGGCACGCAAGGCCGTCGGCGCCGGCATCCGGCGCATCGACCAGCAGCGCCGTGGGCGCGACCGCCTCATCCGCAAGCTCGGGGACGCCCCGCGGCAGCCGTGGATCTACCTGATCGTGGCGACGGGGGACATCTACGAGGACATCCCACAGGCGCAGCAGGCCGCCCGGGAGGGCGCCGACGTGATCGCGGTGATCCGGTCCACCGGGCAGTCCCTCCTCGACTACGTCCCGGAGGGCGCCACCCGCGAGGGCTTCGCGGGCACCTACGCCACCCAGGAGAACTTCCGGCTGATGCGGGCGGCGCTCGACGACACCAGCCGTGAGCTCGGCCGCTACGTCCGGCTGACCAACTACGCCAGCGGCCTGTGCATGCCGGAGATCGCTGCGCTCGCCGGTCTCGAGCGGCTCGACATGATGCTCAACGACTCGATGTACGGGATCCTGTTCCGCGACATCAACCCGGTCCGCACGTTCGTCGACCAGCGGTTCAGCCGGCAGGTCCACGCGCGCGCCGGGATCATCATCAACACCGGCGAGGACAACTACCTGACCACCGCGGACGCCGTCGAGGCGGCGCACACGGTCACGACCAGCCAGCTCCTCAACGAGTACTTCGCCAAGGAGGCCGGCCTCGAGGACTGGCAGCTCGGCCTCGGCCACGCCTTCGAGATCGATCCTGCCGTGCCCGACTCCTTCCGGATGGAGCTCGCGCACGCCCTGCTGGCCCGCGAGCTGTTCCCGAGGGCCCCCCTGAAGTGGATGCCGCCGACGCGGCACATGACCGGGGACGTGTTCCGGGGCTACCTGCTCGACGGGTTCTTCAACCTCGCCGGCGCCCTCACCGGCCAGGGCATCCTGCTGGTCGGCATGATGACCGAGGCGGTGGTGACGCCCTGGCTGTCCGACCGGGACCTGGCCCTGCAGAACGTCCGCTACGTGATGGAGGCTGCCGGTCGGCTGCACGAGGACTTCGCGCCGGCGCCGGGCGGCTTCATCGTCGAGCGCGCCCATCGGGTGCTCGCGGAGAGCATCGACCTCCTCGACCGGATCCTCGAGCACCCCTCGTCGTCCTCGGGAGGCGGCCTGCTCGACGCCATCGCCGACGGCACGTTCGGCCTGATGAAGCGACCACCCGACGGCGGCCGGGGGCTCGACGGGGTGGCGCGGAAGTCGTCCGCCTACTACAACGCCGCGAGCGAGATCCTGGAGGAGA
This sequence comes from Marmoricola sp., assembly GCA_035708765.1. Lineage (GTDB taxonomy): Bacteria > Actinomycetota > Actinomycetes > Propionibacteriales > Nocardioidaceae > Marmoricola. Next base: position 4,768 of record DASTFI010000133.1, read on the forward strand.
AGCCGTGAGCAGCCCGATCCGGCCCTACGGCGACACCACCGGCGACGGCATGGTGCAGGTGTCGTTCACCCTTCCGATGAGCTCACGCGGCCCACAGGCCAAGCTCGCCGAGGGTGCGGCGCTCCAGCTGGCCGCCAAGATGGGCATGGACCCCGCGCTGGTCGTGCACAGCAAGCCGATCGGCGACGACTTCACCTTCTTCGTCGTCTACGGGTCCGTGCGCCACCTCGTGGAACCCGACAAGGTGCAGGTCGTGGAGCGGGACTTCCCACTGCTCACCCCGCAGGAGGTCAACGCCGCGGTGAAGCGGACGATGCGTCGGCGGCTCACCGTCGTCGGGGCGTGCATCGGCACGGACGCGCACACCGTCGGCATCGACGCGATCCTCAACATCAAGGGCTTCGCCGGGGAGAAGGGCCTGGAGTACTACCGCGAGGTCAAGGTGGTCAACCTCGGCGCCCAGGTGCCCGTGCCCCTGCTGGTCGACCGGGCCGTGGCGGAGAAGGCCGACGCCGTGCTGATCTCCCAGGTGGTCAGCCAGCGGGACGCGCACCTGCTGAACACCCGCGAGATGTCCGCGGCCTTCCGCGAGGCGTTCCCGCCCGCCCGACGACCGCTGCTGGTGGTGGGTGGTCCCCGCTTCGACGAGTCGATGGCCGCCGAGCTCGGTGTCGACCGGATCTTCGGGCGCGGTACGACGCCCGCCGAGGTGGCCAGCTTCCTGGTGCACCGCCTGCTCACCGAGAGGAAGCCAGCATGAGCCAGCCCGAGCCCGGCACCACGGTCACGCACCGGCGCTACGTCGCCTACGGACACGCCCACTACGCCGGCAACCTGGTCGACGGGGCCTACTCCCTCGGCCTGTTCGGCGACGTCGCCACCGAGCTCTGCATCACCACCGACGGCGACGAGGGCCTCTTCGCGTCGTACGACGACGTGCAGTTCCACGCACCGGTGCGCGCCGGAGACGTCCTCGAGATCACCGCGGAGCTCGTCGGCGCCGGGTCGCGGTCCCGCCGGATGTCGTTCACGGCCCGGGTCGTGGCGCGGGGCTGTCCAGACCAGTCGGAGTCCGCGGCGCGCATGCTGGAGGAGCCGATCGTCGCGACCACGGCGACCGGCACCTGTGTGGTTCCGGCTCGCCCGTAGACCACTGGCGGCGTGTCCAGCGCGACACGCCGTGGCGGCATCATTTCCGGCATTGTTTTGCCACGCCGCTGGAGTCCGCCTGACCTGCGACTTCGACACAAAGCCGCAGGTCGCGGCGGTGTTGACAGGTACCCGGCCGATGAGGCACGTTGGCCCGCGTTCCTCCTCGGCAGATCGTCGCGCTGCTTGTCGAAAGCCCCGGACCCGGACCCATCGCGGCCACGGTGCGGACTCGTTGCCGAGGCACGGCAGGAAGCCAGCGTGACGGGAGGACACGGGGGGAGTGCACGACGTCCAGTAGACAACGCTCGTGCGGTGGCAGCCGGCCATCGTGCGCGCGGTCCGAAGGGCTCGTGGCTCCCCCCGCAGCCCACCTCGGTGCCGGACGCGGATAGCGTCTGCGCCGTGGATCCGCAGCTGGCTCGCGTCGTCGTCGTGGTGCCGACCTACAACGAGGTCGACAACCTTGCCGCGGTCGTGACTCGGGTCCGCAGAGCGCTGCCCGGTGCCGACGTCCTCGTCGTGGACGACGGCTCACCCGACGGCACCGGCGAGCTCGCCGAGCGCCTGGCCGCTGGGGACGCCCGCGTCGCGGTCCTGCACCGCACCCGCAAGGAGGGGCTCGGTGCGGCCTACCTGCACGGGTTCCAGGTGGCCCTGGACCACGGCTACGACGTCATCGGCGAGATGGACGCGGACGGGTCGCACCGGCCGGAGGACCTGCCCCGGCTGCTCGAGGCCCTCGGCCACGCCGACCTCGTGATCGGCTCCCGCTGGGTGCCCGGTGGACGGGTCACGAACTGGCCGCTGCACCGCAGGCTCCTGTCGATCGGCGGCAACGCGTACACCCGGTGGCTGCTCGGCATCCCGGTGCGTGACGCCACGGCAGGCTTCCGGCTCTTCCGACGCACGACCCTGGAACGCATCGACCTGTCGTCGGTGCAGTCGTTGGGGTACGTCTTCCAGGTGGACCTCGCCTTCCGCACGGTGCAGTTGGGGCTGCGCGTCGTGGAAGTGCCGATCGAGTTCGTCGAGCGCGAGCGCGGCGACTCCAAGATGACGCCGGAGGTCGCCCGGGAGTCCCTCGCACGGATCACCACTTGGGGGCTGCACGAGCGTCGAGCGCGCCGCCGGTCACGTCGTGCGCGCTAGCGTAGGGACGTGACACGCGCCTCTGGCCGGCGACGCCGGTTTCCCTGGGGTCTCCTGGTCCTGCTGTTCATCGCGGTGCCGCTCGTGGAGATCTACGTCATCATCCAGGTCGGTCAGGCGATCGGCGCCTGGTGGACCATCCTGCTGCTGATCGCCGACAGCCTGCTCGGCTCCTGGCTGATCAAGCGGGAGGGCGGCCGCGCCTGGGAGGCGCTGCGGGTGGCCCTGGCGAGCGGCCGGATGCCGTCGCGCGAGCTGGCCGACGGCGCGCTGATCCTCGTCGGCGGGACGCTGATGCTGAGCCCCGGCTTCGTCCTCGACGTGGTCGGGCTGGTGCTGATCCTGCCGCTGACCCGGCCGGTCGGGCGGCGCCTGCTCACCCGGATCGTGGGCCGGCGCCTGCTGAGTGCCGCGGTGCCGACAGCACGACGCCCCGGTCGCGGCGCAGGGCCGGTGGTCCGGGGCGAGGTGGTCGACGACGATCCGCACTGAGTGCGGTCAGGCAGAGGCCTTCTTCTTCTTGCGCGAGGCCGCGCGGTGCAGGTGCGCGGGACCGATCTCGCCGCCGCGGAGCAGCTCCAGGCGCTCGGTGAGGATGTCCTCGAGCTCACTGATGGAACGCCGCTCCAGGAGCATGTCCCAGTGCGTGCGGGCCGGCTTCTCGGCCTTCTCGTCGGGCGTGATCCCGTCGACGCTGAGCGCCACGGCGCCGCAGCGCGGGCACTCCCAGTTGGCCGGGATGTCCGCCTCGACGGACATGGTGATCTCGAACTGGTGGCCCTGCGGGCAGGCGTAGCCCACCTGCTGGCGTGCGGCGAACTCGATGCCACGCTCGTCCTCGAAGCTCTGGCCGCCGAGTCGTGCGCCTCGCAGTGTGCGGTCGCCCATGGATCTTCCTCCCGGATTGCGGGGACCGGTGGTCGTCCCCTTCTGAAGTGAGGTCGGCCAGGTCATGGCCTGTCCTCATGCGTACAACCTATGGGACGGGGAGACAAGCCGAACGTGACGCCAACTTCCCCCGTCACCAAGTCAGAACGTCCGAGTTCGCTCCGGGATTCCCGACCGCGGTCGGTGATCCGCGCGGGCCGTCGAGAGAAGGCTCACACGAGCTCAGACGGGCTCACACGGGCTCAGACGACGGACGGCACGTCGTTGCCGGCTTCCCGGATGCCGCGCTCCGGGTCGACCCGCCACAACAGCGCGCCGCCGACGAGGAAGAACACGATCAACGCGAAGATCGCCGGGCGGTAGGAGTCGGTCCACTGGTGGACCAGGCCGAAGACCAGGGTGCCCAGCCAGCTGGTCCCGCGCTCGCACGCCTGGTAGAGGCTGAAGTACTCCGCCTCGCGGCCGCGCGGGATGAGCAGGCTGAAGAAGGACCGCGAGAGCGCCTGCGTGCCGCCCATCACCAGGCCGATGCCCACGGCCAGGGCCAGGAAGAGGGCCAGTTGCTTCTCCGGCAGGAAGTACCCGACGACCACCACGAGCATCCACATCGCCAGGCCACCGAGGATGACCTGCCGGCTGCCGGCCCGCTCGGCCAGCTTGCCGAAGAGCAGCGCGCCGAAGAAGGCCACGAATTGCACCATCAAGATGGTGGCGATCAGGACCGAGGTGCCGAAGCCGAGTTGCTTCTCGCCGTACACCGAGGCGGAGGTGATCACGGTCTGGATGCCGTCGTTGTAGAACAGGTAGGCGAGCAGGAAGGTCAGCGTCATCGGGTAGCGGCGCATGTCCCGGAGCGTCGCCGCGAGCTGCCCGAAGCTCTGCCGGACGAGGTTGCCCTTCTCGGGCACCACGCCCCGGGGTGGATGGTCCTTGATGCCCAGGAACGGGATCACCGTGAACGCCGCCCACCAGACGGCCGCGGAGAGCAGCGAGAGCCGCACCGCCATGCCCGTGGACAGGCCGAGCGAGTCGTGCAGGGTGACCACGGCCAGGTTGATCGCGAGGAGCAGCCCACCGCCGAGGTAGCCGCGGGCCCACCCGCGCGAGGAGACCCGGTCGCGCTCCTCCTCGGTGGCGATCTCGCACAGGATCGCGTCGTAGACCACGAGTGAGGAGCCCAGCATGATGTTGGCGCCGAAGATCAGCCCGGCACCGAGCTGCCAGTTGTCGCCGGTGACGAAGAACATGCCGGCGGCGAACAGGCTGCCGACCCACGCGTAGCCGGCCATCAACCGGCGCTTGTCGGCGCGCCGGTCGGCGTGCGCGCCGACCACGGGCAGCACCAGGGCGGAGCACACCGTGGCCAGGGTGACGACGTAGAAGACCAGGGAGCCGGGGGAGACCGACAGTCCGAGCACGTCGAGGTTCTCGGTGCACTTGCGGTCGGCGTCGCCGACGAACCCGCACGCAGCCTTCTCCGCGACCGAGGTGAGGTACGGCGCGAACAGCACCGTGCCCACCGTGGTGACGTAGGCCGAGTTGGCCCAGTCGTACCAGTACCACGCCTTCTGCTCGCGTATCCGCGCCAGCGGGGCCAGGTCGGCGATCGGGGTCGCACTCATCGCGACTCCTCCGGTGTCTTCATGCGTGGTCCCTCCACAGGCCTCGGGCGATCAGGACGTCCTTGAGCAGGTCGGTGCGGTCGGTGATGAGCCCGTCGACCCCGAGGTCGAGCATCGCGTTCATGTCGTCCGGCTCGTCCACGGTCCAGACGTGCACGTGCGCACCGGCTGCGTGCGCGCGTCGGATCAGCGTGGGGGTCACGACCGGGAGCCGACCACGCCGTCGGGGGACCTGCAGGGCGCGCACCCGGTCGCGGGTGACGAGGCGGGCGAGGCGCGGGAGGGGCAGCGTCAGGAACGCCACCACCTCGGCCGGTGCGGCCGACGTGGCCACCCGGCCGCGGGTCAGCGCCCGGAACCGGTTGATCCGGCGCAGCGAGAAGGATCCGACCAGGACCCGGTCGTGGCACCCGGTCCGCTCGATCAGCGCGGCCAGCGGCTCCACGGCGTTGGGGGACTTGACGTCGATGTTGAACCGGCAGTCCGGGAACTCCTCGAGCAGTGCCGCCATCGTGGGCACGCCGTGCCCCTCGCCGATGACGGCCTCGGCCACCTCCGCCGCGGACAGGTCGAGGATCGGACCGGTGCGGTCCGCGAGCCGGTCGAGCACCGCGTCGTGGAAGGCCACCACCTCGCCGTCGCTGGTGGCGTGCACGTCCGTCTCGAGGTAGCGGTAGCCGAGCTCGACGGCGTGCCGGAAGGCGTGGCTGGTGTTCTCCAGACGCTCCAGGCCGGGGTGTCCGGCGCCACCGCGGTGCGCCATCGCCAGCACCGAGCCGGCCTGGTCCAGCACGGCGTCGAGGTACGGATAACCCGTCGCCGGTCGAGACCAGCCTCCCGGAGCCGGCCGCTCCATACCTCCCACGCGAGCAGTATTCCCCGTCATGGCGCCATGGTGCTGCAGGAACGCGCCATGCAGGTATCCGGGTTCCTACTCATCCGGCCTGCCGCACAGGAGTACGGTCGGGGGCGTGGACACGATGACCTGCCCCCGGTGCCAGGGAGAGATGACGGCCCAGCGCTACGGCGCGGCGACCGCGCAGCGGTGCGCGTCCTGCGGAGGGATCTTCCTCGCCAAGGCGGACCTCGGCGCGCTCGTCGAGGCCGAGAACGACTGGCACGACCACCAGTCCGCCAACACCGCCGCCCTGCCGCGGATCACCGACTTCTCCTCGCCGCCCCCGGCGGCGCGGCCGCGCAGCCGGGCGTTCATCGAGGCGCTCTTCAACGCCTGACCGCGTCAGCCCGCGTCGTGGGTCAGGTCACGTCGTGGAACGTCTCGATGTGCGCACCCAGCTGGTTGAGCCGCTGGGCGAGGTCCTCGTAGCCACGGTTGATCACGTAGACCGAGCGCAGCACCGAGGTGCCCTTGGACGCCAGCATCGCCAGCAGCACCACCACGGCCGGACGCAGCGCCGGCGGACAGACGATCTCGGCTCCTGACCAGTGCGTCGGACCCTCGATCATCACGCGGTGCGGATCGAGCAGCGTGACCTTCCCGCCGAGGCGGTTGAGCTCGGTGAGGTAGATGGCCCGGTTCTCGTAGACCCAGTCGTGCAGCATCGTCTGGCCCTGCGCGACCGCGGCGATGATCGCGAAGAACGGCAGGTTGTCGATGTTGAGGCCCGGGAACGGCATCGGGTGGATCTTGTCGATGGGGGAGTGCAGCGTGGAGGTGTAGGTCGTGAGGTCGACCAGCCGCGTCTGGCCGTTCTCGGCCATGTACTCCTCGGAGCGGTCGTAGCGCAGCCCCATCTCCTCCAGGAGGGCCAGCTCGATCTCGAGGAACTCGATCGGCACCCGGCGGATGGTGATCTCCGAGCCGGTCACCACGGCCGCAGCGAGCAGGGACATCGCCTCGATGGGGTCCTCGCTGGGCGCGTAGTCGACGTCCACGTCGATCTGCGGCCGACCGTGCACCGTCAGGGTGGTGGTCCCGATGCCGTCGATCTGCACGCCCAGGCGCTGCAGGAAGAAGCACAGGTCCTGGACCATGTAGTTGGGGCTCGCGTTGCGGATCACGGTCACCGTGTCCGACTGGGCCGCGGCCATCAGGGCATTCTCGGTCACCGTGTCGCCGCGCTCGGTCAGCACGATCGGGCGGGTGGGGCTGGTGCCGCGCTCGACGTGGGCGTGGTAGCTGCCCTCGGTCGCCTTGACCTCCAGGCCGAACGGGCGCAGGGCCGCCATGTGCGGCTCCACGGTGCGCGTGCCGAGGTCGCAGCCGCCGGCGTAGGGCAGCTGGAACTCCGCGGAGCGGTGCATGAGCGGGCCGAGGAACATGATGATCGAACGGGTACGGCGCGCCGCCTCGCCGTTGATCGCGTGCAGGTCCAGCTCGGCCGGCGGGACGATCTCCAGGTCGTTGTCGCTGTTCAGCCAGCGGGTCTGCACGCCGATGCTGTCGAGCACCTCCAGCAGCCGGTTGACCTCTTCGATCCGGGCAACCTTGCGCAGCGTCGTACGGCCCTTGTTGAGCAGCGAGGCACACAGCAGCGCCACCCCGGCGTTCTTCGACGACTTCACGTCGATGCTGCCGGACAGCGTCGTCGGGCCGGTGACACGCAGGTGCGTCGGGCCGGTCCCGAAGGTGACCAGCTGCTCGTCGAGCGCCTCACCGACCCGGGCAAGCATCTCCAGCGACACGTTCTGGTGGCCACGTTCGATACGGTTGACCGCACTCTGGCTGGTGCCCAGGACGTTGGCGAGCTCCTGCTGGGTCCATCCGCGGTGCACCCGAGCGCTCCTGATCAGCTTGCCGATGCGGGCGAGGTAGTCGTCTTCCACGGGACCCGACGGTATGCCACATATGAGATATGCGCCAGTTGGGCGCAGCTGTCTGGACCAGTGGTCGCGGGGGAGCGCCACCGCACCCCCGATCGCCGTACGCTCGCAAGCGAGGCAGCGTGGTGCAGGGGCACGCCTCGGTGACGGCGAAGGGACGGACCATGGGCACGACGCCCGGGTCGGAGCCAGGTCCGACCGAGACTGTTGCCGGCCTGCGCGCCCAGCTCGCCGACCTGCAGGCCCGGACCGACAACGCCGAGCACCTCGCCGGCATGGGCAGCTACGACTGGCACATCCCGACCGACACCAACAGCTGGTCCGACGAGCTGTACCGCATCTACGGCCACGAGCCGCAGTCGTTCAACCCCTCCTACGAGCGCTTCATCGCACTCATCCATCCCGAGGACCGGGAGCGGATCAGCGCCCTGCACCAACGCGCGTATTCAACCGGCGAGCCCTACCAGATGATCGAGCGGATCGTCCGGCCCGACGGAGAGGTCCGCTACCTGTCGTCGAACGGACAGGTCATCAAGGACGAGGACGGCACCCCGGTCCGGATGCGCGGCACCTGCGTGGACATCACCGAGCGGGTGCTCGCCGAGCGGGCCCGCGAAGAGGCGGCCGAGCGACTGGGGGAGGCCAGCGCGCTGCGGCGCGCGGCGATGGAGCTCAACGACAACGTGGTGCAGGGCCTGGCGGCAGCAGTGCTGTCGCTGGAGACCGGCGACCAGGCCGCGGGACTGTCGTACGTCCGGCGAACGATGGGCGCGGCCCGGTCGATGATGGAGCGCCTGCTCGAGCCCTCCGGCCGGGACGGACTGCGTCCCGGTGACCTCGTTCGGGCCGAGGCCGCCCGGTTGCGGCCGGTCGCCGAGGTGGGCGCCGCGGTGGGCGCCGCGGTGGTCGCCGAGGTCGGCGCGTCGCCGCCGTCCACGGACGGGACCTCGACAGCCACGTCGTCAGCGGCGAGCCACCAGGGTGCCGTCCGGGGTGGCGGCCACCGCGTGCTCCTGGTCGACGACGCCGAGGACCTGCGCGACGTGCTCCGGCTCAAGCTGGAGCGGCACCAGGGCTACGAAGTGGTGGGGGAGGCGGGCGACGGCGCCGAAGGAATCGAGCTGGCCCGCCGGCTGCAGCCCGACCTCGTGCTGCTCGACCTGGCGATGCCGCGGATGGACGGCCTGGAGGCGCTGCCGCTGATCCGGGAGGCTGCGCCGGCCGCCCAGGTGGTGGTGCTCTCCGGCTTCAACGAGAACACGATGGCGCAGCGGGCGCTTGCCGCCGGCGCCCGTGACTACGTGGTCAAGGGCGGCAGCCTCAAGGAGCTGGTCGCGACCCTGGACGGGCTGGTCGGCTGACCGGCTGGCGTGGCGGGATGAGCGAGCCGCGGTGATCCAGACGTTCAATGCGCTCAACGTGACCAGCCGCAAGCCGGTCCCACCGCGAGCCTAGGACCGGTACGTCGGCAGCTCCGGCGGCACTCGCGGCGGGACCTGCTCGTGCTCGCGCTCCCGCACGGCGCTGCGGATCTGGTCGAGGTTGTTGCGCAGCAGATCGGCGACCAGCTCGTCCATGCGCGGGTCACCGAGCATCTCGACGATCACGCGGAGCGTGGTCTCGGCGACCTCCGTCACGATGGCGTGGTAGCCGGGCAGGTAGCCGGCCACCCGCAGGTTGGGGTCGCGGCGCACCTTCTCGGCGACCAGCTCGGCGAGCTCCTCCCGGTTCTCCGTGAGGGCGGCGGCGATGTTCTGCGTGTAGTGCCCGGTCTGGATCACGTCGGCGACCTCGTCGAGGACCATGATCGTGATTGGCCGCTTGACCAGCCGGACGGCCTTGTCGCGCAGGACGTTGACCTTGCGGATCGCCCAGGGCGTCCGCAGCCCGCGGCGGACCAGCAGCCCGGTGACGAGGGCGGAGACCAGCGGCAGCACCACCAGGACGGCGACGAGGAGCAGCACCACCTGCCACACGGTCAGCGCGCCGAGCCAGTCGCCGATCTCCTCCATCCGGCCATCGTGCCGTATCGAGCAGCCGGCGCTCCCCAGCCTCGCCCGCAAGTCGGACTCGTGAGCCGTCGTACGATCTCGGACGTGACCAGTCCAGCCGACCCCACACAGCAGCTGCGCGATCTCGCCAGGCTGCGCAGCGTGCGGGACCGGATGGACCGGGACTACGCGCAGCCCCTCGACGTCGAGGCGCTCGCGCTGGGCGTGCACATGTCGGCGGGACACCTGAGCCGGGAGTTCAAGCGCGTGTACGGCGAGTCGCCGTACTCCTACCTGATGACCCGGCGCATCGAACGGGCCAAGGCCCTGCTCGACCGCGGCGACCTCAGCGTCACGGAGGTCTGCTTCGCCGTCGGCTGCCAGTCGCTGGGCACGTTCAGCACCCGCTTCAGCGAGCTGGTCGGCTGCTCGCCGAGCGCCTACCGCGAGCGTGCGGCGGGCGCCACCATGGGCATCCCGTCCTGTCTGGTCAAGCAGGTCGGCAGACCGGTCAGGAATCAAGAAGCGCCCGGCGGGCCGCCGTCACTAGCCTGACGGCCATGGAGATCACGATCCACTACGCGTTCCTGCCGCACACCGACGCCGAGGCCGCGCTCGCGTTCTACCGCGACACCCTCGGCTTCGAGGTCCGCAACGACGTCGGTTATGAGGGGATGCGCTGGCTCACGGTCGGACCGGCCAACCAGCCCGGGACGTCGATCGTCCTGCACCCACCGGCCGTCGACCCGGGGCTCACCGACGAGGAGCGCGAGACGGTCCTGACGCTGATCGCGAAGGGCAGCTACGGAGCTGCCCTGACGCTGGGCACCGACGACCTCGACGGGCTGTTCAAGAGGCTCGTGGACGCTGGCGCCGACGTCCTCCAGGAGCCCATGGAGCAGTTCTACGGTGTGCGCGACTGCGCCTTCCGCGACCCCACGGGCAACCTGCTGCGGATCAACGAGGTGCGCTGACCGCACTGGTCTAGGTTCAGGGACAGGAGTCCCACGACGGAGGAGCGACGAGTTGAGCAGCACCGCCCAGCACCTTGCCGACAGCCATGACCTGATCCGTGTGCAGGGCGCACGCGAGAACAACCTCAAGGACGTCGACGTCGAGATCCCGAAGCGTCGGCTGACGGTGTTCACCGGTGTGTCGGGATCGGGGAAGAGCTCGCTGGTCTTCGCCACCATCGCCGCGGAGTCCCAGCGGATGATCAACGAGACCTACAGCGCCTTCGTCCAGGGGTTCATGCCGACGCTGGCGCGCCCCGAGGTCGACCACCTCGAGGGCCTGACCACAGCGATCATCGTCGACCAGGAGCGGATGGGCGCCAACCCCCGCTCGACGGTCGGCACGGCCACGGACGCGAACGCCCTGCTCCGCATCCTCTTCAGCCGGCTGGCCGACCCGCAGATCGGACCGCCCACGGCGTACTCCTTCAACGTCCCCACCCGCAAGGCCGGCGGGGTGATGACCACCGAGAAGGGCGGCCGGGTCGAGAAGAAGGTCGTCAAGCAGGCGATCTACCTCGGCGGCATGTGCTCGCGGTGCGAGGGCATGGGACAGGTCTCCGACTTCGACCTGGCCGCGCTGTACGACGAGGACAAGTCGCTCTCCCAGGGAGCGCTCAAGGTGCCGGGCTACTCGATGGACGGCTGGTACGGGCGGCTCTTCGTGGGGATGGGCCTGCCGATGGACAAGCCGATCGCGAAGTTCACCAAGAAGCAGCTCGACACGATGCTGCATGCGGAGCCCACCAAGATCAAGGTCGAGGGCGTCAATCTCACCTTCGAGGGCATCATCCCGCGGATCCAGAAGTCGATGCTGTCGAAGGACCTCGAGGCGATGCAGCCGCACGTGCGCCGCTTCGTCGAGAGCGCCATCGCCTTCGACACCTGCCCCGACTGCAACGGGACCCGCCTCACCAAGGAGGCGCTGTCCTCGAGGATCCGCGGCAAGAACATCGCCCACCTCTGCGCGATGCAGATCAGCGACCTCGCAGCGTGGCTGCGCGACCTCGACGAGCCGTCGGTCGGGCCGCTGCTGGCCGGCCTGCGGCACCTGCTCGACTCGTTCGTCGACATCGGCCTGGGCTACCTCAGCCTCGACCGTCCGGCCGGCACCCTCAGCGGGGGAGAGGCCCAGCGGACCAAGATGATCCGGCACCTCGGGTCGTCCCTCACCGACGTCACCTACGTCTTCGACGAGCCCACCATCGGCCTGCACCCCCACGACATCCAGCGGATGAACGAGCTCCTGCTCCAGTTGCGCGACAAGGGGAACACCGTGCTGGTCGTGGAGCACAAGCCGGAGACGATCGCGATCGCCGACCACGTCGTCGACCTCGGGCCGGGTGCCGGGACCGGCGGAGGGACCGTCTGCTTCGAGGGCGGCGTGGAGGGTCTCCGCGCCAGCGACACCGTGACCGGTCGGCACCTCGACGACCGGGCCCGGCTCAAGGAGGAGGTGCGCCGGCCGACCGGCGTCCTCGAGGTGCGCGGCGCCACGACGCACAACCTGCAGGACGTCGACGTCGACGTGCCACTCGGGGTCCTGTGCGTGGTCACCGGCGTGGCGGGGTCAGGCAAGAGCTCACTGATCCACGGGTCGATCGCCGGCCGCGAGGGCGTCGTGGTGGTCGACCAGGCCGCCATCAAGGGCTCGCGGCGCAGCAACCCGGCGACGTACACCGGACTCCTCGAGCCGATCCGCAAGGCGTTCGCGAAGGCCAACGGGGTCAAGCCGGCGCTGTTCAGC
>DASTFI010000134.1:0-7219 GCA_035708765.1 Marmoricola sp.
GGATGCTGGGCGAGCTGGAGTCGCTGCAGCGGCGCATCGCCAGCCTCGAGGACACCGAGCTGGAGGTGATGGAGCGGCTCGAGGAGGCCCAGAGCGCCCTCGACGCCCACCTCGTGGAGCTGGACAGGCTCGAGCAGGAGGCCGCGACGGTCGGGACGGCGCACTCCGGCAAGGTCGCCGAGATCGAGACGGAGGCGGAGAAGCTGCGCACCGAGCGCGCCTCGGTCGCGGCGGGCGTGCCTGCCGACCTGCTGGCGCTCTACGAGAAGCTGCGGGAGCAGAAGGGCGGTGTCGGCGCCGCCGCCCTGCGGGCTCGCGAGTGCGGCGGCTGCCGGCTCGCGCTCAACAACACCGAGCTGGCGTCGATCGCCAAGGCGCCGGCCGACGAGGTGATCCGCTGCGAGGAGTGCAACCGCATCCTGGTCCGGACACCAGAGTCAGGGCTGTGAGCACCAGCGACTCTCCGGCCCGTGTCACGTCCGCGCAGCCACTTCGTCGGCGCGTTCTCGTCGAGGCGGACGGTGGCTCCCGGGGCAACCCCGGTCCAGCGGCGTACGGCGCGGTCCTGCGTGACGCCGACACCGGAGCGGTGATCGCCGAGCGCGCCGAGACGATCGGCGTCGCGACCAACAACGTCGCGGAGTACCGCGGCCTCATCGCCGGCCTCGAGCTGGCCGCCGAGCATGCTCCCGAGGCGGAGCTCGAGGTCCGGATGGACTCCCGGCTCGTCGTCGAGCAGATGTCGGGCAGCTGGAAGATCAAGCACCCCGACATGTTGCCGCTCGCGGCGCAGGCGAAGCGGCTGGCCCCCGCGGGCACCGTGTTCACCTGGGTCCCGAGGGCGGAGAACACGGCCGCGGACCTGCTGGTCAACGAGGCCCTCGACGGGAAGCGGTCGGCCACGGCGCCCACCGCACCGGCACGCGGCTGGTCGCCTCCGGGCGGTCCGCCGACCACGCTGGTGCTCGTCCGGCACGGTGCGACCGACCACACCAGCGGCAAGCGGTTCTCCGGTGGCCTGGGCGGCCGGAACCCCTCCCTCAACGACGAGGGACGTGATCAAGTCCGCGCGACGGGCGAGTGGCTGGCCCCGCTGGCCGAGACCGTGGACGTGGTGGTCAGCTCTCCGGTCCGGCGGACCCACGAGACGGCCGAGATCATCGGCGCGCTGCTCGATCGTCCCGTCGAGCTGGAGCCGGCGATCGCCGAGATGGAGTTCGGCAGCTGGGAGGGCCTGACCTTCGCGGAGGTGCACGAGCAGTACCCCGACGAGCTCAGCGCCTGGCTCGGCGACCTCGACCAGGTCGCCGGGGGTGGTGAGTCCTTCCGGACGGTCGCGGCCCGGGTGCTGGAGGGCCGGGACCGCATCGTCGCGTCGTACCCGGGCAAGACCGTGCTCGTCGTCAGCCACGTGACGCCGATCAAGGTGCTCGTCGCCGACGCCCTCGGCGCGCCGCTCGAGGCGCTGTTCCGCATGGAGCTGTCGCCCGCCTCGGTGACGGTGGTGTCCTACTTCCGGGGCGGGCCCGACGGCGACCGGCCGATGGCCAACCTGCGGCTCTTCAACGCGCGACCGACCGAGGGGACCGGATTCGGACTCTGAGAGCCGGCGTCGGCCCTTGGTTGTCACACCAGCGTCGCAGCCGGCGACGGGGACGACGCTGGTGTGACAACGGGCGAACCGTCACAGGTCGTCGACGACGACGTCGAGCACCTGACCGCTGCGCGTGGGCGGGTGCGGCTCGACCTTCCAGCCGAGGGCCGCGAGGTGGTCGGCAAGCTCGCCGGGACTGCGTGGGATGCCCCCGTCGAGGAGCAGGGCCCGGACGATCCGGCCCTTGGTGGCCTTGTTGAAGTGGCTGACCACCTTGCGCCGGCTGCCGACCTGCTGCAGCACCCGCAGCGTCGCGACCTGATCCGCGAGGTCGGGCGCTGGCCTCCAGAACGCGGCGTAGGTGCCGGAGCGCAGGTCCACGAACAGCCCCTGCCCGATCGCCTGTTCGAGCACCGGGCCCAGCACCGCTCGCCAGTGCGCGGCCACCGTGCCGAGTCCGGGCAGCGTCACGTCGCCGGAGAGGCGGTACGACGGAATGCGGTCGTGCGGCCGCACCAGGCCGAACAGCGCCGACTGGACGGCCAGCCAGCTGGTGGCGCGACGCCGAGCCGCGCCGTCGAGCGAGCCGAGGCCGAGGTTGTCGTAGAGCACGCCGGTGTAGACGCGGTCCGCCCGGGCGCTCGGGGCGTCGAGCAGGGCGGTGTTGCGCTCGAGCAGGTCGGCCTGGGTGGGGCCGATGCCGAGCACCTCGGTCGCCGTCGCCGGGTCGCCGGAGCAGAGCTCGACCAGGGCTGCGAGAACGGTCTGCCTGGCCTCGGTGAGCCCGGGGAACGTCAGCGACGCGAGGTCCAGCGGCTTCCCGCGTCGCGGCACGGCCTTGCCCTCGGACGGTGGCAGCAGGATCAGCACGCCGCGAGCCTACGAGTCCGCCAGAGTCGGTGCGCGCATAGGGTGGAGCCGCACGACTGGCGTCCACGGCGAGGAGGAACCAGGTGGCGACTCGGGTGTTGCGGGTGCGTGCCGACGCGCGCGACAAGCTCCGGCAGGGGATCGCGCAGATCCGCGAGGAGCTCGGCGTCAGCGAGGAGTTCCCTCCGGAGGTGGAGCAGGCGGCCGAGGCAGCAGCCGGCCACCCGCGGCTGCCGGATCTCGACCTCACCGACGTCCCCTTCGTGACGATCGATCCCGAGAGCGCGATGGACCTCGACCAGGCGATGCACCTGAGCCGGGACGGCGCCGGCTACGTCGTGCGCTACGCGATCGCCGACCTGACGGCGTTCATCACGCCCGGTGACCCGGTCGACCTCGAGGCGAACGAGCGGGGCGAGTCCTTGTACGGCGCCGACAGCAAGATCCCGTTGCACCCCAAGGTCATCTCCGAGGCAGCTGCGTCGCTCTTGCCCGACCAGGTGCGGCCGGCGTTCGTCTGGACGCTGGACCTCGATGCCGACGGCCAGGTGAACGAGGTACGTGTGGAGCGGGCCCGCGTGCGGTCCACCGCGAAGCTGGACTACGAGTCGGTGCAGGCCCGCGGCGCGGGCGATGAGCTCTTCGACCTGCTGAAGGAGATCGGCGAGCGCAGGATCGCGATCGAGGCCGAGCGCGGCGGGGTGAACCTCCCGATGCCGGAGCAGGAGATCGTCGTCGACGGTGACCAGTGGCGGCTGGAGTTCCGCTCGATGCTGCCGGTGGAGACGTGGAACGCCCAGATCTCGCTGATGACCGGCTTCGCCGCCGCCGACCTGATGGTGCGGCACAAGGTCGGCCTGCTGCGCACCCTGCCGCCCCCGCCGCAGGGCGCGGTCGACCGGCTGCGTCGCCAGGCGAAGGCGCTCAAGGTCGACTGGCCGGCCGACGAGGACTACCCCGCGTTCATCCGCCGGCTCGACCCCGAGACGCCCAGCGAGGCCGCCATGGTGGTGGCCTCCACGGTGCTGCTCCGCGGGGCCGGCTACGTCGGCTTCCACGGCGAGGTCCCCGAGCAGCCGGAGCACGCGGCGCTGGCGTCGACGTACGCCCACTGCACCGCGCCGCTGCGCCGGCTCGTCGACCGCTACGCGCTGGAGGTCTGCGCCTGCCTGTGCGCCGGCGAGCCGGTGCCGCAGTGGGTGCTGGACAAGCTCGACGAGCTGCCCGCGACGATGCAGGAGTCGGGCCGCCGGGCGCACGCCTACGAGAACGCCGTGGTCGACCTCGTCGAGGCGGCCACGCTGAAGGACCGGGTCGGGGAGAAGTTCGCCGCCGTCGTACTCGAGGTCGACCGCAAGGATCGGCACCGGGCGGACATCCAGATCGAGGAGCCGGCGGTGGAGGCGACCGCCACCGGCACCAACCCGCCCGTCGGCGCGGAGGTCACCGCCACCCTGGCCGAGGCGGACCCGGCCACCCGGACGGTGCGGTTCACGATCTGAGTGTGGACGGGCAGCTCGTGCGACCGCGGTCGAGCTCGTGCACGAAGTCAGGAGGCTCGCGCAACTCCTGCGCCTGGGCCGCTCACGGCTCCGAAGGTGGCCGCGAGCTTCCTGCTGTTGTGTCGGGAGGTCCAGATCCCCGGGTACGCCGGAGGAGCACCGCCCGTGAAGTCCCGACGCCACCGACCGCCGAGCCCGAGGCAGCGCGCCGCCGTCCTGAACGTCGGCAGGTCAGCGGCCCGTGTGCGGACGGGCTGGCTCATAGGCCGGGTTCTGTTCGCCGTACTGCCTCACGACCGTACGGTTGGCGACCATCCATCTCGGGGAGCCGTTGCCGACCCCCTCCAGCGACCTACCCGCGAGCCTGGGCGGACCACCCGCTCGCTGTCTGGTCTTGCTCCAGGTGGGGTTTACCGAGCCACGACGGTCACCCGCCGCGCTGGTGGTCTCTTGCACCACCGTTTCACCCTTACCTCCGTCCCGGGGGACGGAGGCGGTCTGCTCTCTGTGGCACTGTCCCGCGGGTTGCCCCGGGTGGGTGTTGCCCACCACCTCGTCCTGTGGAGCCCGGACCTTCCTCGACCTGTGCCGTGTCGCCACGACGCAGGACGCGGTCGCCCGGCCAGCCCGTCCGCGGGACCAGTGTAGGGCTCAGGGGTGGGTGAGCACCTCGGCGCCCGAGTCGGTGACGAGCAGGGTGTGCTCGAACTGCGCCGAGAACGCGCGGTCCCGGGTCACCACGGTCCAGCCGTCCTCCCACATCTCCCACTCGTGCGTGCCCAGGTTGAGCATCGGCTCGATGGTGAAGGTCATGCCCGGCTCGATCAGGTCGTCGTAGGCCGGGTCGTCGTAGTGCGGCACCACCAACCCGGAGTGGAATGCCGTGCCGATGCCGTGGCCGGTGAACTCGCGGACCACCCCGTAGCCGAAGCGTCGCGCGTAGGACTCGATGACCCGACCGACGACGTTGATCCGGCGGCCCGGCCGGACCGCCCTGATCGCCCGGCGCAGCGCCTCCTCGGTGCGCTCCACGAGGTCGCGGACCTCGGGGCGGACCCCCGGCGTCAGGAAGGTGGCGTTGGTGTCGCCGTGCACCCCGTCGAGGTAGGCGGTGATGTCGACGTTGACGATGTCACCGTCCTGCACGACGCGGCTGTCGGGGATGCCGTGGCAGACCACTTCGTTGACGCTCGAGCACAGCGACTTGGGGAAGCCGCGGTAGCCCAGCGTCGAGGGATACGCCCCGTGGTCGCAGAGGAACTCGTGGCCCACCCGGTCGAGCTCGTCGGTGGTCACGCCGGGCTGCACGTGCTCGCCGACCAGCTCGCGCGCCTGCGCGGCCAGCCGACCGGCTGCGCGCATCCTCTCGATGGTCTCGGCGTCCTTGACCTCCGGACCCATGTACGGCGCCGGCTTGGGCTTGTCGACGTACTCCGGCCGAGGGATGCGCGCCGGCACCGGGCGCCGCGGCGAGACGGTGCCGGGAGTGACGGGATCGATCGTTGGGGCGGACACGGCGGCGAGTGTAGTTTCACCGGCATGAGCGACTTCTGGTACTGCCTCAAGCACCACGCTGTCGAGGGCGAGGAGGGCTGCAGGAACGCCGACCGGCTCGGGCCCTACCCGACCGCGGAGGCGGCGTCGCACGCCCTCGAGAAGGTCGAGGAACGCAACGAGGACTGGGACAACGATCCCGACTGGAACGACGACGCCCCCAAGGACGCCCCGAAGCAGGAGTGAGTGGTCGCGCCGGTCAGCCGGCGGAGGCCGGCGTCGGCGTGAACCGGATCGGGAACTGCACCGCGCCGGTGTTGCCCGACACGGGCAGCCACACGCCCGGCCCGTCCGGCTCGGCGTCCGGCATCCGCTGGGCGAGAAGGGGCAGCGCCACCGTCATGTCGGTGCGCGCCACGAAGTGGCCCAGGCAGTGGTGCACCCCGGCACCGAAGCCGAAGTGCGGCGGGTGCTGGACCCGGATGTCGAACGCCGGGTCCGGCATCGCCCTCGGGTCGGTGCCGGCGGCGTGGGAGAGCATCTGGATGATGCCGCCCTTCGGGACGTGCAGGCCCTGCACCTCGACGTCCTCGAGCGCCTCGCGGGTCACCCACGTCACGGTCGGGTTCACCCGGAGCACCTCCTCGACCGCGTTGGCGCCGAGCTCGGGCTGCTCGGCCAGGAGCTGCCACTGGTCGGGATGGGCCAGCAGCGTCTGCAGGGCGAGCCCGAGCTGGTTCCGCGTGGTCTCCATGCCGGCGAAGATGAGGAAGACCAGCGCGACGCCGAGCTCGTCCGCGGAGAGCTGCCCGTCCTCCTGCGCCTGGACGATGGAGCTGACCAGGTCGTCGCGGGGGTTCGTACGACGATCCGCGATCACCGCGTTGCAGTAGCCGTAGAGGCCGTCGAGCGCCTTCTCGATCACCGGCACGTCCTGACCGACGTTGATGCCGAAGGACTTGCCCAGGTCGTCGGCCCAGTGTGCGATCTGCGGCCACTCGTCCTCGGGAAGGCCGAGCATCCGGCAGATCACCCGGGTGGCGTAGGGCTCGGCGAACTCGGAGATGAACTCGACGCGACCCCGCTCGCTGAACCCGTCGACCAACTCGGTGGCGAGCTGCTGGAAGCTGGGCACCCAGCCCTGGAGCACCTTGCGCCCGAACGCCGGTCGCAGGAGCTTGCGGATCCGGTCGTGGTCGTCGCCCTCGAGACTGAGCAGCGTCTGCTTCCACCAGTCGCTGAACAGCCCGGAGTGGATGCCGTTCTGCGAGGGCCACTGGGCGTTGCCCTGGCGGAACCTGCGGTCCTTGAGCAGCCGGTTCATCTCGTCGTACCGCAGGACCGCGTGCCCGTAGTTGGTGCGCACGTACCAGCCGTGCTCGCGGGCCTCGTGCACCGTCGGGGAGGTGACGTCGAAGGCCGGGTCACCGAGATCGAAGTACTGCTCGTCCATGCCGCAACTGTGGGTGGCCGACCAAATCGCGGGGGAGTCGTCTCACCAGATTCCGTCCCGCATCCGAGACATCGGGGAAGGTTCTGCTGGTCGCGGCCGCCTGCTGACAGGATGACGGGGTGGATCCCGACGACCGTGCGCCCCGGGAGCAGGCCCGGGAGCAGGCCCGTGACCAGGCTCGTGACCAGGCTCGTGACCAGGCTCGTGACCAGGCGCAGCGCTACGCCGATGCCCCGCGGGCGCCGCGCGTCGACGACATTCGCCACTACCGCGGCTCGTTCGTCGGAATGGTCGGGCTGGCCTGCG